>CP045665.1:3600000-4200000 GCA_013457415.1 Enterobacteriaceae bacterium Kacie_13
AAGGCTATCTGATCAAAACGATTAACTTGCAGGTGATCGCTGACATCATCGGCGTCGTCGCGGATCAGCTGACAGGTGTGCCAGCCCGCTGAGCGTGCGGCGTCGAGTTCCTGACGGATGTCGGATAAAAACAGTACATCCTGTGGCGGTAAAATCAGTTGTTCGGCGATGTTTTGATACGACTCCGTCTCGCGCTTGGCACCCACACGGGTATCAAAATAACCACTGAACAGCGGCGTTAAATCTCCTGCGTCGCTGTGACCGAACAACAGTTTTTGCGCATCTACCGAACCGGAAGAATAGACGCAGAGCTTCAGGCCATCTTTATGCCACGCCCGCAACTGCGGCGCGACGTCGTCATACAAATGCCCGCGGAAATCCCCGTTTTCATAGCCGGTACGCCAGATGATGCCCTGCAACACTTTCAGCGATGTCGATTTCACATCGTTATCCATATAAGTGAAAAGTTGTTCGATCAGCGCTTCGATGCTGGCCTGTGGCCGGTCAATTTCGGCCCGCAGGCCGTCCAGTGCGGCCGCGACGTCCGCCTGTTCGTGCTCCTGACGCAGGAATTCGGCCAGACGCTGACGTGCATAAGGGAATAACACCTGATGCACAAAACGGATGTCAGTGGTGGTGCCTTCAATATCAGTGACAATGGCGCGGATCATTTTGCCTCCAGCAGACGACGTTGCAGTTCACACTGGAACAGAAATTCCAGACCTTCCAGATGGCGACGCGCCTCGGCCACATCTTTGCCCCAGCAGGTTAACCCGTGGCCCCGCAGCAGAAAACCATACTGCAGTGGCGCGTGCTCTGTTGAAGCCATAATTTTATCAGCCAGCGTGGAAATTTCCTGACTGTTGTCAAAAATAGGAATAAGCACCCGATCCAAATGCGTCGTCTGTCCGCTGAGGGATTTCTGCATCTCGTAGCCTTCCAGTACCAGCGTGCCGCTGCGTTCCACACGGGACAGCACCGTCGAATTCACTGAATGAGTATGCAGCACCGCGCCAATTTGCGGGTCGTGCGAATAAAGCATGGTATGCAGACCGGTTTCTGCAGAAGGACGACGCCCGCCCGGCGCCAGACCGCTTGCCAGTTCGACCAGCAGAAAATCCTCTGCGGTCAGCGAGCCTTTGTCTTTGCCCGATTCGGTGATAAGGCAATGTTCCGCGCCCGAACGCACCGACATATTGCCGCCGGTCGCCGGGCTCCAGCCCTTCTGACCAATCCAGTGACAGGCCGCCAGCAGCGCGCCCAGTTGCAAATTTTCTGTCATCGTATTCCTGAAAAACCGTACGTTGATGGGCTGAAAGTGAGGTAAAAATCGCGATATATAAATATTTGATATGTTCTAGACTGAATTGGCATTTAGCCATCTAAGCGTCTTGATTGCCAAATATTAACATCGTGTTATATTGTGAGCAACATCGCTATCTGCACCGGTCCAGGAGTATTGACCCGCCATGAGCACAGCCGCACTGATCCCCGAAAGCAAACTTCCCGCGTTAGGCACCACGATTTTTACTCAAATGAGTGCCCTGGCGCAGAAACATAACGCAATTAATCTCTCGCAAGGATTTCCTGATTTCGACGGCCCCGAGTATCTGCGTGAGCGTCTGGCGTATCACGTCAGCCAGGGTTCTAATCAGTACGCGCCGATGACCGGAACTGCGCCGCTGCGCGAAGCCATTGCCGCGAAAACGGAACAAATTTACGGGTTCGCGCCCGACGCGAATAGCGATATCACCATCACTGCCGGGGCGACTGAATCCCTCTACATTGCCATTACCGCGCTGGTGTCGAAAGGTGATGAAGTGATTGCCTTTGATCCCAGCTACGACTGCTATGCGCCTGCGGTAGAACTGGCGGGCGGCGTGATGAAACGCATCCAGCTCCAGCCGCCGGAATTCAAAGTCAACTGGGCGGAATTTGCCGACCAGATTACCGACCGCACCAAACTGGTGATCATCAACACCCCGCACAATCCGTCGGCGACTGTCTGGCAAGACAGCGACGTCGAGCAGCTCTGGCAGACAATCGCCGACCGCCACATTTTTGTACTGAGCGACGAAGTCTACGAACATATCTGCTTCTCACCGCAAGGCCACGCCAGCGTGTTGCGCCATCCGCTGCTGCGTCAGCGCGCCATCGCGGTTTCGTCGTTTGGTAAGACTTATCACATGACTGGCTGGCGCGTCGGGTATTGCATCGCGCCTGCTGTCATCAGCGCCGAACTGCGTAAAGTGCATCAGTATCTGACGTTTTCAATCACCACACCGGTTCAGCTGGCGCTGGCGGATATGCTGCGTGAAGCACCAGAACACTGGCAGGAATTACCGACATTTTATCAGGCTAAGCGCGACCGCCTGGCGCAGGGACTGGCCAACAGCCGCCTGAAAGTATTGCCGAGTCAGGGAACCTATTTCCTGCTGGTCGATTACAGCGATGTATCGGATCTGGACGATGTTGCATTCTGCCACTGGCTGACTGAACATGTGGGGGTGGCGGCCATTCCGATGTCGGTATTCTGCGCCGCGCCATTCCCACATAAACTGATCCGGCTGTGCTTCGCCAAACAGGAAGCCACGCTGGACGCGGCCTCGGAGCGCCTGTGTCAACTTTAAAACTGTCCGTACTGCAACAGCCGCTGGTCTGGCTTGATGGCGAGGCTAACCTCGCTCATTTCGACGGCCTGCTTGGCGCGCTGACCGGCAGGGATTTGATTGTCCTGCCGGAAATGTTCACCACCGGCTTTGCCATGCAGGCACCGGCCAGTGCATTGCCACAATCTCGTGTGGTGCAGTGGCTGCAACAGTGGGCACAAAAACTCAATGCGATGGTGGGTGGCAGCGTGGCGCTGAGCACCCCCGAAGGCGCCGTGAACCGCTTTTTGCTGGTAGAACCGCAGGGACACGTACATTTTTACGATAAGCGCCATCTGTTCCGCATGGCGGGTGAGCACAACTATTATATTCCCGGCAAACGTCGTGAAATCGTTGAATGGCGCGGCTGGCGTATCCTGCCACAGGTCTGTTACGACCTGCGTTTCCCGGTCGCTTCGCGCAATAATCAGGATTACGATCTGGCGCTGTATGTCGCCAACTGGCCAGCGCGCCGCAGTCATCACTGGCAGACGCTGCTTACCGCCCGTGCCATTGAAAATCAGGCCTACGTGGCCGGATGTAACCGCGTCGGCGATGACGACAACGGCCATCATTATAGCGGCGATAGCCTGATCATCAATCCGCTGGGCGAAGAGCTGGCGCGCGCCGAGCCAGGTTCAGCGATGATCATTGAGGCCGAACTGTCGCTGGAAGCATTGCAGGATTACCGGGAGTCCTTCCCCGCCTGGCGTGATGCAGATACGTTTTTACTGCACGATTAAGCCGGGTTTTGATCTGCGAAAACTGCTGCCCGCACCGACCAATACGCCGCTCGATGCTGGCCCGTTCTTCTGCCTCGGGCTGGTACTGGCAAGTGATCCCGAGCCGGGCGTCAGCGGATGTCACTATCCACCGTTTGTGCGTGCAGGGTAAAGACGAACTGTCGATGTTCTTAGCCGCCGGACGTCATATCGAAGTGTTCCGCCAGAAAGCGGAGCCGGCCGGTAAACCGCTGCCGGTCACCATCAATATGGGCCTTGATCCGGCGATTTATATCGGTGCGTGTTTCGAAGCGCCGACCACGCCGTTTGGCTTTGACGAGCTTTCCGTGGCGGGCGCCCTGCGTAACCGCCCGGTGGAACTGGCAGGCGCCGTTTCCGTGCCGCAAAAATCCATCGCCCGCGCTGATTGCACTGGCAGCTTATTCAGAGTTGAAAAATGTGATTCTGGTGGATGAGGATGTGGATTTGTTCGACAGCAGCGACGTGCTGTGGGCGATGTCAACGCGTTATCAGGGGGATGTCAGCACGACGTTCCAGGATGTCGATCCACGTCAGTTTGCGCCGGACCTGTTTGATTATAAAATTGCGCAAGAGGGAGACACGGAACTATTGTGAAAATGTGTTAGTTGCCAAAAAACATGCTGAATATACAATAAAAAATCTCAGTTACAACAATAATGGCTCAATAATAATTATCATGTATAACCCACTGCAAATAAAAAATTTTTGATGTGAAATTATTAAGAAAATAAATTCCTCAGAACTAAATTCAATGGGATCGCGTATATACACCACGCCCTTCCAATTCATTTAAAAAGAGGAATTACTATATCAAGATCTACATGGAGCAAAGTCGAAAAATTCTCCGTAAGAACCCCACCGGGTCAAAATACAGTCTCTTTATATGCCAATGGTAATATGCAGATTGAGATCATCGTCGATATTAAGGTGGTAGATGAGAAAGGTTATCCTGTTAAACTCACAGAGTTTGATAAAAACAAATTAAACCTTATCGACTATAATTTTATTAAAGAGAGGCGTAATATAAATTACGCCTCTCTTCTTATTATACAGGCTAGATAATCATTAAACCTGACCAATAAAATCAGACTTCCCAATTTTCACGCCAACGTGACGTAAAATATTGTACGCAGTAGTGACGTGGAAATAGAAGTTCGGGACGGCGAAGGTAGTGACGTAACTGTGTGCGGTGAAATTAAGTTCGAAGTTTTTACCTTTCACGACGATCGGCCGGGCTTCATCCCCTTCCAGCTGTTCCGGTTTCACGCTTTCGATGAAGTGCAGGGTTTTCGCAATACGTTCCTGTAACTGCGCGAACGTGGTTTCGGTGTCTTCCATCGCCGGAGCGGCGATACCGGCCAGACGGGCGATTGCACCTTTCGACATATCACTGGTGATCTGCACCTGACGCGCCAGGGGATACATATCTTCGGCCAGACGGGTGTTGAGGATCTCTTCCTCAGATTTTCCGTTCTCCTGCGCCCAGGCCGCGCCTTTTTCCAGCAGCGCGGAGAGATTCTGTAAACCACGAACAAACTGCGCCGCCGTACTCGCATAAATTGATGCTGACATGATGCTTCCTTAATGAGTGTAGGGTTTAGAACAACCGGCGATAGACTAGCGCGTTATGGTCTTAACAGCGTGACGTTTCGTAGTAGTGAAGTGTTACCGAAGATCACTTTTGCGAGCCACCGCGCTCTTTTTGTCAGGACATGTAAGCAGACCGCTGTATGGATCAGTTCTTGCATTCAATACCCCCGCAAAAACATCTGACAGAGGACACCTGATGACCATCACCTTTATTGCACACTCCACGCCCGAACCTGCATTGTACGGCGCGATGGCAGCGATACTTGCTGAATTGCGCGCGTTGCCGCTGTGTCACTTTCCCGTCAGTCATGATACGCGTCGCTTCCCTAATGCCCGTCAGCACGTCACGGCGCAAGGTCATGCATTGACCAGCGGGCTTGTGTGGCTGGAGCGCCTGACCGGGCGCGGTGCGGGTGCTGAATCCAGCCTGGAATCACTTATTTATCGGGCACTTAAAGAAGATATCGTGGTGCCGCTGCGTGAACCTTTCTCAGCCGAATTGAGCGCCCAAATCACCGCACACGGCATCGAAACAGAATCATTAATCGTGATGCGCCATCAGGATAAATTCCAGCTGGAAGACTGCATCACCGGCAAAGTTCGCAGTAACGGCTGGGGGCGCGATGCCTTCGGGCGCTGGGCATTAGGATCGGTATCACAACCGGTGATGCGCGCCGGGAAAACCCTACGCGTGGCCTTAGTCGGGGATTTTGCTGAACAGCGCGACAGCTATCCGGCGATGCTCGCTGCACTGGGAGACGCCGCCGATGCACTGGCAATGAACATCGAGGTGGTCTGGGTGACGCCTGCACTGCTCGGCAGCCAGCTCGATTCCACCCTGTTTGACGTCGACGGTATCGTTTTGCCAGGCACGACGCTGACCCATAGTGACTATCAGGCCGGGGCGCTGGCGACTGCCACGTGGGCGCTGGAAAACCTGACGCCGCTGCTGGGCATTAATCAAGGGATGCATCAGATGGTGACGGCGCTGGGTCAGCGGGTGCTGGGGCAGGAGTGCGTGGTGATGCAGGGTCCGTCTACGCTAGGCAGCCTGCAAACTGCACTGCCGCTGAGTGAGCACTCACAACCGCGTCTGGGTAATCATCCGGTGAAAACCTCTGCGGGTAGCCTGCTGGCAAATAAAATGGGCGAGGAATTCACGCTGCGCTATAACCAGCGCCGTTATCTGAATCCGCACATCCTCAGCGAGCTGGAAAACGCCGGTCTGAGAGTGTCTGGAAGGGATGAAAGCGGGGAACAGGCGCAGGCGGTGGAACTGATGAATCATCCGTACTTTGTCGGCGTTCAGGGGCAACCGGAGCTGATGTCACGCCGCGAGCGCCCGAATCCGCTGCTGATGGCCTTTCTGCAACAGGTCCGTCAGAGCAACCGCGAATGCGACGTCAGCCATGCGGCACTGACCAAAAGCGTGCGCCTGCGGCATCCGCATTTTTCACTGGGATGAGGAAAAAATATCGTTTCAAATATGCAACGATGCATCTTGAAATGAGCAGTTATTCATAAAATTAACAACGATTATATTATGCCCTCACATACAGGAGGGCATTATGCTAAAGGCTGTTATCTTTTTTATCGCAATCTGGTTTCTCGATTGGACTGTTTTCTCTCAGGTTGATCAAAGCGTTGCCTACTGGCGTGACCAGATGATTAACCTCACCGGTCTGGTTGGTTTTGGGTTAATGACACTGACGATGGTGATGTCTTTGCGCCCGCGCTGGCTTGAGAAAAGGGTGCGAGGACTGGACAAAATGTACCGCCACCATAAGCATTTGGGCATTGCGGCGGGTATTTTCATTGTTCTGCACTGGCTATTTTCGCAAGGCGGGAAATGGCTGGTTGAACTGGGCTATCTGGAAGGCCCGCAGCATGCGGCTAACGAAGCAGTCTCGTGGAAAGACCGCTTTGAACAACTGGGCGAATGGGCGTTGTACCTGATGGTTGCCCTCATTGCTATCAGCCTGATTCAGCGTTTCACCTACACCAAATTTAAGCTGTCCCACAAACTGATGGGCGTCATGTTTCTTATGGCAACATTGCACGTTGTCGGCCTGCTGACTCATACCGAACCGGGAATGATCTTTATCGCCAGCACTTTGTTGCTGTGTCTGGCTGGCAGCTATGCGGCTTTCATCTCACTGCTCGGATATATCGGGAAACGACGCAAAATAGATGCGGTTATCGGCGAAATTATTCTGAAAAATGCCGATCTGATTATCTTCAGCGTCCAGCTTCCCCGTCGTCTGACTTACAAAGCCGGGCAGTTTGTTTATATCGATTTCAATGATGGTGAAGGTCAGCATCCTTTTACCGTCGTGAGTTATGACGGTGAATACCGCATCGAACTGGCCATTAAATCTCTCGGCGACTACACCAGCGATTTGCCGTCGCGACTTGAAAAAGGTCACCCCGTGCAGATTGAAGGCCCTTACGGCCATTTCACCTACAGTCAGCGGGAGAGTCAGGTTTGGGTGGGGGCAGGTATTGGGATTACACCGTTTATTGCGTGGCTGGAAGAATTATCCCGTAGTCAGAGCGTCTTGCAAAAGAAAGTGTCGCTATATTATTGCGTAAGAAACCCCGCAGAAGCGCCATTTCTGCCACGTCTGCAGCATCTTACTGCCGGGCGTCCGGATGTTTCTTTAAAGGTCATCTACAGCGATCAGGGTGAGAAATTACAAGGAGAAGAGATTAGCGAGAATCATCTTCTCCCCGCGACAGACGTTTATTTTTGTGGTCCGCAAGGGTTTGCCAACGCCCTGAACAGCCAACTGGCATGGCTGCACCTGCCCGCAGACCAATTTCACAGCGAATACTTTGCTTTTCGCTGATTCAGCTTCCTCGATACGTCGAATAAGAATAGGGGCTGATCAGCAGCGGAAGATGATAGTGATCCTGATCGCCGGCAATCAGCACGTCGATGATCGCCGAGCAGTACAGCGTCTCACGGCCGGTTGCGGCGAAGTACGCGCCGATATCCGCACACAAGCGGTAGTGGCCTGACGGCACTGCGTCCGGCGTTAATTTTGCCGCGCGGCCATCGGCGTCGGTCTGCGTTTCACTGATTCGGGTGATGTTCTGCCCGTCAATTTTTTCCAGCCAGATACGTACACTGGCGGCGGGCTGACCGAGGGATGTATCGAGAATATGCGTGGTAATTTTAGTCATGGCTGAAAATCTCCTTTA
This sequence comes from Enterobacteriaceae bacterium Kacie_13, assembly GCA_013457415.1. Classification (NCBI taxonomy): domain Bacteria; kingdom Pseudomonadati; phylum Pseudomonadota; class Gammaproteobacteria; order Enterobacterales; family Enterobacteriaceae; species Enterobacteriaceae bacterium Kacie_13. The sequence goes on from CP045665.1 coordinate 3,608,207, forward strand.
AGCGCAGCAGGGTAATCTCTTTGAGTTGCTGTGCAGTTTCCTGACTTTCGGTTTCCGGCGAATTCTGTAACCGCCGTTGCAGATTCTCAAGGATCTCTTCTGAACGACGGCCTTTGGCACGGATCAAAAACACCCGGCCAAAGCGCTGCTCGTAGCGCTGATTACCCTCGTGCAACGCATCAATAATGTCCTGATGGCTGATGTTCAACGTCGCCTGTTCGCCGCGCGACAGTTGTGCTTCTTTACTGCTGCCACCAGCCCGCTCGCCGATGCGCGGATGTGCGGACAGCGCCTGTGTGATATCTGCCGCCTGCCAGTGCTGACAGGCGGCGTCGGCGCACTGCATAAGCCGGTCGGTTGAGGAATAAGGTCGCGCGTCGCTGACCTGTTTCGCCCAGGCGGGAATATTCACCAGCGGACGCAGCAGTGCGACGGCCTCGAATTCGGACAGCGCATTAAACTCTTCGAGCGTCATAAATGCCCATCCCCGAAACTCAGCACCGTATTGATGTAGGCCTGCACTGCAAACGCTACGTCACCGGTCGTGACCGATTCGTCCGGATGATGGCTGATGCCGTCTTTGCAACGCACGAACAACATACCCACCGGCCAGCATTCGGCGATAGCAATGGCGTCGTGCCCCGCCCCGCTCGGCAAGGACATCGCCTGCCCCTGCAACGGCAAAATGCTTTGATTCAGACGGTGCTGCAACCCTTCGTCGCATTCCGTCGCGCTGATGCCGTAAAACTGTTCGGCCCCGAACGTCAGCCCGCGACGTTCGGCAATCTCATGGCCTTTCGCCAGCAAAACTTTCAGCAACGCACATAAATCTTCATCGCTCGGCCCACGGGCGTCGAGAGACAATTTCACCTGCCCCGCAATCACGTTCACCGCGCCGGGCTGACATTCCAGCGTGCCGACGGTCGCAACCAGATTGTGACCGGCGGAGGTAGTGATACTTTCGATCGCCAGCGTCCATTCGGCGGCGGCGGTCAGCGCATCCTGACGCTGCCCCATCGGCACGGTACCCGCGTGACCTGCATGGCCGGTGAACTGGCAGTTCAGGCGTCGGGCACCGTTTATCGCCGTCACCACACCAAGCGGCACATCCGCCGTTTGCAGGCACGGCCCCTGCTCGATATGCAATTCCAGATACGCGCAGAAATCGCCGACGGCGCGACGGGATGCGCCAATGTGCAGTGGCTCCAGCCCGACGTTAATCATCGCTTCGGCAACAGAAATCCCCTGTGCGTCCCGACGTTCCAGCCAGTCGGCGGGCCAGGTGCCGGTCAGCCCGCGACTGCCGAGCAGCGTGATACCAAAACGCGTGCCCTCTTCATCGCAGAATCCGACGACTTCTACCGCCATCGGCAGGCGGATGGCGTTCTGATGCAAATACGACACCACTTCCAGCGCCGTCAGTACGCCGAGCGGGCCGTCGTAGCGCCCCGCGTTACGCACGCTGTCGAGATGGGAGCCGAGCAGCAGCGCAGGCGCAGAAGGATCCCGTCCCTCATAGCGCCCGCAGATGTTGCCAACGCTGTCCTGCCAGACGCGCATTCCGGCGGCCACCATCCATTCGCCCACCAGATGGTTGGCCCGTAAATGTTCAGGCGACAGATAAACGCGGGTTAGCTGCTCCGGCGTTTCGCTGATAGCAGCCAGTGTGTCGCAGCGCGCCATCACCCGTTCGGCCGCCCGTGCGGCACTTTCGGATACCGCGGCCAGCGTTAAGGCTTCTGCCATTACTGACCTCCTGCGTAATGTTCCCACGCGGCCTGTGCGCCTGCGCCGTATTTCGACGCAAAGCCCAGACGGTTGAGCACGGCTTCCAGCGCCACCAGCGTCTGCAACACGCAGTCTTTGCGGGCGTTGTAGCCCATGGTGCCGATACGCCAGATTTTCCCAGCCAGCGGACCAAAGGAGGTGCCGATCTCAATGCTGAAATCGTTGAGCATCATCTGACGCACTTGTTCGCCGTGAATTCCTTGCGGAATGACCACGCCGAGCACGTTATTCATACGGTGATTCAGGTCGCCGAATACTTCCAGCCCCATCCCCTGAATCCCCGCCAGCAACGCGCCGCCGTGCAGTTTGTGGCGTGCGATGCTGTTATCCAGACCTTCTTCAAGGATGATGCGCGCACATTCGCGGGAGGCGAACAGCATGCTGGTGGCTTCGGTGTGGTGGTTCAGACGCTCCGGGCCCCAATAATCCATGATCATGCCCAGATCGAAATAGTTGGAGTAGATCATCTCCTCATCGCCGTCCGCGTGATCGGCGGTGCGGATCCCTTCTTCGACACATTTACGGCGGCGGATCTGTTCTTCAAAGCGCGGGCTGATGGTAACCGGCGAACTGCCGGACGGGCCACCGAGGCATTTTTGTAAACCGGCGGATACGGCGTCTAACCCCCACGCATCGGTTTCCATCGGGTTACCGCCGAACGAGGCCGTGGCGTCTGAATAGAACAGCACACCATGGCGGCGGCAGATGTCGCCCAGCTGTTCCAGCGGCTGTAACATGGTGGTCGAGGTGTCGCCCTGCACGGTCAACAGCCAGCGCGGTTTCACGGATTTAATGGCATCTTCGATTTGCTGCGGATCAAACACTTCGCCCCACGGCGCTTCAAGGGTGTGAACTTCGGCGCGGCAGCGACGGGCGATTTCACACAGCAGATGACCGAAACGGCCAAACACAGGCACCAGTACTTTGTCGCCCGGACGGATACCGGACAGCAGCACCGCTTCGATACCGGCGCGCGAGGTGCCGTCGATCAGGAACGTCCACTGGTTTTCGGTTTTATACAGCGCGCGGTACAGCGCCATGACTTCGTTCATGTAGCCGGTCATAACCGGGTCATATTGCCCGACCAGCTGGCTCGCCATCGCCCGCAGCACGCGAGGGTCAGCGTTGATCGGCCCCGGCCCCATCAGCAGACGGGTTGGCGGGTTGATTTGTCCGAGTGTTTTGATGTCCAGCATGATTGATCCTTAATAGGAAGTTCGTCAGACCGCAGCCTCATTCAGGCCGCGTACCGATGCGATAAATTGTTTTAACTCCGGAGTTTGCGGGTTGGCAAACAGCGCCCGGCTTTCGCCCTGTTCCCACACGGTGCCCTGATGCATAAACACCACGCGGTCGCCCACTTCGCGGGCAAAATTCATTTCGTGCGTCACCAGCACCAGCGTCATACCCTCTTTCGCCAGCTGCTCGAGCACTTTCAATACTTCGCCGACCAGTTCCGGATCGAGCGCCGAGGTGATTTCGTCACACAACAGCACTTTCGGATTCATCGCCAGCGCACGGGCGATCGCCACGCGTTGCTGCTGACCGCCGGAGAGGTTGGACGGGTAATAATCCATGCGATCCGCCAGACCGACTTTCGCCAGCATCTGCGCGGCCAGTTCACGGCATTCGGCGGCGGATTTTTTCAGCACCCGGCGCGGTGCGAGCATGACATTTTCCAGCGCGGTCATGTGCGGGAAAAGATTAAAGCTCTGGAACACCATGCCGACCGAACGGCTAATGTCACGCGCCTGCGAGTCGCGGTCGGTGATTGTCATTCCGCCAAGTTTGATGCTGCCGTCCTGATAGCCTTCCAGCCCGTTCATGCAGCGTAACAGCGTGCTTTTCCCGGAGCCGCTGCGGCCAATGATGGAGATCACTTCGCCGCTGTCGATGTCCAGATCCACGCCTTTCAGGACGTGATTCTGGCCGTAAAATTTTTGAACCTGATTAATTGTGATCAGCGGCATTATTGTTTATCTCCACGCAACGATTTTTCTAAATGCTGGCTATAACGCGACAGCGGATAACACATCAGGAAGTAGCCCAGCGCCACTAATCCGAACACTTTGAACGGCTCAAACGTCACGTTATTGAGCATCGTGCCCGCTTTGGTCAGCTCGACAAAACCGATAATCGACGCCAGCGCGGTACCTTTCACCACCTGAACGGAAAACCCAACGGTCGGCGCAATCGCGATGCGCAGCGCCTGCGGGGCGACCACGCGCCATAGCGTCTGACCAAAGTTCAGGCCAAGGCAGCGTGAGGCTTCCCACTGGCCCTTCGGCAGTGCAGCAATGCTGCCGCTCCAGATGTCCACCAGATAGGCGCTGGTATACAACGTCAGCGCCAGGGCTGCCGCCGTCCAGGGACTGACGTTGATACCAAACAAACCGAGGCCGAAGAACGCCAGAAACAGCTGCATCAGCAGCGGCGTGCCCTGAAAGAGTTCGGAATACAAACGCACAAACAACGACGGCCAGCGACGTTTGGTCAGGCGCATCAGCAGCAACGGCAGGGTGACCAGCGTGCCGCCGATGAAGGCGGTCAGCGAAAGCAGAATCGTCCAGCGCGCCGCCAGCAGCAGATTGCGCACAATGTCCCAGTCGGAGAACGTCATCATCAGTTTTCACTCCCAAAGAAGCGGCGTCCGGCCAGCAGCAATAACTGACGCATCGCAACCGACAGCAGTAAATAGAACAGCGTGGTGACCAGATACACTTCAAAACTGAGGAACGTGCGCGACTGAATGAGGTTGGCGGCGAACGTCAGTTCTTCATAGGACACCTGCGATACCACGGAAGAACCGAGCATCACGATAATGCACTGGCTGACCAGCGACGGGTAAATACGCTTGAGCGACGGTGGCAGGACGATGCGCAGAAATGTCTGGCTGCGGCTCAGCCCCAGCACGCGTCCCGCTTCCCACTGGCCTTTCGGCGTCACCTGAATTCCGGCGCGGATAATTTCGGTGCTATACGCGCCGAGGTTAATCAGCATCGCCAGCAGCGCCGCCTCGCCTGCGGTCATTTTCAGGCCAATGGCAGGCAGGCCAAATACGATGAAAAACAGCTGTACGACAAACGGCGTATTACGGATGGCTTCGACGTACACGCCCCACGCTGCGCGCAGGGTTTTATGGTTGCCGCAGCGAATGGCCGCGCCGCAAATCCCGATCGCGACGCCGCCAATCGTTGCCATCACCGTCAGCTCAATGGTGGTCCACAAACCAGCCAACAACTCCGGCATATACGGCCACAGCGCGCTAAAGTTAAGCTGATAGGTCATAAAAGATCCTCATCAAACTACTGGTTACGCGCCGATGGAAGCCGGCAGCGGAGCCTTCATCCATTTTTCGGACAACGTGTTCAGCGTCTTATCTTTCACGCCTTCGGCGATCAGTTCGTTCACTTTCGCTTTCAGTGCCGGTTCGTCTTTACGCAGGCCGACGAAACACGGTGAATCTTTCAGCATCACTTTCGATTCAGGAGCTTTGGCTGGATTCATACGGGCAATTGCCGCTACCACCAGGTTGCCGGTAGCAATGTATTCCACCTGACCGGACAGATATGCAGACAGCGTAGTGTTGTTATCTTCGTAACGCTGAATTTTGGCGTCTTTGGGTGCCACATCGGTCAGCGCCAGATCTTCCACCGCACCACGGGTTACGCCGATAGTTTTGCCAGAAAGCGCGCTCAGATCAGCCAGCTTGTCGCCCTTCGCGCCAAAAACGCCGAGAAAGAACGGGGCATAAGCGTTGCTGAAATCGATGACTTTCTCACGCTCGGCGTTTTTCCCGAGGCTGGAGATCACCAGATCCACTTTATCGGTTTGCAGATAAGGTACGCGGTTGGCGCTGGTGACCGGCACCAGTTGCAACTTAAGTTTCATCTTGTCGGCCAGATACTGCGCCATGTCGATGTCATACCCTTCAGGTTGCAAATCCTTGCCCACCGACCCAAACGGTGGGAAATCCTGCGGTACCGCCACGCGCAGTACGCCGCGCTTCTGAATATCCTGCAACTGATCGGCCATCACGCTGGATGCCTGAAGAACCAGCATTGCAGCACCAGCCCACGCCAACAGCCGTTTGTTCATGTTCATAGATTATCTCCGGTGAAAGGTTTTTGGAACGATAGATTCTTATAAACATGACTCTGCAACGAATGTGCCAAAAAAGATTCAATCGGGAAAATGTGGGAGAAGTCACGGTATGGCAAGGAAATATGGGGAAAAGGAACATTTGGCGGCCGCGTTTTTTGCCCTCCGGCAGGGCAAAAAGACGCGAAGAGAATCAATCGCAGCGCACCTTAACTGTGCGAAAGCACCAAAAAAGCGCCCTGTTTGAACCGGGATCGGGAATCAGCGCTGCTCGAGTTCGTCGAGATCGCCGTACAAATCGTTTATCTGATGAATTCGCTGACGGCCAGAGGCCAGCATCTCGTGCAGCAGCGCGTTGCTGAGTAAATTCGCCATACTCATCGCCGAGGAATAACTGTCGAATGCCGACACGCTGTCGAGTGGCGTCGCCAGATGCCATGTCGCCAGCGAAGTCAGCGTCTGTGCCTGTGGTTCGCATAAAAGCAGCACCGGCACGCCCAGCGTTTGTAACTGCGTGAGGATTGCCTTCGCCATACGCGGTCTGCGGCGAAACGCGACGAAAATCACCACGTCCTGCGCGGTCAGATCCACCAGCTCTTCCGCCAGCGTCTGCCCCGGCTGTGGCATCATCACCACGCCCGGCCGTACCTGAATCAGCTGCTGGCGCAGGTGCAGCGCCACCGGATAGCTGTTGCGAAAACCTAACAGACGCACCTGTCGCGCCTGGCTCAGCGCGGCGGTCAGCGCGCTAAACTCCGTGCCGTCGATCTGATTAATCCACTGTGTCAGGTTGGCCATTTCCTGCTTATAGTGCCGGGACAACAGGGTGTTACCCTGCACTGCATCGCGGCTGTCAGTCAGCGGCATTCCGCTCTGGCGCAGCGTGCGCATTTCATCACGCATATCGCGATAGCTCGGGTACCCAAGGCGCTTGAACAGGCGGCTCACCGTGGCCTTCGATACCCCGCTAAGCCGTGCCAGCTCTGCGCTGTTGTAACTCATCAGGTCATCAATACTGGCGAAAATAAAGTCGGCCACGCGCTGTTCCTGCGGCGTCAGCGCCGGGTAATGGTCGCGCAGACGCTCATCGATTTGTTTCATGTCCGACCCTTTTGTAACGGAAGTTTCAGCGAATCACCGGAACATACCATGCACTATGCTTGCCAATGCAAGTGAATTTATCCGTGAACCTGCTGCGATCCTGCGGATGTGGAACACCTCTTGCTTAACTCAATGACATCGCGCCCTCTTCCCTGCACGCGCGGCGGATATCAGCACATAAGAAAAGACACGCAACAAAGGACATCGCATGATTAACAGTAACAGCGCGCCTTTAGGCATGGCGGTCACGCCCCATCATCTGGCGAGCCAGAGTGCGCTTGCGGTATTACGCGAAGGCGGTAATGCCATCGAAGCCATGGTGGCTGCGGCAGCCACCATCGCCGTGGTGTATCCGCACATGAACGGGCTCGGCGGCGACGGCTTCTGGCTGATTGTGCCGCCACAGGGCAATCCTGTCGCCATCGACGCCAGCGGCGCGGCAGGATCGCTGGCTTCTCTCGATTTCTATGCCGGTGAAACGCACATTCCGCACCGGGGACCGAAATCTGCCCTGACCGTCGCAGGTACCGTCGGCGGCTGGCAGGAGGCGCTGAACGTTTCCGCTGAATTTGGCGGCGAGCAAAAACCACTGTCTCGCCTGCTGCGTGACGCTATCCGTTACGCTTCGGACGGTATTCCGCTCACCGCCTCTCAGGAAGCCGCCACGCGCGCCAAACAACACGAACTCAAAGATATCCGCTCCTTCACCGACGTGTTTTTGCCGAACGGCGAAGTGCCACGCGCCGGAAACCGATTCACTCAGCCGCAGCTGGCGCAGACATTATCGATGCTGTGTGAAGACGGGCTGGGCAGTTTTTACCGGGGTGAACTCGCCGACAGCATAGCCGCCGACATGGAAAAGCTCGGTATGCCGGTCACCCGCGCCGATCTCGCGGCGTATAAACCGCAGCGCCGCGTGCCTTTGCGCCTCAAACACAGTAAGGGCGAAATCTACAACCTGACGCCACCGACGCAGGGACTGGTCTCGCTGGCGATCCTCGGCCTGACCGACCGCCTGCCACTGGAAGGCATGGACGAAAGCGCTACTATTCACAGCATCGTCGAAGCCACCAAACTGGCGTTCGGGCTGCGCGATCGTTTCATCACCGATCCGCGCATGATGACGCAGGACGCCCAAAGCCTGCTTGATCCGCAGTACCTCGACGCCCTCGCCACACGCATCAAACCACACAGCGCTGCCGAATGGGGCAAGGGAAAAGGACCGGGCGATACGGTCTGGATGGGCGTGATGGACAGCAGCGGGCTGGCGGTTTCTTTCATCCAGAGTATTTATCACGAATTTGGCAGCGGCGTGGTGCTGCCGGAGAGCGGTATCTTGTGGCAAAACCGTGGCGCCTCGTTCAGCCTAGACCCGGAACATCTGCTGGCGCTGGCGCCGGGCAAACAACCGTTCCACACCCTGAACCCGGCCGCCGCCCGTCTATACGACGGTCGCACGATGGTGTACGGCTCAATGGGAGGCGACGGCCAGCCACAAACGCAGGCGGCCGTGTTCATCCGCCATGTGGTGCAGGGACAATCGTTACAACAGGCGATCAGCGGTCCGCGCTGGCTGCTCGGTCGCACCTGGGGCGAAAGTTCCGACTCCCTGAAACTGGAAGGCCGCTTCGAATATCCGACCCTCGCCGGGCTGCGTCAGCGCGGTCACGACGTCGAGCTGCTGCCGGATTTCAGCGAAGCCGTCGGCCATGCGGGCGCGATTGTGCGCCACACCAACGGCATGTTTGAAGGCGCGTCGGACCCGCGCAGCAACGGCAGCGCTGCCGGTTTTTAATAAGGAAAAAGACAATATGAAAAATACACCTTCCGCGACCGACTGGGCCGCTTACGTCCGCCAGATGGAATCCGTTCTGGCGCTGGAGCTCGACGACGCACGTCGTCAGGAATTGCTGGTGCAGTTTAGCCGCATCGCGCAAATGGCGCAGCCGCTGATGGATTTGCCACTCGACCCTCGTCTGGAAATCGCCGGGGTGTACAGAGCATGAAATCGTTTGATCACTTCACCATCAGCCAGCTGCATCAGGCAATTGCACAGGGCGATATTTCCGCCAGCGAAGTTGCCACCACCACACTCGACGCCGTCGAACAGGCCAATCCGGTCATCAACGCGTATACCCACATCACCCGCGAAAGGATGCTGAGCGAAGCAGCCAAAGTCGATAAAACCCGTGCCAGCGGTGCGACGTTACCGCCGCTGGCCGGTATTCCTTATGCAGTGAAAAACTTGCTGGACGTCGCTGGCCAAGTCACGCTGGCCGGTGCCAGCCTCAACAGCAGCAACGCCGCCGCACGGCACGATGCGTGGACTATTTCGCGACTGACCGCACAGGGCGCGATGCTGTCGGGTATGCTGAACATGGACGCTTACGCCTACGGCTTCACCACGGAGAACAGCCACTACGGCGCGACGCGTAACCCACGCGATTTGACCCGCGTCGCGGGCGGTTCCTCCGGAGGTTCGGCGGCTGCGGTCGCTGCCGGCCTGGTGCATTTTACGCTTGGCAGCGACACCAACGGTTCGATCCGCGTGCCCGCCTCGCTCTCCGGCATTCTCGGCCTGAAACCCACCTTCGGGCGGATCTCCCGCAGCGGCAGCCAGCCGTTTGTCGCCAGTCTCGATCATCTCGGCCCGATGACGCGTTGCAGCGAGGATCTTTCTCAGGTCTACGACGCAATTCAGGGTACCGATCCGCAGGATCATTTTCAGGCTGACAAACCCAACACCGAGACATTTTCCCAGCTAAAACGCGGCCAGCAGGGTTTACGCACTGCAGTCCTCGGCGGATATTTTTCGACCTGGTGCGATGAGCACGCCAAATCCGCCGTGCAAAAGGTCGCTCAGGCGCTGGAAGCTCAGGAAGAGATCGAGATAGCACAAGCTGAACTGGCGCGATCTGCGGCGTTCATCATCAGCGCCTCGGAAGGCGGCAATCAATATTTGCCAAAATTACGCGCGATACCGGAGCAGTTCGAACCGCTTTCTCGCGAGCGATTGCTGGCTGGCGCGATGATCCCAGCGGCGTGGTACGTACAGGCGCAGCGTTTCCGCCATCAGTTTCAGCAACAAGTGTTGCCATTGTTCGATCATTGGGACATCTTGATTGCGCCAGCCACGCCGTGTACGGCGACATTAATCGGTCAGGAAACGATCCACATCAACGGTCTGGATCTGCCCACGCGCGCCAGTATGGGAATGTTGACGCAGCCGATTTCGTTCCTTGGCCTGCCGGTGGTGACTGTGCCGGTAACAACCGCCACGGGTCTGCCGATAGGGCTACAACTGATCGCTCCGCCGTGGCGGGAAGACCTGTGTCTGCGCGCCGCGTGGGCGCTGGAGCAACAGGGCATCGTGAAAGTCAGCAGTTCTTTGGTGATCTAAAAATTACCGTTTCCCAGGGTGAAGAGAGTAAATCATGAAATCTGACAATATTGACCGCCCGGCGATCCTCGCCGAAATGAATGCGGCATTTTATCGTTACGAGCAGGCGCTGATCACCAATGACACCGCCGTGCTCGACGAGCTGTTCTGGCATGATCCGCGAACCGTGCGCTACGGCGCGGGGGAAAATCTTTACGGTATAGAAGCTATCCGCGAATTCCGCGCTGCGCGCCCTTCTCAGGGGCTGGATCGTGAATTAGTCAACACGACGATCACCACATTTGGCGATGACATGGCGATCGCCAGTACCGAGTTTCGGCGCGAAGGCACGGATAAGGTCGGGCGACAGCAGCAGACATGGGTGAAGATGTTGAGTGGGTGGAAGATTGTGGCAGCGCATGTGAGTTTGATGGTTTAACCGAACCAATGGGCGGTTCAGCTTTGGAAAGCTGAGGAAACTGTTCTTTTCCAGGAATGGACGGGGAAAGTTTCGGTTTCTCAATAATAGCGATCACTTGTCGCACTGCGCCGAAACCGCCCAAAAGGGGCCAGGACGGGCCCCTCTTGGATCTCCCGCGTCTTTTTACTGCGCGCTCCGCGGGTACGACGGACATGTTCCGGTAGATCAGTGAGTGGCGCAAAATATTGCCGCTTCGCGGTGCCTTCTCTCGGTCTTCGAGCCTCTGGTCTCGAAGCCGCTCCGTTCAGCAAAATTTTTAATCGCGCCAATTCACTCTCTAAAAACAGAGCGATTTAAACTCCAACTCCAACTTGAATTTGAATTTAAGATCGTGCGGGCGATTCAGAAATTTTGCCGAACGGAGCGGCCTGAAGACCTAAGGCTTCAGGACCGAGAGAGGGCACCGCGCAGCGGCAAGATTTCCAGCCTGTCGCTGCGGCTGCTGAAACATAGCCAGCGAGCGACAGCGCGCAGTGAAAGAGCGCGGGAGTCCAGAGGGCGCGCGCTTACGCGTCCTCTGGGCCAGTTTGGGCGGCGAGCCCAAGGTGTTGAATTTGAATTTCGAGATTAAACACCGAAATGTTTAACCCAGTGGTCCGCAATGTCCTGCCGCTTACATACCCAAACACGCTCATGTGATTCGACATAATCGAGAAACCGCTGTAAGGCCCGAAACCGTCCCGGACGGCCAAGTATCCGGCAGTGCATCCCAATCGACATCATCTTTGGTGACGTTTCCCCCTCTTCATACAACACATCGAACGTATCTTTCAGATAGGTATAAAACTGCTCACCGGTGTTAAACCCTTGGGGAGAAGCAAACCGCATATCGTTGGTTTCCAGCGTGTACGGGATCACCAGATGCTGTTTGATTTCGCCGCAATCGAGTTTAACCGGCGTCCAGAAAGGCAGATCGTCGCCGTAGTAGTCGCTGTCATACTGGAAACCGCCTGACTGTGCAACCAACTGTCGGGTATTCGGGCTGTCGCGGCCGGTATACCAGCCGAGCGGCGCTTTGCCGAACAGATCGCGCAAGACGGTGATAGCTTTTTCCATGTGCTCAGCTTCTTCAGCCTTGCTCATGTCCTGATAGTGGATCCAGCGCCAGCCGTGGCTGACAACGTCGTAATCCGCCGCTTTGATGGCTTTGACGATTTCAGGGTTACGCGCCAGCGCCATCGCGACGCCAAACACGGTCAGTGGCAGGCCGCGTTTCTGAAATTCATTGTGGATGCGCCAGAATCCGGCGCGGGAACCGTATTCGTACAGCGAATCCATCGACATATGACGATCGGGAAAACTGGCCGCGCCGATGATATCCGAAAGAAATTGCTCGGAACCGGCGTCGCCGTGCAGGACGTTATTCTCTGCGCCCTCTTCGTAATTAAGGACAAACTGCACCGCGATACGGGCGTTGCCCGGCCAGTTAGCGTGCGGCGGGCGACCGGCGTAGCCGATCAGATCACGCGGATAGGCTTCGGTAAAACCATAATCAGACTCAGACATAATGATCCCTCTCATTCAGTCCGGCAAAACGGCCAGACAAAGGTTTTTCCAGCGGGTAATTCAGATCGCCGTGTTTACTGGTCGTCAGGCGTAACGCGGCCAACGACTCCACCATTTTGATCGCCGCACTGACGCCGTCGATTACTGGCAGATCCAGCTCCAGCGTCAGTTCCTGCGCCAGATCGGCCATACCGCCGCAACCGAGCACGATCGCCCCGCTACCGTCGGATTTTTTCGCCGCGATGCATTGCTCGCGCACTTTCTGCTGCGCCAGCCCGCTGCCATCCTCCAGCGATAACACCGGCAGATCGATGGCATGCAGCGCCGCACAGTGGCGTTCGAAACCGTACTGATGCAAAAGATGACGGGCGATGGTCAGCGTGCGCGGTAATGTCGTCACAATGGAAAAACGCGTCGCCAGCATCGTTGCCAGATGCATCGCCGCTTCGGCTATGCCAATCACCGGACCGCGCGCCAGCTCACGCGCGGCCAGTAAACCGGGGTCACCAAAGCAGGCAATAATGTGGCCGTCCACGCCCGCGTCACGCCCCGCTTTCACCTGCTGTAAAACGCCAAGCGTGGCGATAGCTTCATCAAAATGCCCTTCTATCGACGGTGCGCCCTCTTCCGGGCACACCGCCAGAATTTGTGTATCCCGCGCCGCAACCGAGCGCGCGGTCTGTGCCATCACTTCAGTCATTGCACGGCTGGTGTTCGGGTTGATCAGTTGTATACAAAGCGGACGTGACATCAGCATTTCTCCTCAGCCTTAACCGCCCGTTGGGAGGCAAAGATCTGCGCAAAATCCGGCGTCTGCCCGTTGTTCTGCTCGAAGCGCAGGCTGGCGACGATGCTGTCGAAGTGATGCGCCATGCTTTCCGTCAGCGCGGCGATATCGCGCTTTTTCAACAGATCGAGAAGATCGTCATGATCGTGACAACGGCAACCCTGCTGCCACGGTGCGCCCCAGGCGGCGATCGCCAGTGAAGATCGCAGCGTCAGCTGAGAAACGGATTCGGTCAGGACTTTATTGCCGGATATGGCCTGAAGCTGAACATGGAAAGCGGCAGAAAGGCGGATCGCCGCTGCGCCGTCACGCGTTTCGTGGGCGCGCTTTTCTTCCTGCACCAGTTTTTTCATTGCCACCAGATGCGTGGACTGACAGCGGGCGATCACCAGCGGCAGATTGGCGCATTCAAGAATCTTGCGGGTAGCGAACACGTCGCGGGATTCTTCTGCGTCCGGCGTGGTGACGTGCGCACCACGCTTGGGCAATATCGTCACCAGTTGCACTGCGGCAAGGCGCTGCAACACGCGGCGGATGCCGGTGCGGCTCACGGAAAACACCTCTGCCAGCGCTTCTTCCGGCAATTTGCTGCCCGGTAACAGCTGGTGCTCGACGATCGATTTCACCAGCGCGTTATAAATGTGGTCGTCCTTATCCTCGGTAAAATAGGCCGTATTCAGCCCGCTCCAACTGGTCATTGCCGTTACTCCGTATACCGTTCGTGTATTAATCGTATACATAAAATAGATTTTTTGTATACAAAAAGTGAAATTTGGCCTGATTCGTGCAGTGCTCCTGTGACTGCTTTCATCTTTTGGCAGCCGGGATCCGGCTTCCGACTTTCACATGTTGTTTATGACAGGAGCACGATTTATGCCAAATCAGGAGATCACCTCCGCTACGGCGTCCTCTGAACAGAGCGCCGGGATCATCAAGCCTTATTACAGCCCGCGCCTGTGTAACGATGATTTAGCGCCAACGCGTCATCAAAACTGGAGCTGGTACAACATCTTTTCCTTCTGGATGTCGGATGTGCACAGCATGGGCGGATATGTCGTCGCGGCGAGTTTCTTCACGCTCGGCCTGACCAGCTGGCAGGTGTTGTTGTGTCTGTTGTGCGGGATTTGTATCGTGCAGATTTGCGCGAACCTGGTGGCGAAGCCGAGCCAGCAGGCCGGTGTACCCTACGCGGTGATTTGCCGTCAGGCATTCGGCGTGTTTGGCGCAAATATTCCGGCGGTCATTCGCGGACTGATTGCGTTCGCCTGGTACGGCATTCAGACCTATCTGGCGGCCAGCGCACTGATGCTGGTATTACTCAAATTCTTTCCGTCGATCACGCCGTTGACCGTGCCCCACTGGCTGGGTCTCTCGGCACTGGGTTGGATCTGTTTCGGCATTATGTGGGTATTGCAGGCGATGGTGTTCTGGCACGGGATGAGCGCTATCAAACGCTTTATCGATGTGGCGGGCCCGGCAGTGTATGTGGTGATGCTGATGCTCGCAGGCTGGATCCTATATAAAACCGGCCTGAACAATATCTCGTTCACGCTTTCCACCAAAACGCTGACCGTTGGCCAGCAGGGCTGGGAAATGCTGACGGCCACCGCGCTGGTCGTCTCCTACTTCTCCGGCCCGTTGCTGAACTTCGGCGACTTCTCGCGCTACGGCAAAAGCATGAGCGAAATCCGTCGCGGTAATCGCTGGGGCCTGCCGTTTAACTTTCTGCTGTTCTCGATTGTGACGGTGGTAATCGTGTCTGGTACACAATCCCTGTTCGGCCAGATGATCACCGACCCTATCGAAACCGTCAGCCGCGTAGGAAACAGCGTAGCCGTGGCTCTCGGTTTGCTGACCATGATCATCGCCACCATCGGCATCAACATCGTGGCGAACTTTGTGTCGCCAGCCTTCGACTTCTCTAACTGTTCACCGCAAAAAATCAGCTTCCGCACTGGCGGGATGATCGCCGCAGTCGGTTCCGTGTTGCTGACACCGTGGAACCTGTTCCAGTCGCCAGAGCTTATCCACTACACGCTGGACGTGTTGGGCGCGTTCATCGGGCCGTTGTTCGGGATTTTGCTGGTGGATTATTATCTGATTAAACGCGGCCAGATGGACGTCGATGCGCTGTTCAACGCCACGCCGTCAGGCCGTTACTGGTACCGCAACGGATTTAACCCGAAAGCCATCGCCGCTCTGGTACCTGCGGTAGTGATTGGCCTGCTCATCAGCTTTACGCCGGGCCTGCATCAGGTGGCAAACTTCAGCTGGTTTATTGGCGCGTTGCTTTCCGGCGGCTGTTACCGCTTTATTGCCCGGCACGATCGCGTGACCAGCGGCGAGATGGGCTACCTGAAAACCGAAGCGGAATAATAAGGCTCTTAAGGAAGGAACATTGCCGGGACGGCAGAAACGACGAAGCCCTGAGTGATTTCTCACTCAGGGCTTCTGAATAGTGGCGGAACGGACGGGGCTCGAACCCGCGACCCCCTGCGTGACAGGCAGGTATTCTAACCAACTGAACTACCGCTCCGCGTTTTGTTCTGGTTAAGAACGGAGCGGATATTAAGGAATCACCGCCATCGCGTCAATCCTTTTCCTGTGGTTTTCAACCAACTGCACAGTTTTTCTGCATCCTGCGTATTTTAAGTGCAACGGTCTGAAATGATGGCTCAGGAACGCCAGAGGCAACTGCCGCCCTTTTTCACCACCAAATCCAGACGCTCTTCATGCCATGTGAGCTCTTGCTCGCTGGCATTGATCACTTTCAGTCCCGACGCCGGGCGTTTGATCCGCTGGATCCCCTGCCCGTCAGCTCCCGTATTTTGCTCGCCCTCATGGGTGAATTTGATGCTGGTCTGGCCGCCGGTCATCATCAGGTAAACTTCAGCCAGAATTTCGGAGTCAAGCAGTGCGCCGTGCAGCGTTCGTTTGCTGTTATCGATCAGGTAACGATCGCTTAACGCATCGAGGTTGTTACGCTTGCCAGGAAACAGCTTACGCGCCATCGCCAGACTGTCGGTGATCTTACAGAACGTCTCTGTTTTCGGCAGATTACGCCCGAGCATGTCGAATTCGTAATCCATAAAGCCGATATCGAACGTCGCATTATGGATGACGAGTTCGCCGCCGCGAATGTACTCGATAAAGTCGTCAGCGACTTCGGCAAACGTCGGTTTGTCAGCGAGGAATTCGTCACTGATACCGTGAACCCCGAAGGCTTCGGGGTCGATCAGGCGATCGGGTTTGAGATAAACGTGGAAATTGCGGCCGGTCAGGCGGCGGTTTACCACCTCAACGGCACCGATTTCAATAATCCGGTGTCCTTCGTAATGGACGCCGAGTTTGTTCATACCGGTGGTTTCGGTATCGAGAACAATCTGTCTGGTAGGAGAAGAAATCATATTGCAGTGCTCGCAGCGCTCGTTTATGTCAGACTTGGCTTTTATATTTGATGGAAGAGTCTACCAGAGATGACCAAACAGGTAGAAATTTTCACCGACGGCTCCTGCCTGGGTAATCCCGGCCCCGGTGGTTTCGGTGCGATTTTACGCTATAAGCAGCACGAAAAAGAGTTCAGCGCCGGTTTCCGGCTGACCACCAATAACCGCATGGAAATGATGGCGGCCATTGTGGCGCTGGAAGCGCTTTCCACGCCGTGTGAAGTGACACTGAGCACCGACAGCCAGTATGTGCGCCAGGGGATTACTACCTGGATCCACAACTGGAAAAAGCGCGGCTGGAAAACAGCAGATAAGAAGCCGGTGAAAAATGTCGATTTGTGGAAGCGTCTCGACGCCGCCATTCAGACGCATCAGCTGAACTGGATGTGGGTAAAGGGCCATGCCGGTCACCCGGAGAACGAACGCTGTGACGTACTGGCAAAAGAAGCGGCGGGCAATCCGACGCTGGAAGATGTCGGATATCAGGCAGAGAATTAAGCGGCTGCGCGCCGCTCATTTTGTGTTTTTGTTTGATGTTATCTGAGCTCGCTCGTGAATTCCTGTCTTACTTAGTCCCGATGATCTTTGCGGTAATTCCGGGTCGCGCCAACAGCCTGAGGGATTTTCTGCTTGTGCGCAGGCACCTTTTTGGCGGTTGGTGTCAGCGGGAAAGTGCGCTTGCGGGCGATGATCAGCGTCATGCAGCCCAGCGCAGGCAAATGCGTGCTCAGCAGTTTCCCACCGTTCTTTTTCCACGGCAGCACATGAAAACGCCGGTGAACCATCACTTCGTAATTCAATAATGAAAGCCAGTCGAGCAGACGCATCTGCGTAAACAGGCGGCTGGTGTAGGGCTGACGTTTGCGAAAGAACGGCATCAGCTTGCCAAGCCCCAGCAGACTCAGCGGATTGAAGTTGCTTAACACTATCCAGCCGTCATCGATAAGTACCCTGTCCACTTCACGAAGAATGCGGTGGGGGTCTTCGGCATAGGCCAGCGTATGGCTGAGCAGGCAGGCATCAACGGATTTCGCGGCGAACGGTAAATAGTAGGGGTCCCCCCGGACATGCAACCCTTCGCCCTGCGAAGCAAAATTCACCTGATGCGAGATAGGACAGGCTTCAGCGTTGAGTTCGGCACTTAATGCGCCGATTTTCAGCAGGTGAAAACCGTAGAGTTTCCCCCACCAGGGTTGCAGTTGTTGCTCAAGCGCGGCACGGTAGTAGTCGCCGCACGGGATTTCATCCCATGAAGCCGGAGCAACAATGTTCTTACGGGCGCGGGCTGGTCGCATATTTTATTATCTTCTTTCAAGCAGTTGCCAAAGAGAGGTTGCCATGAATCTTATCAGTATTCCTGCGTTACAGGACAATTACATTTGGTTGCTCGATGACCAGGAAGGACATTGTCTGATCGTCGATCCGGGCGAAGCCGCGCCGGTGTTATCCGCGCTAAAATCGATGAATTTAACCCCCACTGCCATCCTGCTGACCCATCATCATCATGACCATGTTGATGGCGTAAACGAGATTTGCAGCCACTTTCCTGCTGTAAAAGTGTACGGACCTCACGAAACTGAGGATAAATTTTGTCAGATTAGTCTTAAAAATGGCGAAAAATTGGAAATCGGCGGTCTTGAATGGCAGATATTTGCTACGCCAGGGCACACGTTAGGTCACATTTCATACTATAGCGCACCTTATCTGTTCTGCGGAGACACGATGTTTTCCGCCGGATGTGGCCGTTTGTTCGAAGGGACACCGGAGCAAATGTACCAATCGTTTCAACGGTTAGCCGCACTGCCTGATGAAACATTAGTCTGCGCTGCACATGAATATACTCTCTCAAACCTTAAGTTTGCGCGGTCTGTTTTACCGGGCGATGATGATATTCATTCTCATGAGCACAAAGTGCAACAGATGCGCGAAAAGGGACAATCTTCCTTGCCTTCAACCCTCGGTCTGGAGCGAAAAATTAACCTGTTTTTACGATGCGATGATATTGATTTACAAAACAAATTAAACCTTAACGATCCGTTAAAACCTGCCTGGGCTGTTTTTGCCCATTTAAGGGCTCTCAAAGACAGCTTCTGAACCCAAAGGTTGTGTTTTTCTCGCAAGCAAAGTATTATCGCTCGTCTTTTAAGCAACTATGACACACACATGAAGGCATATGCGATCCTAATAATCGCCTCCATGTTGCTCACGGGTTGCCAGGCGTCCAGGCAGGGCGCGCAAGAACCCGAGCAATATGCGCAGAGTTTGTCTTCAGCAAGTCAAAGTGAAGAAGCAGGACAGTTCACAGATGATGGCCGAGCGGCCTCTGGGGGATGGTTGAATGGAAACGACGCCGCCTCTCAGCAAAATTTGTGGAACTTCATTGGCGACGAGCTGAAGATGAAGGTTCCGGATAACCCCCGGATCCGCGAGCAAAGAGTTAAATATTTAAAGCAGAAGAGCTATCTCCACGATGTAACATTACGGGCAGAGCCGTACATGTACTGGATCACCGAGCAGATTAAGAAACGTAATATGCCGATGGAACTGGTACTGCTACCCATAGTGGAGAGCGCTTTTGACCCAAAAGCAACGTCGTCAGCTAACGCTGCCGGGTTGTGGCAGATTGTGCCGCAGACGGGTCGAAACTATGGTTTGAAACAAAACCAGTGGTATGACGGACGCCGCGATGTTGTGGCTTCAACAACCGCTGCGCTTGATATGTTGCAAAGCCTGAACAAAATGTTTGGCGGTGACTGGTTACTGACCGTTGCTGCGTATAACAGTGGTGAAGGTCGCGTAATGCAAGCGGTTAAAGCGAATAAAGCAAAGGGATTACCGACTGATTTCTGGTCACTGTCGCTTCCTCGTGAAACGACGATTTACATCCCTAAGATGCTGGCGCTTAGCGATTTGTTAAAAAACAACAAGAAGTATGGAATTCGTTTGCCGAAACCGAGTGAAGACCGCGCACTGGCGCGCGTTGAAATCGGACAGCAGATGCAATTGACACAAGCGGCGGAAATGGCAGGTATGTCCCTGACCAAGCTGAAGTCGTTTAACACTGGCTACAAGCAGAATGTGACCGCGCCGAATGGCCCGCATTACATTGTTCTGCCGAAGGCGCATGCCGACCAGTTAAAAGATTCTCTGGCTGATGGCGATATTGCCGCAGTGCAGAAAACTCAACTGGCCAGCAACACTCCGTCAGGTGCAAAACAGTACAAGGTTCGCTCCGGCGACAGATTGTCCAGTATTGCAGCCCGGCTGAATGTGAAGACCCGTGATCTACAGCGTTGGAACAATTTGCGCTCAGCAGGCGCGTTAAAAGTTGGGCAAACACTGCAGGTGGCGGATAACAGCGTCAGTAATACCAGTGTGAACGGTGGCAGCATCACGTATCAGGTACGTAAAGGCGATTCGTTGTCGAGTATTGCCAAACGTCACGGCGTCAACATCAAAGATGTGATGCGCTGGAACGCGACAGCGGACAACCTACAGCCGGGCAAAAAGTTAACATTGTTTGTTAGCAACAAAATGAGCCCGGAGACCTGACAGGTTCCGACCATAAAAAAGCACCCTGAACATTCCGGGTGCTTTTTTTTTATGCTTTTTTTTGAAGAATACCGTTACTGAATCTACGCAGTGCCGGCCAGAAACTCTACCCGCAGCGGGTTATGATCTGAGGCGCGGGTTTCCATCACTGAGGCGTTAGTGACGCTCAAATCGCGATAGAAGATGAAGTCCAGCGGCCTTCCGAAGGCGCGTTTACGGTAATCGGCAGGGAAACGCACTTCCTCCAGATGAATATTCCCCGCAAAGCCGAACAGCGCGTTAATACGCTGCTTACTCCATGCGTTGAAATCCCCCGCCATAATCACCGGCCCTTTATGGTTAGCGATTTGTTCGCCAATCGGCTCGAGCTGCTTGCTATAAACGTCGATACCCAGGCTGAAATTTACCGCATGAATGTTCACAACCATCAGCAAACGACCGTCTAACATCGGATACACGGTGACGAGTGCCGATTTAGCAAGCCTCAGCAGCGGCTCACGCTCACGCAGCGGGCAGCAGTAGACCGGATGTGCAGCAGACAACGTCATCACGCCAGAGGGGTGCTGAGGCAGCATGAAAGCCGGCACCTGATCGGCGGCCAGATAGTTGGACGTGGCGTAGCGAATCAGTTCCGGCGTGGTTTGTGCCTCCTGAAGTAACACCAGCTGGGCGTCTTTGCCGAAATCCCGCAGTACTGACAGCCAGTCAGCACGCTGTTGTTTGAAGATATTCCACACCATGACGCGTAAAATATTCGAGTTGGGCAGCGCCGCGCCCGGCGGCAAATCCGGCCCCAAGTGTGCGAGGGCTCCCGGAAAGATTTGCTCAGCGGGCTGACCTGCGACATACCTCATTGCATATGTTTTTTTTCGCACGCTAATCGCCTGTTCACCCATTTTGTTGATGCTATGTGAGAGACGTTCTCTCAACGAAAGTTCAGTATACGCCCGCAAAAGCTCAGGCCAAATCTGTTTACACTGGTATACAACTTGTCCATATCTACAGGCTAGCATAAAAAAAAGGCCCGCCAGAGGCGAGCCGTGATAACACTTAACATGGAGAGATCAGGCAAATGCCGGTTTTCCCTTTTTATCTAAATGCCCGCTCAGGCGGATGAGCAGCAATGCGCCGATCACAATGACCGCGCCAATCCACGGCGTTTGCACCAGCCCAAGCGTTGACACCACCTGGCCGCCGATCACCGATCCTAATGCGATGCCAATGTTAAACGCAGCGATATTCAGCCCCGAGGCCACGTCTACGGCGTTCGGTGTGACCTCTTCCGCTTTCTGCACCACGTAAACCTGCAATCCCGGTACGTTAGCAAAGGCGAAGATCCCCATCACCATCACTGTAATCAATGCCGGAATGCCGAAACCGGAGGTGAACTGGAAAACCAGTAGTATCAGGGCCAGCGCAGCAAAGATGATCGTCAGGGCTTTTACTGCGCCGTGGCGATCCGCCAGTTTGCCTCCCCAGATATTGCCGATGGCTACAGAAATACCGTAGGCCAGCAAGATCCAGCTCACCATGCCCGCAGAGAAACCTGCGTGTTCCTGCATCATCGGCGCTAAATAGGTGAAGGTGGTGAACACACCGCCGTAACCGAGCGCAGTGACTGCATATATCAGCAACAAACGCGGATTCATCAAAACTTTTACCTGATCGGCAATGCGCGCCGCCGGTTTATTCTTGATGTTATTGGGCACCAGAATTGCGCTGGCAATAATCGCAATCACGCCAATCATCGATACCGCGAGAAAAGTTTCGCGCCAGCCAAAATGCTGGCCGATGAATGTCCCGAGTGGCACGCCCGTGACCAGTGCGACGGTCAGGCCACCAAACATCAGTGCAATCGCCGACGCGGCTTTTTCTTTCGGCACCAGACTGGTGGCGATGGTTGCGCCAATCGAGAAGAATACGCCGTGCGCCAGACCGGTCAGCAAACGCGCTATCACCAGCGTGTTGTAATTTGGAGACTGCCACGCCATCAGGTTGCCGAGGGTGAACAGCACCATCAGGCCGATTAGCAAAGCTTTGCGCGGAACGCGACCGGTGAGAGCGGTCAGAACCGGTGCGCCAATCGCCACGCCGATGGCGTAAATAGACACCAGCAGACCGGCGGATGGCACAGAGACGCCCAGTTGCGCAGCGATAGTCGGGATCAGCCCGACGATAACAAACTCAGTCGTTCCTATAGCATAGGCACTGATGGTCAGTGCTAATAGTGCAAGCGGCATAACCTTTACTCCACAATGAATTTCAATTCGATGGCGGCGATTATGGGCTTGTGCTTAAATGACAGAAATAACCAAAGTATCAAATCATTTATGCTGGAGTAACAACAATGCGAGCCAGTTCTGAAGAGTTGATGACCTTTGTTACTGTGGTTGAAAGCGGCAGTTTCAGCCGCGCAGCAGAACAACTGGGACAGGATAATTCCGTTGTCAGCAGGACGCTGAAACGTCTGGAGCAAAAGCTTGGCATTACCTTGCTCAACCGCACCACGCGTCAGATAAGCCTGACGCACGAAGGCGAGCGGTATTTCGTCCGCGTGCAAAAAATCCTGCATGACATGGCCGCCGCCGAAGATGATTTGCTGGAGAACCGCGACGATCCGCAGGGACTGTTGCGCGTCGACGCGGCGACGCCGGTTATCCTGCACGTCATCACGCCGCTGGTGGCTGAATTTATTGAGCGTTTCCCGAAGATGTCGCTGGCGCTGTTTTCTTCCGAGAGCAATATCAATCTGATTGACCACAAAGTGGATGTCGCGATCCGCGTCGGTGAACTCGAGGACTCGAGCCTGCGGGCACGCAAACTTATGCTGAGCTACCGCAGCGTACTGGCCTCGCCCGCCTACCTGAAAAAGTGGGGAACGCCACAGAGTGTTGATGAGTTACTAAAGCATCGTTGTCTGGGGTTTAACGAAGTCTTGGCGTTAAACAAATGGCCGCTGCTGTGCGCCGACGGGCAGCAGCTGACCATCACGCCGTTTATCAGCTCAGGCAGCGGCGAGACACTGCGCAGGTTATGTCTGGAGGGTAACGGCATCGCCTGCTTATCGGATTTTATGACCGAAGATGATGTGCAGCGCGGGGATTTAGTGAAATTGCTGATGCCGGAGGTTATGCGGATCGCGATGCCGCTGCATGCGGTGTATTACAGTGACCAGGCGGTGAGTACCCGGATCCGGTGTTTTATTGATTTTTTAAGCGAGAAACTCGCTGAAGCTGATAGGTAATCGTACTTGATTGGGCGTTACGGGCTTTCAGGCTAACCGGGAATATTTCGGTTTCTCAATGCCCTGTAAGCGCTCAAAGTGCAATATCAAACGGTGTCCAGACGCGTCGAGCCTGAGAAATAAGCAACCCCGACCCCACATCAAACCAATATTCCTCAGGTGCCTCCGTCCCTCCCGGAACGGCCACGGCGGTCATCACCGCCCCACTTGCCCCGCTCCATAGGCGGCTGTCGGAATCCGGCTGCGAGGTAAAGAGCCCGGCGGCCGGATCGAGCCGGATCCGATCCATCTGCCAGACGCTTCCGCCCCGCTGTTTCAGCCACGCCTCACGCAGACACCACAACTGCCAGAATGCCCTTTGCGGATCCAAATGCCCGAGCAGCCATTGAAATTCAGTGTCACTGAAAGCGGCCCGTGCAATATCCAGATAGCGCAAACGCGGGCGCATTTGCTCGACATCACAGCCGGTTTCTCCTGCGGCGCAGAGCACCAGCTGCAAACAATTTTTACTGTGGCTAAGGGAGAAATAAGGAAGAGAAGGATCGACAAAAGACGGTTTGCCCTGCGGCGAAATCTGCATCGCGGGCAGCATTTCGCAACCTGCAAATACAAATAAAGCTTCGGCCAGCAGCGCCCTGCCCGCCCGCCATTGCTGGCGGCGGGCGGGATTCATACTTTCACTTTGAACGAGAAGACAAGCGGGCAATCGTGACAGAGGAAAACGGTCATCCAGCGAGGCAGTAACCAGACGCGCAGTGTTCATCCGTTACGGCCAGCGACGGAAAACCAGCGACGTGTTGATCCCGCCGAAGGCAAAGTTATTCGACTGAATAAACTCAGTCTGAATATGCCGCGATTCGCTCATGATGTAATCCAGTTCGCCACACAGGGGATCCGGATGCGTCAGGTTGATAGTCGGCACAAAACGGTCTTCACGCATCATTTCCAGCGACATCCAGGCTTCCAGTGCGCCACAGGCACCGAGGGTATGCCCAAAGTAACTTTTCAGCGACGAAATCGGCGTTCTGTCGCCAAACACTGCGGCCGTCGCCTGACTTTCGGCGATATCACCACGATCGGTTGCCGTGCCATGCGCGCTGATATAACCAATCTCAGCCGCCGGAATACCGGCATTTTTCAGCGATTTTTCGATGCATATTTGCATCGTCGATTGCTGCGGCTGTGTAATGTGCGCCGCATCGCAGTTAGTGGCGAATCCGACAATTTCGGCATAAATCGTCGCGCCACGGGCCTGCGCATGTTCGAGAGACTCGAGGATCAGCGCGCCTGCACCTTCACCAATCACCAGACCATCACGCTGTGCATCAAACGGACGCGGCGAGCGTTCAGGATGATCGTTCTGCTGGCTGGTGGCGAATAAAGTGTCGAAGACGGCAGCCTCCGACGGACACAGCTCTTCTGCACCGCCTGCTACCATCACGGTCTGGTAACCGTGCCTGATGGCTTCATAGGCGTAGCCGATGGCCTGACTGCCCGAAGTACAGGCGCTGGATGTCGGAATTACCCGCCCTTTCAGGCCAAAGAACAAACCGGCGTTCACCGCCGTGGTGTGCGGCATCATCTGCACATAGGTCGTGCCGGTGATGTTGTTAGTATGCTTTTCAGTCAGCATGGTCGCGAATTCACTCACCGGCCCGGTGCTGCCAGTAGACGAGCCAAACGCAATGCCGGTTTCGCCGTCGGTCAGGATCGGGTCATCGAGCAAACCGGCCTGTTCCAGCGCCAGCTCGACCGCGCGGGTGGAAAGCAACGAAACGCGCCCCATCGAGCGAATGCGTTTTCGCGTGTAGTGGGCAGGCAGCTCAAAATCATCCACCGGTGCGCCGAGATGCGTATTTAACCCCTGATAAATCAGCCATTCGTCCATATGGCGCACAGCGTTGCGGCCCTGCTGCAGGCGTGCGCTGACGTCGGCCCAGTGGTTACCGAATGCCGTAATTCCCTTCATACCGGTGACCACCACGCGATGCGTCATACCATGCCTCCGTTGATGGAAATCACCTGACGGGTAACATAACCGGCGATGTCAGACATCAGATAGCTCGCCAGCCCCGCAACTTCCTCGGCGTTGCCCATACGCTTAAGCGGGATCATACCCATGGCGGCATCGAGCGCCGGTTTTTCCATGTCGATCATGCCGGTATCAATCAGCCCCGGAGCGATGCAGTTGACGGTGATTTTGCGTTTTGCCAGCTCCAGCGACAACGCCTTGCAGGCACCGATAATACCCGCTTTGGCCGCGCTGTAATTGACCTGCCCGCGGTTGCCGGTGATACCTGAAACCGAGGAAAGTGCGATAATACGACCGCCCTGGCGCAGGCCGATCATCGGCATCACACAGGGATGTAAAACGTTGTAGAAGCTGTCAAGATTGGTGTGGATCACGCCGTCCCAGTCTTCGTCCGTCAGCGCCGGAAACGCCGCATCACGGGTGATGCCCGCATTATTTACCACGCCGTAATACGCGCCGTGGGCCTCAATGTCCGCCTCAATCACCTCGCGGCACTGCGTGCGTTGACTGATGTCAAACTGCACAATGCGCCCCTGCCCGCCGGATTCGACGATCTGTTGTAAGGTACTGTCGGCGCCTGTTTTATCGCTGTGGTAGTGAATCGCTACCAAAAAACCGTCTTTCGCCAGCTGAATGGCAATCGCTTTGCCGATCCCTTTGCTGGCACCGGTGACTAATACTGAACGCGTCATTCCTGCATCCCCTGAGTTAATTTTATTATTTCATCCTTGTCTGGCTGATACGTATTCAGCCGTCCTTTGGCAACCTGCAGGTTGTCTTGTTCGCCATTAATACTGATAACACCTTCAAAGCTCGCAATTTTTTCATCGCGCAATACCATGGATACATCGATAATTAATTCACTGCCTGCCGCAAATTCGGGGACAGTGCATTTCAACCCTCGCCCGCCGAGCAACATGCCTAACTGCGGTGGCTCGCCGGAATGCGCGCCATGCCAGCCGCTCCACACGCCAATGGTCTGTGCAATCAGTTCAAGGGCGTACCAGGCAGGCAGCGCACCCTGCGCATTCAGAAACGGCGCCAGTACACTGTCTTTCGAAACTTTCGCGCTGCACCGCGCGGTTTCAGCGGTCACTTCAATCACGGTTTCCAGCAGCACCATCGGCGCGGCATGAGGTAAGAATTGCGCAGCATGTTGAGTACTCATGACGGCTTCCCGATCAAAATACTGGCATTGTTACCGCCAAAGGCGAAGGAATTGGACAGGATCACCGGTTTGACAAGCGGTTCTCCGGCCTCTGCCAGCCAGATGTCTGGCAGGCTGGCGTCCCGTGGCGTCAGCACGAAATCCTGATGCGGCAGGGTCAGATTCTGCGTGATGATAAGCCAGCTCAGCGCCGCTTCAGTCGCACCCGCTGCACCGAGTGTGTGGCCGGTAAGATGTTTGGTCGAACTGCACGGTGTCCGGTTGCCGAACAGACGGTGGATAACGGCGGCCTCCACCTGATCGTTAAGTAGCGTCGCGGTGCCGTGGGCATTGATATAACCCACGTCGCCCGCATTCAGCCCGGCCATGTCCAGCGCCATATTAATCGCACGTTCAGCTCCCAGCCCTTGAGGGTGCGGCGCAGACATGTGCCACGCATCGGAGGATTCTCCAACGCCCAGCAGTGCCACCTCCGCCGGTTCCCGGCTCAGCAGGATAAGCGCAGCGGCTTCGCCAATATTAATCCCATCGCGGTTTTGTCCAAACGGCGCACATCGCCCGTGCGACAAGGATTCAAGACTGTTAAAGCCATTGATCGGCATCCGGCACAGGCTGTCTGCACCACCGACGATTGCCGCATCTACCAGCCCGGATTCGATCAGTCGTTTCCCACTGATGATGGCCCGCGCGCTGGACGAGCAGGCAGTGGAAAGCGTGTAAGCAGGTCCGCTCAAATCCAAAAATTCGGCCAAAAACTGCGAAGGATCGCCGAGTTCCTGTTGGAAATAATCGTAACCCTGCGGGAATTCACCGTGCTGGTGAAAATGGCGGGCGGCCTCTTCGCCTTCGGCAATCCCTGACGTACTGGTGCCCATGATCACCGCAACGCGATCTTTGCCGTATTGCGCGATGGCAGCGTGAATCTGTGTTTCGATCTGCGCCAGCGCGGCCAGTAAAAGCTGATTATTACGGCTGCGGTGAGACATGAGAAGGGCCGGGATTGCTGGCAGCCCGGCAGTGACCGCGCCAAGCCAGACCGGACGTTTTTCCGTCAACCAGCCTTCCTGCAAAGTCATACCCGGCGCATCCCCCGTCGTGAGGCTTTGGGCAATCTGCGCTATGTCATTGCCCAGCGCATTTACCATGCCCACGGCCGAAAAGTAAATCATGTTAGTCACCGACATTCTGGATAATTATCTGGTAGTGGAAAGCGTGCTGGGCGATCGACACAGGCTGACGCGTGCTACCTTTCGGCAGATAATCTATGCGTGTGATCGTATTGCCGTGGTTATCCAGTAACGTGCGGCGCAGTGGTTCATCTTTCAGTTGCCAGCCTGATGGCAACAACGGCTGCCAGCTTTCTACCGGCCAGTAGCTGAACATAATATCGGCCAGAACCTGATTTGCTGGAGGTAAACCGTCAATCTTTATCGCCTGTTCGGTGTGGATCCCTTGTTGATCGTAGACCACTTTGAAAAGGCGGATCCCAAGCGGGGAGAGACCCGCCAGCTGCAATGATTTTCCATCAGCGTTAAGCAACACCAGCAACGACTGCTGTTTGCCCTTCGCGGTCGCGGTCAACAGCTGCTGCTGATTCACCGGCGTTGCCAGCTGCGGTGATGGTAATTTTACCTGCACGCCAGGTTTCAGCCAGGCCTGCGGCAGCGTCCCGGCAGGAGGACGTGCCGCGCAGCCGCTAAGGGTAAGCATCAGGAAAGCCAGTACCGGGAAAGTAAATCGGGTCATTTTTTACGTCCTCTTTTTTTAACCGGCAGGGTCAACGGCGAGAGCAGGAAGGCGGTCAGAATGCCAAAACTCAGCACAATGCCGAAACTGCTGATCGCCTGCGTGGCGCTGAAGACCAGCATCCCGAAGGTCAGCAATGTGGTCACGACGGCCATAAAAATCGCAAACATTGAGGTGGTCGGCGTACCGCGCGGGTTGGTGAAAAACAGCGTGTAGTTGATGCCAATCCCCAGCACCAGAATCAGCGCCAGCAATGAAAACAGGTTGAGATTATGGCCGCTGTAGCCCAGTGCCGCGACACCCATGGCCAGCGAAAGAACGGTTGGCACCAGACAAATCAGCCCGTGTGGCAGGCGGAAACGCCAGAGATAAATTGCGGCGATCACCGCTACCGCCAGACTGAGCAGCCAGGTCAGGTAAACGCGATACTGGGAAAAGAGACTGCTGAATTCGGTTTTGCGGTCAATCCAGCCAGTGCCAGGTAATGACTGCGCCAGTGTGCCCATTGCAGCGCTGTCGTGTACGCCGTTCACCGGGATTAATGTGGCGCTGCGGCCATCCGGCAGGGAAAGCCATAACAGGCGCCAACCCTGACTGACGACGCTGTTAAGCCAGATCCGGGGATCCACGGTTTGCGGGCTCAGATCAGGCGTCGGTACACTGACGCCTGACTGTTGTAACTGTGTCACCACCTGTGGCGCACGTTGTCTGAGCAGTATTAAATCGCGCTGCTGCTGCGCCTGCGACGGCAACCCGATCGCCCGGTAGCCGTCGATCACGCCATCGGCTTTGGCCTTCGCCATTTTCGGCTTTAAGGCTTCGAGACGTTGCAGCGTTTGCTCCGCATTATCGCCATACACCACCAGCCATTTTTGATCGTTGGTTTGACCGGTCAGCGCGGCAATCTGCTGTTCCTGCTGCTGTAATGGAGCAGGCAGGGATTGCAAATCCGCAATATCATCATTGATGTTGAGCTGCGCAATGCCCCCTGCCGCCAGCAGGGAAATTGCTACCGGCAGACCGAGGCGCACCGCGTTTTGGCTGCGCCACGCAAGAAGCCAGCGGAAGATCAGCGCCAGTCCCGGCGTCGGGCCTAGCGGCAGACGTGTCGATAAATAGGGATACCAGCACATCACAGTAATGCATGCGGCGCTCAGCCCGGTGGCGGCAAACACCGCCAACTGTTGCAGGCCAGGGAATGGTGCAATCAGGAGCATCAGATACGCAGCCACCGTGGTCAGCAGTGCCATAGATAACGCCGGGAACAGCTTTCTCAGGCTTTCCAGCGGCGTGGTATTTTCACCGTGGACGCGCCGCTCAGTGAGGAAGTAAAGCGTGTAGTCGGCAGAAATCCCGACGATGCTGGTACTCAGCACCAGCGTCATCACGTGGATTTCACCAAACACCCACAGCGTAAAGACCGTACCTGCGAGCGCGCCAGTCGCGATGGAAAGCAGGCTTAACAGCATCGGCAGGACCGACCTGAACATTATCAAGATCAGAAGGAAGACGCCAATTACCGACGCGGCGCCAATGGTGGAAAGATCGTGTTCAGCCTGCTGGCTGGCGTAGTTACTGTAAAAAATCGTGCCGCGCGCCAGCACTTCCGCCCCCGGCCAGCGGGCTTCAAAAGCCTGCTTCACCGCATTCAGGCTGGCGACAGTTTTCTTGCCGGTGGTGATGTCGTACGACGAGGCTTTCAGTTCGCCATGCAACAAATACCAGCTGCGCCCCTGTTTGTCACGGGCCATCAGCCAGCCGCGATCGAGCGTCATCCCACCGCTGTTTTGCTGCTGTGCCATCTGCGAGGCACGGACAAGCAGCAGCGGATCGTTGGCAAGCTCTTTCCCGCTGACACCGGCAAACGCGGAGTACACCTGACCGAGGATCCACTGGCTTTGCGCTTGTGCACCCGTCGTGAAGCGCTGCCGGGTGGCATCGTCGAGCAAAGCGTTGCGATGCTGATAGAAAAATTTGCCCCATTCCTGCTGTTGCTGCGTATCCATCGGCCCTTCCACCTGACTCAGTTCAGGCAGCGCCCGCAGCTGTTTCAGCCAGTCGTTGAGCGGCGCAACACCCGTATCCGGCGGCGGGCTGACCAGCCACATCAGCTGGCGGTCGAGGCGCTGCGTAAAGCCATCAGATATGGCCTGCGGAATATCTTCGCCCTGCTGCTGCGGTAGAAGCGCCAGCACGCTGCTGTTGATCTGGCTGCGCGGCAATAGCCAGAACAACGCCGCCACCAGTAGCGCAATAATCGACAGCCAGCCTAGTGCCGCCCGGCGATGAAGATCAGGACGCAAAATGGCGTTTCTCTTCATCGGTCAGCGCGGCAGGTGAGGTTTTCTGATTGAAGAAGCGGATGTGGGTCGCGTCGCCCTGCATATCATCAATATCAATATTGTTCAGGAAAGTTTCGCCATGAAGCCGGATACTGCGAAACAGGCGGTTCAGCGGCGGGACTTTCGGCGTCAGTACCAACGTCCAGGCTCCCTTTCCAAGGTCAGTAAACCCCAGCGTAAAATTCTCCTCCAGCACGCGGCGGTCGGCATGAAAAAGTGCACCGAGCAGCGAGTTGAACTGGAACATCTGCGGATTATTGTCCGCCGTGACGACCTGCGGAGCCTGCCCCGCCATAACTTGCACCATGCGACTCTCAGTCAGTAATAAGGTCAGGCGGAAGGGTTTATCCTGCTGCCACCACAGCCCCTGCTGCTGGGCAATCACCAGATTCCCACTGGAGTTCAGTGGCTGCGCCATTCCGCTTATCGTTCGCTGCTGGGCAAATTCGGCGCGCAAAACCGGCACCTGGCTGAAACGCTGCTGCAAATCCTCCAGCGTGACCGCCTGAGCCGTGATGCTGAAAATAGTCAGCAGAATGAGCAAAAACGATTTCACTGACTGACTCCCGTTTTCTCGAACAACACTTGCGGCGAGACGAAACACATCTCTTTAGTTCGGGCATCCACCGCCACTTGCAGGGTGTAACCGGTTGTCGTGCGTTTGCCCGTTTCGATATCAAAGATCTGATAACCGATCCGCAAACGGTTTTCGATCTCCTCGAGCTGCGCGTGGACTTCAATACGTTGTTCGAATAACACTGGCGCGATGTATTTCAGGCGCGTGTCGACAATCGGCCAGACATAGCCAGAGGCCTGCATCTGCCGGTAGCCGTAATCGAACTGTTTCAGCAACTGTTCGCGGGCAATTTCAAGATAACGGAAATAATTACCGTGCCAGACGACGCCCATTGCATCCGCGTCGTGAAACGGCACGGTGATTTCAACGCGAGTGGAAAAACGCGGCTCGTTAAACCGGGGATCAAGTTTGGACGTCATATCAGTCAGGTTTCCTGTCAGAGGCATCATCCACAGGATGCTGCCAGAAATCATAAAAATTGAACCAGTCATGAGGTGCAAGCAGGCTGTAATGCTCAAGACGTGCGGCGTAGCGGTCAACCGCCTCCTGCAATGCCGGCAGACGATTAGCTCGCGGAAGGGAAAGCGGGTCAGCAAAAGACTCACAATAAATATGCAGACGCTGGTGCTGCATGATGCCAAACATCAGCATGACGGGCGCATGCAACGCGGCGGCCAGAATAAATGGTCCTTGCGCAAAGGCGGCTGGCTTACCAAGAAAATCACTCCAGATGACACGGGAATGTTCACCGCGCTGGTGCGAACTGGCAGAGGTACGATCGCCGACAATCGCCACCCATTCTCCGGCATCGAGCTTTTGCTGCAAAAGGATGGCGGTATCCGGCCCCATTCTGCTCACCTGTATCAGATTCACTACAGCCTGCGGGTTGATCTCTTTCATCACCTGATTAAAACGTTCGGCATTGTCGGTGAAAACCAGCGCATTAACGGTGATTTTATGGTTCAGTGCGCCGATTGCACGGCAGGATTCAATATCCCCCAGATGAGAGGCCAGGATCAGCGTGCCGCGACCGGTTGCAATCTGCGCCTCGCAAATCTCAGGGTTCACCAGCACGGCGTCGGTCAGGGTGTTATCACCCTGCCAGCTTGCCAGTTTACTGAGCATCGACTCGCCGAATCGCATGAAATGCCTGAAGGTACTGAGAGGATAAGGCAGCGAGATATGCCGCTGTGCGGCAGTTTCACGAATGCGGTCAAGATAGCGGGCGGAAGCCTCGCGCTGAGTACGTCCGGTCAGCCAGAAGTAACCGATTACCGGATAAAGCAGCGCGCGAAAGGCGCGGTGTCCGAGCAGGCGATAGACGTTGAGCATCAGGCGGATGCCCCATAGTCCCTGCCGTTCTGGCGTGTCTGACCAGTGTTCGTTACTTTGCGAGTGTTGCCGCAGCAAAAACGGAATGCGCGGCAACATGCCAAAGAATAGCCGGGTGTGCATCCACGAGATCTTGATGTTGTCTTTTACCGCATCGAAATGTGAGAGGCCATCCGCAGGATAGGTAACCCGCGTCGGCAGGAAGCAGCTGCGCGTACCCTGCCAGTAAAGACGCACCATAATTTCCGTATCAAAATCCATCCGCAGACCCAGGCGGTGTTTCGCCATCAGCGCCAGACACGGTTTCAGAGGGTATACGCGAAAGCCGCACATACTGTCTCGGATCGAGAAAGACAGGGTTTCGACCCAGACCCAGAAATGAGTGACGTAACGGCCATACAGCCGTGATTTCGGCACGCTGTCGTCATATACCGGCTGGCCGGAGATCAGGCAGTCCGGGTGGTGACGGGCTTCCTGCAACATCGCGGGCACGTCTGACAGCTGATGCTGGCCGTCCGCATCGACCTGAATGGCATGCGTAAACCCTTTTTCTGCCGCAAGCTGTAGCGCTGCCATCACCGCCCCGCCCTTGCCCTGATTCGACGGCAAACGCGTCAGGCGCATCCAGGGTGTCATTGCGGCCAGACGTTGCAGTTCATCGGCAGTCGCCGCATCACTGCCATCATCCACCACTAAGCACGGCAATCCAAAAGGCCGGAGACGTTCCAGCACGTTTGCCATCATCGCCCCGTGGTTGTAACAGGGAATAATCAGGCAGGGAGAAAATTCATCGTGCGGATTCATGGGCATAGCGTGATTTTTCCGCTGCTGGCGATAGCCTCACCAAGACTATAACGAAAAACCAGTCGGTGCTTTCCTTTCAGCCAGTCGATCTGCACATTGACAATTTCACCGGGTAACAGAGGTCGCTGAAACTTCACCACCTCCATACCGGAAAAGGATTTATCCAGCCCGAGCAACGTACTGGCATATTCCATCACCCAGTTGACCTGCGTGACGCCGGGCAAAATTGGCGAAGATGGAAAATGGCCACGGAACCAGAATAATTCCGCTGAGAGTTGCAGTTCAAGACTCAGGCTGGTATTGCTGATTTTTTGCTGGCTCAGCACCTCAGGCATCATCATAAAAAGAGTTCCTGTAATTCAGCCGCAGCGCGTTTGCCTTGCTGGTTAAGAGGGATTGCCGGAACAATGCGCCAGTAACGCGGGATTGAAACTGGGCAAAGCCATGCCCGCAGCGCCTGCCTCAGTTGGCCGATAAAAGGATTGTGCCCGAATTTGCGCCGTTGCTCTTCACCGGCCTCGCTCAGGACAAGCACGACCGCAACGCAGACCCGGCCCTGCTTTTCGAGCGTCAATGCGCAAGCTTCAGATACAAAAACCAGTCCGTACAGCCGCTGTTCAATCTCATTTAACGAAATCCGCTGCTCAGCGATCTTCACTATCCGGTCTTTGCGGCCAAGCAGGTTGAATTGTCGCTGATCTGGCAGGATTTCGACATCATCACTGAGGATTATACCGTCTGCCTGCGGGATCAGCGGAGACGTCAGGGCGAGATGGCCGTCAGCGCAGCGTCTAAAATGAATGTCGTCGAAAAGCGTCCAGGGAGCATTCGGCAGACGGTGTGCGATTACCCCAGTCTCGGAAGTGCCATAGATTTCTATGGGAGCACAACCGCAGGTAGCTGCAGTCAATGCAGAGGCTTCGTGGTGAAGAGGGCCACCGGCAGAAAAGACGAGTCGGAGCCTGGCGATTTTCAATGCAGGATCAAGCCGCTTGAGAAATGCCGGGCTGCTGATAAGCACTAATGAACGGACAAGCGCAAGAGTCTGCAATTGTTCGTGGTATTCAATACTTCTCGCATAGAACGGCATACCGAGAGAAAGCGGCAGCATAAAGGCGAATGTCAGACCATACATGTGATGCGGGGCAACGGTAGCGGTAAAATACGCACCTTCGAGATCTTCGCCCCAGAGAGCGGCGAGCCACAGACTTTCGCGTTCCAGACTGGCCACCGGTTTTATAATTTTTTGTGGTTTTCCGGTCGATCCTGACGTAAATAAAATCAGCGAGGCGTTGCATGGCCATTCGGGCAAAGGAGAAAGAAAAGTTGCTGCCTCACAGGGATAGATGAGTATCGGACAACCCAGCTCAAGCGGGAGATCGGTGATCAGCGCATCAAATTCATCCCGCTGTTCAGCCAGAACGGCTTGACGAAAATGACCGGGCAATACCGGCGTTTTACCACTGTAGAGTAGGGCCAGCAGCGCCACGGCAAACGCATAGTTATCCTCCAGACAAACGGCCCAGCGAAGTTGCGGTTCGGCGCGCAGCTTATCGATAAGCGACAAAACATCACGGCGAAACTCGCTCTGACGCCATTCCCGACTTTCGCTCCAGGCGATCAGGCGATCGTCACTTCTATGCGGGTTTAGCCATTGGTTCATTGGGAGCGTCATGATCGTTGCAGGCGCTTTCTGACTGTCCATTCAATACCCATCAATAAGCCAATTAGCAGATAACTTATCCCGCCATTATAAAGCGCCCACAGAGCTACATCGCCTTTGAGGCAGGTATATAAAGCCAGAGAACCATTACACACAAAGAAGATGCACCAGACTTGCGTCACGCGCCGGGTATAAATTATTCCGGCGCGCGGTAAATCAGGTTCACTGAGCCGGGCAAGACGTTCGACGATCGATTGCCTGGCATACAATGAACTGAAAAACAGAATAAACAACAGTACATTTACCGCGACCGGGTAATACAACAACAGGGAGGTTTCGCGTAAAAGGACGCTGATAGCAACCAGTACAATACCCGCCACCGCAATCGCTTTACCCAAAAAAGTCAGCTGGCTGAGCTTTCCGCGAAAGGTCAGTAAACGCAGAATAAAAACGCTTCCAAGTAGCGGTGCAAGAATGCCGATCCCCCAGGTTTTTAATCCACACCAGACGGCCATCGGGTAGACAACCATCGCCACAATGGTTACCCATCGGATAATCGAGGCGACAGAATCCCGGGTTGTAGACACGTCAGTTACTGAGCATGTGTGTTAAGTAAGTCATCGATAGCATCAACCACGTCCTGAACAGTGCGTACTGATTTGAACATTTCAGGCTTAATCTTTCTGCCGGTGGTTTTTTGCAAATGAACAACCAGGTCCACAGCATCAATGCTGTCTAATTCCAGATCTTCATATAATCTGGCATCCGGTTTGATATCACTTTCGTCAACTTCAAACAGCTTGATTAATAACTCGCTAATTTGATTGTAAATTTCTTGCTTTTGCATAGGAATCTCTTTAACCACGCTGTACTGATATAAACTGGGCGAGGCTTTCTACAGAATAAAAATGCTGACGCATTTCCTGACTTTCTGCCGAAAGCGTTACGCCGTATTGCTTTTTAAAAGCCAACCCTAATTCAAGGGCATCAATAGAATCGAGTCCCAACCCATCACCGAAAAGCGGCGCCTCTGTTTCTATCTCATCCGGCGTCATTCCCTCCAGATTGAGGGTTGTAATGATCAGTTCTTTTATCTCGTGACTTAATGAATCCATGACTTATTTCTCGTTATCCTGAATATTACTGCGCATCAGTTCAGTGCGTAAATACTGTGTCAGACGCCTGGCTGCTAAGGCCGGTGAAAGGTCATGGTCATCCAAAAAATCCATTGCTTTCACTTTATCGGCAATCGTAATGACAAATTGAGGTTTTACAGGCGGTATTTCGTACCACTTCCCATGCTTAGTCAGCATCGGCGGGTGGCAGGAGATATGCACAATTCGCACATCGCTCCCCGCCCGTACCGCAATGTTCGCGGCCCCACGTTGCAGAGTCATCGGCTGGCCGGGCAAAGAGCGCGTTCCCTCTGGGAATATTAATAACGTTCCACCCGCCTGCAAACGTGCCTCGCACGCCAGTAACAAAGCATCCGAACCTGCATTCACCAGATACCCCGCTGCTTTAATAACGCCACGCAAAAAAGGGTTCTGCAATAAAGCCTGCTTCACAATGCAATCACAGCGTGGCATACGCGATGCGAGGATCACATAGTCGAGAAGGCTTGGGTGGTTTGCCACGACCAGACAACCGGCGTCCTGCTCAAACTTCTCTTCTCCGATAAACCGAAAGTCCATTACCCCGAACATACGCAATCCGCCAAGGAAGAAACGGAAACTGTTACGAATGCTGTTCAATGTCATACGGTGCAACTTTTCCGGCTGATGGACGATCAGCCGCAACAGGTTAAACCATATGATAGAAAGCAACAGCCCACCAATTCCGAAAAGCGCGAAAAAGAGACCCGTTATTGTCCATCGCCACATCCTGTTCGCAAGGGAAGAAACTTCATGGGGTAATACAGAGATATTTCTCACAAAGTGCGCACCCAGTGCCAGCGGTGACGAGTATCCGCATCGACGTTAAAGGAAGGAGACGATGAAAGGTAACCCCGCAGGAATTGCAAACTCTGGGGAATGGTAACCGCATCATTATCAATCGGTGATGATACGTTGCTACATTGCAATGTATCACCTGCGGCTAATATTATTCCTACAGCATAAGGTAAAAACTCAGAATTCACCGATTTGTCATACATCGGCGGTATTTCACCTTCGAAGTCAATCAACATTACCCGGTTAGCGCCGCCAGCCAGCATCGATTGTGCCTCGAGTAATCCCTGCTGAAAGCTGTCTTTTCCTGCCGCCAATGATGTGACCGGCAGCGGATCCTTGCTAATAATCGTCAGCCAGCCGGCAGCGGTATTATGTACTGACATCGAGAAATCTGTCGGAGAAATCGATTGCTCATCAGCCAGCGCGTGCAGTATTCGTCCTGTGCGCTCGAGCTCACCGTGGCGACTGGTAAAAATGGCAGCATTAATGGTATGCGAGGCGAGTAATGAAAGTCCTGTATTCACAGCCAGTCGGCTACCGATACTCATACGCCGAGCAGACATCATCGGGATCTGGGATATTTTTGGGGTTTCTCCGGAAAACGCATTGATATCAGGCTGATTAGCCCACTGGATCCAGTTTTCGCACTTGTCGATTCCAGGAGCGAGAGCTCGCCAGTCAAGTATATCCAGTGAGAATTTCATG
This sequence comes from Enterobacteriaceae bacterium Kacie_13, assembly GCA_013457415.1. NCBI lineage: Bacteria > Pseudomonadati > Pseudomonadota > Gammaproteobacteria > Enterobacterales > Enterobacteriaceae > Enterobacteriaceae bacterium Kacie_13. The sequence continues at coordinate 3,645,913 of CP045665.1, forward strand.
ATGAGTTATCTTTATAAATTTGCCGAGTTAAGACTTTATGATATTTGATTGAGCGTTGCATCTGCAATCTATCGGAAAGGTACGGCGTATTGAAAATTTTTTAAGTGGTTGTACTCTTTATATATTATCACTGAGTATTAGAATTTAAAAAACTCTATTATACCGGTAAATAGCACGAGTTATTTTTAACAATTAATCAAACTAATCATAAACAAGAGAGAATAATAATCATGAAATAGAGAAATAATCATTTTAATATTTCATTTGGTTTATTTTGTTTGTGATCAGATGAGTGGTAGTCATTAATGAATTTTTTTTACTGCATATTGCTCAGAAAAAGTGCATGAGAATTGAAATAGAGAGGTACTTTAAACCTAAAGTCACAAAAAATGCAAAAAACCCTGAATCTTACGATTCAGGGTCTATGCAATTAGTGGCGGAACGGACGGGGCTCGAACCCGCGACCCCCTGCGTGACAGGCAGGTATTCTAACCAACTGAACTACCGCTCCACCGGTTCTTTCACTCGCGTCAGAAAACGTCTGATACAAGTTTGTTCCTGTTATTTTCCTTGTCAGGGGAAAAGGAACTAATTTGATGCCTGGCAGTTCCCTACTCTCGCATGGGGAGACCCCACACTACCATCGGCGCTACGGCGTTTCACTTCTGAGTTCGGCATGGGGTCAGGTGGGACCACCGCGCTACTGCCGCCAGGCAAATTCTGTTTCATCCATACCGCATTGTGCTATACACACCCCGCCGTACGAACCAATCTCGGAACATTCGCTGAAAATCTACTTCTCCACGCTCGCGCGCAGCTGAGTCTCTCTAAAAACACCTTTGGTGTTGTAAGGTTAAGCCTCTCGGGTCATTAGTACTGGTTAGCTCAATGCATCGCTGCACTTACACACCCAGCCTATCAACGTCTTAGTCTTAAACGTCCCTTCAGGTGGCTTAAAGCCACAGGGAAGACTCATCTCGAGGCAAGTTTCGCGCTTAGATGCTTTCAGCGCTTATCTTTTCCGCATTTAGCTACCGGGCAATGCCATTGGCATGACAACCCGAACACCAGTGATGCGTCCACTCCGGTCCTCTCGTACTAGGAGCAGCCCCTCTCAATCTTCCAACGCCCACGGCAGATAGGGACCGAACTGTCTCACGACGTTCTAAACCCAGCTCGCGTACCACTTTAAACGGCGAACAGCCGTACCCTTGGGACCTACTTCAGCCCCAGGATGTGATGAGCCGACATCGAGGTGCCAAACACCGCCGTCGATATGAACTCTTGGGCGGTATCAGCCTGTTATCCCCGGAGTACCTTTTATCCGTTGAGCGATGGCCCTTCCATTCAGAACCACCGGATCACTATGACCTACTTTCGTACCTGCTCGAGCCGTCACTCTCGCAGTCAAGCTAGCTTATGCCATTGCACTAACCTCACGATGTCCGACCGTGATTAGCTAACCTTCGTGCTCCTCCGTTACTCTTTAGGAGGAGACCGCCCCAGTCAAACTACCCACCAGACACTGTCCTCACCCCGGATTACGGGGCCGAGTTAGAACATCAAACATTAAAGGGTGGTATTTCAAGGTTGGCTCCACGCAGACTGGCGTCCACGCTTCAAAGCCTCCCACCTATCCTACACATCAAGGCTCAATGTTCAGTGTCAAGCTATAGTAAAGGTTCACGGGGTCTTTCCGTCTTGCCGCGGGTACACTGCATCTTCACAGCGAGTTCAATTTCACTGAGTCTCGGGTGGAGACAGCCTGGCCATCATTACGCCATTCGTGCAGGTCGGAACTTACCCGACAAGGAATTTCGCTACCTTAGGACCGTTATAGTTACGGCCGCCGTTTACCGGGGCTTCGATCAAGAGCTTCGCATTGCTGCTAACCCCATCAATTAACCTTCCGGCACCGGGCAGGCGTCACACCGTATACGTCCACTTTCGTGTTTGCACAGTGCTGTGTTTTTATTAAACAGTTGCAGCCAGCTGGTATCTGCGACTGGCTTCGGCTCCGAGAGCAAGTCTCTTCACCTACGTGCCAGCGTGCCTTCTCCCGAAGTTACGGCACCATTTTGCCTAGTTCCTTCACCCGAGTTCTCTCAAGCGCCTGAGTATTCTCTACCTGACCACCTGTGTCGGTTTGGGGTACGATTTCGTGTTACCTGGAGCTTAGAGGCTTTTCCTGGAAGCATGGCATCAACTACTTCACCACCGTAGTGGCTCGTTATCACGCCTCAGGGTTAATATGCAACCGGATTTACCAAGTCACACCCCCTACACGCTTGAACCGGGACAACCGTCGCCCGGCTAGCCTAGCCTTCTCCGTCCCCCCTTCGCAGTAACACCAAGTGCTGGAATATTAACCAGCTTCCCATCGACTACGCTTTTCAGCCTCGCCTTAGGGGTCGACTCACCCTGCCCCGATTAACGTTGGACAGGAACCCTTGGTCTTCCGGCGTGCGGGTTTTTCACCCGCATTATCGTTACTTATGTCAGCATTCGCACTTCTGATACCTCCAGCAACCCTCACAGGTCACCTTCGACGGCTTACAGAACGCTCCCCTACCCAACAACGCCTAAGCGTCGCTGCCGCAGCTTCGGTGCATGGTTTAGCCCCGTTACATCTTCCGCGCAGGCCGACTCGACCAGTGAGCTATTACGCTTTCTTTAAATGATGGCTGCTTCTAAGCCAACATCCTGGCTGTCTATGCCTTCCCACATCGTTTCCCACTTAACCATGACTTTGGGACCTTAGCTGGCGGTCTGGGTTGTTTCCCTCTTCACGACGGACGTTAGCACCCGCCGTGTGTCTCCCGTGATAACATTCTTCGGTATTCGGAGTTTGCATCGAGTTGGTAAGCCGGGATGGCCCCCTAGTCGAAACAGTGCTCTACCCCCGAAGATGAGTTCACGAGGCGCTACCTAAATAGCTTTCGGGGAGAACCAGCTATCTCCCGGTTTGATTGGCCTTTCACCCCCAGCCACAAGTCATCCGCTAATTTTTCAACATTAGTCGGTTCGGTCCTCCAGTTAGTGTTACCCAACCTTCAACCTGCCCATGGCTAGATCACCGGGTTTCGGGTCTATACCTTGCAACTTGACGCCCAGTTAAGACTCGGTTTCCCTACGGCTCCCCTATTCGGTTAACCTTGCTACAAAATATAAGTCGCTGACCCATTATACAAAAGGTACGCAGTCACCCAACAAAGTAGGCTCCCACTGCTTGTACGTACACGGTTTCAGGTTCTATTTCACTCCCCTCGCCGGGGTTCTTTTCGCCTTTCCCTCACGGTACTGGTTCACTATCGGTCAGTCAGGAGTATTTAGCCTTGGAGGATGGTCCCCCCATATTCAGACAGGATGTCACGTGTCCCGCCCTACTCATCGAACTCACAACAAGTGCATTTTTGTGTACGGGACTATCACCCTATACTGTGCGACTTTCCAGACGCTTCCACTAATGCACAAACTGATTCAGGTTCTGGGCTCTTCCCCGTTCGCTCGCCGCTACTGGGGGAATCTCGGTTGATTTCTTTTCCTCGGGGTACTTAGATGTTTCAGTTCCCCCGGTTCGCCTTGCATGGCTATGTATTCACCATGCAATAGTGTGTCGAAACACACTGGGTTTCCCCATTCGGGTATCGTCGGTTATAACGGTTCATATCACCTTACCGACGCTTTTCGCAGATTAGCACGCCCTTCATCGCCTCTGACTGCCTAGGCATCCACCGTGTACGCTTAGTCGCTTAACCTCACAACCCGAAGGTGTCTTAAAGACATCATCGCGCTGCGATTATTTGAGAGACTCTATTACAGACAAAAGCACCACTCAGTACTTCTACGGAGAGTGATGTTCAGCTGTAATCTTTCAATTTTCAGCTTGTTCCAGATTGTTAAAGAGCAATATCTTAAACACGACTCGTTAAAGTCATCTTTAAGATATTCAGGTGATAATGTCTTTCACACATTATCGGAGTGGCGTCCCCAAGGGGATTCGAACCCCTGTTACAGCCGTGAAAGGGCAGTGTCCTAGGCCTCTAGACGATGGGGACACGAAAAATCCGCACCAGACCCCGTAAAGGGCTTGGCACTTTTCGCATCAGCGTAAGGTCTCCCTTACCGCATCAACAGGTGCTCTTGCTCATTAATTTCATCAGACAATCTGTGTGGACACTGCACAATGCGTATCTTTAGGTAAGGAGGTGATCCAACCGCAGGTTCCCCTACGGTTACCTTGTTACGACTTCACCCCAGTCATGAATCACAAAGTGGTAAGCGCCCTCCCGAAGGTTAAGCTACCTACTTCTTTTGCAACCCACTCCCATGGTGTGACGGGCGGTGTGTACAAGGCCCGGGAACGTATTCACCGTAGCATTCTGATCTACGATTACTAGCGATTCCGACTTCATGGAGTCGAGTTGCAGACTCCAATCCGGACTACGACATACTTTATGAGGTCCGCTTGCTCTCGCGAGTTTGCTTCTCTTTGTATATGCCATTGTAGCACGTGTGTAGCCCTACTCGTAAGGGCCATGATGACTTGACGTCATCCCCACCTTCCTCCGGTTTATCACCGGCAGTCTCCTTTGAGTTCCCGACATGACTCGCTGGCAACAAAGGATAAGGGTTGCGCTCGTTGCGGGACTTAACCCAACATTTCACAACACGAGCTGACGACAGCCATGCAGCACCTGTCTCACGGTTCCCGAAGGCACTAAGCTATCTCTAGCGAATTCCGTGGATGTCAAGAGTAGGTAAGGTTCTTCGCGTTGCATCGAATTAAACCACATGCTCCACCGCTTGTGCGGGCCCCCGTCAATTCATTTGAGTTTTAACCTTGCGGCCGTACTCCCCAGGCGGTCGACTTAACGCGTTAGCTCCGGAAGCCACGCCTCAAGGGCACAACCTCCAAGTCGACATCGTTTACAGCGTGGACTACCAGGGTATCTAATCCTGTTTGCTCCCCACGCTTTCGCACCTGAGCGTCAGTCTTTGTCCAGGGGGCCGCCTTCGCCACCGGTATTCCTCCAGATCTCTACGCATTTCACCGCTACACCTGGAATTCTACCCCCCTCTACAAGACTCTAGCTTGCCAGTTTCAAATGCAGTTCCCAAGTTAAGCTCGGGGATTTCACATCTGACTTAACAAACCGCCTGCGTGCGCTTTACGCCCAGTAATTCCGATTAACGCTTGCACCCTCCGTATTACCGCGGCTGCTGGCACGGAGTTAGCCGGTGCTTCTTCTGCGAGTAACGTCAATCGCTGCAGCTATTAACTACAGCGCCTTCCTCCTCGCTGAAAGTGCTTTACAACCCTAAGGCCTTCTTCACACACGCGGCATGGCTGCATCAGGCTTGCGCCCATTGTGCAATATTCCCCACTGCTGCCTCCCGTAGGAGTCTGGACCGTGTCTCAGTTCCAGTGTGGCTGGTCATCCTCTCAGACCAGCTAGGGATCGTCGCCTAGGTGAGCCATTACCCCACCTACTAGCTAATCCCATCTGGGCACATCCGATGGCGTGAGGCCCGAAGGTCCCCCACTTTGCTCTTGCGAGGTCATGCGGTATTAGCTACCGTTTCCAGTAGTTATCCCCCTCCATCAGGCAGTTTCCCAGACATTACTCACCCGTCCGCCGCTCGTCACCCAGAGAGCAAGCTCTCCCGTGCTACCGCTCGACTTGCATGTGTTAGGCCTGCCGCCAGCGTTCAATCTGAGCCATGATCAAACTCTTCAATTAAAAGTTCGATTTGCTTAAACACGTTAAGCGGTGCTCAAAGATTACTTCGTAATAATTCAACTAAATGAATTACTGCTTGGTCACTCTAAGACTTGATATTTTTTTGCCACCGAGGTGGCTGATATCGTCTTGTGAGTGCCCACACAGATTGTCTGATAAATTGTTAAAGAGCAGTGAGTTACGCGCTTTCGCTTGGCAACTCGAGGTGGCGTATATTACGCTTTCCTCATTCAGTGTCAACCGTTTATTTCGCCGGATGCCGCTGTTTTTTAATCTTTCCCGACCCGGTTACTTCGTGATGTTGTTCACGTTGTTCCCTGTCGATGGAGCGGCATTATAGGGAGTTCGATTTTAATGGCAAGCGAATAAACACAGTTTTATTTCGTTTGCCGTTTTTTTACCCAAAGACCGTTATTTTAGTGCTTTTGCTATAAAGGAAGGTAAAGCAGCAAGACTTTCAAGTACTGCGTCTGCTGCACTTTCACTTTCCGCTGTGACAGGCTTACCTGTACGCACTAAAATCTTAGTCCCCACGCCAGCAGCGGTAGCTGCCTGCATATCTTCAAGCTTGTCGCCCACCATATAAGAAGAAGCCATATCGATATTCAGCTCTTCTTTCGCCGTTAAGAACATCCCTGGCATAGGCTTACGGCAGTCGCAAATCTGAGTAAACTCTTTCACAGAGCCGTCAGGATGATGCGGACAGAAATAGATGCCATCAAGATCGACACCACGGTCGGCGAGAGACCAATCCATCCACTCCGTCAGTGTCATAAACTGATCTTCGGTAAACTTGCCGCGTGCAATTCCCGATTGATTCGTCACTAACACGAGTAAGAAGCCCATTTCCTTTAACTTTAGGCAGGCATCGATAACACCATCGATAAACTGGAATTCATCGATTTCATGTACATAGCCGTGATCGACATTCAAAGTGCCATCACGGTCTAGGAAGATTGCTGAAACAGGTTGTGCCACGTATTTGCTCCTGATGGCTGATTAACGCCATCAGTATCGCATGTTTTCAAGGTCAGTGAGAATGTTAACCTGGTTGACTTAGACGTCTAGACGCCTTAGCATCCACGACATGCTTCGAGGGTTGCCCTCGCAGAGTTAAATTCACCATGTCACGGCAAAAAGACACAATAAAAAATAATATGATTAAACTTTCAAATATCACCAAGGTTTTCCAGCAGGGATCGCGCCAGATCATCGCGCTTTCTGACGTGAGTCTTCACGTCCCTGCAGGACAAATATATGGCGTGATTGGCTCATCTGGCGCAGGTAAAAGTACGTTAATCCGCTGCGTCAATTTGCTGGAACGCCCGACTGAGGGCCAGGTATTGGTCGATGGTCAGGACCTGATGTCCTTTTCAGAAAAAGCATTGACCCGTGCACGCCGTCAGATTGGCATGATTTTTCAGCACTTTAATTTGCTGTCATCACGCACGGTCTTTGGCAATGTCGCACTGCCGCTGGAGCTGGATAATCTCTCCGGTGCTGAAATTAAAAAACGCGTTTCGGAGCTGTTGAAACTGGTTGGACTGGAAGATAAGCATGATGCCTACCCTGCCAACCTTTCCGGTGGGCAGAAACAGCGTGTGGCGATTGCACGCGCACTGGCGAGTAATCCAAAAGTTTTACTGTGTGATGAAGCGACCAGCGCATTGGACCCGGCAACCACCCGATCCATCCTGGAATTACTGAAAGACATCAACCGCCGTCTGGGATTAACCATCCTGTTGATCACCCATGAGATGGATGTCGTAAAACGCATTTGTGATCAGGTTGCGGTGATAAGCGACGGCAAACTCATCGAGCAGGATAAAGTGAGTGAGATGTTCTCACATCCTAAAACACCGCTAGCTCAGCAGTTTATTCAATCAACGCTGCATCTGGATATTCCGGAAGATTACGCAGTACGTCTGGTGCCTGCGCCAGAACAAGGCCGTGTGCCTTTATTACGTCTGGAGTTTACCGGTCAGTCAGTGGATGCCCCGCTGCTTTCTGAAGCCGTACGACGCTTTGATGTAAACAATAATATTATCAGTGCTCAGATGGATTATGCCGGTGGCGTGAAGTTCGGGATTATGCTGACAGAAATGCACGGTTCAGAAGAAAACACTCAGGCAGCGATTGAGTTCCTGCATGAGAATCAGGTGAAAGTTGAGGTACTCGGTTATGTCTGAGGCAATGATGTGGTTAATGGGCCGGGGTATCTGGGAAACTGTCATTATGACACTCACCTCTGGCTTCTTTGGGTTTGCGCTCGGGCTGCCATTTGGTGTGCTGTTGTACGTCACCCGTCCGGGGCAAATTGCTGAGAACAAAAATGTCTATCGCGTGATGTCGGCGCTGGTGAACATTTTCCGGTCGATTCCTTTTATTATCCTGCTGGTCTGGATGATTCCATTCACCCGCGTGATTGTAGGCACCTCCATCGGTTTGCAGGCAGCAATTGTTCCGCTGACCGTGGGCGCTGCGCCATTTATCGCACGTATGGTGGAGAATGCGCTGCTGGAAATTCCAAGCGGTCTGGTTGAGGCTTCCCGTGCAATGGGTGCTACACCAATGCAAATCATCCGCAAAATTCTGTTACCGGAAGCCTTGCCGGGTCTGGTTAACGCGGCCACTATTACTCTGATCACTTTGGTCGGCTATTCCGCGATGGGCGGTGCAGTAGGTGCCGGCGGTCTGGGACAGATTGGTTATCAGTATGGTTATATCGGTTATGACGCGACTGTCATGAACACGGTATTGGTCCTGTTAGTAGTTTTAGTGTATTTAATTCAGTTTTGTGGTGACCGCATCGTAAAAGCGGTCACGCATAAATAACGAAATAACAACTGTAAAACGTAACCCTGCGAATGATTTTTATCCGCTTATTGAGGAAAGGACATGTCAAACAAATTTAAATCCATTGCTGTCGTCGGCGCGCTTCTGGGATCGCTGGCTTTAGTGGGCTGCGGACCCAAAGAACAAGATCCAAACCATATTAAAGTGGGCGTGATTGTCGGTTCTGAGCAGCAGGTAGCTGAAGTTGCACAAAAAGTAGCGAAAGAAAAATACGGCCTGGACGTTGAACTGGTGACCTTCAACGATTACGTTCTGCCGAACGAAGCGCTGAGCAAAGGTGATATCGACGTTAACGCCTTCCAGCACAAACCTTATCTGGATCAGCAGATCAAAGACCGTGGTTACAAACTGGTGCCGGTCGGTAACAGCTTCGTATACCCAATCGCGGGCTATTCCAAGAAAATCAAATCTATTGATGAACTGAAAGAAGGCGATCAGGTTGCATTGCCAAACGATCCTACTAACCTCGGCCGTTCTTTACTGCTGCTGCAAAAACAAGGTTTGATCAAACTGAAAGACGGCGTTGGCCTGCTGCCAACCGTTCTTGATGTGACTGAGAACCCTAAAAACCTGAAACTGGTTGAGCTGGAAGCCCCCCAACTGCCACGTTCACTCGATGATGCCAAAATTGCACTGGCGGTGATCAACACCACTTATGCCAGCCAGATTGGCTTGACACCAGAGAAAGACGGTATCTTCGTTGAAGATAAAAACTCACCGTATGTGAACCTGATTGTTGCTCGCGAAGATAACAAAGACGCTGAAAACGTGAAGAAATTCGTTCAGGCTTACCAGTCTGATGAAGTGAACGCTGCGGCGAATAAAATCTTCAACGGCGGCGCAGTGAAAGGCTGGTAATTCTGCTCTTCAGGAACTCAGTGTAACGCCTGAAAATTCCAATGAAATCTAGATTTCATAAATAAGTACAAGGCGGGCATATGCCCGCCTTGTTATTTTCTCAATACCTTGGTTCAATAACGCCACATTCATTCCTGTAAACATATTAAAAAGCAGAGGATTTACCATGCGTGCTTTACCTCTCTGTTTGTCGGCACTTTTGCTGGCGGGTTGTTCCCTGACTCAACACACACAGCCAACAACCACTGCACCTGTTGTTAAAGAAGAGCCAAAACCCGTTAAACCAAAACCGGCTCCAGTTCGCCCTGCGCCAGTAAAACTGTATAAAGATGCAGAGGCACTGGTCGGCACACCATTCCGTGACTTAGGCGAAGTCTCTGGGGAATCATGTCAGTCCGATCAGAATGACGCTCCGCCGAGCCTGCCCACAGCACGTAAAAGAATGCTGACCCGGGCGTCCTATATGAAAGCCAACGCAGTGCTTTTACATCAGTGCCAGATCCTTGGCGGTGTACCGGGCTGCTTCCAGCAGGCAATTTGTCAGGGCTCTGCCCTGAACGTCACCTTTAAATGACCTCATTTTCTTTTGAGCAAATAGGGACCATCCATTCGCCCTATAAAGAGAAATTTGCTGTCCCCCGCCAGCCTGGTCTTATTCAGGATGGCGGCGGTGAATTACATTTGCACGCGCCTTATAACCAGCCCGAAGCCATTCGCGGGCTGGAAGAATTCAGCCATCTCTGGGTGATGTTTATTTTTCACCAGACGATGGACGGTGGCTGGCGTCCGACAGTGCGCCCTCCCCGCCTCGGCGGTAACGCGCGAACCGGTGTATTTGCCACACGCTCAACCTTCAGGCCCAATCCGCTAGGGATGTCTTTGGTTGAGCTGAAAGGGATCCACTGTCAGGGGCAAAACGTCATTCTGCAGCTCGGCAGTCTGGATCTGGTCGATGGCACACCGGTGATAGATATCAAACCGTATCTGCCCTTTGCGGAAAGCTACCCGGATGCGCGTGCAGGCTTTGCTCAGCACGCGCCAGAGGCCGATATGGCGGTAGAATTCTTGCCGCAGGCTGAAAAGCAACTGGCCGACCACGTCCATCAGTACCCTCACCTGCGCCGCTTCATCACGCAAGTGCTGGGGCAAGATCCTCGTCCGGCCTATCGCAAGGGCGAAGCCACCGAGCGTGATTACGCCGTTCGCCTGCTTGAGTTTAATGTCCGCTGGCGGGTTGCTGGCTCTGTGAATCAGGTATTGTCGCTCGACAAAGACTAATTTTCCTCTGCGTCTCTTTTGACAACATCAACTCGCTGGTAAACTAAACCACTTTTTACGTTTTGGCGGCTTTTAGCCGCCTGATTGCAATTTGCAGTACTAACGGAATCAACACATCATGCGTACTACTCAATATCTGCTCTCTACTCTGAAAGAGACGCCAGCCGACGCAGAAGTTATCAGCCATCAGCTGATGTTGCGTGCGGGGATGATCCGCAAACTGGCTTCCGGCCTGTACACCTGGCTGCCGACTGGCTTGCGTGTTCTCAGAAAAGTTGAAAACATCGTGCGCGAAGAAATGAACAACGCGAACGCCATCGAAGTCTCGATGCCCGTGGTTCAGCCCGCCGACCTGTGGCAGGAGAGTGGACGATGGGAGCAGTACGGCCCAGAATTGTTGCGTTTTGTTGACCGCGGCGATCGTCCGTTCGTACTGGGTCCGACCCATGAAGAAGTTATTACCGACCTGATCCGTAATGAAGTCAGCTCATACAAACAGTTGCCGCTGAACTTCTTCCAGATCCAGACCAAATTCCGCGACGAAGTTCGTCCACGCTTTGGTGTGATGCGTTCCCGTGAATTCCTGATGAAGGATGCCTACTCGTTCCACACGACGCAGGAATCTTTGCAGGAAACTTATGATGCGATGTACGCAGCCTACAGCCAGATTTTCAACCGTATGGGTCTGGATTTCCGTGCAGTACTGGCAGATACCGGTTCTATCGGCGGCAGCGCGTCTCACGAATTCCAGGTTCTGGCACAGAGCGGCGAAGATGACGTGGTATTCTCTGACTCTTCAGATTTTGCTGCCAACATCGAGTTCGCAGAAGCTTTGGCCCCGACTACACCTCGCGGTGCGGCGACTGAAGAGATGCGCATCGTTGAAACGCCAAATGCAAAAACTATCGCCGAGCTGACAGAACAGTTCCAGGTCCCGGTTGAGAAAACCGTGAAAACCCTGATGGTTCATGCAACTGCCGAAAGCGGCCATAAACTGATTGCTCTGCTGATTCGCGGTGATCACGAACTGAACGAAATTAAAGCAGAAAAAGTAGCACACGTCGCAGCGCCACTGACTTTCGCCACCGAAGCTGAAATCCGTGAAATCGTTGCGGCTGGCCCGGGTTCACTCGGCCCGATCAAACTGCCAATGCCAGTTGTTGTTGACCGTACGGTTGCTGCCATGAGCGATTTCAGCGCGGGAGCCAACATCGACGGCAAACATTATTTCGGCATTAACTGGGATCGCGACGCTGCGCTGCCAGAAGTGGCGGATCTGCGTAACGTAGTGGCTGGCGATCCGAGCCCGGATGGTCAGGGTTCTCTGGTAATCAAGCGCGGTATCGAAGTCGGTCATATCTTCCAGCTGGGCACCAAGTATTCAGAAGCGATGAATGCAACTGTTCAGGGTGAAGATGGCCGTAATCAGGTAATGACCATGGGTTGTTACGGTATTGGGGTAAGCCGTGTGGTTGCCGCCGCTATCGAACAAAACCACGACGACCGCGGTATCATCTGGCCAGATGCTATTGCTCCGTTCCAGGTCGCTATTCTGCCAATGAACATGCACAAATCTTTCCGCGTGAAAGATGCGGCAGAAGCGTTATATGCAGAACTGCGCTCACACGGCATTGACGTGATCCTCGACGATCGTAAAGAACGTCCGGGCGTGATGTTTGCTGATATGGAACTGATCGGTGTTCCGCATCACGTCGTGATTGGCGATCGTAATCTGGACGCTGAAGAGCTGGAATACAAGAACCGTCGCAGCGGTGAAAAACAAATGATCAAACAAAGTGATATCGTTTCTTATCTGCTGAGCCAGATCCCGCGTTAAGGATCGGCAATAGATCGTTGTAGATAAAAATGCCCGCATGAGCGGGCATTTTTGTTTGTGCTTTTAGTTTAACAGAAGTGCTACGGGCAAGCTTTGGTTGCATCAAACTTTACGTTTGCATCCGCCACCACGGCTTTCTGTATCTGCCCTTCTTCCATCGACGGTTCCGTCATGAAATGCCCGTCCATAGACACAAAAACCAGCTGATTTGGTGCCTTACGCGAAGCGAGATACCCCTGCTCCAGCGACTTGCTGGCTGACATCGGGAAAACTTTACCTGTCGCACAATCCTTGAAAGAAGCCGCATCGGCGCTGTATTGCATCATGCCGGTCAGCGGCATCGGCGTCTTCGGTAAACTCTGCTGTGTAGGTTTTAGCGTGTAATTGAGCGACGAAATAATCGGCGCACCACTGGTATCAAGCATTTCAAGATTTTCATCTTTCGGATGGAAGTAACGCTTTTCACCTTTCGCATCGGTCAGGACCAGTTTGTCAGCGGTTCTCGCCCAACTGCCATAGCTGGCGAAAGTCTGATCGCCGTCCCTGGTATCCTGATAAGTTTCCTGCAGAACATAAGTGCCGTCCTGTTGGAGGAATAATGATGTCTCCAGCCCGCCGCAATCGGCGCACGGCAGGACACCACTGTAACTTTGCTGCATCGCCTGCAACGGTTTTTCCTGATTGAAGGCAGCGGTATGGCAGCCGAACAGTGACAGCGCCCCGAGCGCCAGCACTGCGGTTATGATGATTTTTTTCACAGTTTCTCCCCTACTGCTTTTTCTGAGTGTTGCGATAAATATTGTCCTGCAACACGATATAAGGCTATCGAACTTTGCCCCGCAATGCTTTTGTCGCACCCTTGCGCACTTTACTTTCTACCCGACGAATTTTAGAACCCCGGGTCGGCTTCGTCGCCCGACGTGGCTTTTCCACTACCATCGCCTGCGTAATCAGATTACTTAAACGAGCCAGCGCCGCTTCGCGATTCTGTTCCTGACTCCGGGACTCCTGAGCCTTAATAACCACCCAACCGTCAGCCGTGATGGAGTGGTGATTGAACGCCATCAGCCGCTCTTTGTAATAGTCTGGCAAACTTGAGGCTTTAATATCAAAACGTAAATGTATTGCCGTTGACGTTTTATTGACGTTCTGGCCACCATTGCCCTGAGCGCGGATCGCCGTTAATTCAATTTCGCTGTCTGGTATTTCCATTTTTCCGGAAAGGATAAGCACACCGATTACCTTGCTTCTTTTACTATTGACTGTTTCCATTCAGAAAAATGAATTTCTAAATTACTCTGAGCATCGGAAAGCCAAATAGTTCCATCTTGCAAAGTCGCCTGTAAATCCATGGTTCTGCTGCCAAATGCGGTGAGCTGAGTCAGCATTTCATCATCGATATAACGGATGCGCAGATTTTCAAAACCTCTGACCTTGCCTTCAATTTGCGACCACCAGACTCTGGCAGCCCGCTCACCGTATGCGTAAAGCACCACTTCGCGCGACTGGTTACAGGCTCTTTTCAGACGCTTCTCATCGGGCAGACCCAGTTCGACCCACAGCTCAATACCGTTATGATCGTTTTTACGCCAGATTTCCGGCTCATCTTCCGCGCTCAATCCACGAGTAAATGTCAGCCGCTCATCGGCGTGGTAAATCCAGGCGAGCAGGCGCAGCATCATGCGTTGTTCTGTTTCAGAGGGATGCTGAGCCAGTGTCAGATTGGCGTCATGAAAGAAATTGCGGTCCATATCAGCGATATTGATCACTGCTTTATAAATAGTTGCTTTTAACGCCATGGGAAACCTCTTGATGATAGACGCACAGTGTACTTGAAAGCGTCACGTCGCGACCAGTTTAACCCCGCAGGTCCTTCTGAATAACCGTTTCAACGCAAACGATAAACCTTTGTGGGTTGTCTAATAACTGAGACTCTCCTGTGCTATAGTCGATAAATACTGAGAGCTTATCTTTCTGCGCTTTCCTCAGAGGGATACGCTTTTAAGGGAGAACCTATGCAACAATACTGTGAGTTGGTACGCCGTAAATATTCAGAGATTGCCAGCGGCGATCTGGGATATGTGCCCGATGCATTGGGCTGTGTATTGAAAGCATTGGACGAAGTGGCAGCAAACGCTGACCTTCCGTCCTCCGTTAGGGACCAGGCGGCCTACGCCGCCGCTAACTTATTGGTGAGCGATTATGTCGATGAATGATGAGTACCAACCCATCAATTGTGATGACTACGACAATCTCGAGCTCGCCTGCCAGAGTCACCTGGTGTTGACACTGAAGCTGCGTAGCGGAGAAATCGTTGAGGCGAAGGCTAACGATCTGCTGATGCGTAAGAAAGTAGAATATCTGGTGGCCGAGGTGAACGGCGAACAACGCGATCTGCGTCTGGATTACATCGAAAGCTTTAGTCATCCGGAAATTGGCACCGTGGTGGTCAGCGCCGAATAGCGCGCCCTGCGCACGTCAAACTCACGGGCAATCTCAGGATTGCCCGTTTGCATTTCTGAACCCGGCTATTTCAGCGGCTCGAGGCTGGCGTAATAGGCCGCCAAATCGCTGATGTCCTGATCCGAAAGCGACGCCGTAAACGCCTGCATCACCCCAGCCTGCCCGCCGCTGCGCTCACCTTTCTTATACGCATGTAACGACAGAGCCAGATAATCTGCATTTTGCCCGGCAAGGTTTGGGTAAATCAAATTCGCCGCTTTCCCGTTTACACCATGGCAAGCGGCACAACTGGCCGACTTGGACTGCCCGGCCGCACTGCTTCCCTGAGCGAAAACCGGCGAACTCACCAGCATCAGCGCCAAAATACCTGCAACGATACGCATCACTTCTCCCGCTGGCAGATAATATCCACCTAAGAATGAATCATTTTTTATTGGACAACAGACCAGATAACCTGCCATTGCGCTTCATTATTTTCGGCCACGGCCTGACGGGTGATAAACCAGCCGGGCGCGGCGATAAGCGTTTCATTGTAGTAAATCAGCGGAATACGGTCACGCTGCCAGGGCGGCACACCGAGTTCAGACCATAACTTCTTAGCCTGACGCGCACGATCGCGCCCTACTTTTTCGATATTCCCCTGCGCCTGAAAACGTATCGTGACGATTTCACCGGGACGCGGCTGGCGAAAGCGTGAGTGTTCACTTGTCTCGCCAACAGCAGTATCGACAGCTAAAAACCCCAGCCCGTCCGGCAGCGTGAGGATTTTTGCAGGATCCCAGGCCAACACGAGATCTTTCAAAGGCTGAAATTCTGGTAACAGATACAAGCGCTGACGAAAACGACGTACAGTCAACGCGCCCAGCCTTAACTGCGCCTGAGCATCTTCACGGCTCAGCGCCACTTCATTCCAGATCATTTGTAACTGTTCGCGCGAAGGCATCTTCGCGCCGCATGCGGCCAGCCAGCGGCGCAGTAAGGCAGAACGTTTCGCAGCAGAAACATAGAGCAGCCCTTCTAACGCTAAACTGCCCTGCGAATCCGTTAATCCGCTCAGACATTCACTCAGCAGTTCATCCAGAAGAGATTCCTGTTCCGCACACAGCGCCGCGCTGCGGGCGGTAGCCTCTGCGAAATGTGGCCATCGCTGATACAACGCCGGAAGAATATCTAGACGCAGGAAGTTACGGTCAAATCGGACATCCTGGTTACTGTCGTCTTCGATCCAACTGAGATGATGCTGGCCGGCGTAGTCTTCCAGCTGCGCACGGCTAAGTTCCAGCAGAGGGCGTAACAGACGATAACGCGGCGTCAGGCTGTCTGCGCTCATAGCCGACAATCCCGCAGGCCCGCTGCCGCGTTTTAGCGCCAGCATAAACGTTTCGCACTGATCGTTCAGATGCTGTGCCGTCAGTAATACTTCATCGTTTGCAAGACTGTCTGAGAATACCTGATAGCGAGCCGTTCTCGCCGCTGCTTCAACGCCACCGTCTTGCGCATTAAGCTGCACATACGCGACAGAAAACGCGATGTCATGACACAGGCAGAATTTATGGCAATGCGCTACCCAACTATCGGCAAACTGGCTTAGGCCGTGATGGACATGTAACGCACGCAGTTGGATTTCAGGCCGTAAAGTATCACGCAGCTCCACCAACCCTGCCAGTAGCACGGTGGAATCCAACCCACCGCTGAATGCCACGCAAAGTTTTCGCGCATCGCCAATTTTCTTGCGCAGATGCTCAGGCAGAAAACTGGCCGCTGAATGTGAATTCATAGTATTACCGGGATTCGTACAGTTCTAACGGCAAGCCGTCAGGATCGCTGAAAAAGGTAAATTGCTTGCCGGTATAAGGATCAACGCGAACGGGTTCACAGTTCACGCCCGCCTGCTCGAGCGCGGCAACACACTGTGCAATATTATCAACGCTGAACGCCAGATGACGTAGCCCGCAGGCTTCCGGATGACTTGGGCGTGCCGGGGGAGTCGGGAAGCTGAAGAGTTCGATGGTGTACTGGCCATTGAGCGCTAAATCCGCTTTCCAGGAATCACGCTCTTCACGATAAAACTCCTCCACAAGAGTGAAACCGAGGATATCGCAGTAGAAACGTTTACTGGCCTGATAATCAGACCCGATGACGGCGATGTGATGAATTTGGCGTAGGTTGATCATGGCGTTTGTCCTGTAGATTCTTGTGGTGCACGTTACTCAGCACACCCGCAGACGTCAATAAAAAGCCCTCATCATGAGGGCTTTGGGTTATTCAGCGTCCGGAAGTTTAAGGACTTTCACCAGATAGCGTCCGTCTTCGGTCATACGCGCACCGTGAATATCCGTTTCAAAGCCTGGATAACGTTCGCCAATCGAGCACAGCATGATCAGGAAATCGAGCACGGCACGGCTTTCTTCGGTGATCATCTCGCCCGGCATCACAACCGGTACGCCCGGCGGATAAGGCAGGATCATATTGGCCGAGACTTTACCGATCAGTTCATCAATGTCACATTCGTCGATATGTCCGCGCACCTGATGCTGGAACATTTCGTAAGGCGTCATTTTCATTTCTGGCAGGACATCAAAGGCTTCCAGCATTAAGCGCGGCAAATCATGACGGACGATCAGCTTGTGAATCCCCTGCGCCAGATCCTGAATACGCATATTACGATAGAAATCAGGGTCTTCCGCGTATAGGTCGGGAAGCATATTTTTTACGCGGAGATTGAGATCGTAACTGCGTTTGAAATCGGTCAGTCCGCGCATCACGCTCATGGACTTGGTTTTATCAATACCTATGCTGAAAAGGAAAAGAAGATTGTACGGGCCGGTTTTTTCCACCACCACCCCGCGCTCATCGAGGAATTTCGCCACCAGCGCCGCCGGGATCCCCTCTTCTTCCAGCTTACCCATTTCGTTCATACCGGGCGTGAGGATCGTCACTTTGATCGGATCCAGATACATATGATCGGTATCCGCATTGGCAAATCCGTGCCAATTGTCATCCGGATTGAGCGGCCAGCACTGAGCTTCATCAATGTGTTCCGGCTGCCAGATATCAAAGAACCAGCCGTCAGTTTCCTCGCGCAACCTCTGGATCTCTTTGCGAAAATGCAGTGCGCGTTCAACGGAACGATTGATCAGCCGCCGTCCGGGATTCCCGCGCAGCATCGCCGCCGCCGTTTCCGCTGAAGCCACAATGCCGTAGTTCGGCGATGTCGTGGTATGCATCATATAGGCTTCATTAAAAGTGCTTTCGTTGTAATCACCTTTAATGTGGATCATCGACGCCTGCGAGAATGCTGCCAATAACTTGTGCGTAGACTGGGTTTCATAAATGACTTTTCCAGGAACGCGTTCGCCACTCATCCCGCTTTTTCCATCATATATCGGGTGGAAATTGGTATAAGGCACCCAGGCCGAATCGAAATGAATCGACGGGACGTCCAGGGTGCTTTTAATGTAATCAGTGTTGTATAACAGACCATCGTACGTGGAATTGGTGATGACAGCGTGCACCGGCCACGTGGCATTTTCCGTTTGCGTGATTTTCTCTTTAATACTTTCACGGGTGAATTCGTGTTTGGGGATCCCGCCGAGAATGCCGTAAGCGTTACGGTGCGGACGCAGATAAATCGGTACGATATTGGTCATCATCATCAGATGCGCCAGCGACTTATGACAGTTGCGGTCAATCAGCACTGTGCTACCCGCAGGCGCAGCGTACATTCCGACAATTTTGTTAGCGGTCGAGGTGCCATTAGTCACGATATAGCTTTGCTCGGACCCAAAAGTACGCGCGATGTATTCTTCGGCTTCCAGATGCGGACCGGTGTGATCGAGCAAAGAACCGAGTTCGGTGACTGAAATTGACACATCAGCCTTCAGCGTTTTGGCTCCAAAGAAATCATAGAACAGCGTGCCGACCGGGCTTTTAAGAAACGCCGTGCCCGCCATATGACCTGGCGTACAAAACGTATATTTCCCTTCCTCGACGTATTTAAACAGCGCTTTGGTCAGCGGCGGCGTGATCGTATCAATGTATTCGTCGGTGTACTGGCGGATACGTTTGGCGATGTCATCAGCGGCGGTCAGCGCATACTCAAAGAAATACAGCACCATACGCATTTCATTCACATCGACGTCAAGCGTCGAATGCGTATTAATAAATGCGTACAGTGGCAAGTATTCGTTGAGCTCATTAATTTCTGTACACAGCTCTTCGCTGTGCTCGTCCCAGTCAAAAATTGCTCCGCAAATGCGGGCGTTATTTTCGATGAGTTTCAGTAAATCAGCGCGGTCTCGCGGATAAATCACCTGGAACCCGAGAAGCGTCAGGGCGCTATCCAGTTCGCGGATTGGCTCTTCTTTATAGTAAGCCCCTTCCGGGCGCATGATAGCGATAATATTCATCTGACAAATCCTTCTGTTATTGGTATCTAATATAATTATAGAAACACGGTTAGCGCCGGGTGTGTACCCTTTCGCACTGATTTTCTGGCTGGCAGAGGGAAATTAAGAATGCAGGAAAGGGTGACGAAGAAAATTAGACAATAAAAAAGGCCATGCATTTGCATGGCCTTTCCGATACTGGGCTGAATCAGCAGTAGCCGTAAGTCATCAGGCGCTGATAACGACGGTTACGTAATTCTTCAGTGCTCAGCACATCCAGATCGCTCAGATCAGCTTCCAGCTGCGCACGCAATGAAGCCGCCATCGCTTCAACGTTACGGTGAGCGCCGCCCAGAGGCTCAGGGATCACCGAGTCGATCAGCTTAAGTTCTTTCAAACGTGGAGCAACAATGCCCATCGCTTCTGCTGCCAGAGGTGCTTTATCAGCGCTCTTCCACAGAATTGACGCACAGCCTTCCGGCGAAATCACCGAATAGGTGCTGTATTGCAGCATGTTCACTTTATCACCCACGCCGATAGCCAGTGCACCACCTGAACCACCTTCACCGATGACGGTACAGATGACCGGCACGTTCAGACGTGACATCTCACGCAGGTTACGCGCGATCGCTTCAGACTGGCCACGTTCTTCTGCACCGACACCTGGGTATGCACCCGGAGTATCGATGAAAGTGATGATTGGCAATTTGAAGCGTTCAGCCATTTCCATCAGACGTAATGCTTTGCGATATCCTTCCGGGGCTGGCATACCAAAGTTGCGACGGACTTTCTCTTTTGTTTCACGGCCTTTCTGATGACCAATGATCATCACGGCACGTTCACCCAAACGAGCAATCCCGCCAACGATAGCTTTATCGTCAGCGAATGCACGATCACCGGCCAGTTCATCAAAATCAGTAAAGATATGTTTGATGTAATCCAGGGTATAAGGGCGACGAGGATGGCGCGCCAGTTGGGCAATCTGCCAGGCGCCCAGATCAGAGAAAATCTTACGAGTCAGTTCAACGCTTTTCTCGCGCAAGCGTGCAACTTCTTCATCCAGATTAATATCCAATTTTTCGTCTTGACGGCTGACTGCAGTCAGCGAGTCAATTTTCGCTTCGAGTTCCGCAATCGGCTGTTCAAAATCAAGAAAATTCAGACTCATAGCATTCCTATTTTAGTCAAATTCCAGTTCCACCTGCTCACTACCGACCAGGCCTCGCAAATCCAGCAACAGTTTGTCCGTTGGCGTAACACGCCATGACGCCCCGAATCGAAGCCGGGCTCTTGCATTTTCTCGTTGGTAATACAGATGTACTGGTATCGTCCCCGATCGATGAGGTTCCAACGATTGGCGGAGACGGTTCAAAAGCTGGTCATCAATTTGCCTGTCAGTCAGCGAGATAGCAAGACCGCGAGCATATTTTTCCCGTGCTTCACTGATGTCCATTATATCGCGGGCCATCATTTTAAGCCCGCCGCTGAAGTCATCAAAGCTGACCTGTCCTGTGGCGATAAGGATACGGTCTTTTTCCAACAAATGCTGGAATTTTTCCAATGCTTCGGTGAACAACATCACTTCCAGACGACCTGAGCGGTCGTCTAACGTACAGATCCCAATGCGGTTACCGCGCTTGGTGACCATAACCCGTGCAGCGAGAACCAGCCCCACTGCAACAGTCATTTTACCCCGTTCGGTCGGGTGCATGTCTTTTAAACGCTGGCCGCCGCCATAACGCTCGATTTCTTTAAGGTATTGAGTGATCGGATGGCCGGTGAGATACAGGCCCAGCGTCTCACGTTCACCGTCCAGCACTGTCTGTTCAGGCCAGCGCATGACGTTGGCGTAAGACTTCTCCACCTGCTCCGGGGCTTCAGCCAGAACGCCAAACATATCGACCTGACCGATAGCCTCGGCTTTCGCGTGCTGATCAGCGGCTTTCAGGGCATCCGGCAAAGAACTCATCAATGCGGCGCGATGTGGGCCCAAACGGTCAAACGCACCGGACATAATCAGTTTTTCGAGGATACGCTTGTTGAGTTTTTTCACATCCGCGCGGGCGCAGAGATCAAACAGCTCCCTGAAATATCCCCCTTCGTTACGCGCCTCAATGATCGCTTCAATCGGGCCTTCACCCACGCCTTTGATTGCACCGATACCGTAAACGATTTCACCTTCGTCGTTAACGTGGAAATGATACTGACCGCTGTTAATGTCCGGCGGCAGGATTTTAAGCCCCATACGCCAGCACTCATCCACCAGACCGACCACTTTCTCGGTGTTATCCATATCTGCGGTCATTACGGCCGCCATGAACTCAGCGGGGTAATGCGCTTTCAGCCACAGCGTCTGGTAAGACACCAGCGCGTAAGCAGCGGAGTGGGATTTGTTAAAGCCATACCCGGCGAATTTCTCCACCAGATCGAAGATTTTAATCGCCAGCTCACCGTCGATGCCGCGCGCTTTCGCGCCATCTTCAAATCCGCCACGCTGCTTGGCCATCTCAACCGGGTTTTTCTTACCCATTGCACGACGCAGCATATCCGCGCCGCCCAGTGAATAGCCCGCCAGAACCTGCGCAATCTGCATAACCTGTTCCTGATACAGGATAATGCCGTAGGTCGGCTCCAGTACCGGCTTCAGGGATTCGTGCTGCCACTGGATATCCGGATAGGAGAGCTCTTCGCGACCGTGTTTACGGTCGATGAAGTTATCAACCATGCCGGACTGTAAAGGCCCTGGACGGAACAGCGCCACGAGGGCAATCATATCTTCAAAGCTGTCGGGCTTAAGGCGTTTAATCAAATCTTTCATGCCGCGAGATTCAAGCTGGAAGACCGCGGTGGTCTCCGAGCGTTGCAGCATGTCAAAACTTTTCTTGTCATCGAGCGGAATAGCTGCGATATCCAGCGGCGGCTCGCCCGCTTTGGCACGGCGGGCGTTGATCATCCCGAGCGCCCAGTCGATGATGGTCAGCGTACGCAGGCCGAGGAAGTCGAACTTCACCAGCCCGGCATATTCCACGTCGTTTTTATCGAACTGCGTGACCGGGTGATTACCCTCAGCATCACAATACAGCGGCGCAAAATCGGTAATTTTGGTCGGTGCGATCACCACACCACCGGCGTGTTTACCGGCGTTACGGGTGACCCCTTCCAGCTGACGCGCCATGTCGATCAACGACTTAACTTCTTCATCCGCTTCGTAAATTTCCGGCAACTGCGGTTCAGCCGCAAAGGCTTTTTCCAGTGTCATGCCCGGATCGGGCGGCACCAGTTTGGAAATACGATCGACAAATCCGTACGGATGTCCCAGCACGCGGCCCACGTCGCGGATAACCGCTTTGGCCGCCATCGTACCGAAAGTTATGATCTGCGAAACCGCTTCGCGACCGTACATTTCTGCCACGTGATCGATAACCTGATCGCGTTTCTCCATACAGAAGTCAACGTCAAAGTCGGGCATGGAGACACGTTCAGGGTTAAGAAAACGTTCGAACAGCAGGTCGAATTCAAGCGGATCGAGATCGGTAATTTTTAGCGCATATGCCACCAGAGAACCCGCACCGGAACCACGTCCCGGCCCGACCGGCACGTCGTTATCTTTCGACCACTGAATGAACTCCATCACGATCAGGAAGTAGCCGGGGAAGCCCATCTGGTTGATCACTTTAAGTTCAATATCCAGACGCTCGTCATATTCAGGGCGTCGCTGGGCGCGAACTTCAGGATCGGGGAACAAGAACTCGAGGCGCTCTTCGAGGCCGATTTTCGATTTATCGACCAGGAAATCTTCTGTGGTCATGTCACCGGTCGGGAATTGCGGCAGGAAATACTCGCCCAGACGAATGGTGACGTTACAGCGTTTGGCAATTTCCACACTGTTTTGCAGCGCTTCTGGAATGTCTTCAAACAGCTCGCACATTTCATCTTCACTGCGCATATATTGCTGAGCAGTGTAATTGCGCGGACGCTTTGGATCGTCGAGCGTAAATCCGTCGTGGATCGCTACGCGGATCTCATGGGCGTCAAAGTCTGTCGGCAGCATGAAACGCACATCGTTGGTCGCAACGACCGGCAGGCCACGCTCAGTGGCCAGCGCAACGGCAGCGT
This sequence comes from Enterobacteriaceae bacterium Kacie_13, assembly GCA_013457415.1. Classification (NCBI taxonomy): domain Bacteria; kingdom Pseudomonadati; phylum Pseudomonadota; class Gammaproteobacteria; order Enterobacterales; family Enterobacteriaceae; species Enterobacteriaceae bacterium Kacie_13. The sequence goes on from CP045665.1 coordinate 3,669,453, forward strand.
GCAGATAGTTTTCTTCTTCGGCGCGGCCGGTACGGATCAGCTCAAGATAATAGCGATCCGGGAAATATTGCTGGTAAAAGTCCAGGCAAAGCTCAACCTGTAAATCGTTACCGCGCATCAGAAACTTGCCGACATCGCCCATTTTGGCGCCAGAAATCAGGATCAATCCTTCATTCAATTCTGCCAGCCATTCGCGGTCGACAATCGGCCCCGCCGCACCATAACCGCGCTGATAAGCACGAGAGATGAGCAACGTCAGGTTCTGATATCCCTGATTGTTCATTGCCAACACCGTCAGCTGCGCCAGTTCATCGCCAAGGATCTCGCTTTGGATGTTCAGATCGGCACCGATGATCGGCTTGATGCCAGCGCCGTGTGCGGCACCGTAAAATTTGACCAGACCGCACAGGTTAGTGAAGTCGGTGATCCCCAGAGCGGGCATGCCGAGTGCCGCTGCGCATTTCACCAGCGGACCCACTTTCGCGAGCCCATCCACCATGGAATAGTCGCTATGTACACGCAGATGAATAAAACGAGGTTCGGCCATGTCCAGAGTCCAGAAATGAGTGAATTAAGGGTTTGTATTTCCCGCTAAGCCAGGAAAGGAACAAGGTGACGCGTTACGCCAGCCCGAGTGCGCGTTTCACTGGTGCGAAACTGCGGCGATGATGCGCTGTCGCGCCAAACCGGGCGAGACTTTCAAGATGCACCGGCGTCGGATAGCCTTTGTGTTTCGCAAAGCCATATTCCGGGAACTGCAAATCCAGTTCAACCATTTCGCGATCGCGGGTGACTTTCGCCAGAATGGATGCCGCACTGATTTCGGCCACTTTGCTGTCCCCTTTCACCACGGCCTGAGAAGCCATCGGAAGCTTTGGACAACGGTTGCCGTCAATCAGCACCATATCTGGCGTGATGCCAAGACCGGCGACGGCTCTTTGCATTGCCAGCATGGTGGCATGCAAAATATTCAGTTCATCGATTTCATGCGGTTCCGCCCGGCCCAGACTCCAGGCGAGCGCTTTCTCTTTAATTTCGATATACAACGCTTCGCGGCGTTTCTCGCTGAGTTTTTTGGAATCCGCCAGACCTTTAATCGGATTGGCTGGATCGAGGATCACTGCAGCGGTCACTACAGCGCCTACCAGCGGGCCACGCCCCACTTCATCCACACCGGCAATGCACACGGCCTGTGGATAGATAAAAACGTTATTCATCGGCTTGCCAGCTCCATTACGGCCTGAGCGGCCTGCTCATCTGCATCACGGCGGATGCTTTCATGCAACTCCAGGAAAGTATTACGCAGTTCCAGGCTCTTCTCACCGCCGGCCAGCAAAGGCAGCAGCGCAGCGGAAAGCTTATCCGGCACACAGTCGGTTTGCAGTAACTCGGTGACGATTTCGCGTCGGGCGAGCAGGTTAGGCAATGAAACGTAGGGAGTTTTCACCAGACGTTCTGCCAGCCAGAAGGTAAATGGCTTCATGCGGTAACCTACCACCATCGGGCATTTCGCCAGCATACACTCGAGCGCAGCCGTACCGGACGCCAGTAGCGCAGCATCGCTTGCGATCATCGCTTCGCGCCCTTTGCCATCGAGCAAATGCGCAGGAAGGTCGGGTGCAATTTCGGCTTTGATACGTTCGAACTGCTCGCGACGTTTGGCATTCACCAGCGGCACAACGATGTGTAAATCCGGATACGTCTGTCGCAGCTGAAGCGCCGTTCTCAGGAAATCAGCACTGAGCATTTCCACTTCAGCATGACGGCTACCCGGCAACAACGCCAGGCAATGCACATCTTCAGGAATGCCCAAAAACAGGCGCGCAGCTTCTTTGTCTGGATGCAGCGGCATCGCGTCAGCCATCGTGTGGCCAATAAAACGGCAGGGAACGTTGAATTTGTCGTAAAACGCTTTTTCGAAAGGCAGAAACGCCAGTACCAGATCGGTGGCTTTTCCAATTTTGAAAACGCGTTTTTGTCGCCATGCCCAGACTGATGGGCTGACATAGTGAATAGTGCGGATACCGCGCTGTTTCAGACGACCTTCGAGCGTGATGTTAAAATCAGGGGCGTCGATGCCCACAAACACATCAGGCTTAAGTTCGCTGAAACGTCGGGTCAAATCTTTGCGGATTTTCAACAAGCGTGGCAGACGCTCTAACACTTCTACCACACCCATTACCGCCAGCTCTTCCATTTCGTACCAGGTTTCACACCCTTCCGCCTGCATCAGCGGACCCGCGACGCCAACAAAACGTGCGTCAGGGTGGTGTTTCTTTAGGGCTCGAATCAGCCCGGCGCCAAGAATGTCACCGGACGTTTCACCGGCCACAAGGCCAATTGTCAGAACAGGCTTTTGCATTATTTTCCGTAGCGCAGATCAGCGAATAATACCGCGGGTTGAGCGACTGAAGAAATCACTGAAAGGTTTGACTTTCGGGAATTCAGCGGCAATCGCAGCGATTTCCGGTTGTGCTTCTTCCAGCGTTTTGCCACTGCGATACAGTAACTTATAAGCATTACGAATAGCGTGCAGGTCTGCTTTCTCAAAACCGCGACGTTTAAGCCCTTCGATGTTAATACCAAAAGGTGTCGCGTGGTTACCCTGCGCAATCACAAACGGAGGCACGTCCTGAGCAACGCCAGAACACCCACCGACCATGACGTGTGCGCCGATGATGCAGAACTGATGCACTGCGGTCATACCACCAATGATAGCGAAATCGTCGATCTCAACATGGCCGCCAAGGGTCGCGTTGTTCGCCAGAATGCAGCGATTTCCAATGACGCAATCATGGGCGATATGCGCGTTAACCATCAACAGGTTATCGCTGCCCACTTTTGTCAGACTACCGCCCTGAACGGTCCCACGATGAATGGTCACGCTCTCACGAATATTGTTGCGATCGCCGACCTCAACGCGTGTTGGTTCACCGGCATACTTCAGGTCCTGGTTAATTTCACCAATGGACACGAACTGGAAGATGCGGTTATCGCGACCAATTTTGGTCACGCCATTAAGAACTACGTGTGATTTAAGCTCAGTACCTTCGCCGATTTCCACCTGGGAACCGACATAACAGAAGGGACCGATATGAACACCAGCACCGATAACGGCACCTTCTTCAACAATAGCGCTTGGATGTATATAGGCGGTTTTGTCTATCATGTATTAAGACTCCCGGCGACGGGCGCACATCATTGATGCCTCGCAAGCAATCTCACCATCTACTTTCGCGACACCTTTAAAACGAGCAACACCACGACGCTCTTTAATGAATTCAACTTCCAGAATCATTTGGTCACCCGGCAACACCGGACGTTTGAAGCGTGCATCATCAATTGCTGCAAAATAATACAGTTCGCCCGGTTCCAGTTTTCCAACGCTTTTAAACGCCAGAATACCAGTGGCCTGTGCCATGGCTTCCAGAATCAAAACACCTGGAAAAATCGGCTTGCCTGGGAAATGTCCCTGGAAAAACGGTTCGTTAAAGGAAACGTTTTTCACTGCGCGCAAAAATTTCCCTTTCTCAAAATCCAACACGCGATCAACCAGCAAGAACGGGTAACGGTGTGGCAGTAAATCCAGTATCTCTTCAATACGCAGAGTATGAGTGTCAGTAGTCAAAATACTCTTCCTGTCTATAAAAACTGATGGCATCAAAAACACGGCCTGCCAGACCCCAAAAAAAGGTCATCAGGCAGGCCGCAAATAGGAACGAATGCCGCAGGTTCACCCGTTAAGGGAACGCATTGCAGCACCGTAAGTGGTAATTAGTCTTTTTCGATTTTACGCTCGACAGCTTTCAAGCGCTTATTCATCTCGTCAATATTCATTACCAATGCAGCCGTTTTACGCCAAACTTTATTCGGTTGTAACGGAATACCGGAGGAGTATACCCCAGGTTCGGTGATTGGTCGCATTACCATTCCCATTCCTGTCACCACGGCCTGGTCACAAATCTCCATGTGACCATTGATAACACTGGCTCCGCCAATTTGGCAGTAGCGTCCAATTTTCAGACTACCGGCCATAATTACGCCGCCAGCAACCGCCGTATTGTCTCCAATCACGACGTTGTGTGCAATCTGACATTGATTGTCAATGATGACACCGCTGCTGATAATAGTGTCATCCAGCGCACCGCGGTCGATAGTGGTACAAGCACCAATCTCAACGCGATCGCCAATAATCACGGTCCCCAGTTGTGGGATCTTAATCCAGTTACCGCGTTCGTTCGCGTAACCAAAACCGTCAGCACCGATCACCGTACCTGACTGAATCAGGCACTGCTCACCAATCTCAACGCGATGATAGATAGAAACATTGGCCCAGAGACGGGTACCCGCTCCTATTTTAGCTTCTTTGCCGATAAAACAGCCTGCGCCAACGATAACGTTATCGCCTAACACAACGCCTGATTCGATGACTGCATTAGCGCCAACCGAGACATTCTTACCTAAAGAAGCACTTTCAGAAATTACCGCGCTCGCAGCAATATCTTGTGCCGGTGCCGGAGTGGTATCCAGCAGTTGCGCCATACGCGCATAGGTCAGGTAAGGGTTTTTAACCACTAATGCCGCAGTAGGGCAAAATGGCAGATCCGCTTCCGTCAACACTACGGCGCCTGCGCTGCAGGAGGCCAACTGTTCACGGTAACGGCTGTTTGATAAAAACGTGATTTGCTCAGAGTGTGCGGAATGCATTGAAGCAACGCCGGTGATGGCAATTTCGCCATCACCGTGCAATTGTGCATCCAACTGCTGTGCGAGATCAGCCAGTCGAATTGAAGACATGTTTATTTAACCTGTTTCAGCACATCAGCAGTAATATCTTTGTCATTGCTTGCATACGCGATTGCATTTGCATCAATAACAACATCATAACCTTCTTTGCTTGCAACAGATTTCACAGCGTCCTGAATACGGCTCAGGATTTTGTTACGTTCTTCGCCCTGACGACGACGGTTGTCTTGCTCAAACTGCTGCGCTTTAGCGGAGAACGCTTCACGCTGAGCCATCACGTCTTTTTCAAGTTTAGAACGATCACTGGCTTTCATGGTTGAGCCATCGCGTTGCAGACGTTGCATTTTGGTTTGCAGATCACGTTCCTGAGATTGCAAATCAGTTGCACGGCTTTTGAACTCATTTTCGAGTTGTTTGGCCACAGCTTCACGCGCTGGCATCTGTTGGAAAATGCTAGCGACATTAACGATAGCAATTTTGTCAGCAGCCTGAACGCTAGCTGAAGAAGCCATAACTAAACCGAGGCCTGCGGCATATAACCACTTTTTCACTATAAACTCCTTCCATCACCCGTTTGTGCCATCTGGCACAGTAAATTACACAAAACACCTGACATTAAAACGATACACGGGCCGAAACCCGTGTACCCAGTTCCGCAATCAGGTGATTGCGATTCTGCTGAATAACTCTTGTTCAGGCAGGGCGTTACCAGGTTTTACCAATGTTAAACTGGAACTGCTCTGCTTTATCGCCTTCGTATTTCTTAACTGGCTGTGCGTACGAGAAGACCAATGGCCCCAGCGGAGACATCCACTGCAACGCAAGACCGGAAGAAACACGAATGTTGCCTGGTTTGCTGTAATCAGGCACACCGGCAGCCATAGTCTGCGGGGTGTTTTCCCAACCTGTATCCCAGACAGTACCGCTATCCACGAACAGAGAAGTACGCAACGAGTTAGCGTATTTTTCGCTAACGAACGGAGTTGGAACAATCAGTTCCGCACTCAGTACTGCCATTGCATTACCGCCCACCGCATCATCCGAATTATCGATCGGACAGCCGCTGTACGAGGTATTAGCCGTAGTACATTTGTAATACGCTGCTTTTGGACCAATGGTGTTCGACTGGAAACCACGAACACTGCTTGAACCACCGGCATAGAAGTTATCGTAGAACGGTACTTCTTTCCCGCCCAGACCATCTGCATAACCTGCGCGTGCACGGCCCATCAGCACCCAATCACGATCCTGATTCAGCGGCATGTAGCTGGTTGAATCGAAGGTGATTTTGTAATATTCGTTATCAGAGCCTGGAACGGTGACTTTACCATTCAGGCTGGCTTTGGTCCCTGACGTAGGGAAGTAGCCACGGTCGAGGTTGTTATAACCCCAGCCAAGGTTAACGAAGAAGTCATCTGCACTGAAATCTGCATCAGCGTTGTCGCTCGTGGTGACCGCAGGCTTAAGGCCCACTGAGTTCAGATAACGGAACATGGCGATCTGAGGTTCCATATTGGACAGATCGTTGTGTACGTAATCCAGACCCAGCCGCAATGAGTTGTTCTCATTGATTGGGAAACCAAGGTTGCCACCAATACCATAACTTCTGTTGGTATAGTCAGACAGATCCGCGTTATCCGCTTTAAAGTCGTTGTAGAAGATACGGCCACCCAGACTCACACCATCAACGGTGAAGTACGGGTCAGTGATCGTGAATTCTGCATACGTCTGATAATCGTTTTTGGTACCGCTGATGCCGACGGAGTTACCCGTTCCCAGCCAGTTATCCTGCTGAACACCGACCTGGAAGCTGACACCACTTTCTGTACCGTAGCCCACACCAAAGTTGAATGTCCCGGTGTTACGCTCTTTAACTTTATAGACCACATCAACCTGATCCGGTGTACCCGGAACGCGTTGTGTATCCACATCTACCGTTTCAAAGTAGCCAAGTCGGTTCAGACGTTCTTTACCTTTGTCGACCAGATCGTTACCTAACCAGGCACCTTCCATCTGACGCATTTCACGGCGCAGTACGCTGTCTTTGCTGGTGTCATTCCCTTCAAAGCGGATGTGACGTACGTAGAAACGGTTACCCGCATCCACGTTGATATGCAGTTTAACGGTCTTATCTGCATCATTAATTTCAGGCTGCGTGTTCACCCGTGGATAGGCATAGCCATAACGACCCAGCATCTGCTTGATGTCGTTTTCCATCTTGGTGACTTTGGCGCCGTTATACAGCTCGCCTTTATCAATTTTAGTCAGGCTTTGAACTTCTGCTGAGTGACCGGCCATGCTGCCAGTAACTTCAACGCCAGAAAGTTTATATTGCTCACCTTCTGTGATGTTCAGCGTGATGTAGATACCTTTTTTGTCCGGCGTCAGACTGACCTGCGTCGAATCAATATTGAAACGGGCGTAACCACGATCCAGATAGAAGCTGCGCAGGGTTTCAAGGTCACCCGCCAATTTCTGTTTCTGGTATTTGCGATCGCCAACCACGTTCCACCATGGCACTTCATCACGAAGCTGGAAGTGTGAAATCAGTTCATCAGTACTGAAGGCGTGGTTACCTACGATGTTGATCTGCTGAATTTTCGCAGAAACACCTTCGGTAAAGACTAACTTCAGGTCGACACGGTTACGTGGTAAAGGGGTAACAACCGCTTTTACCGACGCACTGTATTTTCCGACGCTGTAATAGAAGTCTTCCAGACCTTTCTCGATACTGCCGATTGTTGTACGGTCAAGCGCTTCGCCAACACGGACGCCAGAGGCTTCCAGGTTTTGTTTCAGCATGTCATCTTTCACCGATTTATTACCGGAGAAAGTGATGCTGGCAATCGTTGGACGTTCTTTAACCTGAACAATCAGAGAATCGCCATCGCGCAAGACGCGAACGTCCTCAAAGTTGCCAGTGGCAAACAATGCACGAATGGTATTACTGATATCATCGTCAGTAACCGTATCACCGACGCGAACCGGCATATTGAGTAACGCCGCACCGACGGCAACTCGCTGCAGGCCTTCGAAATGAATATCTTTCACTACGAAACCGTCTGCACCGTATACGGTGGCGCTGCCAAACAGCAGCGACGCTATGAGCAACTTTTTGATCGCCATCGTTGTTATGCGTTCTTCCTAACCTAATCCCCAGCCTTAAAGACGGGAGAAATCATTGAAAAGTGCAAGCCCCATTACCAGGAACAGCAATACAGCACCGACCTGATAACTGAAGTTTTGAACTCGCTCGGAAACTGGACCACCTTTTAGTTTCTCTATTGCCAGAAAAACTAAGTGTCCACCATCTAATATCGGTAATGGGAACAGGTTTACGATACCGAGATTGACGCTGATAAGCGCCAAAAACGTCAGGTACGACACTAAACCATACTCTGCTGACACTCCTGCGCCCTGTGCGATGGAAATTGGGCCACTCAGATTGTTCAGCTTCACATCACCGGTAAACAATTTGCCCAGCATGTTGACCGTAAGCTTCATCAGTTGCCAGGTTTTATCACCCGCCTCATATAAAGCGACAAACGGACCATACTGACGAACTGTCTTGTACTCTTCAGGCAACGGTATGACTTTGGGAACCACCCCGGCAAAACCTTGTACAATACCTTTACCCAACGTCCGACTTTCCGGTGTCAGGGTTAATGCCAGAGCCTCGCCATTACGCTCAATGTCTAACGCAATGGGCTTGCCCGGATTATCGCGAACCTGCAACGTAAAATCACGCCAGCTCGCCAAAACCTGACCGTCAACTTTAACGATCCGATCGCCCGCTTGCAAACCTGCCTTTTGAGCGGCGGAGACTGATTGCACCTCAGATAATACGGGTTCTGCCTGCGGACCACGCGGAATAATCCCCAACGCGACCACCGGATCTTGCGTTTCAGGATCAAACGTCCATTCACGCAAATCGACAACTTTTTCAATTATTGTTGATGAGCCTAACTCGGCTACCCCGAGCGTCATTTGGCTGTTGCCAATTTCCCCCATCAACGACATTCGAATTGAATCCCAATCAGGCGTTTCGATACCGCCAATAGACTTAAGTTCCATCCCTGGCAAAACTTTGGCTTGCGCGGCAATGGAGTGGGGCATGATTTCGGCCACTACAGGTCTTACTGTTGGTACACCAACAATAAAAATGACCCAGTAGGCAAAAACCGCAAATATGAAGTTGGCTATCGGGCCCGCGCTGATAATTGCCGCACGCTGCCAGACAGTCTTACTGTTGAAAGTAAGATTCTTTAACTCAGGCGGTACGGTTTCTAACCGCTCATCGAGCATTTTGACGTAACCGCCGAGGGGGATGATAGCAAGGACATATTCAGTGCCGTGAAGATCGGTTCGACGCCAAAGCGCGCGACCGAAACCTACGGAAAACCGCTGAACGCGCACGCCACAGCGACGAGCAACCCAGAAATGGCCGAACTCGTGCACGGTGATAAGCACCCCCAATGCAACGATAAAGGCGGCCAGGCTCCAGAGTATGTTCATCATATGTCCAACTATTCCTTAGAAAACTTCACCGTCAGCGACGGATTAATACACTAACAGCATCAGGCAGGCAAATACAGGAACCGCAGCAGTCAGGCTGTCGATACGGTCCAATATTCCGCCGTGCCCCGGGATCATATGACCACTGTCTTTGATTCCGGCTTCGCGTTTAAACATACTCTCGGTGAGGTCGCCTAAAACTGAAGCCAGCGCTGCAACCACGGAACAAATCAGTAATACAGACGGCTGCACGGTAAGCGGTGCGTAGCGGCCAAACAGCCAGGCAATCAGCGCACATGTCAGTAACCCACCGACAAACCCTTCCCAGGTTTTTCCCGGCGAAACTTTAGGTGCCAGCTTGTGCTTTCCGAAAAGCTTACCAAAGAGGTATGCACCAGAATCAGCACCCCAGACGAGTAGCATCACATATAACAGCCACCATGCGCCAGTGTGAGGATTCTCGGCATAACCATATTGACGCAACGCGACCATGCCCCAGAAAAACGGCACAATTGTCAGTACGCCAAACAAGATCCGAAGCACGCACGAATGCCGCCAAAATGCGGCTGACGCAGGATACCCAACCACCAGCACCAACGCCACACACCACCAGGCGAGTGCGGCCCATAGGGATCCACTTACCAGCGGCAACTGCGCGCTGTGATGATAGGCTGGAATACTCAGCATCATGGCTGCCAGCAGGAAACCACAAAGGATGGCGAGCCAAATCCTCTGATTACGGCTTCCGAGACCCGCTAATTGCCCCCACTCCCACGCCGCCAGCATGCACACGATTAACGTGACAATGGCAAAACCGACTGGCGGTAATAAAAAGAGTGCAGCTATAACAATCGGTATTAAAATCAGAGCTGTGATAATGCGATACTTCAGCAAATGTTCTCCCTAGGACGCATTAGCGCCGATAGGTGTAGTCCCCCCGAAGCGGCGCTCGCGTTGTGCAAAAGCCTCCAGCGCATCTTCAAAGGTATTTTCATCAAAATCAGGCCAGAGGACATCGGTAAAGTAAAACTCAGCATAGGCAATTTGCCAGAGCAGGAAGTTACTGATTCGATGTTCCCCACCGGTTCTGATCACCAAATCAACGGGTGCCAGTTCGCTCATACAGACAGCTGAGTCCAGCATGTCTTCTGTTATCTGCTCAGCCCGCAGCGTACCGGCTTCAACCTGACCCGCCAGCGTCTTAACGCCCTGAATAATATCCCATCGGCCACCATAATTCGCAGCGATGTTCAGCGTAAGACCGTCGTTATTTTCTGTAAGTGTTTCTGAACGACGAATGCGTTCCTGCAGACGAGCACTAAAGCGACTGACATCGCCAATGATCCGCAGCCTGACGTTATGTTTATGCAGGCTTTTGACTTCACTGTCGAGTGCACGAACGAACAGTTCCATCAATGCGGCGACTTCCTGAGCCGGGCGATTCCAGTTTTCACTACTAAAGGCATAAAGCGTTAGGGCATCAAGTTGATGGTTGGCTGCAAAACTCACGGCTTTTCGCACTGATTTTACACCCGCTTTATGACCAAAGACCCTCATTTTACCCTGACGTTTTGCCCAACGTCCGTTGCCGTCCATAATAATGGCGACATGGCGCGGCTGAGCGCAGAACGAATCAGACATCTGTTGATTTTCGAGGGACATAACGCGTACTCATTTCCTTTTATCAGAACACGACGGCTTTTTTTAGCTGGCGTTGCAGTTCAAACGCAGGCGCAATAACACGCGCAAAAAAGCCGTGTCTCCCTTGCGGGCACGGCTACTCTGGCAGCTTACCGATTCCACATGTTAGATCCAGAGACTAAAACCTGAATCTACTGTCAGCGTGGCGCAGACTATACCATTTCAATGTGAAGCTAACAAACTGCTGCATAAGCAGTAAACTTAGCGTCAGGCCGCAAATGTGCGAAGTTTTTGTTGAGCCGATGCCCGCGATTGTCTGTCAATTTCCAGCACCGCATCCACAGAGTCAGGTTCAGCGCTCACCAACTCTTCCATCACCTGACGGTTAATCGCGGCAATATCGGTGAAACGAATTTCACCATTAAGGAATGCCGCTACGGAAATTTCGTTCGCTGCATTCAGCGCCGTCGTCGCGGCCTGCCCGGTGTTGCTTGCTTCGATAGCCAGTTGCAGGCAAGGATAACGCGCATAATCCGGCTCAGAGAAAGAGAGCGCGCCCATTTTACAGAAGTCTAATGCCTCAACGCCAGCGGCGACACGGCGCGGATACGCCATCGCATGTGCAATAGGCGTACGCATATCAGGTGACCCCAGCTGCGCCAGTACGCTGCCGTCACGGTAACGAACCATCGAATGGATCACCGACTGCGGATGGATGATCACTTCCATTTCGGCCGCAGACGCATTAAACAACCAGCGTGCTTCGATGTACTCCAGACCTTTGTTCATCATCGTGGCGGAGTCGACAGAAATTTTACGCCCCATCGACCAGTTGGGATGCGCGCACGCCTGATCGGGTGTCACATCGTTAAAGTAGTTTAACGGTAACTCGCGAAATGGCCCGCCAGAGCCGGTTAGGACGATGCGGGAAATCCCGTTTTCTTCAAGTGAAGCATAGCCCAGTTGCTGCTGAACGGGCTCAGGCAAACTCTGGAAAATCGCGTTATGTTCACTGTCGATAGGAAGGAGTTGAGACTGGCTTTCGCGGACAGCATCCATGAAGATACGACCACAGGTGACCAGAGACTCTTTATTCGCCAGAAGGATCTGTTTACCTGCGCGCACGGCAGCGAGCGTCGGTAAAAGGCCGGCAGCGCCCACAATGGCTGACATCACTTGATCGACATCATCCAATGCAGCCAGTTCGATGGCAGCGCTTTCGCCCGAGAGCACCTCAGTCTTCACACCCTGTTCAGCCAGAATGGTTCGCAGAGCGCGAGCGGAAGCCTCATCGGCCATGGACGCATAAGCCGGACGAAATTCGATACATTGCTGCGCCATCACATCAACATTGTGTCCTGCAATCAGGGCTTTGACTGCGAAAGCGTCGGGATTGGACCGGACAACGGAAAGCGTACTGGTGCCGACAGACCCTGTCGAACCAAGAATAGTCATTTGTTTCATGAAAATGCCCGGGATAACGCCATAAATTCAGAATAGTGCACAGTCTGAAACCTCTTCTCTGGCTTGTCCATGAGATTGTGGCTGCAGAGAAAAGATTTGAGATCCGTAAAAAAATAAAGCGCCGCATTTGCGACGCTTTATATTAGAACAAACGAGTCTGATTAGAACTCCATCAACTCAGCTTCTTTCTCTGTCAGTGCGACATCGATTTTCTTGATGAAGATATCTGTCAGTTTTTGGATATCGTCCTGAGAACGGCGATCTTCATCTTCACTGATTTCTTTATCTTTCAGCAGTGCTTTGGTTTTGTCGTTAGCGTCACGGCGGACGTTTCGCACAGAAACACGACCCTGCTCTGCTTCGCCACGCACAACTTTGATCAGGTCTTTACGACGCTCTTCGGTCAATGCAGGCAATGGAACACGAATGGTCGCGCCCGCTGAAGAAGGATTCAGACCCAAATCAGAAGTCATGATCGCTTTTTCAACGGCTGCGCTGATAGAGCGGTCAAACACAGAAATAGCCAGAGTACGGGAGTCTTCCACCGTCACCTGAGCCAACTGACGCAATGGCGTCGCAGAACCATAGTATTCCACCATGATGCCGTCGAGAATGCCGGGAGAAGCGCGGCCGGTACGGATTTTGCTGATATGGGTTTTAAATGCTTCAACGCATTTTTCCATACGAATTTCAGCGTCTTTTTTGATTTCGTTAATCACGTTGTGAACCCTTGAAAGCTGGTTACCTGGCAGACCATAACATCAGTATAGTCCGTGAATACTTATGCCAGCACAGGCTGGCTGAACGTAATGTTCAATAGCGAAGGATCACTCAGCGTTAGAAATCAGCGTCCCTTCGTTTTCCCCCATCACCACGCGGCGCAGTGCACCGGGTTTGTTCATGTTGAAAACACGAATCGGAAGATTATGATCGCGGGCTAACGTAAACGCCGCCAGATCCATTACTTTCAATTCCTGTTCCAGCACTTCCTGATAGGTCAATGTTTCGTAAAGCGTTGCTTCCGGATTTTTGACCGGGTCAGCGGAATATACGCCATCGACTTTGGTGGCTTTTAATACCACATCGGCTTCAATTTCGATACCACGCAGACAGGCTGCAGAATCTGTAGTAAAGAAAGGATTACCGGTACCGGCGGAGAAAATGACCACGCGGTTATGACGCAGCAGGCTGATAGCTTCCGCCCAGCTGTAATTATCACAAACACCGTTCAAAGGAATTGCAGACATCAGACGCGCGTTAACATAGGCACGGTGTAATGCATCACGCATTGCCAGGCCGTTCATGACAGTCGCCAGCATACCCATATGGTCGCCTACAACACGATTCATGCCCGCCTGCGCCAGACCCGCGCCGCGGAATAAGTTACCGCCGCCGATCACAACGCCTACCTGAATGCCGAGTTCGACCAGCTCTTTAACTTCCTGAGCCATACGATCTAATACACTCGCGTCGATACCAAAACCTTCACTGCCCTGCAGGGCTTCGCCACTGAGTTTGAGCAGGATACGCTGATAAACGGGTTTCGCATTGGTAGCCATGGTGTCTGTCCTAGAAGCAATGTGTCTTAATGAGAATTCAATCTTTACATCATAGCGTTGTTACCGGGTGTTGCTACAGCACATCGCACAATGTCATTGGAATTTGGGGCTGGATAAAACGGAACCGCCAACGTGCAGCGGTTCCATTTTATGATGCATCAGTTACTGATTAAGACTGTTTGGACATCGCTGCAACTTCTGCAGCAAAGTCAGTCTCAACTTTAACGATGCCTTCACCCACTTCGAAGCGGATGAAGTTGATAACGTCGGCGTTATGCTCTTTCAGAATCTGACCAACAGTTTTGCTTGGGTCGATAACGAAAGGCTGGCCAGTCAGAGAAACTTCGCCGGTGAATTTCTTCATGCGGCCTTCAACCATTTTCTCTGCGATTTCTTTAGGCTTGCCAGATTGCATCGCGATGTCGAGCTGAACCTGGTACTCTTTTTCTACCACTTCAGCAGACACATCTTCTGGTTTAACGAACTCAGGCTTGCTTGCAGCAACGTGCATAGCAATCTGCTTAACCAGCTCTTCGTCAGCGCCTTTAGCAGCGATCAGAACACCGATGCGAGCACCGTGCAGGTAGCTACCTAACACTTCGCCTTCCAGGGAAGAAACGCGACGGATGTTGATGTTCTCACCGATTTTAGCAACCAGTTGCACACGTTCTTCTTCGAACTGTGTTTTCAGAACTTCAACGTCGGTGATTTTGCCTGCAACAGCAGCATTCAGAACTTTGTCAGCGAATGCCTGGAAACCGGCATCTTTAGCAACGAAGTCAGTCTGGCAGTTAACTTCCAGAATAACGCCGTAGTTGCCTTCGATCTTGGTTTTGATCACGCCGTCAGCAGCTACGTTGCCTGCTTTTTTCGCCGCTTTGATCGCGCCAGATTTACGCATATTTTCAATGGATAGCTCGATGTCGCCGTTAGTTTCAACCAGAGCTTTCTTACAATCCATCATGCCAGCGCCAGTACGTTCGCGCAGTTCTTTTACCAGGGCAGCGGTAATATCAGCCATTGTATTTTCCTCGATTATCTCAGTGCAAAAAGGCTTTTTGCGGTGAGATATTTCTCGCATTTAAGATAAGCAAAGGGGGCCAATAAAGGCCCCCTAACCAACATATTTCAATACCTGGTTAATAAGGGCTCTGCTGAGCTTGCCTTATTATTCAGCTTCTACGAAGCTTTCTTCTGCCTGAACAGCCAGATCTTGCGAACGGCCTTCACGGACAGTGGCAGCAACAGCGCTCAGGTACAGATTTACTGCACGGATTGCGTCATCGTTACCAGGGATAACAAAGTCAACGCCATCCGGATCGGAGTTGGTATCAACAATGGAGAATACCGGGATACCCAGGTTGTTAGCTTCTTTGATTGCGATGTGTTCGTGATCAGCGTCGACAACGAACAGTGCGTCAGGAAGACCACCCATATCCTTGATACCACCCAGGCTGTTTTCCAGCTTAGCCAGTTCGCGAGTACGCATCAGCGCCTCTTTCTTGGTCAGCTTCTCGAAAGTGCCGTCCTGAGACTGAATTTCCAGGTCTTTCAAACGTTTGATGGACTGACGAACGGTTTTCCAGTTAGTCAGCATGCCGCCCAACCAGCGATGGTTCACGAAGAACTGGTCGCAGTTGTGTGCAGCGTCTTTTACCGCTTCGCTTGCTGCGCGTTTAGTACCAACGAACAGGATCTTGCCTTTACGGGCGGAGATCTTCTGCAACTCAGCCAGGGCTTCGTTGAACATTGGAACAGTTTTCTCAAGGTTGATGATGTGAACCTTGTTACGAGCGCCGAAGATGAATGGCTTCATTTTCGGGTTCCAGTAACGGGTTTGGTGACCGAAGTGAACACCGGCCTTGAGCATGTCGCGCATGGAAACAGTTGCCATGATAAAACCTCTATTAAGTAGTTGGGGTTATGCCTCCACGTATCCCATACAACCGACCCTGCGGAACGAATTCCCAAGGCACCCCGGCGTATGTGTCGATACGTGTGTGTTATTACTTACGTTAATAAGTACACATATGAGTGAATTCGGCTTTAATCCCCCGGAGTCTGGGACCCAGAGCGGATTGCCGGCGCGTTTTATACCACAAATAACGGCCGGGCAGCAAATTTTGTTCGCCAGTTTGCCAGCCGGGAAATGATAGTTTGGCAGCTAATATCAGGGCTGATACCATAAGCCACAGCTAATTATTGACGACAACGGTGTAGAAATACAGCACACCGGATGTACAAACCTGCAGGAAGACTCATGGCCATTTCAATCAAAACCCCTGAAGATATCGAAAAAATGCGCATCGCTGGCCGTCTGGCTGCGGAAGTGCTGGAAATCATCGAGCCTTACGTCAAACCTGGCGTCAGCACTGGTGAACTGGATCGCATTTGCTCTGATCACATCGTGAACAACCAAAAAGCCATTTCTGCCTGCCTGGACTATCACGGATTCCCGAAATCCGTCTGCATCTCCATTAACGAAGTGGTGTGCCACGGCATTCCAAGCGACGACAAAATCCTCAAAGACGGCGATATCGTTAACATCGACGTGACGGTTATTAAAGACGGTTTCCACGGCGATACCTCCAAGATGTTCATCGCGGGTAAACCGACTATTCTGGGTGAGCGTCTGTGCCGCGTAACGCAGGAAAGCCTGTATTTGGCGCTGCGTCTGATCAAACCAGGCATCCGTCTGCGTACTCTGGGTAAAGAGATCCAGAAGTTTGTTGAAGCAGAGAAATTTTCCGTCGTACGCGAATACTGCGGTCACGGGATTGGGGAAGGTTTCCACGAAGAGCCACAGGTTCTGCATTACGATGCAGATGACGGCGGCGTGGTTTTACAGGCCGGCATGGCTTTCACCGTTGAACCTATGGTCAACGCCGGTGATTTCCGCATCCGCACCATGAAAGATGGCTGGACAGTAAAAACTAAAGATCGCAGCTTGTCGGCTCAGTACGAGCATACTATTGTGGTGACTGATAACGGTTGTGAAATTATGACGCTGCGTAAGGATGACACCATCCCGGCCATTCTGACGCACGACTAACAGTTGCCGCTTCGCGAAGAGCGAGTAAATCTGTCAATCAAACCGGCGAAAGCCGGTTTTTTTATCTTTAACGTGTAGGAATGGGCTGCGCATCTATGACTGAAAACTTCTCTGCTGAAAAGCGCCTGCAACCTGAACTCAGCCGGGAAACGCCGTGCGCTTGCCCGCCGCAGCCTGTCTCCCCTGCCGTTTATCCGGATGATGACTTAAACCGTCAAAGCCTCAAGCAACATATGGAACAGTTTCAGGGCTGGCTGGCGGACGCGTTCAATGCCGGGCTGCGTGCAGAAGAACTGGTTGATGCGCGGGCGCATTTCATAGACCAACTACTCCAACGCCTGTGGACCTTCTACGGTTTCGATAATATTCCTGAAACTGCGATGGTTGCGGTGGGTGGCTACGGACGCGGCGAATTGCACCCGCTTTCCGACATTGATGTACTGGTATTGAGCCAGAAACGCCTTAACGACGAACAGGCCCAGCGCATCGGTGAACTTATCACCCTGCTGTGGGATGTGAAGCTGGAAGTCGGGCACAGTGTCCGCACGCTGGAAGAGTGCCTGCTGGAAGGGCTGGCGGATCTCACCGTAGCCACTAACCTTATAGAATCGCGCCTGATTTGCGGTGACGTCGCGCTGTTCCTCAGCATGCAAAAACACATTTTCAGCGACGGTTTCTGGCCTTCGCCCAATTTCTTCCGCGCGAAAATTGAAGAGCAAAACGAGCGTCATCTGCGCTATCACGGCACCAGCTACAATCTGGAACCTGATATTAAAAGCAGCCCGGGCGGCCTGCGTGATATCCACACTATTCTCTGGGTGGCGCGCCGTCACTTCGGCGCAACGTCGCTCGATGAAATGGTCGCGTTTGGTTTTCTGACCAAAGCCGAGCGCAACGAACTGCTGGAGTGTCAGAGCTTCCTGTGGCGCATACGTTTCGCCTTGCACTTAGTCCTGCCGCGTTACGACAACCGCCTGCTGTTCGACAGACAGCTTAACGTCGCCCAGCTTCTGCAATATCAGGGCGAAGGCAATCAGCCAGTCGAACGCATGATGAAAGATTTTTATCGCATGACCCGTCGGGTCGGCGAGCTGAATCAGATGCTGTTACAGCTGTTTGATGAAGCGATTCTGGCGATTGGCCCGAATGAAAAGCCACGTCCGCTGGATGAGCATTTCCAGCTGCGCGGCGATCTGATCGACCTGCGTGACGAATCACTGTTCGAACGCCAGCCGGAAACGATTATCGGCATGTTCCACCTGATGGTACGTCACCGTGAAATCAAAGGCATTTACTCCACCACCGTGCGTCTGCTGCGTCACGCGCGACGTCATCTCAAAGAGCCGCTGTGTAAGATCCCGCAGGCGCGCGAGATGTTTATGTCAATTCTTCGCCACCCAGGCGCGGTGTCGCGCGCACTGGTACCGATGCATCGTCACAGCGTGTTGTGGGCATATATGCCGCAGTGGGGACAAATCGTCGGCCAGATGCAGTTCGACTTATTCCACGCTTACACGGTGGACGAACACACTATCCGTGTTTTGCAAAAGCTCGAAAGCTTCGCTCATGAAGAAACGCGCCCGAAACATCCGTTGTGCGTAGAGCTTTACCCGCGCCTGCCCCAGCCTGAACTCTTGCTGATGGCCGCGCTGTTCCACGATATCGCCAAAGGCCGTGGCGGCGATCACTCAATTCTCGGGGCGCAGGACGTACACGAGTTCGCCGAACTGCACGGGTTGAACTCGCGGGAAACTCAGCTGGTGTCATGGCTGGTGCGCGTTCATTTACTGATGTCAGTTACGGCGCAGCGCCGCGATATTCAGGATCCGAACGAGATCCAACAGTTCGCTGCGGAAATGCAAACCGAAGTTCGCTTGCGGTATCTGGTCAGCCTGACGGTGGCCGATATCTGCGCCACCAATGAAACCCTGTGGAACAGCTGGAAGCAAAGCCTGATACGCGAACTGTATTTCGCAACTGAAAAACAGCTGCGTCGCGGGATGCAGAACACACCTGATTTGCGCGAACGAGTGCGCCATCACCGCCTGCAGGCGCTGGCATTGCTGCGTATGGATAATATTGATGAAGAAGCGCTGCACCGCATCTGGAGCCGCTGCCGGGCGGATTACTTCCTGCGGCATTCGCCCAATCAGCTGGCATGGCATGCGCGACATCTGCTGGAACATGACTCCACCAAGCCGCTGGTGCTGGTGAGCCGTCAGGCCACGCGCGGCGGCACGGAAATCTTCATCTGGAGCCCGGATCGCCCTTACCTGTTTGCCACGGTCGCTGGCGAACTGGACCGGCGCAACCTGAGCATCCACGACGCGCAGATTTTCACTAACCGTGATGGCATGGCGATGGACACCTTTATTGTGCTCGAACCGGACGGCAGCCCGCTGGCGCAGGATCGCCATGAGGCGATCCGCCACGCCCTGGAACAGTCGATGACGCAAGCGTATCAGCCACCGCGCGCGCGTCGCCCTTCGCCGAAACTGCGTCATTTCAGCGTGCAGACCGACGTCAGTTTCCTGCCAACGCATACCGATCGCCGCACCTACATGGAACTGGTCGCATTGGATCAGCCTGGCCTGCTGGCCCGCGTCGGGGAGGTCTTCTCCGATTTGGGGTTATCGCTGCATGGCGCACGCATTTCGACCATTGGCGAACGGGTAGAAGACTTATTTATTCTGGCGAACTCCGAACGTCGTGCGCTCGATAAGCCGACGCGCAAGGAAATCACACGCCGATTAACCGAGGCACTCAACCCCGGCGATAAAATGTGATACAAGTACGGTTGTCTATTTAACATCACTTCAGGAAAGAGAACAGGATGCAGCAACTACAAACCGTTATTGAACAAGCCTTCGAGCGCCGTGCAGACATTACTCCGGCAAACGTAGACAGCGTAACGCGCGACGCGGTAACTCAGGTCATTAACAAAATCGACAGCGGCGAACTGCGCGTAGCTGAAAAGATTAATGGTGAATGGGTAACGCATCAGTGGCTGAAGAAGGCGGTACTGCTCTCTTTCAGAATCAACGATAACCAGGTCATGGAAGGCGGTGAAAGCCGTTACTTCGACAAAGTGCCAATGAAATTCGCTGACTATGATGAAGCGCGTTTTCAGCGTGAGGGTTTCCGCGTGGTGCCCCCTGCTGCTGTACGTAAAGGCGCATTCATCGCCCGCAACACCGTGCTGATGCCGTCTTACGTTAACATCGGCGCTTACGTTGATGAAGGCACCATGGTCGACACCTGGGCCACCGTCGGTTCTTGCGCGCAGATCGGTAAAAACGTTCACCTGTCCGGCGGTGTCGGCATCGGTGGCGTACTGGAACCGCTGCAGGCTAACCCAACCATCATCGAAGATAACTGCTTCATCGGTGCGCGCTCAGAAATCGTTGAAGGCGTGATCGTGGAAGAAGGCTCCGTAATTTCCATGGGCGTTTACATTGGCCAGAGCACCAAGATTTACGACCGCGAAACTGGTGAAGTGCATTATGGCCGCGTTCCTGCTGGCTCCGTGGTAGTTTCCGGTAACCTGCCGTCTAAAGATGGCAGCTACAGCCTGTACTGCGCGGTGATCGTGAAGAAAGTGGATGCGAAAACATTAGGCAAAACCGGCCTGAATGAGTTGTTGCGTAACATCGACTAAACTGAGCAGTAATGAGAAATAGCGGGTCAATTTTGTATTTACAACAATACCCGCTATTTTTTTATCTTGTTGATGGCAAATTGTGTCATTTATCAACGATTCGAACCGCCGTTCGGTTCATCATGATGATCAAATATTCTCCTAAACGAAGGTAGCGCTATGTATGACAATCTGAAAAGCCTGGGCATTAATAATCCCGACGATATTGATCGTTACAGCCTGCGTCAGGAGGCGAATAACGACATCCTGAAAATTTATTTCCGCAGAGATAAAGGTGAATTTTTCGCCAAAAGCGTGAAGTTTAAATATCCGCGCCAGCGTAAAACCATCGTGGCCGATAATGCAGGACAGGGTTACAAAGAAATTCACGAAATCAGCCCAAATCTGCGTTATGTGATTGATGAGTTAGATCAAATTTGCCAGCGCGATCAGGTTGAAGTCGATCTGAAACGTAAAATTCTGGATGATTTACGTCATCTGGAATCCGTGGTGGCCAATAAAATTACCGAGATCGAATCTGATCTGGAAAAACTCACCAGCGGTCGCTAATTTCATTAATGCATGGTCTCATTTACGCCATGCAGAAATGCAAAAAGGTCAGGTTTATCCCCTGACCTTTTTTATTATTAACGGTGCAGTACTTTATTTCAGCAATAACGCCCACTTCTCGACCCACGGAATGGCCACCGTTTCCGGCTCTGGATTTTCCATAGCATCTATTTCCAGTAAATCGCCGATGCGCGCCGCGCCCTGCTCCTGCAATAAATCATCCAGCTTATGACCGCCGCCGCAGAAATGATCGTAACTGCTG
Source organism: Enterobacteriaceae bacterium Kacie_13 (assembly GCA_013457415.1). Taxonomy (NCBI): domain Bacteria; kingdom Pseudomonadati; phylum Pseudomonadota; class Gammaproteobacteria; order Enterobacterales; family Enterobacteriaceae; species Enterobacteriaceae bacterium Kacie_13. The sequence continues at coordinate 3,690,899 of CP045665.1, forward strand.
TCACCGAGCGCAATCACACCGTATCGCAGTTCGGGTTGATAGCCAACGGTATCGCGGATAGCCACGTAAAGCGGCGCGATACTGTCCGGCAAATCACCCTGCCCGGTCGTGGAGGTCACGATCAGAACGAAATGATGACGGTAGTACTGCCAGGCTTCCAGCGTCCCCTCTTCGAACAGCTTCACCTCGTGCCCCTGGCTTTTCAGCACGGTTTCCGCTTCTTCCGCTACCAGTAACGCATTGCCGTATACTGTACCGATAAAAATTCCGACTTCTGCCATGGCTTCACTCCTGTGTCGTTCGACTCGCTCTTTCGCAAATGCGTCCGAAGGCTTTAAATTTGTTCACTATCCTGACCGCAAGCGGGGGCAACTTCAACCCTTTCAAGCTCAGGGATTTTCCCTTGCCAGCCAAACTGTTCGACCACGCTCTGCCAGCGATTATCCCAGCGAGCCTGCAAAGAGATTAATTCACCGGTGACCGGATGCGGCAGTTCCATATGGCTGGCGTGCAGCATCAGGCCGGAGCAGCCGAAATGCTCAGTCATTCCGCGATTTTGTTTAAGGTCGCCATGCGCGCTGTCGCCGATAATCGGGTGACGCAGATGCGACATATGGCGACGCAACTGATGCTTACGTCCGGTTTCCGGTTTCAGTTCGACCAGACTATAACGGGCACTGTCATAACGGCCAATGGCGACCGGCATTTCCACCTGCGCCACCACGCGATAATGGCTGACTGCGGATTGCGGCGCTTTATCGGGGTTCGCAAACTTATCGGCGATTTTGTCCAGCTCTTCCGTCAGGGCGTAATCGACCGTGCCATCTTCGCTGACATAGCCGCGGACTATCGCGTGATACACCTTATTCATCTGGTGATTTTCGAGCTGCAGGGACAATAACCGCGCTACGTCGCTCGACAACGCCATTAGCAATACGCCAGATGTCGGTTTATCCAGGCGGTGAACGGTAAACACGTGCTGACCAATCTGATCCCGCAATGTTTGCATCACAAACACCGTTTCATGTTGATCCAGCCAACTGCGATGAACCAGCATGCCCGCAGGCTTATTCACTGCGACCAGATGTTCGTCCTGATACAAAATTTCCAGCATGTCAGTCTTCTATGTTCAGTAAATCATCGAGACGTTGCAACTGACTCAACAACATCGTTGCTTCAGGCATCGCCACTTCAAAATAGGGTGTGATGGCAAAACGAGTTGGCATCGCTGCACCGGCTTCCAGCAGGGCGTACATACGAGGAACCAGCACCCATTGCAGCCATTGTTCCGCAGACATCGTATCGACTGAAAACGGTTCCTGACTTTCAAAAGCGTCTGTATCAGGTGGCGTGGCATGCCAGAGTTTAGCGTTACGCATCGCCTGTTCAATATCTTCTAAAATCTGACGAACCTGTTTTTCTGTATTCATAAGTCGCTCTCTTCGTTCAGGGCCCCTGGCAGCGTCCGCCAGGGGGCGCAAAGCATATCATTGAAGACCTGTTGCCCCAACTTTCTGCATTCAGTACGGTTTATCACTCAATCCATACGTTTTTCATAGTGGCGAAAAGTGCCTGATACGGGCAAACTACCGCCACTTTTTTCTTTACAGATGTGCACCTATGTCCGCTCAACACACTCAAAAAGCACACGCAACACCCGCCAAAGCGATGCTGGCCTCCGTGACCGGCTATGCCATGGATGGCTTCGACTTACTCATTCTCGGTTTCATGCTTCCGGCTATTTCCAGCGAATTCGGCCTGAGCTCCTCGCAAAGCGGTTCACTGGTCACCTGGACGCTGATTGGGGCAGTGCTCGGCGGCGTAATTTTCGGCCCGATCAGCGATCGTTTTGGCCGTATCCGCGTACTCACGTTCACCATACTGATGTTCTCCGTGTTTACCGGTTTATGCGCCTTCGCCCAGGGCTACTGGGATTTATTGATTTACCGCACGCTGGCCGGTATCGGGCTCGGCGGTGAATTTGGTATTGGCATGGCATTGATCGCTGAGGCCTGGCCAGCTGAAAAGCGTAACCGCGCGTCTGCCTATGTCGGCATGGGCTGGCAGCTCGGTGTGTTACTTGCCGCCTTCCTCACACCATTATTGCTCGACATAATAGGCTGGCGCGGTATGTTCCTGGTCGGTCTGTTACCGGCACTGGCGTCCTTCCTGATCCGCCGCACCATGGGCGAACCAGAAGCGTTCGTGAAAAGTGCTTCCACCGACAATGACGATTCTCTGTTCAGCCGCATCAAATTGCTATTCCGCGATAAAGCCACCAGCAAAGCCAGCCTCGGTATTTTCATTTTATGCTCTGTGCAGAATTTTGGTTATTACGGCCTGATGATTTGGATGCCGAGCTACCTGTCGAAGAACTTTGGCTTCTCACTGACTAAATCGGGTTTATGGACGGCAGTTACCGTCATTGGCATGACTTTCGGCATTTGGTTGTTTGGCGTCTTGTCTGACCGTTTCCCGCGCTGGAAAATATTCCTGATATACCAGATCGGGGCGGTAGTAATGGTGGTGTGTTACGCGCAGCTTTCCGATCCAACGCTGATGCTGTTCGCAGGCGCAGTGATGGGTATGTTTGTTAACGGCATGATTGGTGGTTACGGCGGGCTGATTTCCGATCTCTATCCGGTACGCATCAGAGCGACGGCACAAAATCTGTTATTCAACATGGGACGTGGCGTGGGCGGTTTTGGACCACTGGTGATCGGAATGCTGGTCGCTCAGGTTTCCTTTACTGCCGCCATTACACTACTGGCCGCGATTTACCTGCTGGATATCTTCGCGACGTTATTCCTGTTGCCGAAAAAGCAGGGTCAGGATGACGTGCTGGGTGCTATCGGCTGATTAGGTGCGCTTCGGTGAACGCCGGAGCGCTCTTGTGTATTGCATCAGACCTTAGATTCAGACAAAAAATTGGGGGCACTGTTTACACAGTGCCCCCGGTTCGTTTTATAGCAATCCAGCTACCTAAGTGCTCCCTGCTCAATCCCTGAAAACTTTTCCTGCGGTTATCCTAACCGGCTATCCTTTGCATCGTCCAACTTTCATCCTGACGGTTTATCCTAAGTCATCCCGACTCGCATCCTGGTCATCTGTGACCCGCTCAGCTTCCTTTGTGAGCTCTCTTCTCCTTCCTGGAGGTGTCCCTGGTTTCGTCCTGAAACATCCTGGCATAATCCGATGCCGTCCTGACTCACCCTGAGTCGTCCCCTGCTTTATGAAACAGCCATCATCCTGATGTTCTGTTTCATGCTTCCTTTCTGCACGACTAGAATCGTTGATTTCGGCCTCTCAGGCAAGACAGGCTGTAAGCCATAATAGAGGGATGTAAGCCTGATGAGAAAGAAGATAATAGTTAACAGTTTGAATTAAAATGATTTTACCATTTCAAACTGGGAAAAACTAAGCCAAATTAGCGAGATCTCTTACAACCTTTGTGAGAGATCTCTCACACGCGTGTGAGCCATTTGAGCTCTGGGGGAGTATGCTTTCAGAAACGACGATCAGGCGGGGCGAACAGCGGTCAGCATTGTAAGGAATTCTGACAGCGATGGCGAGAGTATCGTTCTTTTTTTGCTGCCGAACTGCTCCAGAAACACCTTACCGGTCACATTACACAACGAAACCAAATCCAGCTCTGAATCGGTCGTCGCCAGAAACACCGTCGGCGTCAGCTTCAGGCGCTTCTGCGTCACCAGATGACCAATCAGGTTTTCCTGCAAGCGGGTGAAATCTTCCGGACTCCAGACCTGCAGCAGCGTCATTGTGTTGCCCTGCCATTCGGCCGTCATATCGCCGGCAAATTGCGTGGTGTAAAACTGATGCGCTTCCGGGCGCAACTGCAGTTCCATCGCGCGCTCGACATTTTCCAGCGTGGCTTGAGGGTTGAAAATCTGCGTCAGCCAGAACACTTTGTCTTCATCGGTTTTCACCACACAAGGGGATTCCACGCCAAGCAACGCCTCGCTCGACGGTGGCATGCCGGTTTCTTGCTGCCAAAGATCGACATAACGCTGAGTAAATTCACGCAATGCTACAGAAACTTCAGACTCCATAATTCTCTCATCTTCAGGTAAGGCTGGGTTAAACTAGTCACTATTCTCTATTGTACCGATCTCTTAGCAAGGTGACAGCATGTCCTCTTATCAGGATAACCCCGCACTGGCGCAACTCACGCTGGGCAAAAGCACGGCTTACGTCGATCACTACGATGCTTCCTTATTACAAGCCGTTCCGCGCAGTATGAACCGTGAACCACTGGGCCTGTTCCCGGATACCCTGCCTTTTCATGGCGCCGACATCTGGACGCTGTACGAACTGTCATGGCTCAATGCCAAAGGATTACCGCAGGTCGCCGTCGGCGAAATCAGCCTGAACGCGGATAGCCAAAATCTGATCGAATCCAAAAGCTTCAAGCTCTACCTCAATAGTTTTAACCAGACCGTATTCCCTGACTGGCAGGCCGTACAGGAAACCCTGACGCGCGATTTGAGCGCATGCGCGCAGGGCGATGTGAAGGTCACTGTGAGCCGCCTGTCTGAAATAGAGGGCTCACCGGTCGGGCATTTCGCGGGGGAGTGTATTGACGATCAGGACATCGAAATCGACAGCTACGAATTCGATACCCGCTATCTGGCAAAGGCCGCTGGCGATGAAATCGTTGAAGAATCGCTGGTCAGCCATCTGCTCAAATCCAACTGTCTGATCACTCACCAGCCAGACTGGGGCTCGGTGCAGATCCAGTACCGTGGCCCAAAAATCGATCGCGAAGCCCTGCTGCGCTATCTGGTGTCATTCCGTCATCACAACGAATTTCACGAACAGTGCGTCGAACGAATTTTCAACGATATCATGCGTTTTTGCCAGCCTGAGAAACTCGCCGTTTACGCCCGCTACACCCGTCGCGGCGGTCTGGATATCAATCCGTGGCGCTCTAACTTCCCGTTTGGACCTGCAACCGCCAGACTCGTCAGGCAATAATGCGAGGCATTGCTCAAGTTTTGCGCTAACGCTCTGGGAGTATTGGTAAAAGCCTGACGACAAGGTTACTGTTAAATCAGAGAGAGATGACGGGCAAACCTGCACCGTACATCCTCTCTGTTAACAGATAATTATTTTTGTTTGCCCTCCGCTTTGCGATGCAAAAAACATGATCCAAAAAATCATGCACAGCGCCAGGCAGCAGAAATAATCACAGCACCGATTGGTGTCAAGGAGCAACTTTGATTACACATATCAGCCCGTTGGGCTCCATGGATTTGTTGTCGCAGTTGGAAGTCGACATGCTCAAGCGCACCGCGAGCAGCGACTTGTACCGTCTTTTCCGAAATTGCTCACTGGCCGTCCTCAACAGCGGCAGTCAGACCGACAGCAGTAAAGAACTCCTCGAACGTTATGAAAGCTTTGATATTAACGTGCTGCGCCGCGAGCGTGGCGTGAAACTCGAACTGGTCAATCCGCCTGAAGATGCCTTTGTCGATGGACGGATCATCCGTTCATTACAAGCAAATCTTTTCGCTGTGTTGCGAGACATCCTGTTCGTTAATGCGCAAATCGCCAGTAATCCCCGCTTTGAAAACTTCAATAGTGACAATGCGGCGCACCTCACCAATATGGTGTTCTCCATTTTACGCAACGCCCGCGCACTGCATCTGGATGAAGATCCGAACATGGTCGTCTGCTGGGGCGGACACTCCATCAATGAGGTGGAATACCAATATGCCCGCAACGTCGGCAGTCAGCTGGGCCTGCGTGAACTGAACATCTGCACCGGCTGCGGCCCTGGCGCGATGGAAGCACCGATGAAAGGTGCCGCCGTAGGCCACGCGCAGCAACGTTACAAAGCAGGCCGTTTCATCGGCATGACTGAACCTTCCATTATTGCTGCTGAACCGCCAAACCCGCTGGTCAATGAACTGATCATCATGCCGGATATCGAAAAGCGCCTGGAAGCGTTTGTTCGTATTGCTCACGGAATTATCATCTTCCCAGGCGGTGTCGGTACGGCGGAGGAACTGCTGTATCTGCTGGGCATTCTGATGGATCCGGAAAACAGCGATCAGGTATTACCGCTGATCCTGACCGGCCCGAAGGAGAGCGCAGATTACTTCCACGTGCTCGATGCTTTCATTAAATCCACGCTTGGCGAAGATGCCGCTAAGTTCTACACCATCATTGTTGATGACCCGACGGAAGTTGCACGTCAGATGAAACGCGCAATGCCGCTGGTGAAAGAAAACCGCCGCAATAGCGGTGATGCATACAGCTTTAACTGGTCGATTCGCATTGCGCCTGACTTACAACATCCGTTCGAGCCAAGCCATGAAAACATGGCCAACCTGAATCTTTATCCGAACCAGCCGCCGCAGGAACTGGCCGCCGCTCTGCGCCGCGCCTTCTCCGGTATTGTGGCCGGTAACGTTAAAGAGTTTGGTATTCACGCTATTGAACAGCACGGGCGCTTTAAGTTGCACGGCGATCCGGCGTTAATGAAGAAAATGGACAGTCTGTTGCAGGGCTTCGTCGCACAGCACCGCATGAAATTGCCGGGCAGCGCGTACATTCCTTGCTATGAAATTTGTGCCTGATGTTGAAGGTGCGCATTTATGCAGACTTCAGGGCGACGAGATGTCGCCCTGATTTTTATGGAAAATAGATTATGGAGTTTGCCGATGGCAATACATCTGCTGATTATTGATGCCCTTAACCTGATCCGCCGTATTCACGCGGTGCAGGGTTCGCCCTGTCTGACTACCTGTCAGAATGCGATTGGCCAACTCATCCAACATACCCGGCCAACGCATGCCGTGGCGGTGTTCGATGAAGACGATCGCGCCGACAGCTGGCGTCATCAGTGTCTGCCAGATTACAAAGCCGGACGCTCGCCGATGCCAGATAACCTTTTCGCCGAAATGCCCAGCCTGAAAGCCGGGTTTGAAGCTCAGGGGATCGCCTGCTGGCATTCCCCTGGCAACGAAGCAGATGATTTAGCAGCCACGCTGGCGGACAAAGTGTCATCCGGCGGCCATCAGGTGACCATCGTTTCGACGGACAAAGGTTATTGCCAACTGCTGGCCCCTAACGTACAAATTCGTGATTACTTCCAGAAGCGCTGGCTGGACATGCCTTTTGTGCGTGAAACCTTTGGCGTTCTGCCGCATCAGCTCACCGATTACTGGGGACTAGCCGGGATCAGCAGCAGCAAAATCCCAGGTGTGCCGGGGATTGGCCCCAAAACCGCTGTGACCTTGCTGACGCAGGCCGGTTCAATGGATGCGTTGTATGACAATCTCAGCGGCGTGCCGGAAAAGTGGCAGTCTAAATTGCAGGAGCATCGTGAACTGGCTTATGTCTGTAAACGGGTTTCCACACTGCAAACCGATATTATCCTTGACGGAAATTTGCAGCAACTGCGTCTGCCGTAATCCCGACACATGCCAACAGCCAAAGAAAAAGGCGCTTACCGAAGAAAGCGCCTTTTCATATTTCACGTCACATCAATATCCACTCAATGAACATCAATGATCGCGTTCATCACGACGGCCGCCGATGGCTGACCAAAAGCGACGAATATGCACTGTCACTTCCTCACGGTCATGATAAAGCTGCTTGGCAAAGATCTCAGCATTAACGCCGTTTTCTTTGAGGCGCTCATCAATACGCGCAAGAATGTTAGACACTTCTTCGTAGCGCTTCTTCATGGGTAATTTCAGGTTGAAGATCGCTTCGCGACACCAGCCGTTGACCAGCCAGTCGCACATCAGTGCGGCCACTTTCGCCGGTTTTTCTACCATATCGCACACCAGCCAGTAGTTCTTAGTGCTGGTCGATTTGTAGCGGAAGCCATCTTCACGCAGGTGAATAACTTGTCCGGTATCCATCAGGCTTGGCGCCATCGGGCCGTTATCAATCGCGGTGACCATCATGCTGCGCTGCACCAGTTGGTAAGTCCATCCACCGGGGCATGCCCCCAGATCCGTCGCATACATCCCGCTCGCCAGACGCTCTTCCCACTCATCAGCAGGAATGAAAACGTGGAACGCTTCTTCCAGCTTAAGCGTAGAACGGCTTGGCGCTTCAGAAGGGAATTTAAGACGATGGATCCCCATATAATATGGAGAGTTATTATTGCTGTAGGAGTAGCCGACGTAACAGCAACCTGACGCAATAAAGAAGACATGCACGACCGGGCGCAGCGGATTTTCACGTTTGCCCAGCACACGGCGTTCACGCATCGCGGTGCGCAGCGGCACCGTCAACTTGCGGCAGAACTTGGTCAGTTCTTTGCTTTCATTGGTATCAGGCACTTCAACGCGCAGTTCACCACCGTTTGTGATGACGTTCTGTACCATGCCGACGATCGGTGAAACGCGATCCTCCGGCGGTAAGTCTTTCAACAACTCGCCCACCACAATCAGCTGACGGGCAAAGATCAGACTGCGGAATGGCAGTTCTTTGGCAATACGGTCAGCATCGTCCGGCTGATAACATTCAAACAACACATACCCGCTGTTATCTTTTACGCGGGCAAAACCAAAGATTTCCATCTTCGCGGCTTTGTCCGTAATTTCTGCGGCGCATTCTTTCTCAAAACCCTGACGGCAGTAGAGAGCAACTTTATTCATGGCGTTCGGCCTTTTTCTTCAGGCGCAGTGCGCCGATCAACATCAAAATCCAACCGACCAGAAACAAGGTACCGCCAATCGGAGTCACAAAAGCAAATAAACGGAGGTGCGACAGCGCCAGACAATAAAGGCTGCCGCTGAATAACACGGTTCCCAGCGCCAGAAACGCGCTGCTCCAGTAGAACCACACATTACGCTGACGCTGCATCGCAACGCCTAAAATCATCACCGCCAGCGTGTGAATACTTTGGTAAGTCAGGCCGGTGTGGATCCAGGCCAGTTCGGCTTCTCCCAGCGACTGACTCAATACATGCGCGCCGAAAGCACCAAACGCCACGTAGATAAAACCGCTGATCGCGGCGAAAATCAGCATTGAACGACTGGTCATTATACGTTACCTGTTATCGTTGTTTAATGATGAAAACCTTTAATAATCAGTTTCATCAGTACGTTCATGTACATCGATTTCCGGTATTCAGACCTCAGGCCTGATCAAACCGAAAGCGCAGTTTTTCCTGCTCACTGGCTGCACGTGCGAGGATCCACTGGCGAAAGGCCGCTATTTTACCCAGTTCTGCCTGACTGTCATGACAAACCAGATAAAAAGCGTTTTTACTGACTAAAACCTCGTTGAACGGACATACCAGACGACCCGCTTCGATTTCGGTCTGTGCCATCACGTTATTCACCAGTGCAACCCCCTGCCCGTGAACGGCGGCCTGCACCACCATCGCGCTGTGGCTGAAAATCGGCCCCTGCTGAACATTCACCTGTTGCAACCCCAGCTGTTTGGTGTATGCCAGCCAGTCTCGGCGGGACGCATCGTGCAGCAAAGTGTGATGCCCGAGATCGGCAGGTTCTTTCAGCAAATTATCGCCCATCAGCAAAGACGGGGAACAAACGGGAATTAAATACTCTGCATATAAACGTTCGGCGCGCAGGCCCGGCCAGTTGCCACGCCCGTGGAAAATCGCCACGTCCACGTCGTCAGACAATTTGTCCTCCTCACGGTCCACGGCCTGAATCCGCACATCGATGCCCGGATAAGCTGAGTTAAAGCCAGACAATCTTGGCACCAGCCATTGAATCGCAAAGCTCGGCGGCAAACTGACCGTCAGCGCACCTTTTGCACTCCGTGCCTGAAGTTTGCGCGTCGCTTCATTGAGCGAGGAAAATATCTCTTTTATATCCAGATAATAGCTCTGCCCTTCTTCGGTCAGTAACAAAGAGCGATTACGGCGACGAAACAGTTTTAGCCCCAAAAAGTCCTCAAGTGACTTAATCTGGTGGCTAACGGCAGCCTGAGTAACGAACAATTCATCTGCCGCTTTAGTAAAACTAAGGTGGCGCGCTGCGGCGTCAAACACCCGCAGTGAATTAAGAGGGGGTAAACGTTTTGACATAGATAGAATACTTCTCGTGTGCCGGTCGGCGGGACGCCTGTCCGTGGCTCTGGATATTAGTTTTTTTAATCCGAGACATTATAATTTGTCCGTTGAGGATGTACAGGCAAAAACCTATAGTGGCGCCACTTCCTGAGCCGGAACGAAAAGTAGATTAGTATGAGGATGCTGAAATACTTTTGGCTTGTGGTTGTGATGTTGTGTTTGCAATTGTCCGGCAATCCGGACTCGTAGCTTAAATGCTACAAACTTTTCACTTCCTGTACATTACCCTGTCTGTCCAAAGTGATTTTTTAGCACCGCATTTTGCGGTGCTTTTTTTTGTCCGGATTTCGGTCATCCCGGCAAAATCACTCCCTGCATATGTGACAAAACCGGCTACGTCGCATACGTATCCGGTTTTGTCGTGGGGCGCAGTGAGGTTACCCGAAGGTGGTGTCACTCAGGGGATTATTTCCCTTCAGCCATCTCTTTCACTTCAGACTTATTGATCTGCTGCTTGTTGCCATACGCATCGGTATAACTGATCATACCGGTATCACTGTCGGTGCTTGGTTTGCCTTCAGCAACGATAGTACGGCCATCGTTGGTGTGCATAACATAGTTGCTCGAACAGGCGGCAAGTGTAGTGGTCAGCAGTGCGGCTGAAATTACGGCGACGATCTTTTTCATTGTAGACTCCTTGCAGATTAAAATGCTTTCAATTCCCGGGAAGCCCCCAGGGTAATGCGTCTAGTCTTCGTAATTCAGCATAACAAACCTCTGATATATTTCCAGGTAACCATTCCTAAAATGAATAGATGGTTTGCAGAAACGAAAAGTTTCTACTCTTTATCCAGAAGCCGAAGGATTTAATCTTGCATGACTGACTTTAACGCCGCTGATTTTCGTCAACATTTCCCCGCGCTTTCGCAGGGTCAGTGCTATCTCGACAGCGCCGCCACCGCCCTGAAACCACAGGCGGTTATCGACGCAACCGTGAATTTCTATTCACAGGAAGGCGCGACGGTTCACCGCAGCCAGCACCATGCCGCACAAACATTGACGCAGGAGTACGAACAAGCTCGCGCCCTGGTGGCGGAATGGATCCATGCGCCACGGTCTGCCGATATCGTCTGGACACGCGGCACCACGGAATCCATCAATCTGGTGGCACAAAGCTATTTGCGACCGAGGTTGCAGGCCGGTGATGAAATTATTGTCAGCCAGGCTGAGCACCACGCAAACCTGATCCCGTGGCTGATACTGGCGGAACAGTGTCAGGCGCAGGTCATCACACTGCCGGTGAACAAGTTCGGTGTACCCGATATCAACGCACTCCCCGCCTTGCTGAATGCCCACACGCGGCTACTGGCTATCACGCAAATGTCTAACGTCACTGGTGCAATGCCCGATCTTGCGCGTGCGATTGAACTTGCACACGCCAACGGCACGCCGGTTCTGGTGGATGGCGCACAAGGCGTCGTACATTCGCCGCCGGATGTCCGGCAGCTTGACGTCGATTTCTATGCGTTCTCCGGCCACAAACTGTATGGCCCAACCGGTATCGGCGTGCTATACGGAAAATCCGCATTACTCGACAGCATGGATCCGTGGCACGGCGGCGGAAAAATGCTGACCAAGGCATCGATGTCTGACTTTACACCTCAGGAGGTGCCGCACCGTTTCGAAGCCGGCACACCGAATATCGCCGGTGTAATCGGCATGGCGGCTGCGCTGAAATGGCTTAAAACAGTAGATCTGAACGCCGCTGAGCACTATGCCCAAAATCTGGCATCGTTGGCGGAAGAGCAGCTTTCGCAACTTAAGGGGTTTCGCAGTTTTCGCGCTCAGAATGCATCGCTGCTGGCATTCGATATTGCCGATGTGCATCACAACGATCTGGTGACATTACTGGCGGAACAAGGTATCGCACTGCGCGCCGGACAACATTGTGCGCAGCCGCTGATGGCTGCATTGGGCATCAGCGGAACATTACGTGCGTCGTTCGCGCCTTATAATAATGAGCAGGACGTCGCCCGCCTGACCGACGCGGTAAATTATGCCCTTAGCCTGTTAGCCGATTAATTTATCTGAGAAACACGTTTTTTGAGGAATACGATGCACACGCCACACCCTTTTGGACATGAGATCACCGAAGCCTCGTTGACGGAAAAATTTGCCGCATTTCGCCAGTGGGAGGATCGCTATCGTCAGTTAATCCTGCTGGCAAAATCTCTGCCGCCGCTGGATGCGTCATTGAAAGTGCCAGAAAACGAGCTGTCGGGATGCGAAAACCGGGTCTGGCTGGGGGCAGAGAAATCGGAAAACGGAACCCTGCATTTCTACGGCGACAGCGAGGGGCGGATCGTCAAAGGTTTGTTAGCCGTGCTGCTGACGGCGGTAGAAGGCAAAACGTCACACGAGATCCTGAACCGGGATCCGCTGGCGTTGTTTGATATTTTAGGTCTGCGGGAACAGCTAAGCACAAGCCGTGCCAGCGGACTGCATGCGCTGGCAGAAGGCGTATTACATCTTGCCCGTCAGGCTGCCTGAGCCTGACGCTGCTGTTTCGCCATCATCTTTTTAAGCACGTGGGATACTGCGACAAAACCAAAAGTGGCGGTGACCATCGTCGCCGCACCAAATCCTGACGCACAGTCCATACGCTTTGGCCCTTCCGCCGTAGCGCGTGACGCACAGACAGAACCGTCAGCCTGCGGATACATCAGCGGTTCGCTGGAAAATACGCAGTCGATCCCCAGTTTACCTTTACTGTTTTTCACCACGTTGAAATCGTTTTTCAGACGCTCACGCAACTTCGCCGCCAGCGGATCCTGAATCGTTTTCGCCAGATCGACAACCGCGATCTGAGTCGGATCGATTTGCCCGCCCGCACCACCGGTGGTGACAACGGGGATCTTAAAGCGGCGGCAATAGGCCAGTAGCGCGGCTTTCGGTCGTACGCTGTCGATGGCATCAATGACGTAGCTGAACCCCTGGTTGAGCATCTCAACGACGTTGTCCGGCGTAATAAAATCGTCGATGCAGGTCACCTGGCATTCCGGGTTAATCGCCAGAATTCGCTGAGCCATCACTTCGGTTTTCGCCTGTCCGACGTTTTCGCGCAGCGCATGGATCTGCCGGTTGGTATTGGTGACGCATACGTCATCCATATCAATCAGCGTGATCGCACCAATGCCAGTGCGGGCCAGCGCCTCAGCCGCCCAGGAACCGACTCCACCGATACCAATCACGCAAACATGTGCCTGCGAAAACAACGCCAGTGCCTGCTGACCATAAAGACGTGCAGTGCCGCCAAAGCGTTGCTGGTATGCGTCGGAATATGTTGCTGTCATGACCTTCTAACCTCAGTACGTGTCGAAAACTTAATTTGGCTGGGCATACGCGGTGAACAGCGGTTTGCCATTTGGCGCTGATTTTAACACCCAGACGCGGCCATAGTGGTTATAAAATCCAGCAGCATGTCCGGCATCCGTACCAATTCCCTGATACATATCGAAATGTTGTCCTTTAATTGCGCCACCGACGTCCAGCGCCACCATCAGACGCATGTGATATTTACCAGTGAACTTCCCTTTATCGTTCAACTCCGGTACTTCGGCCAGCAAAGTGGTTCCTGCCGGGATGAGCGACCGATCAGATGCTACGGACGCTTTGGCAATCAACGGAACGCCGCTGGCACCGCGTACAGGTGCGAAAGGTTCGGGCTTAAAGAAAACGAACGATGGGTTTTGCTCCAGCAGCTCGCGCACTTCTGCGGCGCTGTGCGTATCAGCCCACTGACGGATCGCCTGCATAGACATATTCTCGCGCGCTACCTCTCCACGGTCGATAAGCACTTTACCAATGCTGCGGTAAGCGTGGCCATTTTTGCCCGCATAGCCAAAGAACATATAAGGACGTCCATCACCGTAATCCACATAACCGCTGCCCTGCACTTCCATCATGAAGTTATCCATCAGGGAGTTGGTCCAGGCCACGACGTAATTTTCGCTCAATGCGCCGGAATAAATGGAAGCGCGATCCGGCAGACGGCCGCGTTTTGGCGGCATGCGATACAGCGGATACTGAAATTCGCCCTGACGGGTATAACGCGCCTGCACCACCGGTGTGTAATAGCCGGTCAGCTGGACGTTACCAAAGTTATCGGCACCTTCCATCTGATAGGCGCTGATACCGTACTGGCTAAGATTGCGGGTATCTGCACCTGAACGGAGCCATTGCTGAACGGCCTGAAACGTCGGATTGTTTCTGCCATATAAGGAAGAAGAGGCAATTTGTACGGCGGCGACCTGATTGGAGTAATCCAGGGCATTGACAGGTTTGCCTGTCGCATTCGGCTCATTGACGTATTCAAGCGCATTTTCCAGCCGCCCATCCTTATACTGCTGACCGCGGTCGGTCGGGCGCGAGGAACAACCTGCAAGCACCGCAATCACCAAACCACCTAGCAGATATTTACTCCAACGTCCTTTCATTATTACCGCGCTCTCTTACTTTCAGGGGAAATGACAGGCGAAACGATAACAAACGGCCTATCAGAAAGGAATTGCCCTGGTCGAAAAAAGTGCCCTCAGCCAAATTGGGATTAAAACAGCAACGATGTGTGTAAAAAGCCAGCAACTAAGTGCTTTATTTGAATAAATTCAAATAAAGGGTTGCGCGAAATCTCATGGGGAGTATAGTTCGCCTCCATCGGACGCGGGGTGGAGCAGCCTGGTAGCTCGTCGGGCTCATAACCCGAAGGTCGTCGGTTCAAATCCGGCCCCCGCAACCAATTCGATTCGCAGGCAATAAAATGCCCGATTCAGTTGAACGATGAAGTAAAGAAATAAGAAGTGCTACGGACGCGGGGTGGAGCAGCCTGGTAGCTCGTCGGGCTCATAACCCGAAGGTCGTCGGTTCAAATCCGGCCCCCGCAACCAATTCTGGACTTATGCTTTATGCGCTGAGTTAGAATAATGTAAAGAAGTAAAGAGTACAAAGTAGTGACGGACGCGGGGTGGAGCAGCCTGGTAGCTCGTCGGGCTCATAACCCGAAGGTCGTCGGTTCAAATCCGGCCCCCGCAACCAACTACTAAAAAATCAGTAAACATCAGGCACCCTAGTGGGTGTTTTTTTGTTTCTGAATTTTGGCTACAGAATCCTGTCCCCCTTACTTCATGATATCCCTGTTCATATTCAACCTCTTGCAGACATGCCTCCCTGAGCGAAATAGGCCTTAATCCCTGCCAGTATAGATTCCGCGACTTGCTGCTGAAAATGTGCGGTCCGTAGTTTCTTCTCTTCATTGATATTGCTGATAAACGCAGTTTCCACCAGAATGGAGGGGATGTCCGGTGCTTTGAGCACAGCAAATCCGGCCTGATCCACTTTGTTTTTATGCAGAGGGTTAATCTTGCCCATCCGCGTCAGCACTTCCTTGCCGAATTTAAGACTGTCGTTGATAGTCGCAGTCTGCACCAAATCAAATATCGTGTGATCGAGATACTTGTCACCACTTTTACTCACACCGCCAATCTGGTCGGATTCGTTCTGAGTGTGCGCGAGAAAACGTGCTGCTGAGCTGGTCGCTCCTTTAGTCGATAAGGCGAAAACGGACGAGCCTTTGGCAGCACGGCTGGTGAACGCATCGGCATGAATCGAGATGAAAAGATCTGCCCGCAGCTTTCGCGCCTTAGCGACGCGGACCTTAAGGGGAATAAAGACATCTTCATTGCGGGTCATGTGCGCTTTCATGTTCTTTTCGCGGGCAATAAGCTTTTGTAACCGGCGGGCAATCTGCAAAACGACGTCTTTTTCGCGTGTTTTATACTTGCCTATAGCGCCGGGGTCCTCACCGCCGTGACCGGGATCTAACATGATGACCAGAGGCCGGCTACGCCCTGCCTGCCCGTCCTTCGCCGCTTCAGGCGGCAACGTCCTTTCCACATCCCCGCGATTGTAATCTTCCAGTAATGCCAGCAGTGGATCATCCTCAGCGCTGACCGCACCGTCTTCCGGATACAGATCGACGACCAACCGGTTGTGGAATTCTGCCACCGGTTTGAGGGTAAATACGTGAGGATTGATTGAGCGTTTGAGCTCAAGCACCAGACGCACTGTGTTGGCATCAAACTGCCCTACCCGCGCCTGCTGAATATAGGGATCGCTTTGCTGAACCTTATCCCCCAGGCCTTTTAGCACGCTATTGAGGTGGACGCCTTCGATATCCACCACAACACGTGCGGGTGAGCTCAGAAGAAACTGCTTATACTTCAGTGGAGTACTGGATTCCAGCGTGATGCGGGTATAAGTCGAAGAGGGCCAGATGCGCACGGCAATAACTTGTGAACTGGCTGCGAACCCCACTCTACTCACGCTGAGCATCCAGGAAGCCGCTACGGTTTGAAGAAGTCGTCGTCTTCCGGGATTGTGGTTATCGTCAGTCATGCAATCTCAAACAGGTTTTAAAAGTCTTAAAGTGTTGATAAAAAACTCAGTTTGAGAATTTTAACCAATCCTTCCCTGCATGTCATTCCTAAACATTATTTCGATATATCAATTTGTTGTGTATTTGTAATCGTTGTTAATAGAAAAACAGAGATTTCTTACTTGCCACACAGACACAAAAGAATAAAAATACAGAAATTGCGAATAAAAATTCAAATGAGGTTTTGCCGTGAAGGAACGTAGTACTGAACTGGTTCAGGGATTTCGCCACTCAGTTCCCTATATCAATGCGCACCGTGGCAAAACATTCGTTGTCATGCTCGGTGGAGAAGCCATTGAGCATGAGAACTTCAGTAATATTGTCAATGATATCGGGCTGTTACACAGCTTAGGGATCCGCCTGGTTGTGGTGTATGGCGCGCGCCCGCAAATTGACGAGAATCTCGCTGATCACAATTGTGAGCCGATTTATCATAAAAATATCCGTGTCACCGACGCCCGCGCCCTCGAACTGGTGAAGCAGGCCGCAGGGCTTTTACAACTGGATATCACTGCCCGCCTGTCGATGAGTCTGAATAATACTCCGCTACAAGGCGCACACATTAACGTCGTCTCCGGTAACTTTATCATTGCTCAGCCGCTGGGCGTTGATGACGGCATCGATTACTGCCACAGCGGCCGTATTCGCCGCATCGACGAAGAAGCTATTCACCGTCAGCTCGACAGCAACGCCATCGTACTGATGGGGCCGGTTGCAGTGTCGGTGACCGGGGAAAGTTTTAACCTGACCTCTGAAGAAGTCGCGACGCAACTGGCTATCAAACTGAAAGCTGAAAAGATGATCGGCTTCTGTTCTTCTCAGGGCGTGATAAACGAAGAAGGCAATATCATTTCTGAGCTGTTTCCGAATGATGCGCAGCATCGTATTGATACGATGGAAGCTAGCGGCGATTACCTGTCTGGTACCGTGCGTTTCCTGCGTGGTGCAGTGAAAGCTTGCCGCAGCGGCGTACGTCGCAGCCATTTAATCAGCTACCAGGAAGACGGCGCGTTGATTCAGGAGCTGTTCTCACGCGATGGTATCGGTACGCAAATCGTGATGGAGAGTGCCGAGCAGGTTCGCCGCGCGACCATCAATGACATCGGCGGGATACTCGAATTGATCCGTCCGCTGGAACAACAGGGAATTTTGGTGCGCCGCTCCCGTGAACAGCTGGAAATGGAAATAGATAAATTCACCATTATCGAACGGGATAACCTGACCATAGCCTGTGCGGCGCTGTATCCGTTCCACGATGAAGGCATCGGTGAAATGGCGTGCGTGGCCGTGCATCCTGATTACCGCAGTTCATCACGCGGCGAAATGCTATTGCAGCGAGTGGCCAGTCAGGCGAAGCAAATGGGGCTAAACCGTCTGTTCGTCCTCACCACCCGAAGCATCCACTGGTTTCAGGAGCGCGGTTTCAAACCGGCCGAAGTGGATGTTCTGCCGATTCAGAAGCAGGAAATGTATAACTATCAGCGCCGTTCTAAAATCCTGATATCCGAACTCTGAACTCTGAACTCTGATTTTCATCTATAAAAAAGGACGCGAATGCGTCCTTTTTGCTTTCTGATTTTTCAAATCACATTATTTATCCGTCTGTGATTTCAGTGTTTTCTGCAAGGTCGAAGTATCCGCGTAGGTTTTGAAACCTTCAGGCGCAGCATATTGAGGCGTCTTGCTATCACTGCCGGAGACCTGAGACAGCATCGCCAGCCCGTCCTGTTGAATCACAGCCTGATGGAAGTAATCCGCCAGCTGCGTCTGCGTCAGCCCGGCAATTACACGGATAACATTAGTGCGTGTATCAAACTGCGCATTCCCGCGGCTGAAATCATTACCTAATCTGTCAGATTCTTCATCCAGCGTTTGCGGGCGTTGCTGCATTTCATTCACCAGCCCTTGTTTGTACTGGATAAACTCTGCGTCTTTCATTTCACGCAGGCGCTTCTCAGCTTGTGGGTAAAAGGCCAGGTAGCGCTGATACAGATAATCCGGCTGCTTGTTGTTACTTTGCAGTAAGAAACCAATCCCCCACTGTTTGCCGACAGGAATAGGGAATGCAAACACCGCATAACCAAGCTGCTCTTGTGTGCGCAGCTGGCTGTAGAACCACGGCTGGATAATTTGCCCGAGTAATGCGCTGTAACCCATGCTCTGGACTTCATCATAACCAGTCGGCACATATACGGCGGCTAGCGCTGAGTCAGAGCTGCTACCCACCCGCTGAATATTGGCTTTCAGCGCCTCACTCACGACGGCCTGCGTTCCGCGCCACCAATCGGTTCCGTGCAAACCCAGCTTCTGCATAATCTGCTGCGACATGGCTTTCACCTGATCGCCCGTCATGTTACCCACCACCATGATTTCCACTGCGGCGTGATGGATCAGCTGCTCACGGTAACTATTCACGTCATCTAATGTGATGCCCGCAACCAACTTCTCGCGTTCTGAACGTTCGGTGTACGGCACACGTGAAAGTAACTGAACCGGCTGGAGTGCTAACTCGAAGGCTTTACCTTTATCCGCCGAGGCCAGGCGCTCCCGATACCATGACTTCGCCTGATCCAGCTGTTCCTGCGTCGGTTTGAAATCCGGATAGCTATCCACCAGCGCGGCCAGTAAGTCCGGCAGGCATTCGGTGAAACCACTGGCAGTAAACTGCAACCCGTTGTCTGGGGATGTCCCAAAGCTCAACCCGCCAATAGAAGCCTGATAACTAAGCTGATCAAACGCAACTCCGGTAAGATAATCCGTCAGACCGTAAAGCACCTGATTTTTCGCCGTGCTTAACGCCTGTTCATTGCGAAAGGATACCGTCACGCTGGCCTTCGGTTCATCGGCGAAGAAGCGACTTGGCATGTAGAACACCCGCAAGCCTTTATCTTCAACCAGCAGTTCAGGTTTTGTCGCTTTAGAATCTTTTGTCACCAGCGCCAGAGAGTCTGGAATGTACGGGTTCAGCTCAGGCAGAGTAAGTTTGATTCCCTGCTCCAGGGATTTCCATTGCTCGAAGGTTTGAGGAGGGACTTTATCGACCTGATAAGGCGCATTCACAAAGTAAGCGACTTTATTGTGTGGCTCATTCGGGCTGATGATCCAATAACGCGCATTCTGCGGCGTCATTTCATCCAGACGGGACTCGATCGCTTTCGGATCGTATTGGTCAGTAAGATAAGGCGAATCCAGAACGTGTTCGACCGGCACACGCAGCATGGTATCCACCAGCCATTCAACGTAATCCATATCACGCGTCAGTGCCGGATAGCGGAAATCGAGCGCCATCACATGGGCGATTTCGTCGAAATAGGTTTTCTTTATCCCCTGCTCACGCATTTCTTGCAGATAACTGAAGATGGCGGCAATGACCGTATCACGCTCGGCGAGACCTTTATCCGTCAATGAAACCGAAATATTAAATACGCCCTGATTCCGGTTGACCATCGGATCCGCGCCTGCACTGATGCCGTCGGCATAGCCTTGTTTTTGTAACCAGTCAGATAACGTGTTCAGGCTGCGGTTACCGATCAGGTAGCTGATATAAGTATCCGTCTTGCTGCGAAAAGCAGCACTGTTGTTATCAATTGCGAACTCAACACGTAACTCTTTACGCGGCTGTGCGGGAACAAAATGGATATATTCCCCTTTCTGCTTATCCGTTAAGGTCGGCACGGTAATCGGTGGCACGGCAGCATGATGATTGGCAATTTGCCCGAAAGTGTCAGCGGCAAGTTGGGTTAGCTCCGGCAAAGCCTTATTGCTGTAAATCACCCCGACCATCAGATTGGCGGAGTAGTAACGATGATAAAAATCCGTCAGTTGATCGTGCAACTTGCTGCCCGGCTTATCTTTTAGGGTATCGAGATTGCCGCCTGAAAAGCGCGAACCCGGATGCTCCGGATTCAGCGTTTCAGCGCGTACCTGCGCCATACGCATTCCGTCGCGGGAGCGGGCCATGGTCAATTCAGCATTCACTGCGTTGCGCTCGCGGTCGCCGTTGTCTGGGTCTAATAAGGGCTCAGCGATTGCATCGGAAAGGCGATCTACCGCTTCAGGAAGGGCATCATTTTCAACTTCCAGATAGAATGCAGTGCGATAGGACGCGGTGCTACCATTATGGCTACCGCCATGTTTTTTGAGAAATTCGGAAAGGCTTTCAGGCTGAGGATATTTTTTGGATCCCATCAGCAGCATATGTTCAGTGTAGTGAGCCAGACCTAGCTGTGAATCAGGGTCTTCCAGCGAACCGACCGGGATCGCCAGAGCGGCGAGGGATTTAGGCGCATCAGGATCAGAAACCAGCAACACCGTCATGTCATTCGCCAGTGTTATCGCCTGGTACTGGCGCGGGTCGTTCTGACTTTTATTGATAGCTTGTGCATAAGGCTGCCAACCGGCGGCACTTGAAACAACAGGGGCCCAAAAGGTCAATAACAACAGTAACCCTGTAATTCGGGTAACCTGTTTAAACATTGCCACTCTCCCTCAATCCAATAAGCGTGCCACACGGGCAAAAATAACGGTTCATCCACTGATGAACCTCAACCTGCTGTTTTATGCCGTTGAGTCTTTTCAGACCCCGCAGATGCAGTATAGTTGTCAAAAAATCCGTATCGGGGTGTGTAGTCTGGCGTTATGTCACTTTTAGCAACCAGACGCGATATTACCACCCTGGATAAATCACCTGTTTAAACCACTCTAAGCAGTTAGGCCGTCATTGCAAGCGGCTTAACGGTATTTCTCCTGCCTGAACGGAAGGTTTACTTCTATCAGGCACGCAAAGTAAACGCTGCAAGCGTGCCTGATATTGTGCCGGTGTTCGGATAATTGCACTGATAAGCGTGCATCGCTGGCCGGCAGAAAAACTAGATATCTGATACTGCCAATCTTTAATGATCGGTTGACTCCCGTTTCCGCTAACCGAATAGGCTTCTAACTGTGAGTGCGCCTCTGACCACGCCTGCTGCACCTGCCACTGACGCACAAAACCATGACTCAGCGACTGAAAATAGTTGAGCAATCCCAGAACCGACACTGATAGCAGCAGAGCGGCAATCATCACTTCCGGCAGGCTAAATCCTTGTTGATTGATTTCTTTCTCAATCATCACAGAACTGCTCATCAGCTTCCGGACAGAAGTCCAGCCAGCCTTGCCGGAGTGGGGAAAAAATCAGAGAGCCATCAGCTTGTTTTTGCGCGCTGACCTGCTGGTAAACAGTCACTGGCTCTCCCCCTTCCGACAATCTTCCTTCCCCGCGCACTACAAAAACATCTTCACGTAGTGATGGACGCACACAGGTCCGCCCTGACCCCACGGTCATGATCCCGGCGGTCAACATTTGGCATTGCCACTTTGTCTGTGCCGTTAATGTCCATGGCTCGCTGACTCCCCAATTCAGCGAAGATGCGGCATTCTCCCAGGCAATCGCATACCGGTGCTGATGAGAGGTCAACGCCAGCCCGGCGGAAAGCTGCTGTTGTAGCGAATTCAGGGCAATCATACCCAGCCCCATCATCACCATAATACTCAATATCATGGCACTGCCCTGCTGGTGATATAGAGAGGGATTCTTCCTGATTTTCGACCGAAATCTCATATGGAATGCCCCGCAACCTGGACAATAATTTGCCGGTGGACCAAGGGATCTTTGCTCCAGTGGGCCTCAAGCTCCAGTGAAAAAAGATGTCCGGCATTCAGACCAGAATGCTCAGATACCACAAACCTCGTGACGTATACCTCTGCCGGATCGAGCAACTTCTCCCAGCCAGCACTGTTGCATTCACTTGCACCACGCTGGATTTCAATACCGCCCTGACGCAAGCGATAACCAAAATATTCAGATTCTGCGCTACCCGTTTTTTCCCAGTGCCCATTTCGGTTCAGATCATAAATCGCGATAACACAAGAACCTGCGATTTCTCCTGACGCATTGCCGAGAATGATCGTTTTACCGTCACACACACCATTGCAGAATCCAGCGCGTCGTAAATCCTTTTCGATAGTAAAACTGGTCTGGCGCAGCAATTGATCCAGCTGATAATATCGCCCGAGACTTTGGCTTCGCTGGCGCATCAGCGGATAAATTTGCGCTGCACTGAGCATCAGCATGCTGCCGACGCCCATCGCCATCATCACTTCCGGCAGCGTGAAGCCTTGCGCCCGACGAGAAGTCACTGGCAGACCCCGATGCCCAATATCGGCTTCTTTTCACTGCACAGACGCAAACGCCCTCTGGCTGAGAGCACCACACGCAGGCTCCCCGCCGCATTCCTAAGGGTCAGATGACCAGCCAGCGCAGCATTTCGCAGCCCGTAAAATCCCATCGCTTTATCGGTGAAGTCAAATAACTCAACATCCGGCTCACTGACCACAAATACTCTGCCGCCAGCTGCATTACAATCTGCTGGACGCACGCCAGTACCGACGCAGCCGCCCACGCCGCTTATCGCCCAGAGTATGGCGGAACGGTTGTAGTTATTGGCTTCGGCCTGCAAGCCGTAAAGATACAGACGCAGATGCTGCGCCTGTTGTTCCAGTTTCAGCGCCTGCTGATACCCGCGCCAGCTGTGCAATCCCCACAGCGTGCACATCGCCACCAGCGCTATGACCACCATCATTTCTATCAGCGACATTCCTTGCTCTCCTGGACGTGCGGTTGTTTTCATACGGTCAGGGTATGCATTTGAATTTTCATCGCCAGTGGCAAAGTGATTTTCTCCAGGACGTCACGAGAACAAAAAGTGCAAAAGAATACGCGCGACAAAAATGTTGCGTAGCATCTCTCAAAAAGAAAATGCGGGCTGAAATAACGATAGGAATTGTCGGGGAAACGCGTAAAAAGTGTCGCAGAAGAAAGTCAGGGGAATGACTGCCTGACAGGCGTCAGGCAGCAAATAACGAAGAATCAGATAGCGACGGGCGCTTTTATTGCAGGATGTGGATCGTATCCCTCAATTTCGAAATCTTCGAAGTTGTAATCAAATAAGGAGGCAGGTTTGCGTTTGATAATCAGTTTAGGCAACGCGCGCGGTTCACGGCTCAGCTGGAGGTGCGTCTGTTCCATATGGTTGCTGTACAAATGGGTGTCACCCCCGGTCCAGACAAAATCGCCGACTTCAAGAGAGCACTGCTGCGCCATCATGTGCACCAGCAACGCATAACTGGCAATGTTAAACGGCAAGCCAAGGAAGACATCACATGAACGCTGATATAGCTGGCAGGACAACTTACCGTCCGCCACGTAGAACTGGAAGAAAGCGTGGCAAGGTGCCAGCGCCATCTGATCCAGCTCGCCGACGTTCCATGCAGAAACAATAATACGGCGTGAATCCGGATCGCTTTTCAGCTGGTTCAGGACGTTGGACAACTGGTCAATTTGCTTTCCATCAGCAGCGCCCCAGGCACGCCATTGTTTGCCGTACACCGGGCCGAGATCGCCGTTTTCATCGGCCCACTCGTCCCAGATACTGACGTTGTTTTCACGCAAATAAGCGATATTGGTTTCACCTTTCAGGAACCACAGGAGTTCATGAATAATGGAGCGCAAATGGCAGCGTTTGGTTGTAACCAGCGGAAAACCTTCCTGCAAATTGAAACGCATCTGATGACCAAAAATCGACAATGTGCCGGTACCCGTACGGTCGGCTTTAGGTGTGCCTTCATCGAGCACTTTCTGCATTAAATCCAGATACTGTTTCATGTTACCTCACGACAATTGTTTCTGCGGACGGCGGTATGCCCAGACCATCATAATCAGACCGACGACCACCATCGGGATGGACAGAACCTGCCCCATGCTGATCACTCCGTCGAACAAACCGAGCTGCGCATCCGGCTGGCGGAAATGCTCAACGATGATGCGGAATAAACCGTAACCGATCAGGAACAAGCCTGACACCGCGCCCATCGGGCGTGATTTACGAATAAAGACGTTCAAAATGATAAACAGAACGACGCCTTCGAGCAGCAGTTCATACAGTTGGGAAGGATGGCGCGGAAGCACACCGTACTGGTTTAGCAGCGGCTGCCATTTCGGGTCAGCAGCAGCGATGGCAATATCTTCCTGACGAGAGCCGGGGAACAACATCGCCCATGGCACATCAGTGGTTACACGGCCCCAAAGTTCGCCGTTGATGAAGTTACCAAGACGTCCGGCACCCAGACCAAACGGGATCAGCGGTGCGATGAAATCCGCGACCTGGAAGAAATTACGCTTGGTACGGCGGGCGAAGACCAGCATCACGACGATCACACCGATCAGGCCGCCGTGGAAGGACATACCGCCGTCCCACACTTTGAACAGGTAAAGCGGATTATCAAGGAACAGAGGCAGATTATAGAAGAATACGTAACCGATACGGCCACCGAGGAAGACACCAAGGAAACCTGCGTACAGCAGATTCTCAACTTCGTCTTTGGTCCAGCCGCTGCCCGGCTTATTAGCACGGCGCACGGCCAGCCACATAGCAAAGACAAAACCGACCAGATACATCAGTCCGTACCAGTGGAGGGATACTGGTCCGATAGAAAAAATCACCGGATCAAACTGGGGAAACGCCAGATAGCTGTTGCTCATCTATCACCACAAATTGTTTATTGTTTTAGCCCGGTTAGGGGTCAGCAGGGTGCGAATAGTAGCATAGCCGGGAGGATTTCCGGGGCTATGACCGGGGAAAAGTTCTGTAAAAAATCGTCTCATTCTGCGCCATATTTGGGTCAGGCAACATTGACGCGACGGTTAACGCCGCGTCTGACTCTTATTTGCCGCCGCGAATCAGCCCGCCCAGACCGCGCCTTTCCATAAATGCTGCCGTCATATGACGAACGTCCGTAGTGAAATGTGCCTGTAAAACCCGACCAGCCAGCTCTTCGGCATCCACTAAGTCGATGCGGCGCAGCAGATATTTCACGCGCGCCACGCTGCGCCCGTTCATACTCAGGTTACGGTAACCCATACCGGTCAGCAGCAATGCGCCCATCGGGTCGCCCGCCATTTCACCGCACAGACTGACATCCAGCCCGATCGCTTCAGCGCTGGTAATAATCTGTTTAAGTACACGCAACATCGCCGGGTGCAGGCTGTCGTATAAGCCAGCTACGCGGGTATTATTACGGTCAACCGCCAGCAGATATTGCGTTAAATCGTTGGTACCGACCGAGATAAACTCTACTCTTCCGGCGAGTGCTGGCAGCATAAAGATCATCGACGGCACTTCAATCATCACGCCGATACGCGTGCGCGGCAATTCGTAACCGAGCTGCTCCTGCACTTCACGTCCGGCGCGATCTATCAGACGGCGTGCCTCATCAATCTCTTCGAGGCTGGTGACCATTGGTAACAAAATACCGAGATTACCGGTTGCCGCATTAGCACGCAGCATGGCGCGTACCTGAATCAGAAAAATTTCTGGCTGATCAAGCGTAATACGAATCCCACGCCAGCCTAGACAAGGGTTTTCCTCGCTGATCGGCATGTATGGCAGCTGTTTGTCAGAACCGATATCCAGCGTTCGCAGGGTCACCGGCTTTTGCGGGAACAGTTGCAACATGCCCTGATACTGCGCGACCTGCTCTTCTTCAGAAGGGAAACCACTTTGCAGCATGAAAGGAATTTCGGTGCGGTACAGCCCGACACCGTCCACACGGCTGCCGAAGAGTTTTTCGTGATCGGCACTCAGGCCGGCATTGAGCATCACCTTCACTCTTTCGCCGCTTTTCAGCGCCGCAGGCTGGTCAACATCATCTTCTGCGCGCTGGCTCAGCTCCATTTCTTCGCTGATGAGACGCTTATATTCTGCAACCAACACCGGTTCCGGGTCGATCAGCAGTTCGCCCCGATAACCATCGACAATAAGTTGTCGCTGGTTGAGCAGCGCAGGCTGAATATCCGCGCCCATAATGGTCGGCACGCCCATTGCACGCACCAGAATGGCCGCGTGGGAGTTTGCCGCACCATCGCGCACCACGACACCCGCCAGCCGGTCCTGCGGGACTTCAGCCAGAAGCGTTGCGGTCAGTTCATCTGCAACCAGAATGAAACGCTCTGGCCACTGAGTATTGCCCTGAATAGTATCATCGAGATGGAAAACCAACCGCTGGCCGAGTGCGCGCAAATCGCTACCGCGCTCACGCAGGTAGGTGTCCTGCAGGCTGGCAAACTGCGCAGCAAATTCTTCAACGACCTTTTTCACTGCCCATTCAGCAACGGCACCCTGATCGATCTGCGCAAACAGTTCGCGCTTGAGACGGGCGTCGTTGAGCAGGTGCGAATAGAGGTCGAAAATTGCGGCACTTTCTTTTTGTGCGCTGGCAGTAAAGCGTTTACTGAAACGGCGGAACTCTGCACCGGCATCTTCCAGTGCGCGGGTCAGCCGCTCGCGCTCACGCACCGTATCGAGCGTAGACGCCATATAAACGTGTTCAAGCGAAGGCTGCGAACTGTCCTGCCAGCCGATACCGATAGCAACACCTGGCGAAGCCGCCAGCGCGCGGACGCGGGTCTGGCGAAATCGGCCGTACAGCACGTTCAGCTGGGCTTGCGAAAGGATCGCCGCCAGCTGCGTCGCTAACGTAACTAAAAAGGATTCTTCACTTTCGTCGAACTGTCGGTGTTCGCGCTGCTGAATAACCAGCACGCCGAGTAGCTGACGACGGTGAATGATCGGCACGCCTAAGAAGGATCGGAAAAGATCTTCTTTTACGGCGGGAATGTATTTAAAGCTGGGATGGCTCTGCGCGTCGGCGAGGTTGATAGGTTCTGCAAGCCGCCCGACCAGACCGACAATCCCCTGATCAAACGCGAGCGTAATAGTACGCCCGCGAGGTTTTTTCAAACCTCGCGTCGCCATCAGGTAATAACAACGACGGTCATTGTCAGCGAGATAAACGGAACACACTTCGGTGTCCATCGCCAGGCAGGTTTCATTGACCAGTACGTCCAGCGCATCATTCAGGCTGGCCGCCATTGCTACCTTTTCAACAATTTCTCGCAAACGCGTGAGCATCTCTTCGCGACTTAGCCTCTTTTACGACGATAAGCGGGCGATGTCTTAGGAAGGGAAATTTCCTGCATCGGCATAATAGTGGTCGAAAACTCTTTCATCACGCGACGATACACATCGCGCTTAAATGACACCACCTGACGAACCGGATACCAGAAACTCACCCAACGCCAGCCATCAAATTCAGGCGTACTGCTGCGCTGCATATTGATATCAGCATCGTTACACATCAGTTGCAGCAAGAACCATTTTTGCTTTTGGCCGATACAAACCGGCTTTGTGTCCCAACGCACCAAACGTTTTGGCAATTTATAACGTAACCAGTTGCGGGTCGACGCCAGAATACGTACATCCTTGCGGCCCAGACCCACCTCTTCAAACAGCTCGCGGTACATTGCCTGCTCAGCGGTTTCTCCCGGATTAATGCCTCCCTGAGGAAACTGCCAGGAGTGCTGACCGTATCGTCTGGCCCATAACACCTGGCCCTGCTTGTCACAGATTACGATACCAACATTCGGGCGGTAGCCATCATCATCGATCACCGGACTACCTCAATAGCTTAAAATCATAGATGTTCTGATTGTTTCACACTACCAACAGGCGGTAAACCACTGGTTAGCGCTGATCCGCACGAATAAAAATGGGATAACTTTCACTAATTGGCAAAGTTATAAACAGGCTGAGGCCAGCACCCGCGATTTTATTCACTTTTTCTGTGGATAGATGTGTGCAGAACTTAAGAGTAAGCAGGGTAAAACTCTCGTGAACTTATCCCCAGCTCGAAAACTAATATTTATAAAACACATATAAAGCATTCAGTTATGACCAATAAACCGCGTTATCAACCCTCTAAAAAGATGAGGCACGTCACACGCAGACATGATCTGGCGAAAGATCCATCAATGACGTTTTTATCCACAGCGATCGTCTAAAAGTTGACGTCGCCGGGGCAGAAATTGGATATAACACGGTCCGTCAAGCCTGTAAATCGAACCAGTGATCGGATTTATCCAGGGTTATCCAAGAAATCTGTGGATAAGTAGGGGGAAGATCCTGTTCATTGTCGCCTTCAACAGGTGGTCAACCTAAAAACTGCTTGTGATAAACCGGCCATAACCATAAAAAAAACCAAATTAAATCATGCTATTATTCATCCATCTCACGGGTATAACTTTTTATGCACTGCATTGCGCAGGGTGAGGTTAAAATTTAACCTAAATTCATGAGTGTTGTTTTTTATGTCTATTCCGTTACCTGCAACTGAACCGCCCCGTCACGAAGATGAACTGCTGCACCGCGCGCAGTCGCTAGCCGGTCATACCTTAGGCGAGCTCGCTGCCCGTGCAGGATTGCCGATCCCGGCCAATCTCAAACGAGAAAAGGGCTGGGTGGGAATGTTATTGGAAGTCTATCTTGGCGCGATTGCAGGCAGTAAACCGGAGCAGGATTTCGCCGATATTGGCATTGAGTTAAAAACTATCCCCATTGATTCGCACGGCAAGCCGCTGGAAACCACGTTTGTCTGTGTTGCACCGTTAACGGGTAACAGCGGGGTGACCTGGGAGAGTAGCCATGTGCGCCATAAACTGGCGCGGGTGTTGTGGATCCCGGTTGAAGGCGAGCGACAGATCCCACTTTCCGAGCGGCACATCGGCGCACATTTATTGTGGCAGCCTTCAAAGGAAGAAGATGAGCAGTTGCGTCAGGACTGGGAAGAGTTGATGGATTTGATCGTGCTGGGCAAAGTTGAAAGTATCACTGCGCGCCACGGGGAATTCCTGCAACTGCGCCCGAAAGCAGCAAACAGCAAAGCGTTAACCGAAGCCATCGGCGAATTCGGTCAGCCGATCCTGACGCTGCCACGAGGTTTCTATCTGAAAAAACGCTTTACCGGTGCTCTGCTGGCCCGACATTTTCTGCTCTGATGTCATCATTTAAAAATTTTAGGCACCTTTTCTGCCACTTTTGAAACCCTTTGCTACGCTAGAATGTGATTATGTCCGGACTTAATGATCTCGGGCTTTCTAAAACGTCGTGTACACACAAGGACTGATAACAATGATGAAGAAAACGTTGATGATGACCAGCGCCGCTCTGCTGGTATTCGGGCTTGCAGGCTGCGCCAGTGATTATGTGATTTCAACCAAAGACGGCAATATGATTCTGACCGACGGCAAACCGAAGCTGGATAAATCTACCGGCCTGTTGAGCTATACCGATGAACAGGGCAACGAGCGGCAGATCAACAACGACAATGTCAGCCAGGTAATGGAACGCTAAGTCGGATTTGCGTCAATCGATAAGAGCTGGTTTCGACTGGCTCTTTTGCTGCCTCCCTCGCCCTCTCTGATTACCGGCACTCTCTGCCACTTCCCCCTTTATGCCGCCTTGTATATAGTCAGATAAGGCACTTTTTCTATCAGCCTGACATTCTCAGAAGAAAGGAAGACCGGCAATGCAATATCACCGTATACCCCACAGTTCTTTAGAAGTGAGCTTACTGGGTCTTGGCACCATGACTTTTGGTGAACAAAACAGCGAAGCCGACGCCCATCAGCAACTTGATTACGCCGTTGCGGCGGGCATCAATCTGATTGATACCGCAGAGATGTATCCTGTTCCGCCACGCCCGGAAACCCAGGGTCTGACGGAAAGCTATATCGGCAGCTGGCTGAAAGCCCGTGGTAACCGCGAAAAAATCGTGCTGGCGAGCAAAGTTTCCGGCCCTTCCCGTGGCAGCGATAACGCGATTCGTCCCGCGCAGATGCTGGATCGTAAAAATATCCGCGCGGCGCTGGATGCCAGCCTGACGCGTCTGAACACCGATTATCTGGATCTTTATCAGCTGCACTGGCCACAGCGTCAGGCCAATTTCTTCGGCAAACTGGGCTATCAGTACACCGACGAGCAATCTCCGGTGACGCTGCTAGAAACGCTGGAAGCGCTGAACGAACAGGTTCGCGCCGGTAAAATCCGCTATATCGGTGTTTCCAACGAAACGCCGTGGGGCGTGATGCGTTATCTGCAACTGGCCGAGAAACACGATCTGCCGCGTATCGTATCCATTCAAAACCCCTACAGCCTGCTGAACCGCAGCTTCGAAATCGGTCTGGCGGAAATCAGCCAATACGAAGGCGTTGAGCTGCTGGCCTATTCCAGCCTGGCGTTCGGTACGTTGAGCGGGAAATATCTGAACGGCGCGAAACCGGCTAACGCGCGTAATACGCTGTTCAGCCGCTTCACCCGTTATTCTTCACCGCAGGCCGAAGGCGCCGTGGCGGAATACGTGGCCCTGGCGAAGAAACACAATCTGGATCCTTCGCAGATGGCGCTGGCTTTCGTTCGTCAGCAGCCGTTCGTTGCCAGCACCTTACTGGGTGCGACCACGCTGGAGCAACTGAAGATCAACATCGACAGTCAGGATCTGACGCTCGATGCCGAAATCATGGGCGAGCTGGAAAACATACACAAAAGATTCACCATTCCTGCACCCTGACCACAGATTTCAGACATTAAAAAAGGGCGCTCAGCGCCCTTTCGTTTTTTCAGATGCCCTGCATTTTTTCAGAGCACACAGATTTTCAAAGCACACAGAAATGCCTCAGGCCTGACGGCGCTTCTGCATAACCTGCCAGAACCACAGTGCGATAATGGCCAGCGCGAAGACCACGCCGAAGCCGATGCCTATCGCCACAACCGGTGCCCCGGCCATCACCACCAGCGAATACAGGCCGAGCATCAGCAGCATCGCGGTATTCTCGCCAAGATTTTGTACAGCGATAGCGTTACCGGCACCGACAGAGGCTTTACCACGATGTTGTAAAAGTGCGTTCAGTGGCACAACGAAGAAGCCGCCGAGCACCCCCACCACGACCAGTACAATGTATGAACTTAACATGCTGGTTTGTAGCGCGAAGACCACCACCGCGATACCAATCGCTACGCCCGCAGGCAGACAGCGTTTAACGGTCTCCAGACGGATTAACTTCGCAGCCGCACCGGCACCAAAGACAATCCCGATAGCCACCATTGCGTTCAGCAGCGTCGGCGTTTTGTTATCGGTGATCCCTAACGCAACCGGCACCCAAAGTACCAGCAGGAAACGCAGCGTTACGCCCGCGCCCCAGAACAAACTGGTCCCAACCAGCGAGAAGCGGGTTTCACCATCATTCCACAGCGTTTTACACGCCGAGAAAAACGTTCGCGTCATTTTGCCCGGATGCCAGGACTGACCGGCGCGCGCAGGGGTTAGTTTTGGAATAAACCAGTTAGCCGCCACGGCTGCGCCGTAGGCGAGCACGCAGATGCCCAGCGCCGCCAGAATATTCCAGTCAGCCAGCGCCCCACCCGCCACAGACCCAAGCAGGATCGCAGCAATCGTCGAGGCTTCCATCAGGCCGTTGGCTTTCACCAGCTGCTCACCGCTGGTGATTTCTCCCAGAATGCCGTACTTGGCCGGTGAATAGGCAGCAGCACCTATCCCCACCAGCGTATAGCCGAGAAACGGATTCAGACCAGCACAAATCACCGCCGCACCACCGAGTTTTAGCAGGTTGGCAACCATCATCACGCGGCCTTTGGAGAAGCTGTCAGCAAACTGCCCGACAAACGGCGCGAGAATAATGTAAGTCGCAACAAACGCCATCTGCAAAATGGGCTGACTCCAGTCCGGATAGAGCTGTTGTTTGATCAGCGCCAGCGCAGCGAACAGCAGCGCGTTATCGCCGAACGCAGATAAAAACTGCGCCACGATCACCGCCGTCATGCTTTTTGACATCAGCGGCGAGGCCGCCGCTAAAGGATTACTCATGCCTCAGTCTCCGGTTTTTCTGCCATCTCGCGCAGGGTGACAAAATCTGGTTTTCCGCTGCCGAGCAACGGCAGGGCTTTGACCACGCGAATATCACGCGGTACGGCGAGTTCGGGCAGCCCCAGATCGCGCGCCGCTTTGCTCAGCGCATCGCGACGAAGCTCTGCGTCAGTCGTAAACAGCACCAGCGCTTCACCTTTGCTGCTGTCGCTGCGTGACGTCGCCGCATGCTGGCCGTCCGGCGAAGCTTTAATCGCCAGCTGCTCCACACTTTCCAGCGACACCATCTCACCGGCCAGTTTGGCAAAACGCTTCACGCGGCCACGAATGGCGCAAAACCCTTTTTCATCGAGCGTGACGATATCGCCGGTGTCGTACCAGCCAGCCTGCATTTCGCCTTCGGTATTTTCAGCCTGTGGTGTTTCCAGTACGCCAGGATTTTCGACGCGCAGATAGCCTTTCATGATGTTCGGACCGCGCAGTTGCAGGCGTCCGCCCTCTTCGATACCCGGCACCTTAATCAGACGCGCTTCCATGCCCGGTAAAATCTTCCCGACGGTGTTTACTTTAGTCGCCATCGGCACGTTGATCGCCACCACCGGCGCACATTCAGTCACGCCGTAGCCTTCAAGAATGCGGATACCAAATTTGTTCTGCCAGACTTCCTTGGTGCTTTCCGCCAGTTTCTCCGCACCGGCTACCACGTAGCGCAACCGGGCAAAATCATAAGGATGGGCAAAGCGGGCGTAGTTACCGAGGAAGGTGGAGGTGCCAAACAGCACGGTACAGTTCTGGTCGTAAACCAGCTCTGGGACAATGCGGTAATGGAGCGGGCTCGGGTAAAGGAACACGCGCGCACCGGTCAGCAGTGGCGTTAACAGGCCGACGGTCAGCCCGAAGGCGTGGAACAACGGCAGCGACGACATGAAACGGTCACGCGGCGTGAAGTCCGCGACGGTGCGGATCTGCTCGACGTTTGCCAGCAGGCTGGCGTGTGAATGCACCACACCTTTCGGATTACCTTCTGAGCCTGAGGTGAACAGCACCAGCGCGGCGTCGTCAGCCTTTTGCGGCAGCATCGCGCGGCGCGGGAAGATAAGGTGGAACAAGATCCACAGCTTATCTTGCGTGGTGACCGTGTCTTTCAAATCTTCCAGATACACCCAGTTGGCTTGCGGCACATTCTCAGGCAGATGGGTCAACTTGCCTTTCTCAAGGAACTGGCGGGAGGTGATGATGGTTTTGATTTGCGCCGCTTTCATCGCACTTTGCAGCCCCTTCGCCCCGGCGGTGTAGTTGAGCAGCGCCGGAATCCGGTTACGCATTGAGGCACCAAACAACGCCGCCGCCATGATGGTGGCATTCGGCAGCAGCATCCCGACGTGTTCCCCTTCGCGGGTAAAACGTTGCAGGATGCGACTCACGCCGAGGGACTTTTTCAGCAGCCCCTGATAGGTATCTTCTTTAAACGCGATATCAGCGATGCATTTTTTGCGGCGGCCATAACGCGTTTGCGCGGACAGCAGCGCTTCATACAACGTTTGTGGCTCGCGAGTCGCCATGCGCGCCTGCATCATCACTTTATGCAATTGCTCACCGGCCAGTATCCGGCGGTCACGCGAGCGGGGTGCATCCGGCATTGGGATCGTCACCGGTGGAAGAAGGTTGATGGTGATTTTCGGGAACCAACGGATTTTAAAGCTACCGAACAGGCGGCCAAACGGCGTGTATTCCGCGCCGTCGATACGCACAGGAATGACCGTCGCCTGAGACTTAGCCGCCACAAAAGCCGCACCGTCGTAAATCTTCATTAATGAACCGGTGACCGTGATCCGCCCTTCCGGAAAGACCACGACCGGACGCCCCTTCTCCACTTCGCGGATTAGGTGCTTAATCGCCATTGGCTTGGTCGGGTCGAGCGGCATAAAGTCCACGTACGGCTTCAGCCAGCGCATGAACCAGGTATCGGTAATGTTGGAATAGACCGCAAATACAGGTTTGACCGGCAGGAAAAGCACCAGCAGCATGCCGTCAATAAAAGAAACATGGTTGGGTGTCAGCAGTAAACGCGGGTAATCAAATGAAGATTTCGCCGGCGTCACCGTAACCCGGAACGCAACGCGAAACAGCCACCTGAACGCGGCGAAAAGAAAGTTATACATGTTTGCCATCTCCTTATGTGTCATCCCTGATCCTGAAAGAAAAAGGTTGGGGAAACAGCATACTATAAGCCGCAGAATAATGACGACAGTCAGGAGTGAGTTTAGGAAGACGCTGAGCCAGTTGTCAGCATTGAGGCAAAAAAAAACCTACGCATCCGCGTAGGTTGGTGCAAATTTAATCGGTATCAACATGCAGAGCACGTTGATGATTCACCAATCAATACCTCTGGGACGTTCAATCTATCTGGTTTGTGGTAATCACAGCCAGCAGGCAATCGAAACATAATTCCGCAAAGTGTAACGAGTGGTGAAAATGCTCCCGGTTTTAATCATTTAATGCTGATTGCGTCACTTCAACCAGGCAACTCATGGCATTTGGCCCCTGCGTTAATCGCGAGGTGCCAATATCGAGCGTAAGCACATTCGGATTCCCGGCCTGTTCCGTCTCCTGCCATTTAGCGCCGAAGCCCGGATTAAACCACGCACCGGTGGACATCAGCACCACTCCGCGCGTGATCCCGTCGTTGAACGACACACCGGCCAGACAGCTGCCGCGCGCATTATGCACTTTGACACGATCGCCGTCGTTCAGCTGGCGGCTGGCCGCATCCTCTGGGTGCATAAACAGCGTTTCTTTTCCGGCAGTCTTGTTCGATTGTGCCAGCGGCGACTGATCGAGCTGGCTGTGCAGACGGTCTTTCGGCTGGATGGAAATCAGGTGCAGCGGCCACTCTTTTGCCGTCTCCGCGCCCAGCCATTCGACCGGCGGTTGCCATTCCGGATGCGGTGCGAAATCGGCATAACCGTATCCGGCGATGGTTTCCGAGAACAGTTCGATCTTACCGCTGTGCGTGCCAAGCGGGTTCGCACGCGGACTTTTGCGGAATTCCTCGAAGAACACAAAATCTTTTTCCGGCATCGGCAGTTCCACAAAACCGCGTTCCCAGAAGGATTCAAAGTCCGGCCAATCCACGCCCGTGCCTTTCTGCGCTTCACCGCACTGGCGGTAAATATGGCGCAGCCACTGATCTTCGTTGCGCCCCTGCGTGAACTGCTCGCGATAACCCAGACGGTCGGCGATATCGGCAAAGATATCAAAATCGTTACGCGCCTGATGCTGGGGTGCAATCGCCTGATGCATCGCCAGCACGAAGCGGTCACGTGAGGATCCACCGATGTCGTTACGTTCGAGCGAAGTGGTGGCAGGCAGCACGATATCCGCCATCTGCGCGGCCGGCGTCCAGACGTTATCCTGCACAATGATGGTATCCGGCTTCTGCCACCCTTCCACCAGACGGTTCAGCTGCTGATGATGATGGAAGGGATTGCCGCCCGCCCAGTGCACCAGATGGATATCGGGATAATGCTGTGTTTCGCCCTGAAACTCGTACGGCTGTCCCGGATTGAGCAGCATGTCGCTGATGCGCGCAACGGGGATTGCCAGGCCAGAAGGATTCGGCCCGGCACTGACAGCAGGACCCGGCGTGTCATAACGCGGGTTACCGACACTGTTCATCGAACCATGGCCGAATGAGAATCCACCACCCGGCAGGCCGACCTGTCCAAGCATCGCGGAAATCGCGATCATCATCCAGTAAGGCTGCTCGCCACGGTGGGCGCGCTGCACGGAATACGAACAGGTGATGAAACTACGTACGCCGATCAAATCATCGGCCAGACGCGCGATACGCTCCGCCGGTATGCCGGTAATGTGGCTTGCCCAGTCAGGCGTTTTCGCCACACCATCTTTCTCGCCGCGCAGATAAGCGGCGAGTTGCGGATACCCCACGCAGTGGCTGGCGAGGAATGTATCGTCCTGCGCTTCTTTGCGCTGAATTTCATAGGCGATCGCCATCATCAGCGCCGCATCGGTGTTCGGGCGAATAGGGATCCACTCAGCATTGAGGAATTCCGGGCAGTCATCGCGCATCGGGCTGATATTGATGACCCGGGTGCCTTTCTTCGCCAGCTGTTCCAGCGCCGGTTTCAGCGTATGTTCCACTGCACCGCCGGAGGCCACCTGCGCATTTTTCAGCGCCAGACCACCGAAAGCCAGCAGGATTTCAGCGTGTTCCACTACGCTCGGCCATGAGGTCACGCGCCCTGTCAGCGGCGTGAAAGTGCCGATAACATAAGGAAGGAAAAACTGCGCTGAGCCCCAGCTGTAGTTTCCCAGCTGATCCACGCCGCCGCCGCCGGTAAAATAGAAACGGCGCACCAGCGAACGCGCATGATGCAGGCGTCCGGCGGAAGACCAGCCGTAAGAGCCGTTGAAAATGCCGGATGCGCCATAACGGTCGCGCACGCGGCGGTTCTCTTCAGCCACCAGATCCAGCGCCACATCCCAGTCCACTTCAACAAAATCTTCCCGGCCCCGCAGCGAGCGATCGCTGTTTTCGCGTTTTTGCAGCCACGAACGACGCACCGCTGGTTTACGGATCCTTTTATCGGAATAAACCAGCGGCACGATGGAATCGAGTAAAGGCGAAGGATCAGCATCCGCAGAATAGGGTTCGCAGCGGATTAACCGCCCGTCTTCCACTACGGCGGTGTACGCGCCCCAGTGAGCCAGTTGCGGATAGCGTTTTATGGACATGTTTTTTATTTTCTCAGCGCAGGCGTTTGACCTTAAAAATACCATTCACGCTGTATCCAGTTCAAAGAACAAATAATCTTAATCAATATCATTTCTGCCCTTTCTGACTGCGATTTCCGTTAAACCCGACGTTCTTTTGTCGTTACATCAGGCTTGCATCAAAAAGTTGCGATCGTCATCCTTGCAGCCACCTGTCTTTTCCGCAAGACTGGCGGTGTAAACGATTACCCTCACGGAATAGCGGAAGTGTTATGGCAACGATTAAGGATGTAGCAAAACTGGCAGGCGTATCGGTTGCGACCGTTTCACGCGTAATAAACCATTCTCCGAAGGCCAGTGAAAGCTCGCGGGAAGCGGTTCAGAGCGCCATGCAACATCTGCAATATCACCCGAATGCCAACGCCCGCGCGCTTGCCCAGCAGGCGACCGAAACGCTGGGGCTGATCGTCGCTGACGTCTCCGATCCATTCTTTGGCGCGATGGTCAAAGCGGTGGAACAGGTGGCTTATGCCACCGGCAATTTCCTGCTGATTGGCAACGGTTACCATAACGTTGAAAAAGAGCGCCAGGCGATTGAGCAGTTGATCCGCCACCGCTGTGCAGCGCTGGTGGTTCACGCCAAAATGCTTCCGGAAGATGAACTGACCAGCCTGATGCAGCAAATTCCCGGCATGGTGTTGATTAACCGCACGCTGCCCGGTTTCGAACATCGCTGTATCGCGCTCGACGACCGTTACGGCTCCTGGCTGGCAACCCGTCATCTGATTCAGGCCGGGCATAAACGCATAGCCATCCTGTGTTCTAACCACGGTATTTCCGACGCCAGCGACCGTCTGCAAGGCTATATCGACGCGCTGACAGAGAATAATATCGCCGTGGATGACAAACTCATCGCCTACGCCGAACCCGATGAAGTCGGGGGTGAAAAAGCTATGGCAGATTTGCTGGGGCTGGGGAAAGGGTTCACGGCAGTCACCTGCTACAACGATTCGATGGCCGCCGGCGCTTTATCGGTATTAAGCGATAACAGCATTGATGTGCCGGGCGAAATCTCGTTGATCGGCTTTGATGATGTGCTGATCTCCCGCTATCTGCGCCCGCGTCTGACCACGGTGCGTTATCCGGTCGTGGCGATGGCGAATCAGGCGGCGCAGCTGGCGTTAGCGCTGGCGAACGGTCAGCCGTTGCCCGAAACCACTCATATGTTTAGCCCGACGCTGGTTCGGCGTCATTCGGTGAGCGGGCCTGTGGTCAGCTAAGAGACTGTTTGTAAACGCGGACGGGCTTGTCAGGATAATCCAGCGCATCGCCAATATAGCGCCAGCCAAAACGTTCGTAATAGCCGGTGAATTCGGCGTAAAGATAGAGTTCGGAAAAGCCGCTGCGGCGGCTGTGCTCGAGAAGAAACGCCTGCAACTGCTGCCCCAGCCCGCGAGAGCGGTAATCCTTATCGACGTACAGCGCGGCCAGCCACGGCGTGAGATCCTGACGGCTTACCAAATCGCAGCGCCATAAACCCACCGTCCCCGCCAGCCGTTCGCCTTCCAGCGCGATAAAAGTTTGCGGCAGATCCGCCCCCGACAGGCAGCTTTGCAGCACGCTTGCAAAAAAATCGCGGCTGTTTTCGCTGCCAAACGCCTGCCACAGCCAGTCGGTCACCTGTTCTTTAAATTCTGGCCGCGCGCTGAGGTTAATGATCTGCATCGCGTTCAGACCATCTTTCCCTGAAAAATAGGCACAGATTCAAACAGATAGCCATCGAACTCCGGCGCATCAACGTCCGAAAGTTCCATCAGGGTATTTTTCACGTTTTCCATGTGCTGCCACATCGCCTGATAAGATCCCATCACATCGCGGCGGCGCAGCGCGGCCAAAATATTCTGATGATCAGCCAGCCATTTCAGGCGATAACCGCGCGTGGCGATATGGCTGTGTAACTGTTTCCACAGCGGACTGGAATCGCGGTGCATCCAGATATTTTTGACCGAATCGAGCAGCATCTGGTTTTGTGTCGCACCGGCAATCAGCAGGTGAAACAGGCGGTCGTTGTCGCCACTTTCATCGTTGGCTACGATGGCGGTTTGTTCCTGCTCCAGTGTGCGGCGCAGATTTTCGATATCAGACTTGGTGGCCATTTTGGCGGCAAACGCGGCGATATTACTTTCGAGCAGTTGCCGCGCCTGTAAAATCTCAAACGGGCCAATCTGCCCCTGATACATCAGTTCATCTTCGCCCTCTTCCTGCGAAGGAATGCGGATCACATATACGCCCGAGCCCTGACGTATGTCCACCGTGCCTTCGAGCTCCAGCATCAGCAACGCTTCGCGCACGATGGTCCGACTGACACCATAGGTTTCCGCCATATTGCGCTCCGGCGGCAGACGGGATCCCACGGCGAACTGCCCTTGCTTGATTTGCTCGCGCAGGTCATGCCCGATTTCCTGATACTGTTTTCTGTCCTGCGAAACCACACCTTTTTCCACACGCTCACCTTGCTGCAAAACAAAAATGAAAATCCAAAATAACTCGGGCTGCAGGCTAATGCACAACGCACCTGCAACCTGAAGAATGACGGATTACTTTATCAGACTTAATGCCTGATCAAGCACTTTCGCACCATTGAGCGTTCCATAAGCCATCATATCAATGACATCGATCGGAATATTGTGTTCATCGGTCAGCTTTTTATTTTCCGCCAGTTTGAATCTCACCTGTGGCCCTAGCAGCACCACCTGAATATCGCGACCATAGGCTTCCAGTTCATCACGCAGATTATTTTCCGGGATGGCGTAGATCTGAAATTCCAGACCCCGGGCGGCGGCTTCTTTTTCCATTTTGGTGACCACAAGGGAAGTGGACATCCCTGCCGAACAGGCTAAAACGATACGTTTCATAGTGTTTCCTCGGGTTATTTATCTTCGTCATCCAGCGTCAAAGACAACACGCCATTTTCACTTAACGATTTAAACCAGCGGGATGATTTCTTCTGATGACGATTCCGGTTGTCATCGAGGTCAATTTCAATCAGCCCATAGCGATTTTTGAAGGCATTCATCGGTGAGACGTTATCGGTAAACGCCCACAGCATATATCCCTGACAATTCGCGCCGTCCTCCCGCGCTTTTAATGTCCAGTAAAGATGTTCGGCAATAAATTCAATGCGGTAATCATCCTGAATTTCACCGGTTGCAGCATCACGGAACTGGTCTTCGTTTTAGATGCCCATACCGTTCTCGGCCACAAACCACGGAATATTGTCGTATTCCGATTTAATACGCATCGCCATGTCATACACCACGCGCGGATAAATTTCCCAGCCGCGGGATTTATTCATCCGCCGCCCCGGTAATTCAAAATGTTCGTAATAGTAAGCCGGGTGGAATGGCGTCTCTTTATTCCATTCACGGGACGGCGCTTTTACGCGATGCGGGTAATACAGATTAATCCCCACCTCATCCACGGTATTATTTCGGATGATCGCCAGTTCCTGTTCGGAATAATCAAAATCAACGCAATGCTTTTCGAGTAACGCCAGCAACTCCTGCGGATACTCGCCTTTTATCATCGGATCTAAAAACACGCGGTTGTAGAACAAATCGTATAAGTGCGCCGCCTTCTGATCGTGCGGCGCACCTGAACGTGCGTACGTCACTTCAGGATTTAAGATCACCCCGATGGTAGCCGCTGCGTTATAGCCTTTGCGGTAAAACAGCTCGACGACTTTGGCTGTCGCCAGCACTTTGTGGTGATTCCACTGCATCCATTTCGCCGTGTTCTGCTCGAACGGCCAGCGGATGGCATCCAGATACACGCGGGTTTGCACCACCACAGGTTCGTTGAACGTAAACCACCGGTCGACTTTATGGGCGAAACGCTCAAACACTTTCTCAGCGTACAGCACGAACAGTTCGACGACTTTCTTTGAGCTCCAGCCATCATATTTTTCAATCAGATACGCCGGAAGTTCGTAGTGCTCAAGGCACAGCATCGGCACGATGCCCTGCCGTTTCATCTCGTCGAGCAGTGAATCGATGTAGGCAGCATATTCCTCATCGACGGTGCCCAATTCATAGTCGGTAAGAAAACGCGACCAGTTGATCGACGTGCGGTAATGGCTTAGCCCGATGGCCTTCATCAGCGCCACGTCTTCTTTGTAACGGTGAATGAAATCCGTAGCTTTGGCCGGGCCGTAGCCGTTGTGCCAGACGTGACGGCTGTTTTTGTACCAGAGATCCAGATACGAATCCTGCCCGTCTTTCTTGCCGCTCCAGCCCTCGGTCTGCCACGCGGAAGCCGCAGCACCGAGGATAAATCCCTCAGGAATGGCGATGGAAACCTTGCTCATAACAGTCCTCTTTTATCCGAATAATTTTGTGAGCGTCAGGCGGTCACAGCCTGTTTCTTCTGCATCGCCTCAAGCTGTGCCTGCTCGGCGCGGCGCGAGGCCACTTTCACAAACGGCAGATAAATCAATACTGACACCACGATACAACCAGCCTGAGTGATCACCGCCCCCATCGAACCGGCGGTGGATAACCAGGCGTTGATGATAGGCGGTGTAGTCCACGGCACCATCACTACAGCGCGTCCGGCAAAGCCGAGGCTGGTGGCGAAATAACCGATGGTGCCTGTAATAAGCGGCGTGATGATGAACGGGATAGCCAGGATCGGGTTAAGCATAATCGGCATACCGAAAATCACAGGTTCGTTAATGTTGAACACACTTGGCCCGAGCGACAATTTGGAGATTTCACGCATTTCTTTACGGCGGGTGGCGAGCATCACCGCCAGTAATAAGCCGATGGTGCAGCCGGAGCCGCCGATGCTCATATACACATCCCAGAACGGCATGGTGATGATGTTCGGCACTTCATGACCCTGCTCGAATGCCGTCATGTTGACCATGATCGCGCCCAGCAGCAGCGGTTCGCGAATAGGTTTGATCATCTGATTACCGTGGATCCCAATCACCCAGAACAGTTGCGCGACAAACATCAGCAGAAGAATTCCCGGCAGGCTTTGCATCACAGATTCCAGCGGACGCTGGATCACCTGATACACCGCATCGTACAGATACATGCCGGTGACCTGATGGAACACAAATCCGAAGGTGGCAATAATCACCA
The DNA here is from genome assembly GCA_013457415.1 of Enterobacteriaceae bacterium Kacie_13. Classification (NCBI taxonomy): domain Bacteria; kingdom Pseudomonadati; phylum Pseudomonadota; class Gammaproteobacteria; order Enterobacterales; family Enterobacteriaceae; species Enterobacteriaceae bacterium Kacie_13. Next base: position 3,733,114 of record CP045665.1, read on the forward strand.
CCGTAATGATGGCGGGAATTAACGCCGAGAACGACGCTGAAACATTTGGCGGCACGCTTTCCGGCATCTTAATTCGCAGACCGCTGTAGCTTTCCAGTTTGGAATAAATCTCCACCGACAGAATGGCAATAAACATCCCGAGGAACAGACTTTTGGTATCGGAGAATTGCTTCGCCAGTACGTCTTTTACTTCCTGCATCTGACCATTCACCATCATATCGACGGTGGTGGGCGTCACGGCAATAAAACAGATGACCGCCAGCAGGCCGGGAAATAACGAGCGCGAGCCGTTAATTCTGCCTAACTCAATACCGATTAAGAAGACGGCACCAATTGTCAGGAAACTCAGCGTGGCGTAGTTAATACTGCTCATGATCGGTTTGAGCGTGGCCAGCCACGACAACATTTCAAAGTGAGCTAATCCGTTTTTCGGATCCATCACCATGTTAGAAATTAAAACTGAGAATGCCCCCACAATAATGACGGGCATTAATGTGATAAAAGCCGCCTTGATAGCCATAATGTATCGGTAGCTATTGAAGGTATTGGCGAATCCCCCGAGAGAATCGATGAAACGGTCTTTAAATGACATGACACCACCTCTTTTAATTTTGTGTAAAACTGTACAGGTGTTTGTTTCGCATTGACCTTTCATACTGCTGAAAGAAAAGGTGTCGCGCGAAGTAGAGCCAGATTCCGTTTCTGAAAGTGATCCTGTCGGCCTGCTTTCCGCTTTATTTCATCCATAAAGCGCAATGTGGCATGCCAAAAAATAGCGGAATGAGAATTAATTTCTGTGACAGTGTTCTCACATGTGAATATTGGAATTCCAATATGATGAATTCACACTTTTCTGGTATACCAATTTGGAGTTTTCGATGGAATTCGATCTGGAACAAACGGTGATGGAGTTATTGATCAACGCCGGAGAAGCACGATCTAATGCAATGATGGCGATTCAGCACGCGCGTAAAAGAGAGTGGGCCGAAGCCGACGCGATGCTTAAAGCATCCGACGACGCGGCGCGCGTCGCGCACAAAGTGCAGACGCAGCTGATCGGCCTGGATGAAGGCGTGGGCAAAATACCGGTGAACTTGATCATGGTGCACTCGCAGGATCACCTGATGACCGCCATGTTGTGCCGCGAACTGGCCGAAGAGATCGTGTTACTGAGAAAGGAAATGTTTGATAAACAGTAAATTAATCCTAAGCATCCCCTAAATCATTCGGGTTGAATCAAGTCGGCAACGGAGTGAATCCCCGGGAGCATACACACGTATGTGACCGGGGTTCGTGAAGGCAGCCAACGCAGAGTCAGCGCGAAGGATGACGGGGATTACAGTTCTAAAGCCAGCAGCTCTTCTATCGTCTGACGACGACGAATCACACGCGGTACGCCATTCTCGAACAGCACTTCCGGCAGCAGCGGACGACTATTGTAGTTAGACGACATTGATGCGCCATACGCGCCAGTATCGTGGAATACCAGATAATCGTCGATGTTCACCGGTGGCAGCGGGAAGGTTTCAACGCTTCCGCCTGCCTGCTGGGTAAAGACATCACCGGATTCGCACAGCGGGCCAGCGATTACCGAATCCGTCAGCGGTTGCCCTTCCAGCTCGCGGCCATCGGCAGGTAACAGCGAAATGTGGTGATAGCTGCCGTACATCGCCGGGCGCATCAGATCGTTAAAACCTGCATCGCACAGCACAAAGTGACGGCTCCCCATATTTTTCACCGCACGGATTTGTGCCACCAGAACGCCGGATTCCGCCACCAGGAAACGCCCCGGTTCAATTTCCAGTTTTACTTCATGCCCCAGATGCGCGGCGATTTGCTCGCGGGCGCGGTTCCACAAGCCAAAATAATGTCCGGTATCAATGGATTCTTCCTCAAAATGATACGGAATCGACAAGCCGCCACCGGCGGAAATCGCTTTAATATCGTGTCCGGTGTCGATCACCTGACGCACCATCGCATCGCAAACCTGCTCGAGATGGCCGTAATCTACGCCGGAGCCAATGTGCATATGGATGCCCACCAGTTTCAGACCGTAACGGGTGATTTCTGCCAGCGCCTGCGGTAAATCGGCATACCAGATCCCGTGTTTGCTGTTTTCACCGCCGGTATTGGTTTTCTGGCTGTGGCCGTGGCCAAAGCCAGGATTTACTCGCAGCCACACCGGATGTCCGGCTTTATGCTGCCCAATCTGACTCAGCATGTCTATGGAACCGGCATTCACCGGGATATCCAGCGCAGTAACGCGTTCGAGCGTCGGCTGATCCAGCACGTCGGCGGTAAAGACAATTTCACTCTTCTCGCGGCCCGGAATAAAACCGGCCACCAGCGCACGTTCAATTTCACCCAAAGAAACAGAATCCACCTTCACACCCTGCTCACGCATCAGGCGCAAAATGTGAATATTCGAACAAGCTTTCTGCGCAAAACGGATAACGTCGAACTGACGCAGCTGCGAAATTCGTGCTTTGATGATTTCTGCATCATAAGCCCAGACCGGGCAGCCAAATTGTTGGGTCAGAGCCAGTAAATTGTCAGCGGTAAGCGCTGTCGTGGTGTCGTTCAGGGCGCGTGGCATAAGGTTTCCGTCAGGTGAAGTCAGTCACATTTTCCTCAGTATGCCGTGAGAACACCTGGCGATAAAATATCTATTTCAGGCCAGTCTATTCATTTATGATATGGATTCATGTTTGTGAACCGGATGAAAATCATGCCCGCCATCTCCCTGCGTCATATCGAAATTTTTCATGCGGTGATGACCACCGGTAACCTGACAGAAGCCGCCGCGCTGCTTAGCACTTCGCAGCCGACCGTCAGCCGCGAGTTGGCGCGCTGCGAAAAGCTGCTGAATTTGCAGCTGTTCGAGCGTTTGCGCGGACGTTTGTACCCGACAGTGCAAGGGTTACGATTATTCGAAGAGGTGCAGCGGTCGTATTACGGGCTGGACAGGATCGTCAGCGCGGCGGAGGGGATCCGCCAGTTCGAGCAGGCGCAGCTGTCCATCGCCTGTCTGCCGGTGTTCAGCCAGTCGCTGTTGCCGGCGGTCTGCAAACCCTTTCTGGATAAATACCCTGACGTCAGTTTCAATATTGTGCCGCAGGAGTCGCCGTTGCTGGAAGAATGGCTTTCGGCGCAGCGCCACGATTTAGGGCTGACCGAAAATACCCAGACGCCTGCCGGCACCGAACGCCAGACGCTGCTAACGCTCAACGAAGTGTGCGTATTGCCCGCCGGGCACCCGCTTGCGGCGAAGCCGTGCCTGACACCACAGGATTTCAACGGCCTTAATTTCATCAGCTTATCGGCGACAGATAGCTATCGTCATCTGCTCGATACGCTGTTCACCGAGCAGCACGTAGCGCGGCGGCTGGTAATGGAAACGCACAGCGCCGCATCGGTGTGCAGCATGGTACGCGCGGGCGCGGGTGTGTCAGTAGTCAACCCGCTGACCGCTTTAGACTATGCCGATAACGGCGTTGTTATCCGCCAATTCAGCGTTGCCGTGCCCTTTACCGTCAGCCTGATCAAACCGCTGCACCGCCCCGCTTCCGCGCTGGTCACCACCTTCACCGAACATTGTCATCAGCAGGCGCTGCGGTTTGCTGAACGGCTTGAAATTGCGGTTTCGGCGATCCCATAAAAAAGGCCACACAGAAGAGATTCTGTGTGGCCTTTTTACTGCTTTAAGCAGACATTACGCGACGACTTTTTCAGCCTTTTTCGCCGCGCGACGGAAGGTAATTACACACAGCACGAAGCCGATGGCACCAAGGCCACCCGCAGCCAGAGGGACGCTGCTCAGCCCCATACCGCGTTCGATCACCGCACCGCCCACCCAGGCACCCAGCGCATTGCCGACGTTGAATGCCGCAATGTTCAGCGTCGAGACCAGATTCGGCGCGTTTTTGCCGTAGGTCACCACATTCACCTGCAATGCCGGAACCGCCGCAAAGTTGACCATCGCCCAGATAAACAGGGTAATTTCAGCTGCTACCAGATGAACGCTGGTGTAGCTGAACAGCACCGAGAACACGGCGATCAGCAGGAACGTGGTGGTCAGAGAAACACCCAGACGCCAGTCCGCCAGACGCCCACCGACCACATTACCGATAGTCAGGCCAAGGCCAATCAGCAGCAGCGTCCAGCTGACACCGTGCTCGGAAACGCCGGTGATTTCGGTCAGGATCGGCGCGATGTAGGTAAACAGCGCAAACATTGCCGCCGCGAAGAAAATAGTGATCGACAAAGACAGCCACAGGCCGAGGCTTCCCAGCGCGCGGATTTCTTTGCGCAGGTCCGTAGGCTCTTCTTCTTTCTTATCCGGCAGCTTCTTATACAGCGCGAAAAGCGACGCTACCCCGATAACGGCTACGACCCAAAACGTTGAACGCCAGCCAAACGCCTGGCCGAGTGCGGTGCCCAGCGGCACCCCCAGCACGTTAGCCAGAGTCAGGCCGGTAAACATCAGCGCCACCGCAGATGCACGACGGTTCGGTGCCACCAGGCTCGCCGCCACTACCGCGCCAATCCCGAAGAATGCGCCGTGACACAGAGCGGTGATTACACGCGCCAGCATCAGGAAACCGTAACTGTACGACAGCGCACACATTACGTTGCCGAAAATAAAGATGCCCATTAACAACAGCAGAGTGTTTTTGCGCGGCAGTTTCGCGGTCAGTACCGCCATAATCGGCGCACCGATGGCCACGCCCAATGCGTATCCGCTGATCAACCATCCGGCAGAAGGAATACTGACATTCAGGTCACCAGCCACGTTAGGCAGCAGCCCCATAATGACAAATTCTGTAGTCCCGATGGCAAATGCGCTTAGCGCCAGTGCCAGAAGTGCGACAGGCATAAAAACTCCCCGTTATATTATTTAACCCATTTTTGAACGACGCTCAGCCGGACGGGCTTTAACAAGTCAGTCTGGCGAAACAAAAGAAATAAGAAAATCAGACAGAAAATCAGCAGCGACAGAAATCGATAACCTTGTGTGTTTTATGGTTTTTATGCTGTTTTCCCTTTACAGAAATACCATGCAGATCACACTTTTGACCATACGCAGTCTGTGCCCTGTGCTCTAAAAAGGGCATGCATTACCATTAACATCATCAACATCAATGCGTTATATAAATGTGAGAAAAGATGTCAAAAAGGAACCGTTCCCGGCAAACTGACGTTTTAGCGCGGCTCACTCTTTTCCCCGCTCAAAGACAGCCAGCGCGGATGGCCTTTAAACCATTCCACCAGAAAATCGAGCAGTGCGCGCAACGCGGCAGGCATTTGCCGCCGTGAGGCATAAATCGCATAAATCCCCATCTCCTGCGGCTGCCAGTTTTCGAGCAGCGAAACCAGCTGCCCGCTGGCGATCAACGGGGCTGCCGAATAATAGGGCTGCATGACGATGCCGGCGCCTTCCACCGCGCCGGTCAGCAACACCAGCGATTCATTGGCGCTAAGATTGCCACTCACCGGCACCGCAACTTTCTCGCCCTGCCGCTCAAATTGCCACAGGCTTTTGCCAAAGTAAGAGTACGTCAGGCAGTTGTGCACGCTCAGATCCTGAGGATGCTGCGGTGTGCCCTGGGCCGCGAGATAGGCCGGAGATGCACACACCACCGAAGGACAAAGTGCCAGCGGGCGCGCGATCAGGTTCGGATCGAGATCGTTCGTGATGCGCAGCGCCAGATCGATGCGATCCTCCACCAGATTGATCGCCCTGCTCTCCAGCTGAAGATCAATACTGACTTGCGGATGCCGTCTTAAAAACTCACTGACGGCAATCACCACTGCCCCCTGCCCGAAAGACTGGGAGCAGCTCAGGCGCAGCAAACCGCGCAACGCTTCATTAGAGGTATCCGCCACGCTGCCCATATCCGCTGCCACCGCGAGCATCTTGCGACAGCGCGCCAGCGTATTTTCACCGGCATCAGTCAGGCTCAGTTTACGGGTGGAACGGTGCAGCAGGCGCGCGCCCGACCACTTTTCCATCTCCGAAAGATAACGTGTCACCATCGCCCGCGACATATTCAGCGATTCGGCGGCACTGACCATACTTCCACGTTCAACGATGGCAACAAATACTTGTGCAGCGGTAATTCTGTCCATGATTCGTCCGGTTTATGCAACAAACAGTTGCGTATTATCCTGTTTTTCTGGCGGATTATGCAACGTACAGTAGATGCTTACTGAACGTGATTATTTTTGCACCCTGAGGAAACGTTATGCGTCTTGATCTCTTAAAACCCCTGGCCTTAATGGCCGCCCTGCTCGGCAGCAGTCTGACTGCTCACGCCGCCACCGCGCTGAAGATGGACGTCTATAATCCGGGCGAAAGTGCCATCTTCCCGGTGTCTTCAGAAATCATTACCGGCGAGAAAGAAGCCGTTCTGATCGACGCCCAGTTTCAGCGTAACGATGCCGAAAAACTGGTCGAAAAAATTAAAGCCACCGGCAAAAAGCTGACTACTGTTTACATCAGCCAGTCAGACCCTGATTTCTACTTCGGGCTGGACGTGATCCATGCCGCGTTCCCGGAGGCCAAAATCATCGCAACGCAGGCGACCATCGATCTGATCAACGCCAGCAAAGACGGCAAAGTCGCTTTCTGGGGCCCGCAACTGAAAGAGAACGCGCCGAAATCCGTGATCGTCCCGCAGCCACTGAAAGGCAATACATTCGAGCTGGAAGGACACAAATTTGAAGTGAAGGGCGTCGATGCCGCGCGTACGTTCGTCTACATTCCTTCGCTGAAAGCCGTCGTCGGTGGTGTGCTGGTGAATGGCGACAACATGCACGTCTGGACAGCGGACACCCAGACCGCGAAATCCCGTAAGCAATGGGTGGAAGCGCTGGATGAAATCGCCGGTCTGAAACCCGATGTCGTCGTGCCGGGGCATTTCCTGCCGGGCGCACCGCATACGCCTGAAGCGGTGAAATTCACCCGTAATTATCTGCTGACGCTGGAAAAAGAGCTGCCGAAAGCCAAAGATTCCACCGCGCTGGTTGCCGCGATGAAAAAGCATTATCCGCAGCTGAAAGATGACTCTTCATTACAGCTGAGCGCGAAAGTATTGAAGGGGGAAATGCAGTGGCCTTAAAGTTCTTTCAATCAACTGTTTAAATAAAAAACCTGCATAGCGCGGTTTTTTATTGGCAGGCGTGGACAGAACTTACGGCGTTACCCTTATAAATTCCCCTTCGGCCTGGACATTATGTCCAAATCCGCAGTCGCCGGTGGTGTGCAGTTTGACGTTTTCAGCGCCGAAATTCATGTCTACCGTACATTGCCCTTCACCTGCTGAGGCGTCATCGGCTTCATGGTAAACGGCGTGATTGTCTTTAATCGCCGTAACCACCGAGAATTCCCCAATGTTCGGGCCGTAGTACAGCGACATCTGCCCCATGTACTGGCCGGAGAAATCGATTTTGAATTGCGCCTCTTCGGCTTTGACGTCCACCAGGTTCCAGCTGCCGTAACCGGCATATTGCCAGTATTCTCCGGCTGCACTCTCCGGTTGCGGAAGTGCATCGAGTTTCGGCTGGATCTGGCTGAGGTTGTATTGTGATTTTTTGTCAGCAGGCGCCAGCATCAGCCAGGCTTTGGCTTTGCGATAATTACCCTGACGGATGTAGGTCAGCGCGATGTTGTTGTATGCCGTCGCAATCTGATCCTGCGGCTTGTGACAGAACTCGCTCCAGGCCACCTGATTACGGAAAACTTCGCGCGCTTTGGCGAATTCACCCTGCTGGTACGCCACTTTTCCGGCAGAGGCGTAAATACCTGCTTTCACGCAATCGGCGTTAATGTCCGGTTCATCAATCTGGGCAAACGCCTGGGCGCTGGTAAAACATCCTGCCACCAGCAGAAAATTCACTGCGACTTTCATCAAACATCCTTCTACTTTTGTGGTCTACAGAGCTTCGTGCTGGAAAAACATCCTTACAAGTGCTTTATTGCCCTATCGCGCTAAGGCACTCATTCTGGGATGATTAGGCTTCACAACATATCGATTAAACATGGCAATTATGACTAAAAAACCTGGGAAATCGGCGCAATGGGGCGCCGTCTGGCAGTTGATTAAGCCTTATTGGCGCTCAGAAGAAAAGTGGCGTGCCTGGAGCATGTTGGCCACTATCGTTATCCTCTCACTGGCGACCGTCTACATCAGCGTCCTGCTTAACGAATGGAACCGCGTGTTTTACGATGCGCTGCAAAACAGAAACTACCCGGTTTTCAAAGCCCAGCTGTGGAAATTTACCTGGCTGGCGCTGCTTTTCATCGTCATCGCGGTGTACAGGGTTTACCTGACGCAGGGCCTGCAAATGAGCTGGCGGCGCTGGATGACTGAAGAGTATATGGAGAAGTGGCTGACCAATCACGCCTATTATTACACGGAGTACCAGCATCAGGTGGATAACCCCGATCAGCGTATTTCCGATGACCTGAACGCCCTGACCAGCGGCACGCTTTCACTGGTTCTCGGGTTGCTGTCGAGCGTTGTCACGTTGTTCTCTTTCGTCTTTATTCTGTGGTCGATCAGTGGCCCGCTTAACTTTGTGTTCGCCGGCCATCATTTCGATATCCCCGGCTACATGGTGTGGTTTGCCCTGCTGTACGCGGCGCTGGGCTCATTCATTATCTGGTGGATCGGTAAGCCGTTAGTCAAACTCGGATTTAATCAGGAATGGTTCGAGGCTAACTTCCGTTTCGGGCTGATCCGTATCCGTGAAAACAGCGACGCGATTGCGCTGTACCACGGCGAGAAAAACGAACGCGACCAGCTTTCCGGCAAGTTTGATTCGATCAAAACCAACTGGTGGTCGATCATGCGCGTCACCCGTCGTCTGAATATCGCCTCCAACTTTTACGGCCAGTTTGCCAATATCTTCCCGATTCTGGTGGCCTCGCCACGCTATTTCGCCGGTGCGATCCAGATGGGTGCACTAATGCAAATCGCTTCCGCGTTCGGTCAGGTGCAGGGCGCGCTGTCATGGTTCATCGATGCCTTTACCGATCTGGCTAACTGGAAAGCGACCGTTAACCGTCTGGCAGGTTTCAACGCCGCAATTGATCAGGTTAATGCCCAGCCACGCGGCATTAAAGTCGGTGAAAGCGCGGAACATGCGCTGAAACTCGATAACCTCACGCTGAACTTGCCGGACGGCAGCCCGCTGTTCTGCAACGTTTCTGCCGACATGAAACCGGGCGAACGTGTACTGATTGCCGGTCCTTCCGGCTGCGGTAAATCTACGCTGTTGCGCGCCATTGCGGGTATCTGGCCTTACGGTGCAGGCAGTATCGCGCTGGCGCAGGGCAAGCGTTACCTGTTCTTACCGCAGCGCAGTTATATTCCGATCGGCACTTTGCGCGATGCGCTGAGTTATCCGGACGCCAGCCGCGAATACACCGACGAGCAGCTGCAGCGCGTGCTGGAGCAATGCCGCCTGCCGCATCTGGCGTCAGTCGCCATGCTTGATGAATATGCCAACTGGAGCCAGCGCCTGTCGCCGGGCGAGCAGCAGCGTCTGTCGTTTGCCCGCGCCCTGCTTATCAAGCCGGATACGCTGTTCCTTGACGAAGCGACCAGCGCAATGGATGAAGAAACTGAGCATCGGGTTTATGCGTTGCTGCTGAGTGAATTACCGGAAACGTCGGTCATCAGCGTTGCGCACCGTAATACGGTGGCGAAGTACCATCAGAACTGCTGGCGTTTCAAAAACCAGGAAAACGGCCCGTGCGGGTTTACATCGAGCGCCGTTCTGCCTGAATAGCGTCTGAGGCCCGCGTAACAAACTATCGAAGCGTATAAAGGTTGCTGATAACAGCAACCTTTTTTTAATTTCATAACCCATTTCAGCGCACAAAACCCGCAACACAATTTGTTCAAATGTATACCCGGCTATACAATTATACTTAACAGCTATTCTTTAGTGACCGGGGGTTTGATGAAAATTGATAAGAATTCGTTCACGCCGCTCTACCTGCAAATTGAGCAGCAGCTGACCGAAAAAATCAGCGCAGGTGCCATCAAACCCGGTGAACCGATCCCTACGGAAGCGGCGCTGTGTGAGATTTACGGCGTATCGCGCATGACCGCGCGAAAAGCGGTGGATTATCTGGTGCGTCAGGGCAGAGTAGCGCGTTTTCGCGGGCGAGGTACCTTTGTGGTCGAGCCGCCAAAACAGCAGAAAATCATTTTGCCACTGGACCGGCATCTTACCGCCAGCGAAGTGGCGCAGGAAAATAATCAGCGAATTGAAAATCAGGTGCTCGAGTTTCGCCGCATCCCTGCGAGTGAAAGTATTGCTGCTGAACTGAACGTCCCCGCAGGTACAGAAGTCTATTTCATGATCCGCCTGCGACTGCTGGGCGATGAACCTTTTGTGTACGAACAGTGCTGGATGCTGTGCGATCGATTCCCGGATATCACCCGCGCAGCGATGACTTCTTCGAAATATGCCTATATCCGCTCGAAAGGTTTTCAGCCATCGGGAAGCACCAAACTGATTTCAGCAGAATTGCCTTCTAACGAGATCCGCCTCGCGCTGAATTTGTCGCGCGACCAGCCGGTGCTCCATTCTCACGCCATCGTCACTTTTACCGACGGTTCGTTGTTTGAAGTTTCCGATGTGTACTACAACCAGAAAAACTACGGCTTCAGCGTCCATGCCAAAGTCAAAAGTTAGGCTATACCTGAAAGCTCCGCTTTCACCAGATTTGCGACCTGTTCGACCTGCGGGCCGTAAATCACATGCACGTCAGTTTCAGTAATCCGTTTCACGCCTGCCGCCCCGGTTTTCATCAAAGTGCCATCCTGCACCTGTGACATATCTTTCACCTTCACGCGCAGACGGGTGAAGCAGCAATCGACCGCCGTAATATTTCCCTCACCGCCCAGCCCGATAATAATATTTTTGGTTTTCTCCCCGGTGCCCTGCGCAGGTTTAGCGCGTTCCTCAGCGTCATTCTCATCCTCACGCCCCGGTGTTTTCACCTGCATGCGCAGGATCACCCAGCGGAAGCTGAAGTAGTACAGCGGCGCGTAAAGTATCCCGAGGATCAGCGGATACCACCAGTGCGTTTTGCTGCCTCCGAGTACGCCGAAGATCAGGAAATCGATCGCCCCGCCCTGCACGTTACCTATCATCACGTGGAACATTTGCATTAGCACGAATGAAATCCCGGTCAGCACCGCATGCAGGATATACAGCACAGGTGAAACGAAGATAAAGCAGAACTCCAGCGGCTCAGTAATGCCGGTGGTAAACGATGCCAGTCCGCCCGCCAGCATCAGCGCTTTCACTCGTCCTTTATGCTCAGGGCGCGCGCAGTGATACATCGCCAGCGCCGCCGCCGGTAAGCCAAACATCATTACCGGGATCTTCCCCTGCGCCAGGAACCGCGTCGCCTGCTGGGTTACGGCATCGGGGATCATACCCGGATTGGCCAGCGCGGCGTTGAAGATATTCAGCGCACCGACGATGCTTTGATTATCCACCGTCGTCACCCCGCCAATCGGCGTGAAACGCACGGTTTCGTTGATGATGTGATGCAGACCGGTGGGGATGAGCAACCGCTCAGAAGTCGCATAAATAAACGTGCCGACTTCACCGGTTCGCCCGATAAGCTCGCCGACCCACTGGATGCCCTGCGCGACGGTCGGCCAGATAAGCGACATCAGCACACCGACAATCGGCAATACCAGAATAGTCACGATCGGCACAAAGCGCCGTCCGCCGAAGAAAGCAATCGCCGTAGGCAGCACGATGGTATAGAACCGGTTGTGCAGCCACATGGTGATAAGCCCCACCAGCACCCCGCCGAGCACGCTCATGTTGTAGGTGAAAATCCCCAGCGTGTTGGTGAACTCCGCCGCGTAAATCATCGCATCGCTTTCGGTCATGCCTTTGGCGGTGAGCTTCGCGACAGTAATGGTTTCCGGCGTAATGCCCTGTGCCAGCAGGCTATAATTAACCCCGACGTGCAACCCGACAAAGCCGATCACTGCGGAAAAGGCCGCCGTGGCCTTCTCTGCATTGGCCAGTCCCATCGCGGTTGCGACGGCAAAGAACAGCGGCAGATTAGCGAACAACGCACCGGACACCTGCCGGATAAACCCGATCACCAGCTGTAGCGTTTTCATCTGCGTGAACGCTTCCCCGGTCACCGACGGGTTCTGCAACGCGGCGGCCAGCCCTAAGAAAATCCCGGCGGCGGCGATCACCGAGATAGGCGTCATCAGGGCTTTGCCCAGGTCGTGAATTTTGCTGCCAAGTTTAATCATCTGAAATCCCTCAATTGGGTGGCTAAAAATAAGCCGTTAATTGAGTTAAGTCACAGAATGTATAGTTGTATAGACATGGAAGTCAGGAGTATGAAAGAGATCACAGTTTTGCGCGGTAAAAGAAGAGTGGGAATGGGATGTTCAGAGGACTTTGAGTGCAGCGGTAAAAGATGCAGATGAACATAGGGGAGGGTGTTCAGCCCACAAGCGCCCTTCAGGTTTAAATAGTGGAATAAGTAAAGATCATCATTAACTTTATGACGTAGAAACCTTAAAAATAAATATATCCAACAAATGAAAATCAACGAAGGGATTAAGAGTATTTACTTTCCAATAGTAAATAACTTAAAAACATCATTGATATGAATAATTAAATAATCATCAACAATAAAAAACTTACCGTAACGCGTTAATCGATCGTTAAAATCTATTGGTGTAGAAAATTGTGACAATGATCACGAATCATTATAGTGCAATAGTTATTCTTGTCTCATTGTTAAGAACGAAATAAATACTGATTTAACCAAAACCGAATAATATATTTCCACCACCACCAACTGATATAAAAGGGAGTCATACCTTGCCGTGGAGAGATCCATCCAATAATAACATTGTAAGCTGGCTATACATTTTTATATTCGCTGCCTGGGGTGGCGTGGTCAGATACATTATAGATGTACGTTCTGGGAAAATATGCCGGAGTTTTGTGGCGGTAATCGCACAGGTTATTATATCTGCATTTACAGGCGTCGTTGCCGGACTCCTATCAGAAAGTATGGGATCGGGATTTCATACCACTCTGGCAATATGCGGTATATCTGGTGCTATGGGTGTTGCCGCTTTGGATTATTACTGGAGGAGGTTAACAAAAGGCTAACATGGAACATTTTAAATTCAGTAAGAGCTCAGAAGATAATCTGAAAGGTGTACACCCTGATTTATGCATAATCATGAGAAAAGCCTTAGCATTATCCCCTGTCGATTTTGGAATTTCTGAAGGCCTCAGAAATAAAAAGAGACAACTTGAGCTGGTCGCGAAAGGAAGATCATTGACCAATAACAGTCGGCATATTACGGGTCATGCCGTTGATATCTTTGCTCTGCCAAACAATGCAATATCCTGGGAGTTCAAATATTATCAGGCGATAGCCAACATAGTTTTTGAATTATCAAAAACACTGTCAATTGAAATTGAATGGGGAGGTAAATGGGATGATTTAAACGATGGCACACATTTTGAACTATCAAGAAAAGACTATCCATAATGAAGTGATGTAATCCCTCAAAGAGGAATTGCAACCTAACGTTCGTAATGAGCATTATACGGCGAAAACTTATTAATTCTAAGATATTAAATATCTCATGAACTGATACGCCTTAGTACTGCCTTTATTACGGACAATAATAACCAACCATTTTTGAAATGGTTGTCAATATAAAATTAAAGGACTAACTATGAACACCGTAAAAACTGTAACTGCTGATGAATTCCCGCTGAAAGCTGGCGATAACCTGATTATGGTTGTCCCTCATCACGACGATACCATTTTGGGCTGCGGCAACTTTGTTATCGAAGCCCTCGCCCGTGGGGTTTTAACAACCGTAACGCGCGTCTTTGTCTCTTGCAGTCGCACAAACTTCTTTGCAAATTATCAGGAAGGCCTGCTGTCTGAGGAGCAAATTCAACGCGTCACTCAGGCACGCATCGAAGAAGATACGCTGGGCTGTAATGATCTCTTTGGGGGGAGTTATAACTGGCGACAGGGGATCATCGGCGAGTGGGATGCACCAATTCGCGGCTATTCAGGTGCTATGACCGCAGGTGGGGGTTCGTGGGGAGATTTCTCTACATTCCGTCCTGAAGAAATCGACATGTATAATCGTCTGATTACGCAATACATGTGGATGCTTCAGGAGGAAAATACCACCATCCTGTGCTTAATCGCCAACGGAAGCCACGTAGACCATTTCAACGTTCGCGAAGCTATGCTGCACGCGGCATTCCTGGTGGGTGATAATGCCAAAGCTCAAATTGTATTTGTTGAAGATGAACCCTACACTTCCGATAATACTGATCAACGCTTCGTTGAATTCGACAAACTCAATGCCCGTACCGGTAATGGCCTGACGTCTCTGGGCATGGCATGCCAGCCTGGCCAGTATAAAAATACCCATATGCATGAAATTTTCGATGCCCATTATCGCACTCAGTACACGGATGATTATGAGCTTGACTTGAATAAAAATAATGACTTTATTATTTATACTCTGGATAAGGCAAAGTATAAATCAATAACCAAAGACACCAGTTGCACCGCAGATTATTGCGTATTAGCATAATTTACAATGCTGTCAATAATGAATACCAGCTCACCATGAGCTGGTATTTTTTTGAGATATTCCAGCTTAAGCCGATTCGCGTAAAACCAGCTGACTGGAAATAACAATTCTCTGAAAATCCTGGGCCGGTTCTTTGATTTTTTTAATGATAAGCGATGCCGCTTCGTATCCTGCTTCTTCGCCGGGAGATGAAACATACGTAAGGGAAGGAGAAGTCAGGTTGATATGCATCATATCTTCAAACCCTGCTACCGAAATTTGTTGCGAGAGAAAAATATCTTTCCCGATGGTGCGCCCGATACGATGCGCTCCGTTTATACATCCAATGATTGCAGAAGGTGAATGGCATAAAATCGCAGTAATATTATTGTATTTTTTCAATAAGTCGCCCACGGCTGCGGAGGCGGCAAAAGTACTCTCTTCGCATTCGGGAAGCCAATCTTCGCGAAACGGCAAACCATATTGCGCTAATGAATAGCGATATCCCTGCAATCGTTCTTCACGGATCAGGCAGCGTTTATTTCCGCCAAGATAAGCAATACCACGATGACCACGCTCAATAAGATAACGGGTAATATTGATCCCCGCTTCACGATTATTGCATTCGACACTATCCTGAGCACCTTCTACACCTGATTTTGAAACAATCACAACGGGTAAATGACTTTCAATAACCGGATCCGGGATCTTTTTCGACAAATGATCATAAGTCAGATAAATAACGCCGGCAACACCCTGCTGTAGGAAGGATCTCAGGCAATGGCGTAGCGTTAATTCATCATTTTGTGGTTGACCCAGAAATACCATATACCCCTGAAGCTCAAGATTACGCACAATGCTGGCCATAACCTTCAGAGAAAACGTATCGCTAAAATCATCGATAATCAGACCGATAAGATTAGAAGTATTCGAGCGCAGGTTCGCCGCAGCTACGTTGTGGACATAACCGAGTTCGTCGATAGCCGAACGGATTTTCCCGATAGTCGCTTCAGAGATTTTTCCTTTCTGGCGCAATACCAGAGAAACGGTTGAAACAGAGACGCCCGCCCGTTTCGCGACATCAGTAATGTTTACTTTTTTCATCAGGCCTCTTGCTGCTTTTGTTCTTCTCAATCGATGGCATGCGGCCTCCCTGAGGATCCAGAACGTTATTGTCCAATTGTCTCACAGAATGTCCAGGTATTTCAGGGTTCCGGGGTTGCCGGCATGACGTATCGAAAGGAATAACCGGGCCAGCAGAGGTGGCCCGTCTCATCCTAGGGCTTAAGCGTGATTTCAGACATTGTCTGGGCAATAAATTGCGCCCTTGCACCAAAAATTACCTGTATGCCTTTGTCTCCGACAAAGACTACGCCTCTGGCACCGACCTGATTCAGGCCATCTTTATTGACTAACTCACTCTTTGCTATCTCCAGACGTAAGCGTGTTATGCAGGCACTGATGGACAGAATATTTTCCTGACCGCCCAGTAACGTTATAATTTCATGAGAAATTTCCGTATCTGTTTTGTCATCACAATTCACCATCACCTCTGTACGGCCCGGTGTTTTAATATCAAAACGTCGGATAACAAAACGAAAAGTGAAATAGTAAATGATCGCCATCGGGATCCCCACGAACACGGCGCTGAGGAAGTGGGTCTGGTAGTCATTCAGAGACGGTAAAATGCCAAAAGAAATGTAGTCGATTAAGCCCGCGGAGAAGGATTTAGCAATATGCGCATGCAGCAGATACATGCACATATAAGAGACACCCGCCATCAATGCGTTGAAGACATACAACACAGGCGCAACAAAAATAAATGTAAATTCAACAGGCTCGGTGATCCCCGTCAGGAAACACGTCAGGGCAGCAGAAAACAGAATACCGAAAGCAATTTTCTTATTTTTTGTATTGGCTTCGTGATACATCGCCAGGCAAGCCGCCGGCAATGCAAACAACATCAGCGGAAACTCACCCTGCATAAATTTGCCAGCATTCTGGTAGCTATCGCTGCTAAAAGATTTAACCCCTTCCTCCAGCATTTTGAACCAAATTGTCTGATCACCGTGAATGACCTGCCCCGTTTGTGTGGTGTATTCACCAAATGAATACCAGAAGGAAGGATACCAAATGTGATGCAGGCCCAACGGGATAAGTGCACGTTCGACTGTGCCGAAAATAAAGGTCGATAACACCTGATTATCGCCATTGACCACTACAGAAAGCCCGTCAATCCCTGACTGAATGTATGACCAGACCCAGGGCAGCCCCATCCCCAACAAGAAAGACAGAAATGCCGTCGCGATAGCCACAAAACGTTTTCCGGAGAAAAAGCCCAGGAATTCAGGCAATTGCAATGTATTGAATTTGTTGTAACACCATGCCGCAAGAATGCCGGAAATCAGTCCACCGAAGACCCCCATTTGCAGGGTCGGTATCCCAAGCACCATCGCATATTTCCCCCCGGCAGCCGCCATTTCCGGCGTGATATGCAGGAGCGTACCCATCGTGACGTTGATGGTTAACACAGAGACAGCGGCCGATAAGGCAGCAATACCTGATTCTGCGGCTAATCCGACGGCGGAACCAATCGCAAATAGCAGTGGCAGATTGTCAAAAATGACACCGCCTGCATTCATCATCAGAGGTAAATGAAAGCGGTCACCAAAAGCCAGCAGAAGTCCCGCCGCAGGAAGCAATGAAATGGGCAGCATAAGCGCCCTGCCTATCATGGACAGTTTCGACAACGATTTTACAAAACCTGAAAATATCTTCATTAGTAAATATCCCTATTAATTAGTTCGTTAACTCAAGTGTAACGTTCTACTATAACGTTATACCTATCATGTCGAAATGGCAGAAATATTGATACTGTGGCCAGTCATTTGGGAATGGATTTTTTTGATAGTGTGAAGCAGCACAGCGAGAAAGCGGTAAAAGACGAGATATTCAGACAAAAAAAAGCCCACATCGGACTGTGGGCACGGGGGTTGCAACTGGCCGTCGTTCAGAGCGGCTGGCAACAAGCAAATGTGAGAACTGCTCGCTCTCGGGTCTTAAGGTAACGGCAGACGGGAAGAACCTTCAGCCTTTTCTGGTAAACGGCAGGTTAAAATGTATAAATTTGTTTGATCCAGATCACACTTCGCCGCGCTACAACAATTCATTTACGTTCAGATGAATCTGCTATAAATCCCGCTTAAGGCCTATTGGTTAGTTTGCTAAGTAACAAATAACCTGCCCTTTGCGACTGCACGAAAAGATTAAAACCTCAATGATACAAGGGGTTATGCCGCAACATTTACCTTCCATTTTGAAACATCGCAACATGCGTCATGACAATAACCTTACACAGCGAATTGTGGTGCTCTCGTATAGTGGGGGACTTGTTGAGAACGGTTATTCTCAATTCCCCAAAAAGAGTGAATTCTATGCGCCTGAAGTTTCTTTCTGTCAGTACGGTTGTACTGCTTTCCGCATGTGATGGTTCCGCCGGTTCTGCCTCTCCGGCGGCACAAGTGCCTGCGGTCAATGTCGTCACTCTGCACAGCCAGCCAGTCACGTTAACTACCCGTCTGCCCGGCCGCACAACCGCGGTGCGCAGCGCCGAAGTTCGTCCACAGGTCAGCGGCGTAATCCAGAAACGTCTGTTTGTGGAAGGTAGCGAAGTCAAAGCTGGTGAGCAGCTTTATCAGATTGATCCGTCAACCTATCAGGCGGCCTATGACCGCGCGATGGCGACATGGAAAAGCGCCGATGCCACCGCGCGCCGTTACAAACCGCTGGTCGAAGCGCAGGCCGTCAGCCGTCAGCAGTATGACGACGCCGTAGCCGCCGAGCGCGAAGCCGCCGCCGATGTCGAAACCGCCCGCGTGAATCTGCAATACACCAAAGTTTACGCGCCAATTTCCGGTCACATCGGACGCTCGCTGTATACCGAAGGGGCGCTGGTGACCAGTGGCCAGACGGCGTATCTGACCACGATTGACCAGCTGAATCCTATCTACGTGGACGTCAGTGAATCCTCACAGGATTTACTCAAACTGCGTCGCGCGCTGGCTTCCGGCAAATTACAGTCGGCCGGTGAAAACGCCGCACAGGCCACGCTGACGCTGGAAGATGGCAGTAAATATGCGCTGCCGGGCAAGCTGGAATTCTCAGAAGTGACGGTTTCGCAAAGCACCGGTTCCGTGACGCTGCGCGCCTCATTCCCGAATCCGCACGACGAATTACTGCCAGGCATGTTTGTTCACGCCGAGCTGCAACAGGGCGTGGATGACAAAGGGATCCTCGTGCCGCAGGAAGCGATCATGCACGACGTGAAAGGTGCACCGTACGTTTACGTGGTGAAAGCCGATAACACCGTCGAACAGCGTTCCGTCACCACCGGCCAGATGATGAATGGCTACTGGCTGGCAAATCAGGGGCTGAACGACGGCGATAAAGTGATCACCGACGGATTACAAAACGTCAGGCCTGGCGCCAAAGTGAATGCCACCGAGCGCAAAGCCAGCGCCCCTGCCGAACAGGCTAATCTCGCGATGACCGATCCTTCCGCGCAATAGGTGAGCTGAATGTCTACTTTCTTTATCAACCGCCCCATATTCGCCTGGGTGGTCGCCATCGTCATCATGATCGCCGGTGCGCTGTCGATCATGAAACTGCCGATTAACCAGTATCCGAATATCGCGCCTCCGGCGATTTCCGTCAGCGTCACCTATCCGGGTGCTTCGGCGGAAACCGCGCAGAACACCGTCGTTCAGGTTATCGAACAGCAACTTAACGGGCTGGATAACCTGCGTTACATCGAATCGCAAAGTAACAGCGACGGCAGCGCCACAATCATCGCCACCTTCGATCAGGGGACCAACCCGGATATCGCGCAGGTTCAGGTGCAGAACAAAGTGTCTCTGGCCGAATCGCAGTTGCCGACCGAAGTGGTCAATCAGGGGATCCGTATTGCCAAATATCAGGCCAACTTCATGCTGCTGGTCAGCCTGATTTCAACTGATGGCAAAATGAGTAACTCGGATCTGAGCAACCTGCTGGTCACCAAACTTGAAGACCCGATTGTCCGTACCAAAGGCGTCGGCGACTTCCTGGTGCTCGGTTCAGAGTACGCGATGCGTATCTGGTTAGACCCGGCGAAACTCTATAAATATCAGCTGATCCCCAGTGATGTCAGCGCCGCCATCGAAGCGCAAAACGTGCAGGTGTCTTCCGGTTCTCTCGGCGGATTACCGACGGTGAAAGACAGCAAACTCAGCGCCACCATCATCGGTAAAACCCGTTTCGACAGCATTAACCAGTTCAAAAACGTGCTGCTGAAAGTGAACGCTGACGGCTCGCAGGTACGTCTGAGTGATGTCGGGAATGTGGATCTGGGGCCGGAAAGTTATTCCATCTCATCTACCTTTAACGGCAGTCCTTCTACCGCTATCGCCCTGCGTCTGGCGAGCGGCGCGAATGTGCTGGATACCGACAAAGCGGTGAAAGCCACCGTCGCCAGCCTGGAGGATTCCCTGCCTGCGGGCGTTAAAGTCGAGTTCCCGTATCAGACTGCGCCGGTGGTCAGCGCTTCCATTGAAGAAGTGGTGAAAACGCTTATCGAAGCCATCGTGCTGGTGTTCTGCGTCATGCTGTTGTTCCTGCAAAACCTGCGCGCCACGCTGGTCACCACGCTGGTGGTGCCGGTCGTTCTGCTCGGGACGTTCGGGATTCTGGCGGCCGCGGGGTATTCCATTAACACCCTGACCATGTTCGGGATGGTACTGGCGATAGGCTTGCTGGTGGATGATGCCATCGTGGTGGTGGAAAACGTCGAACGTGTGATGACGGAAGAAAAGTTATCGCCCAAAGAAGCCACGATTAAGTCGATGAAACAGATTCAGGGCGCCCTGTTCGGGATCGCACTGGTGCTGTCGGCGGTATTAGTGCCGATGGCGTTCTTCGGCGGTTCAACCGGCATCATCTACCGTCAGTTCTCGATTACCATTGTTTCGGCGATGGCGCTTTCGGTTCTGATGGCACTGATTTTCACCCCGGCGCTGTGTGCCACCATCATCAGACACAACGACGAAGAGAAATCTCAGAAAGGCTTCGCCGGCTGGTTTAACCGTAATTTCGACAAAGGCGCGATGCATTACACCCGCGCCGTCGGTACGGTCATCTTCCGCCGTCGTCTGTTTATGCTGATTTACCTGCTGATTGTGATTGCCACCGGCTTTATGTTTACCCGCGTGCCCACCACTTTCCTGCCGGATGAAGACCAGGGCGTGATGCTGGTTCAGGCCACGTTGCCGGCCAACGCCTCATCACAACGTACGCAGGAAGTGCTCGATAACGTCCGTGAATACCTGATGGATAAAGAAGGCGGGATTGTGTCGTCGGTGTTCACCGCCAACGGCTTCAGCTTCGCCGGTCGCGGGCAGAACGTCGGTATCGCCTTTGTGCAGCTGAAAACCTGGGCGAAACGTCCGGACGCGGCGCAGAAAGTTCAGGCGCTGGCGGGTCGTGCAATGGCGCATTTCGCCACCATCAAAGACGCCCGCGTGTTTGCTTTCGTTCCTCCTGCGGTCATGGAACTGGGTAACGCCACCGGCTTCGACTTCTTCCTGCAAGACACCAACGGCAAGGGTCACGCCGCGCTGATGGCCGCACGTAACCAGTTCCTGCAACTGGCGTCACAGGACAAACGCCTGACCGCTGTGCGTCCGAACGGCATGGAAGATGAGCCGCAATATCAGCTGGAAATTGACGATGAACGCGCACAGGCGTTGGGTCTGAGCCTCGACGACATCAACAATACGTTGTCGGCGGCCTGGGGTTCGGCGTACGTGAACCAGTTCATGTACAACAACCGCGTGAAGCGCGTTTACATCCAGGGCAAGGCGGCTTCGCGTGTCACGCCGGAAGATTTAAACAACTGGTATTTCCGGAATTCCAGCGGCGATATGGTGCCGTGGAGCGCCTTTGGCAGCGGTAAATGGGTTTACGGTTCACCGCGTTACGAGCGTTTTAACGGTGTGTCCTCCGTCGAACTGATGGGCGCACCGGCACCGGGCTACAGCTCGGGCGACGCCAACGACGCGGTAATGGAAATCGCGGCCAAATTGCCACCGGGTTACAAAGTGGCATGGCACGGCCTGAGCTATGAAGAAAAGCTTTCCGGCTCACAAACACCGGCACTTTATACTCTGTCGATGATCGTCGTGTTCCTGTGTCTGGCGGCACTTTACGAGAGCTGGTCGATTCCGTTCTCGGTCATGCTGGTGGTTCCGCTTGGGATCTTAGGCACCATCGGCGCGGTGCTGCTGCGCGGATTATCCAACGACGTCTTCTTCCAGGTCGGCCTGTTAACCACCGTCGGACTGGCGGCAAAGAACGCCATATTGATTGTCGAGTTCGCCAAAGAGCTGCATGAGAACGAAGGCATGTCGGTTACGGAAGCGGCGATTGAAGCGGCCAAACTGCGTATCCGGCCAATCATCATGACCTCGATGGCCTTTATTCTGGGTGTATTCCCGCTGACCATTTCCAGCGGTGCGGGCGCAGGCAGCCAGCATTCCATCGGTACCGCCGTGGTTGGCGGGATGATTACGGCGACCTTCCTGGCAATTTTCTTCGTCCCGATGTTCTACGTGACGATTGTAAATCTGTTCACCCGCAAATCGAAAAAACAAGACAAGGCGCTTCCTGCGTCTGAGGCAACACACCATGAATAAATCGCATTTCGCGCTGTCACTTATCGGCGCGTTTACTCTCACCCTGCTGGCGGGCTGTACGATGGAGCCGCATTATCAGCGCCCTGCGCTGCCGGTCGCCAGCAGCTGGGACGGTGCCAAAACCGGTGCAGCGCAGGATATCGGCTGGAAAGCGTTCTTCAGTCAGCCGGCGATGAACCAGCTGATTGGTATGTCCCTGAAGAATAACCGCGACCTTCGGGTCGCGGCGTTAAACGTCGATACCGCCCGCGCTGCCTTCCAGATTGACCGCGCCGCGCTGCTGCCGACCCTCGACGCCAGCGCCGGTGAAACCAACCAGCATCTGCCGGGCGGATTGTATTCGACGCAAAGCACCGGGCCGGTAACATATCAGCAATACAGCGCCAATCTGGGCGTGACGTCTTATGAAGTTGACCTGTTTGGCCGCGTGCGCAGCCTGCGTGATCAGGGGCTGGAAACCTATCTCGCCACCGAAGCGACGCAGCGCGCAACGCAAATCTCGCTGGTGTCTGAAGTGGCTTCCGGTTACCTGAGTCTGGCGGCGGATAACGACCTGCTGAAACTGGCGATCAATACCGCCAACAGCCAGAACAAATCCTACGAGCTGACCAAACGCAGTTACGACTCCGGCATCAGCACCTCTCAGGATCTGGTACAGGCCGAAACCACGGTACGCGCGGCGCAGGCCGATATCGCGCAGTACACGCGCCAGGTACGGCAAGACGTGAACGCGCTGACGCTGCTGGTTGGCACCACCATTCCACCGCGTCTGCTGGCGGACGCCACCCTGCAACAGGACTGGAAATTCCCGCAGACACCGGCTGGCTTACCGTCTGATCTGCTGACCCGCCGCCCCGATATTATTGCAGCGGAACATACGCTGAAAGCGGCCAACGCCAACATCGGCGCAGCGCGTGCTGCGTTCTTCCCGAGCATTACACTGACCGGCACCGCCGGTTCTGAAAGCGGCAGTCTGAGTAAACTGTTCGACGGAGGCACCGGCGCGTGGTCATTTATGCCCTCGATCAACATTCCAATCTTCGACGGCGGCGTGAATCAGGCCAATCTCGACATTGCCAAAGACACGAAGAAAATTGATATCGCCAACTATGAAAAAGCGATTCAGACGGCGTTCAAAGAAGTGTCTGATGGTTTAGCCGGTCAGGCGACTTATAAAGACGAACTTCTGGCGCGCCAGCAGGACGCCGACGCCAACCAGCGCAACTACGATCTTTCGCAGATGCGCTTTAAAGGCGGTATAGATAATTATCTGAGCGTACTGGTCGCGCAACGCTCGCTGTACTCAGCCCGGCAAACGCTGATCACCACACAACTTGCCCAACTGAATCAGGACATCAGTTTGTATAAAGCGCTGGGCGGGGGATGGAAGGAGTGATTTTTGAGTAAATGGAAACGCCGACGGAAGTCGGCGTTTTGGTTTTCAAGCCGGAGACACCTTATCCCGCCACATATTCATCGCAGAATCTTCTTCACTAACTCACCCCGCGCATCAAAATAACGGCTCGGCCAGATCACGCTCGGATGAACCTCCAGCGCCTGTGCAATCACCTTCTCCCCTTTCGGCCATGATCGTGACAGCGCATTCGATAGCGTCGAAGAACTCAATCCCACACTGCGCGATACCGCCGCCAGCGTTGTGCCCCGTTTACGCAATGCCGCAATGATGTCTGCCTGATGCCAGTCGGTATGATTCTGTGTTTTGTTCATGGAGGATCCTTTCCTGAGTTATGAGTAAATAAAACGTCTACACAGGAAGAGTAAACCGGGAGAAAAATTATCCCAAAACGGGATAAAACCGGAGGAATAGTGATCAGGTCATTGATAGATAAGATGAAATGTAATATTGATGAGATAGCTGACTAAATACTGATAAAAAATTATTTTGGTGGGAATTTTTACTCCGCGTAGCCATTAATACCCCACCCCAGCCCTCCCCTTCGCAGGGGAGGGAGCCGATCGGGCTTTTAACTCCTCCCCCTGCGAAGGGGGAGGCTGGGAGGGGGTATTACAAATAAAATCAGAAGGTTAACGTTGTCTTCCGACGTATAATTTCATTTCTCAAATGCTCAAGAACTTCAGGTAATTCCTGCATAACCTGAAGATTCGTAAACCGGATAACTTTCATTCCTGAATTACACAGAAAGTCCGTTCTGATTTTATCCGCCGCCATCCCTTTCTCACTGAAATGACTTTCACCATCCAGCTCAACCACCAGCCTCACCTCTCCGGCGTAAAAATCGACGATATAGCGCCCGATCCCATGCTGACGGCGAAATTTAACACCCAGCGCTTTACACCGGATCGCCTGCCATAAAACAAACTCTGGATAAGTAAGATTTCCCCGCAGATCCTTGCGTAATTTTTTCTGTTTTGAATCGTTGAACATGTCACACCGAGTTGTCTTTAACACTCCCACCCAACCTCCCCCTTCGCTGGGGGAGGAGCCGTACTGAGAGTATCTGCAAATGCGGCGATAATATTTTTCTCACACCATTGCTGCGGCCCTTATTCCAATCTTTTTAATATTCCCTCATTTTCGCCCACCGCCACATTTGCTAATTATTTATATTAAATTAGTTAAAAGTTCAGATGTTTTAGAGAAAAAGTGAAGTAGGGCAAAGCCCCACTGAGTTTTATTTTAATAAGGCGCAGCGTCCAGATGCACAATAACTTTATAGCTTCCATTATTGAATGAGAATATATCGCCCCGAACGCGAAGATATAGATGATCATTGTTGGCTGTGGCCGTTGCCTTGCTGTCAGAGGTGACCATGAACGCTCTTTGGTCATCAATATTAGCCATAAAATCAGCCTCACTTTTCGTCGCATCATACAAATAATAGTGGTACGAAAATGACGTCATTGCTCCGGCGCTGGCCTGGGTTATATATAAGGTGACCAGGTTATTCACTTTAACCGTCTTATACACCTCCTGCTCTACCGGAAATTTGAGAAAGTGAATGCCCCATGCGATTAACATAAACGCAAAAAGTACAGGCACCAAAACATAGCGTTTTTTAAAACCCCGTTCTTTTTGCATAATCGATACCACACTTTATCCAGAATTGATCCTTTGGGTCGTCACCGTAGGGCGATGTGCCGTGCCAGTTGCCATCTTCTACCTTTGCATTTCCAGAACGAGATTGCGCCCAACCCGCCGCCCGTAACAATACAGGCTCAGTTATTCCAGCTGCGGTACCCACCGCGCCGTAGTGGAAATTTCCAAAGTTCTCATACTGCCTCCCTGCGCGCGTTTTATAATCCCAAGGCCCATGTAGTCTGACTTGTTGATAAAACCACTGGTACGTGAGTGCTGATGGACCGTGATGAAATCTCGAGAGCATCATATTATTAATGATGTTTACGCCTGGTGGCGAAAATGAGGATACATCATAGGGCGGATGAGGTGAGGCCGCTAATGTAGGGTATCTCATGCTTACGCTCTATCTTTCCAACTGTCTGAGAACATCAAATTCCCGTCGCAGTGCTTCCATGTGATTTTTTCATAGCGCAGTTCAATGCATTCAAAATGGTTATGCTTTTCTTTAGTTGGATCTTTAGTGTCATGCATAATTGGCGACACACCTACGATTTTTACGTCCTCAAGCAGAATGTTGAAATACTCAACTTCTTGCCCTGCATCATTGATGTTGTACCACTTAAACTCTGCTGATTTTAGTGTTTGTCCAGTAGCCACGGCCTTGTACAGATAAGGTGATGAAGAATCGAAATCTTTCTGGAGCAGGACTGCGGAATGTTTACGGGTGCCTGTAATTACCCCTGTCATCCCATCAGTTGGAAGGCTCAGGTTATGAGAGAAGCCATTAACCTCGATACTACCTTCACGGTCTTTCACATCAACGGAGCCTTTGATTGGTGCGCCACCGTCGTCTTTAAGCCATAAATATGCCGGGATTGCCATTCTGATAAATTCCTTTTTAAAAAGTGAGGCAATACGTTATGCCCGTATGTTTTCACAAACCATTCGGGAACCTTTAAAAATGGAATTTTCAGAAGTTTGTTACTGGTGAACTCCCCTTGTTTCCTCATTTGCGCCTGCCGTCACGCTCGCTAAGTGTTTCTTTATGTTAAATTTGTTAAAATATTTAGACAATTTTTGAGCGAAAAGCTTTTGCCGTGCGGCTTCCGCGCGGGTTGATGGTGTAATTTTAAGGAAACAATATGGGTATCACTCGTCGTGATTTTTTAAATGGTGTGGCAATTACCGTGACCGCTGGTATGACGCCGTTTGAGGCGCTGAAGGCGTCGCCGCAAACGGCGGCACAGACGCTGTATTACCCGCCATCCCTGACCGGGCTGCGCGGGAATCATCAGGGCTCTTACGAGGCGGCGCACATTCTCGGGCGTGAAGGCAAAAAGGTCGATCCGTCCAGTTTACCGGTGGAAGATGAGTTTGATCTGGTGATCGTGGGTGCCGGGATCAGCGGGCTGGCGGCGGCGTGTTTCTGGCAGGAACAGCATGGCAAGCAGCAACGGATTTTACTGCTGGATAACCATGATGATTTCGGCGGACACGCCAAGCGCAATGAATTTCATGTTGAAGATAAAACCCTGCTCGGCTACGGCGGCAGTGAATCTTTCCAGTCGCCGCGTACCAACTTCAGCCCGGTGGCGATGGGGCTGCTGAAGACCCTGAATGTCGATATCGAAACGATGGCAAAAGACTTCGATCAGACGTTCTACCCGGATCTGCATCTGAGCCGTGGCGTGTATTTTGACCGCAAAAACTTTGGCGTTGATAAAATTGTCAGCGGCGATCCGGGCCGTGCGGTGGCCGATGATATCCCGCCAGACAGACTCAACGGGCGCGATATTCGCGATTTCATCAATGATTTCCCGCTGCCGGAATCTGACCGTAAGGCGCTTATCGCCCTGCACACCGAAGAAAAAGATTATCTGCACGGGATGAGTCAGGAAGAGAAAGTCGCCTGGGTGGACGGGCACAGCTACACGCAATTCCTGCGCGAAAAAGTCGGGCTGAGTGAGATGGCAATCCGCTATTTCCAGCAGCGCACCAATGATTTTCAGGCAGTCGGGATTGATGCCACCTCGTGCAGCGATGCCCGCATCTGCGCCCTGCCGGGGCTGGAAAGCATGGGATTACCGCCGCTGGATGCCGAATCGCTGGAAGATCTCGACCAGCCATACATCTTCCACTTCCCGGACGGCAACGCCGGTCTGGCGCGTCTGATGGTGCGTCATCTCATCCCGCAGGTCGCGCCGGGCAGTACGATGGAAGATATCGTGCTGGCGAAATTCGATTACGGCCAGCTCGATAAGAACGGCCAGCCGGTGCGCCTGCGCCTGAACAGCACCGGAATGCACGTTGCCAACGTAGAGCATGAAGGGAAACCGGCGGTTGAGGTGACTTACATGACCGGCTCACAGCTGCACCGTGTCCGTGCCGGACAGGCGGTGATGGCCGGTTACAATATGATGATCCCGTATCTGGTGCCGGAAATTGCCGAAGCGCAGAAAGCAGCGCTGAAGGAAAACGTCAAAGCGCCACTGGTGTATACCAAAGTGGTTATCCGCAACTGGCAGCCATTTATCAAACTTGGCGTTCACGAAATCTACTCTCCCGGTGCGCCTTACAGCCGCGTGAAGCTGGATTATCCGGTGGATATGGGCGGTTATCAGCATCCGCGCGATCCAAATCAGCCGATTGGCCTGCACATGGTCTATGTGCCAACGCTGCCTGGCAGCGGCCTCAGCCCGCGCGAGCAGTCCCGCAAAGGCCGCGCGCTCCTGCTCGGAACCTCGTTTGATGCTCACGAAAAAATGATCCGCGATCAGCTGCAGGGAATGTTCGGCGAGGCCGGTTTTGATCATCAGCGCGACATCATGGCGATCACCGTCAACCGCTGGTCGCATGGCTATTCCTACTTCCTCAGCGGGATGTTCGACGACGAGGAACAATCGCAGAAAACCATACAGCTCGCACGCCAGCCGGTCGGGCGCATCACTATTGCCAACTCAGATTCCGACTGGAGCCCGTACGCTAACTCGGCGGTAGATCAGGCGTGGCGCGCAGTGAACGAACTGACCGCCATGAAGAAGGTGAACGCATGAAACAGCTGATGATTTTCGCCACGCTGATGGCGACGGCAGGCTCTGCGATGGCGATGTCCGCAGGAGAATATGTCGCTAAGTCCGCAGACTGCGCGGCCTGCCATACGTCATCGACGGGGGCGGACCTGGCGGGTGGTGTGCGTTTTGCGACACCGCTCGGTGAAATCTACTCGACCAACATCACGCCCGACGTGAAATCCGGCATCGGCGGGTACAACTTTGAAGAATTCGACAAAGTGATGCGCCAGGGGATTGCTAAAGACGGGCACCCGCTCTATCCGGCCATGCCGTATACCTCATACGTGAAAATGAGCAGCAAGGATATGCGCGCGCTTTACGACTATCTGATGAAAGAGGTGAAACCGCAGCCGGTCGCCAACCGCGACAATGACATCAGCTGGCCGATGTCTGTCCGCTGGCCGTTGCACGTGTGGAACAGTATTTTCCTCGAGGAAGGCGAATACAAACCACAGGCCGATCAGAGTGGCGAATGGAACCGTGGCGCGTATCTGGTGCAGGGAGCCGGACACTGCGGTGCCTGCCATACACCGCGCGGCTGGGCGCAGCAGGAGAAAGCGGTCGACGGGCAAAGCACAGCGTTTCTGAGCGGCGGTGAACTCGACGGCTGGTCCGCGCCTTCTCTGCGCGGCCTCAACGTCAGCCAGCCGGAGCTGGTCACGTTGCTGAAAACCGGTCGTAATGCGCACGATGCCGTAAGCGGTCCGATGGGCGAAGTGATCACCAACAGCACGCAGTTTATGACTGATGCGGATCTCAACAGCATGGCGGTATATCTGCTGAGTCTTAAAGCGCAGCCGCGGGATAAACCGGCGAAAGTTGCCGTCGCGACACAGGCCGGGCAGCAAACGTTTATGCGCTACTGCTCGACCTGCCACGGTGTGAACGGCGACGGTAAGGACTATACGATCCCCGCACTGGCGGGCAACCTGACGGTCAACGCTGAAAATCCACAAACCTTGCTGCGGGTTATCCTCAACGGTGGCCAGACGCCGGTGACGGCAGAGCATATGTCTGACACCATGCCCGCCTATGGCTGGACGCTGAACGACGAGCAGGCGGCAGAATTAACCAACACCCTGCGCGCCAGCTGGGGAAATCACGCGGCACCGGTCACGGCGGAAGATGTGGCGAATGCGCGCAAGGCCGGGAAGTAACATTCAAGGGCAAGGATGCCCATTCGCTTTATTCCTGAACTATTTCCCCACATCTCCGTTCCAACCGCCGCCCAGCGCGGCAATAAGCTTGACGCTGGTGACCATCTGGGTGCTGACCAGCGACAGGACGCTTTGTTGCTGGCTCAGGCTGGTGTTCTCGGTAGTCGCAACGTCGAGATAGTCGATCATCCCGGCCTGATACTGATTGTTAGTCACACGCGCAGATTCTTTGGCGGAATCGGCCGCGTTCTGACGGGCGATGAGCTCGTTGTCCAGCGTATTGAGTTCGACCAAATAATCTTCCACTTCCTGCATCGCGGTTAACACGCTCTGGCGATAACCGGCGACGTCGGCGTCATAGGCGGCTTCGGCCTGCGCCACTTTGCCACGGGTCGAACCAAAATCCAGTACCGTCTGGCTGAGTTCCGGGCCTAAGGACCAGACGCGGTTTGGCAGCGAAAACAGGTTGTGGAAAGCTGAACTGGCGAATCCGCCGCTGGCGCTCAAGGTCAGATCCGGGTAATACGCAGCGGTGGCGACACCGACGGCGGCGTTGGAGGACGCCATGGTGCGTTCTGCGGCGGCGATATCCGGTCGGCGTTGCAACAACTGCGAAGGTAAGGCATCCGGGATCTGCGGCAGGGTCAGTTTGACGTCGCGCGCGGCGAGGCTGAACTGCGCCGGGGGTTTGCCGACAAGCACCGCGATAGCGTGTTCCAGCTGAGCGCGCTGCCATTGCAGATCGAGCGCCGAAGCTTTGGCGCTTTCCAGCTGCGTCTGGGCCTGCGCCAGCGTGGCGCGCGAGGCATTACCGCCTTCATACTGATTCTGAATCACAGTCAGATAACGCTGATATGCCTCGATGCTGCGCTGATACAGCGCGATCTGCTGGTCCATCACCCGCAGCTGGAAGTAATCCTGCGCCAGTTCTGACTGCGCGCTGAGCGTGGCATCGGCAAGATCGGCCTTGCTGGCCTGTGCGCTGGCGTCCTGCTCTTCGGCCGTACGGCGCAGTTTCCCCCACAGATCCAGCTCCCAACTGGCACTGAGTTCAGCCGACTGTTTTTTGGTGACGGTCGATGACGTGCCGCTGCGCGTGCTGCCAACAGAAGCATCGACGGAAGGATAAAGATCCGAACGCGCCTGAGTGACTAACGCCTGCGCCTGACGGTATTGCGCGGCGTACTGTGCGACGTTTTGGTTGGAAATCTGCACCTGACTCAGCAGCGAGGACAGCTCCGGATCCTGATACACCGCCCACCAGTCGCCTTTGCTCTGGTTATCTTTAGGTATCGCCGCCGTCCAGCCTTTGGCTTCTTTAAATGCCGTGGGCATGGCGACGTCAGGCCGTTGGTAATCCGGCCCGACGGTACAGGCGCTGACCAGTATTGCCAGCACCAGCGGAACAAAACGTAACACCATAGAATGGGATTTTTGCACAGTCATCAGATTCGCTTCAGGGTAAGAATTCATTGTTTTATCAGTCATGTGAACTGACCTCCGGCGATGTCGTATGCGGCCGCAGGCGATGCCACACACGGTGCGTCGCGCGGCTCGTGCGATCCATATACAAGTACACCACCGGCGTGGTGAATAACGTCAGGATCTGGCTCAGCGCAAGCCCTCCGGCGATCGCAAGCCCCAGCGGGCTGCGCAGATCCGCATCGCCACCGCTGCCGAGTGCCAGCGGCAACGCGCCGAAGAACGCGGCCAGCGTGGTCATCAGGATCGGGCGAAAACGCATCAGGCAGGCCTGAGTGATCGCCTGCTGCGGAGAAAGGCCAAGACGGCGTTCGGCGTCCAGCGCGAAGTCGATCATCATGATCGCATTCTTTTTCACAATACCGATCAACAGCAGGATCCCAATCAGCGCGATCACCGTCAGCTGCGTGCCGGTCATCAGCATCAGCAGCAGCGCGCCCAGCCCGGCGGAGGGCAGCGTTGAGAGAATGGTCAGCGGATGAATATAGCTTTCATACAGCACACCGAGGACGATATATACCGCCGCCAGCGCCGCCAGAATCAGCCACGGCATGGAGCTGGCCAGCGCCTGGAACGCCTGCGCCGTACCGGCATAGCTCCCCTGAATGGTATCCGGCAAACCAATTTTCGCCATGGCAGTTTTCAGCGCGGCCTGCGCCTGTTCCAGCGCGTAACCATCGGCCAGATTGAAGGCGATGGTCGTGGTGGCAGTCTGCCCCTGATGCGCCACCGAGAGCGGCGCATTCGCGCCGCTGAACGAGGTAAAGGCTGACAACGGGATCTGCTTGCCTGCGTCGGTCACCACGTAGAGCTGGTTCAGCACATCAGGATTACTGGTGTAATCCGAGGTCAGATTCATAACAACATGATACTGGTTCAGCGTTTTGTAGATCGTCGCGATCTGCCGCTGGCTGAAAGCGTTGTTGAGCAAGGTATCGATCATCTTCACGTTAACGCCAAGCTGCGTGGCGCGGTCGCGATCGATATTGAGCATCACTTCCTGCCCGCCAGTCTGCGAATCGGAATCGACGCCGGTCAGTTCCGGAAGCGCGGCCAGCGCGGCTTTCACTTTTGGTGCCCATTCGCGCAGCAGGGAAAGATCGTCAGCCTGTAAGCTGTACTGATACTGGGCATTTGCGCTGCGCCCGCCGATGTGCAAGTCCTGCGCGGCCATCAGGAACAGCTGCGAGCCCGGCACTTTGGCGGTTGCCATCATCAGACGGTTCGCCACCTGGTTGGCATTGGCGGTGCGTTTATCGAAATCTTTCAGGCGCACGAAGAACGTCGCGGTATTGCGTGATCCAAATCCACCACTGCCCGCTGAACTCATCACCGCTTCCACGGCGGGATCGTCCTGAATGATCTTGCTGTATTTCAGCACCTGCGGCTGGATCGACTGAAACGAGGTGTTTTGATCCGCGCGCAGCATACCCATCAGCATGCCGGTGTCCTGATCCGGGAAGAAGCCCTTTTCCACCACGGTATACAGATAGAAGTTAAGCAACACGGTCAGGAATAGTCCGACCAGCGTGATCAGTTGATGACGCATCACCCAGCCGAGCGCCACAGAATAGGCGGCCAGCAGTTTGTTGAGACCGCGTTCGATCATGCGATAAATGCGCGGCTGACGTTTTTCCACCGGCGGTTTTCGCTTGAGGAAACGCGCGCAGAGCATCGGCGTCAGGCTGAGCGAGACCAGCATGGAGATAATCAGCGAGACGCTGAGCGTCACCGCGAATTCGCGGAACAGACGCCCGACAATGCTGCCCATCAGCAGGATCGGGATGAATACGGCGATAAGCGATAGCGTCATGGAAAGCACGGTAAAGCTGACTTCCTGCGCGCCTTTGATCGCCGCACGCACGGGTCCCATTCCTTCTTCTATATGACGCGTGATGTTTTCGAGTACCACAATGGCATCATCAACCACAAAGCCGGTGGCGATAATCAGCGCCATCAGCGAGAGATTATCGAGGCTGTAGCCGAGCAGATACATCACCGCGCAGGTGCCTATCAACGAGACCGGCAGCGCCAGCGCGGGGATCAGCACGGCACGCCAGTTGCGCAGGAAGACAAAGACGACCGCGATCACCAGCAGTGTGGCTTCCAGCAAGGTCATTTCGGTATCGCGCAGGGAAGCAGAAACGTTCGGTGAGCGGTCGAGTGCCAGATTAAGCTGCACGTCGCCGGGCAGGCTCTCTTTCATCAGCGGTAGCGCGGCTTTTATCGCGTCTATGGTCTCCAGCATGTTCGCGCCAGCCTGACGCGTTACGCCGATCATCACCGACGGCGTGCTGTTGTAATAGCCGACGTTGTATTTGTCTTCGACCGAATCGTAGACATTGGCGACATCACTGAGGCGGATTGCCGAGCCGTTGATGTAGGTAATGATCAGCGTTTTGTACTGTGCTGCGGTACTTTGCTGGCCGTTGCCTTCGATCATCCACGACTGATTCGAGCCTTGCAGCAGCCCCTTCGGCAGATTGCTGGTGCTGTTGGCAATGGCTGAACGAATGGTGTCGAGGGAAATACCGTAAGAGGTGACCGCTTCCGGACGCAAATCAATGCGTACGCCCGGCAGCGCGGAGCCGACCAGCGAGACCTGCCCGACGCCGTTCACCTGTGCGATTTTCTGTTGCAACTGACTGGACGCGATATCGTACAGCTCACCTTTACTGCGCGTGGCCGAGGTCAGCGCCAGCATGATGATTGGCGCATCCGACGGGTTGGCCTTACGGTAGGTCGGCAGTGACGGCATGCTGCTTGGCAATAAGGCGCGGGAAGCGTTGATCGCCGCCTGCACGTCACGCGCTGCGCCGTTAATGTCGCGATCTAAATCGAACTGCAAAATGACACTGGTAGAGCTCTGCGAACTGCGCGAGGTCATTTCGGTGACGCCCGCGATCTGCCCGAGCGCCCTTTCCAGCGGCGTGGCGACGGTAGCCGCCATGGTTTCAGGGCTGGCGCCCGGCAAACTGGCGCTGACCAGAATAGTCGGAAAATCCACCTGCGGCAGCGGCGCAACCGGCAATAAACGGTAACCCAGCAGGCCGAGCAGCAGAACTGCCAGCGTCAGCAGCATGGTGGCGACCGGCCGCAGGATAAAGAAGCGCGAGATGTTCATCGGTTATCCGCCCGCTGGGCAGCACGACGGTGGCGCGGATTAAAGCGGTGCGAAAGATTGTCGAACATCAGGTAGATCACCGGCGTGGAGAACAGCGTCAGGATCTGGCTGAAGATCAGTCCGCCGACGATCACCAGCCCGAGCGGCTGGCGCAGTTCCGCACCGGATCCGCTCGCCAGCATCAGCGGCAATGCCCCGAGCAGCGCGGCCATGGTAGTCATCATGATCGGGCGAAAACGCAGTAAACAAGCCTGATGGATCGCCTCACGCGGCGATAATCCTTGCTTGTTTTCCGCTTCCAGCGCGAAGTCGATCATCATAATGGCGTTCTTTTTCACGATCCCGATCAGCAGGATCACCCCGATCAACGCGATCAGGCTGAATTCTGTACCGGCAAAGATCAGCGACAACAGCGCGCCGACCGCAGCCGACGGCAGCGTGGAAAGAATGGTTACCGGATGGATGAAACTTTCGTACAAAATGCCGAGCACAACATACATAGTCAGTAGTGCAGCGAGGATCAACCAAAGCGTATTACCGGTGGCGCTTTCAAACGAGGCCGCCGCCCCCTGATAGCGTAATGTGATGCTGTCCGGCATCGCGATATCCGCGACGGTGGTTTTAATCGCCTGCTGCGCCTGCTCCAGCGAGTAACCGTCGTTAAGGTTGAAGGACACCGTCACCGCCGGGAACTGGTTCAGTCGCGCCTGTAACAGCGCGCCGGTACGCATGTGGATTTTGGCAATCGACGTCAGTTTCACCATGCCATTGGTGGAGCTGCTGGTGCTGGTGGACGACGTCGAACTGCCGGACGCCGTGGTCGTTGAGGACGCTGCGTTGCTGTTCGAGGTAGTGCTGCTGGTCGCCGACGTAGTCACGTTGCTCGCCAGATAGATATCATCGAACGAGGCAGGTGACTGCTGGAACTGCGGCGCGACTTCCAGCACCACGCGGTACTGGTTGGCCTGGGTAAAGATAGTGGAGACCAGACGCTGGCCGAAGGCATTATAGAGCGCGGTATCGACGTCCGACGCGGTAATGCCGTAACGCGCGGCGGCATCGCGATCTAATTCCACATAGGCTATCTGCCCCTGATTTTGCAGGTTGCTGACCGCGTCGCTGAACTCCGGCTGTTCGCTGAGTTTTGCCAACAGTTTCGGCGTCCATTCCACCAGATTTTCACTGTCAGAATCATCCAGCGTGAACTGGTACTGGCTCGGCGTGACCTGATCGTCAACGGTCAGATCCTGCGATGCTTGCAAATAAAGTTCAATGCCGGGCACTCCGGCAGTTTCCTGTTTCAGACGCTCGATGATCGCAGGCGCACGTTCGCTGCGTTCATCAAAGGATTTCAGGCTGATCTGCAACCGGCCACTGTTCAGACTCGTGTTATTTCCGTCCACACCGATGGTAGACGCGACGCTTTCCACGTCAGGATCTTTCAGGATAGCGGCGGCCAGCAGTTGCTGACGACGCCCCATTTCACTAAAGGAGACGTCCTGCGATGCCTGTGTAATGCCCTGAATCATCCCGGTATCCTGCGACGGGAAGAAGCCCTTCGGCACAATCACATACAGTAACGCAGTGAAGACCAGCGTGGCAGCGGCGACCAGCAGGGTGACCTTCTGGTGATTAAGCACCACGATTAGCATCCGGTCATAACCGGCGATCAGTTTGTCGAAGAACTCTCCGCCCTTACGGTAGAACTTGCTTTGTTTGTCTTCCGGGGTGTGCCGCAGTAAATAGGCGCACAGCATCGGAGTAAGCGTCAGTGAGACGACCATCGACACCAGTATCGACACCGCCAGCGTGATGGCAAATTCGCGGAACAGACGCCCCACAACATCCCCCATAAACAGCAGCGGGATCAGCACGGCGATAAGCGAGAAGGTCAGTGAAATGATAGTGAAACCGATCTGCTTCGAGCCTTTCAGCGCCGCCTGCATTGGGGTTTCGCCCTCTTCCAGGCGTCGTGAAATATTTTCCACTACCACGATGGCATCATCGATAACGAAGCCGGTAGCGATGGTCAGCGCCATCAGTGACAGGTTGTTCAGGCTAAATCCGCACAGGTACATCACACCGAAGGTGCCGATAAGCGACAACGGTACCGCCACGCTTGGGATTAGCGTCGCCGCCACGTTGCGCAGGAACAGGAAGGTCACCATCACTACCAGCGCAATCGACAGCAACAGTTCAAACTGAACGTCGCTGATTGAGGCACGGATGGTCTGAGTACGATCCGACAAAATGCTGACTTTGACCGAATCCGGCAGCGCTTCCTGCAATTTCGGCAACTGGGCTTTAATCGCATCCACCACCTGAATCACGTTGGCACCGGGCTGGCGCTGAACGCTGATAATGATCGCCGGTTCTTTATTCGCCCACGCGGACAGATACTGGTTTTCGGGCGCTTCCGACAAAGTGGCGATATCGCGCAAACGCAGCGCCGCGCCGTTTTCGTAAGTCACAATCAGGTTGGCGTATTCGGACGCGGTGCGCAGCTGATCGTTAGCATCAATGGTGATGGAATGATGCGGGCCGTCGAAGCCGCCTTTGGAACCGTTGACGTTGCTGTTACCGATCAACGTGTTAATGGTTTCCAGCGTGAGGTTATGCGCCGCCAGTTTGCGTGGATCGACCTGCACGCGAATAGCAGGCTGATGCCCGCCCGCCAGCGTCACCATGCCGACGCCGGAAATCTGTGACAGTTTCAACGCCACGCGGGTGTTCACCAGATCCTGCACTTTGGTCAGCGGCAGCGATTCGGAGGTGACGGCCAGCGTCAGCACCGCGGCATCCGCCGGGTTCACTTTTTTATAGGTCGGCGGATTCGGTAAATCTTTCGGCAGCAGGCTGTCGGCGGCGTTGATTGCGGCCTGAACTTCCTGTTCGGCGACGTCGAGAGAGAGATCCAGCGAGAATTTCAGCGTGATGATCGACGAGCCACTGGCGCTGGTGGAATACATCTGGCTTAAGCCCGCCATCTGCCCAAGCTGGCGTTCAAGCGGTGCGGTAATGCCTGACGCCATCACGTCCGGGCTGGCACCGGGATAGAGCGTAGTTACCTGAATGGTCGGATAATCGACCTGCGGCAGCGCCGAGGTCGAGAGCATGTTGTAGGCAAAAATGCCCGACAGCAGCACGGCGACCATCAGCAGAATGGTCGCAACCGGCCTTTGAATAAAGAGGCGTGAAGGATTCATTTCGGCCCGCTGTCTTTACCGGTCGTGGCTTTATCGACGCCAGCGCTTTGCTCACGTACCTTCGAAGAACCGGCGGCGGCATCTTCGGTATTGGCGGTCACTACCTGCACTTTCGCACCGTTGGTCAGACGATCAATCCCGGTAGTCACCACTTGTTCGCCCGGCTTCACGCCGGACAAAATCGCTACCTGACTGTCACCAAAGTCCGGGCCGGATTTCACAGCGCGGCGCTCGATAGTGTTATCAGCTTTGATCACGTACACAAAATCGCCGTTACTGCTCAGCTGCAACGCCGCTGCCGGAATAACCGTGGCATCTTTCAGCGTAGAAACCTGTAAGCGGGCGTTCACAAACTGGTTGGGGTAGAGTTTTTCATCCACATTATTAAACAGCGCTTTCAGCTTGATGCTGCCGGTACTGCTGTCAATTTCATTGCTGATAAATTGCAGCTGCCCCTGATCGAACACTTCGCTGCCGTCCTGATTAAAGGCGGTGGTCGGCAGTTTATTGCCGCCGCGCAACGCTTTGAGCAGGGTTTGCAGATTGCTTTGCGGCACGCTGAAGGTGACGGCAATCGGCTGCGTCTGGGTAATGGTGACGATGCCAGTCGTTGAGCTGCTGGTGACCATATTGCCCGGATCGACCAGACGTAACCCGACGTGGCCGCTGACCGGCGCGGTGATTTTCGCGAACTCAAGATTCAGTTTAGCGGCATCGATCTGCGCCTGATCGGCTTTCATCGCCCCGGCGTACTGCCCGGCGGTCGCAATCTGGCTTTCCAGATCCTGACGCGCTAAAGAGTCCTGCGCGTACAGTTTGCGGTAACGCGCCAGCGTCAGTTCGGCGCTTCTCGACAACGCCTGATTCTGCGCCAGTGAGCCCTGATACTGCTCAAGCGTTGCCTGATAGCTGCGCGGGTCAATCTGCGCCAGCAACTGCCCCTGCTCGACTTTCTGCCCTTCGGTGAAATAGACCTTCATCAGCTGACCATCAACCCGGCTGGTAACCGTCACGGTGGCGTTGGCCACCACGGTACCCAGCGCACGCAGATATACCGGCACATCCGCCTGCGTGGCTTTTCCGGCCTGCACCGGCGTATCCATCCCCATCATCATCTGGCCGCGCATCGCGCGCATACCGCCGCGCCCCGGTCCTTTTTTACCCGCGGATTCGGACGAACTTTGATGGAAAGCAAAGAACCAGACCAGGATCGCCGCAACGATGATGGCGATGATAACCCACACAAAAGTGCGTTTTTTAGAGCGAGATGAGGCAGTCGGCAGCATAAATTTCTTGATTTCGCAGTATTGATGAGGAGAAAACAGCTGAAAATGACCTTCAACCAGAGATTTTAAGTGTTCGGCAAAAAAACCATTATCCCTAAAACCGCGGGTGGCTGTTTTTAGGACAACGTAAAGATTTCGTTAGTAATTAAGAATATATATTTCAATCAGCAGGATGAATTATACCCGCTAATTTAGCCTTTTGACGCGCCTAATGTTAAGGACTAAATGAGAATGAATGTTGAAGAAGGAGGCAGGAAATTTTCAGGAACTGTCAGCGCCGTACAGAATTTTGTCAGGAATGCGCTGATTTAGCATGAAAAACAGACAACCACATCACCCAAATGGTTTAAAAAAGTAGAGGTAAATCCTGAAAATTGCATTCATTGATAATTTATATTGTTTGCGCTGACCGCCCCTTGATATGGTTAATTTTCTGGTTGTTTTTCATCTTCATGGCAGGGAATCGGGAGAATGCATACAAAATTTCAATCCAGACCGGTTATCGGGGTTACGCTCGACAGTGAGGAAGCCGGGGGTTACGCCGACTTTCCATGGTACGCCTTGCGTCAGAACTACATGGAAAGCCTGGCAGAACTGGGTGCCGTCCCGCTGGCATTGCCGCATCATGCCGATCTGGCGGATGAATTTCTCGCGCTGTGCGACGGGATTGTCGTCACCGGCGGCGCGTTTGACGTCCCACCCGAATTGTTCAATGAGCAGCAGACCAGCAATCAGGTTCGCCTGAAACCTGGCCGCACTGAATTCGAAAAAGCCATTGTGAAAGGCGCGATGCAGCGCAACATGCCGCTGCTCGGCATCTGTGGTGGTCAGCAACTGCTGGCTGTACTTACCGGCGGCACGCTGCATCAGCATATTCCCGATGCGCTGCCTGACGCGCTCGAGCACAGCACCACCGTCGATACCGAAAATGCCGGAGGCAAAAAGCGGGCACGCCATCCGGTTGAAATCGTCGAAGGGTCGTTGCTTAGCCGCTGCGTCGGCAGCCTGCACTATGAGGTCAACAGTTCTCATCATCAGGCGGTGAAATCTGTCGGCGAGGGTTGCCGCGTCAATGCGTATGCGCCAGACGGCGTGATCGAAGGCATCGAGTGCGAAGGTTATGACTTCTGCCTTGGCGTACAGTGGCACCCTGAATATCAGCAACATCAGCAGGATACGCAACTGCTGAACGCGCTGGTGTCTGCGGCTTCGCGCTATAAGCATTCTATGCGCAGTTCGGCACGGGCGATGACCGACGCAATGACGCGCAAAGGGAAAGAAGAGGTATGAATCAGGCGGTGCTGAAAGCCAAAACTGACCAGATGTTGCGCGGTCTGAACATCGACCCGTTGGCTATCGCGCACCGCACGCTGCCTTACTTCAAAGAAGTCAGTGAGCACTTACTGGTGGACGCTGAAACCGATGCGGACACCGGTAAAATCTACCGCCTGACCTTACCCGCCGCCCAGGCATGGCGGACGATGAAACAGCAGGCCGCCGCCGAAGGCATCGCCATTTATCTGGTTTCCGCGTGGCGAAGTCTGGAGTATCAGGCGGGTCTTATCCGCGCGAAGCAGGCCACCGGTATCGGGCCCGAAACCTTTTTTACCTCACTGGCACCGCCCGGATGCAGCGAGCATCACACCGGCTGCGCCGTGGATATCAATACTCCCGGCTGTGATGAAGTCACCGGCGTATTCGGCGAAACCGACGCTTTCGCATGGCTGAAAGGCAACGCCGCGCGCTTTGGCTTCGTGATGTCTTTCCCGCCGGACAATCAGTGGGGATTCATCTACGAGCCATGGCACTGGTGCTGGCATCCGCAATAGCGCCATTTCCCTTAAACTGTTGATCTGGCTCTCACTTTCCGTAAGTAAAATTGTCCCTAAAACATTTATCTGTTAGGTCAATTTTCTGTTTCATTTTTAGAACAAATAAAACACACTATGCCCTCAAAAGGCTTTCTGAGAAGCGAGCCTGATCTTTACACCTTCTAATAAGTCATAAATTTCAATGCAATCAGATACCGTTTCGCGCAGGACAGCCTGGCTTCGCGTTGTGATGCTGGCAATCGCCGCCTTTATCTTCAATACCACCGAATTTGTGCCGGTCGGATTACTCTCCGACATCGCCGCCAGTTTCAATATGAAGACGGCGCAGGTTGGCCTGATGCTCACCATCTACGCCTGGGTGGTCGCGCTGATGTCGCTGCCGCTGATGCTGCTGACGCGGCAGGTCGAGCGAAAGCGCCTGCTGATCATCATCTTCTGCCTGTTTATCGTCAGCCACGGGTTATCCGTCGTCGCCTGGGATTTCTGGAGTCTGGTGGCGTCACGCATCGGTATCGCCCTCTCCCACGCCATTTTCTGGTCGATTACCGCCTCGCTGGCGATCCGCGTAGCACCTGCCGGTAAAAAAACGCAGGCGCTCAGTATGTTAGCCACCGGTACCGCGCTGGCGATGGTGCTTGGCCTGCCGCTTGGCCGCCTCATCGGCCAGTATCTCGGCTGGAGGACCACCTTTATGTGCATCGGCGGCATTGCGCTGCTGACGCTGATTTGCCTGATCAAACTGCTGCCACCGCTGCCAAGCGAACATACCGGTTCCCTGAAAAGCGTCCCAATGCTGTTCCGCCGCCCGGCGCTGGTCGGCATGTATATACTGACTGCGCTGATAGTGACCGCTCACTACACTGCATACAGCTATATCGAGCCGTTTATTCAGACCGTCGCGAATATGGGTGAAAACTTCACCACCTTCCTGCTGCTGATTTTTGGCGGTGCAGGTATTCTCGGCAGTATTGCGTTCAGCGTGTTCGGCAACCGCTTCCCGGCAGCGATGCTCAGCGGCCCGATCCTGCTGGTGACGCTCAGCATGTTGCTGTTATTTGTCGCGGTGATGAATCCAGTCGCAATTTCAGTACTTTGTGTGGTCTGGGGACTGGCGATGATGATTATCGGACTGGCGATGCAGGTGCGCGTGCTGGCGCTGGCGACGGATGCCACGGATGTCTCGATGGCGCTCCTATCCGGCATCTACAACATCGGTATCGGCGCGGGAGCGCTGATTGGTAATCAGGTCAGCCTGCATCTGGAGATGAGCAACGTGGGTTACGCAGGCGGCCTGATTGGCTGCGTGGCGTTCGTCTGGTGTCTGACGATTTTCAAACGCTACCCGCAGTTAAAAGTAACGAACTGACCGCATTTCTCAGGCCGGATACGATTCCTGTATCCGGCATTTTTACGTCTTCAGCGCAATAATTTCAAATTTCCCGTCAGTGATTTAATCCACTTTTCCGGCCCGACCAACCCTATGCCATCTATCACTTCATCATGCAGATCGCACGTCGGGAAAGTCTTTTCATATTCGTCAAACGCATGGAGCGAGCGGGCAAACGCCGGAAACGCCACCACAACGCGCTCGCCGCTCGCATTGAGGGCTTTAAACATCAGCGCCTTAATGTGATCGGGTGTGCCCTGCAAAATGGGGACGGGATATTTTGAATGAACCACCGATCCGCCATCATGACAATTAGATATTTATGCAATAAAATTCACATAAATATGCAAAATGTATTTTACCTTAACCCGGTTTTGCGATATCAATAGAGGCATTGAAACCTTTAGCAGACAGACCTAATTCATACAGGATTTTATCGATGACAACTATTCTCAAGCACCTTCCTATCAATCAGCGTGTGGGCATCGCTTTCTCCGGCGGTTTGGACACCAGTGCAGCGCTGCTGTGGATGCAGAAAAAAGGCGCGATCCCTTATGCTTACACAGCCAATCTGGGCCAGCCTGATGAAGAAGATTACGATGCTATTCCGCGTAAAGCGATGGAGTACGGTGCTGAGAAAGCCCGCCTGATTGATTGCCGAAAACAACTGGTTGCCGAAGGGATTGCCGCTATTCAGTGTGGCGCATTCCATAACACCACTGCCGGCGTCACTTACTTCAACACCACCCCGCTGGGCCGTGCCGTGACGGGAACCATGCTGGTGGCTGCGATGAAAGAAGATGGCGTCAATATCTGGGGTGACGGCAGTACTTACAAAGGTAACGATATCGAGCGTTTCTATCGTTACGGTTTGCTGACCAATGCTGAGCTGAAAATTTATAAACCGTGGCTGGATACCGACTTTATCGATGAGCTCGGTGGCCGCCATGAGATGTCTGAATTTATGATTCAGTCCGGTTTCGACTACAAAATGTCGACCGAGAAAGCCTACTCCACTGACTCCAACATGCTTGGCGCGACGCATGAAGCCAAAGATCTGGAGTTCCTCGATTCCGGCGTGAAAATCGTTAACCCGATTATGGGCGTGAAATTCTGGGACGAGAATGTGGTCGTGAAAGCGGAAGAAGTCTCCATCCGTTTTGAACGTGGTTACCCTGTTGCGCTTAATGGCGTGACCTTTGACGACAGCGTTGAGCTGATGATGGAAGCCAACCGCATCGGTGGCCGTCACGGTTTGGGTATGAGTGATCAGATTGAAAACCGCATTATCGAAGCCAAAAGTCGTGGCATTTATGAAGCCCCGGGAATGGCACTCCTGCACATCGCCTATGAACGTCTGCTGACCGGTATTCATAACGAAGATACTATCGAGCAATACCATGCGAATGGCCGTGTGCTGGGTCGTCTGCTGTATCAGGGTCGTTGGTTCGATCCGCAGGCGTTGATGCTGCGTGACTCCGCGCAGCGTTGGGTCGCGAGCGAAATCACCGGTGAAGTGACGCTGGAACTGCGCCGTGGCAATGACTACACCATCATGAATACGGTCTCTGAGAATCTGACTTACAAACCAGAGCGTCTGACCATGGAAAAAGGCGATTCTGTGTTCTCACCTGATGACCGTATTGGCCAGCTGACCATGCGTAATCTGGATATCACCGATACCCGCGAGAAGTTGCAAAACTATGTTGAGACAGGCCTGCTGACATCTTCTGCCTCTACCGGTTTACCGCAGGTGGATAATAATAATCTCCCGCGCGGATTACAGGTGAAGAACAAATAATTGTTTAACACAGACTAAAATACGCAAACAATTTATGCGGACAGGATTGTCATAATAACTGATACCATGTCCGCATAATAATTCAGCCATTTACTGCTAAAGGAATCGTTGAGGCAGTGCTGGCATTAATGATCAACCGGGCAATTTTATTTTGTATTTCTTCTTCAAGTCCTGGATATAAAGGCAAACAAATCACTTTATCAGCCAGCACATGTGCAACCGGCAGATTTTCTTTCTTCGCACTTTCTGCGTGCTTATACATATAAAAAGTGCTGATTAAAGGATAAAAATAACGCCGTGCCATAATGCCATGATCTTTCAACAACTCGTAAAGAGCATCACGACTTAAACCAAACTCTTCATTCACCATGATCGGATAATAGGCGTGATTCCACGTCACATCATCAGGAACAGATATTAAAGAAATTCCAGGAACCCCTGAAAGCAACGT
This sequence comes from Enterobacteriaceae bacterium Kacie_13, assembly GCA_013457415.1. Lineage (NCBI taxonomy): Bacteria > Pseudomonadati > Pseudomonadota > Gammaproteobacteria > Enterobacterales > Enterobacteriaceae > Enterobacteriaceae bacterium Kacie_13. Next base: position 3,777,326 of record CP045665.1, read on the forward strand.
TTGATATCGGCTGTGGAGCCTGCCACGCTCTGACAATGCTTTATCGATATGTTGCAATTGCAGAAGGCCATAGGCGGCCTGAAGCTCATTCATCTTGCCATTAATACCTGCGGCTACCACAGTCGTCTCATTGACGAAACCGAAGTTCTTAAGATAATCAATGCGCTGCTTCATTTTCGCGTCCGGGCAAATGATCGCACCGCCTTCGATAGTGTTAAATACTTTCGTCGCATGGAAACTCAGCACGGAGAGATCGCCTTCACGTAACACACTCACACCCTTCTGTTTTACCCCAAAGGCGTGAGCGGCATCATAGATAACCTTCAATCCGTAGGCATCAGCAATCTCCTGAATTCGCACAGTATCACAAGGAATACCATAGCAATGTACCGGCAAAATAGCCGTCGTCGCCGGAGTAATGGCCTGCTCTATCTTTGCTGCATCCAGGTTAAACGTCTCAGGATCCGTATCGACAAATACGGGTTTCAGACCATTCCATAATAACGAGTGAGCTGTCGCAACGAAGGAATACGGGGTAGTAATCACTTCGCCGGTTATACCCAGCGCCTGAAAAGCCGTCAGCAAACCGATGGTGCCATTGGAGAATAAGCATAAATGTTCTACACCCAGATACTCTGCCAGCGCCTGTTCCAGTTGCTGATGATAAGGTCCCCCGTTGGTCAGATGCTGGCTTTCCCATATATTTTCCAGATAAGGGATAAACTCCTCCAGCGGCGGTAATAGAGGACGGGTGACAAAGATATTTTTTTCCATAACAGGGTTATCCAGAGGCAATGATGATAATGGAATGAAATACCGCCGCTTAATACACGGCGGTTAGCATCATAATGTCGGCAAAATAATAGGTTCCGGAGCCCGTCCTTTCTCGTGCTGCTGCCATGCCTTTGTCATAATTTCTTCGAAATACCATGCCAGGCTATCAACCCGCTGTTCAATATCTTTCAAACGGTCACGCATCGTCAGACGCAAAGTATTGAGATACTCATATTGTTGGTCCAGAGCTACCGCTTTCGTCACATACTCATCCTCACTCTGGGCGATGAAATCATGAAGCCCAAGATGGCCCATAACCGCAGCTGCCTGGCGGGAAACGAGAGTAGTGCCAGCACAGGTCAGCGTCGGCACCCCCATTCCATAAGCATGGCTGACCGTCGTGCCGCCTGTATAAGGGAAAGTATCGAGAAGAACATCGACTTCACCATGCATGCGCAGATATTCCACGAAGCCGACTTTCAGTCGCGATACAATCTGATGATTTGACACACCGCGCTTTTCCAGCTCCTGAGTGAAATGAGTGATCATTTCCTGATCGCTCATAGAAGCCAGCAGGAATTTCGCTTTTGGCAATTGAGTTAATATTTTCGCCCAGCAGTCCAATACGACTGACGTTATTTTTTGAGGCCGGTTAAAGCTACCGAAAGTGATATAACCGTTATCCAATGCAGGCAGACGATTAATCTCGCCACAGTAACCTGATTGTTCAAACGGTTTAGCCGATGGTAGATAGGCCAGTTTCTCAATAAATTGATTATCCAATACCCCGGGAGCGGCGAAATTACTGTCAATTAAATAGTAATCCATCTCTTTTATACCGGTGGTTCCCGGATATCCCAGCCAGGACATCTGTACCGGTGCAGGTTTTAGCCCGAATACCGGTAACCGGTTGTACGCTGTGTGTCCGGACAAATCGATCAGGATATCAATTTCATCACTCGCGATTTTAGCAGCCAGCTCGATATGACTTAATGTTTTAACTTCATACCATTCAGTTGATAGCGCAGTATAAAGTTGGGTATGGTTATCATTCGAGGGTGAAACGTTGTAGCCAATAACATCAAACTTCGTCTTATCGATTGAGCTTATTACAGGATAAAGGAAGTTACTGACCGGGTGATCCCGGAAGTCACCTGACACGAAGCCAATACGCAAACGGGAATGCTCTTTCTTCGGAGCATAGGATTTGACGACTTTATTCTTCGCCCACTGGCGGAGTTTTTGGCCAAACTTTTGGTGTTCAGAAAAAATTTCTTCCTGTGAACACTCATGGTCATGCAGCACGATAAACAGCATATTGCTGTAGTTGGAAAAATAATTGTTGGTCGATTCAGAAAGCCTGACGCCTTTTTCAAGATATCCTCTGGCTTCACGTAACTGATTGCGTTCACTCAACACGTTACCCAGTTTTACCAAATACCCGGCATTATTACCATTCGCGTCAACAGCCTTGCGGGCACAGTATTCATATTTAAGACTATTACGCAGATCGCTATAAATCTTGCCCAGCAGATCCCAGGCTTCTCCTTTAGTCGGGTAAGCTCGTAACAAGTGCTGCGCGACTTTCTTAGGATAGTAGCGGTCATGCTTCTTCGACAAACACAGAGCCACGCCACTGTAAAACTCAAACAAAACAGAATTCAGTGATAACCCTGTAGTCAGGCACTTCAGCGCTTCATCAATATCGTTGGACTGGTGATAGATAGAGGCCGCGTCGCGTAACAGCTCGACACTTTCCGGATACCTGTTTTTCAGATCATTTATGACTTCAACAGATTCCTGAATACGGCCAGACATATATAAACCTTTCACTTTTTCCAGTGTTTTCAGGTCGACGTTGCTTCCCGCTTTCTTAATATTTTTATGGCTGGCGTGATCCTTGCGGAAGCCGCCATTTTTAATACTCTCAGAGAACAGCATCAGACTCGAAATCCGGCGCCGGACAATATCAACATCTTGTAAGGCCATGGTTTGCTGATACAAACGCAGCCAGGCAATATCTGAGCCGGTTAATAAACCTTTGCTGGCCAGATCCATCGCCAGCGTGTAATCCTGCGCATCAGCAATATGCAGACCAGAATCAATAAATAACCACTCAGTTTTCGTCAGCAGCGCTTTTTCACCCCACAGATTCCCCAGCTCAATTTCATCCGAAGCAGGCCAGTTGATATCGGATAGTTTATAAATCAGCTTCAGAGTACCAAAGGAGGACTGGTTGTAAGGCGACGCATGCAGAGAGGTATAAATACCAGGGACATTCTCAATATAAAGAGCAGTCAGCGTCTTAATCACCTTCTCCGCATGCCCTTCCGGCTCTTCTGGCAAATATGTGTTTTTTATAATTTGCTGAGTACTGATATTCAGAGGCCAGCTGTCACCAATAACATCCAGAACTCGCCCTAACAGACAGCTGTCAGAAGTCAACGACTCACCCTGACGATTATAAAAAGTCTGTTCTTCGATCCGGCGTTGATAATTTCCCGCCCAGTGCAGGCTTTCAATAACGCTCATCTGCGGGATATCGTGAATAGATGCCTGATGACTGTTTGAGATCATCAGACTAAAACGAAACTGGCGGTCAACGGCAAAATCCAGATATTGCTGTGCGGTGATTTTGTCGAATAAGCCCGTAGCCGCAGAATGCACCAGCGCGATATCCTTACCATAGTGCTGAGCCATCTCATGCTGAGGGGCTACATCGCCGATAAAACGTAGCTGTGATTTCGCCACTTCATTCGTAAAATCAAATAAATAACTGGCATCATTTTTATTATAAATATAGCGAACAGCCAGTTCGGCATCTGAGAGTAATAAGGCTTCAGTAATCCGATTTTTGAGTATACCGTCAGTCTGAGCCATATCCATAAACGCCAGCATTGCTTTGGCCGATGAAAGCCTTTCTTCATCGCTGCGCGCATTTTGGCTATGTAATGCAATAGCATCACGCAACGTATCCGTCACCTGAGCACCCGGTAAGGTATTCCATTTTATCGCGAGGATCCCCTGCGGGGTTAAATGCTGTTCGCAAAAACGCAGTAATGCATCACGCGTTTCACTGTCTAACAGGCTGAATACATCATAAATAATAATATAATCGAATTTACCCGGGTCAACAGCGAGTAAATCCTGCATTCCGATACAATATAAATGGACGTTTTCAATTCCAAGGGCGAAAATAGCACTTTCACCCTGCGTAATATTATCCGGGTCGATATCTATTCCGACGGAGGTACTAAGAGGATTCGCGACAGCATAACGGATAAGATGTGACCCTGCTCCACAGCCGAGTTCGAGAACTTGCGCACTTTGCGGATCAGCACACTTCAGGCCATACATCGCAGCAGCAGCATGGATCCCGGCAGGAGAAAATTGATGTGGGGAATATAAGGATTTCACAATATAGGCCTTGTTGTCGCAAACGTGTTTTTGTAATCAATAAGCAAAGCTGGCGCACGACTCGCGCAATGCAGCCTTATTTTATATAGCCAAAAATGCAGGGTTCTATTTTACCATCTAATCCTGTGACTCTATTGTTCGAAAAGACGTCAAGTTAGGAAGCAAATATAAATATCGATAGCAAAAAAAACCGGAAAAGAAATTTTTCCTCTTCCGGAAATAATCAGCAGGGCTGAACAGAATCAGAATTCAGTCCAGGCCTCTTCTGCCGTGCTGGTGTTCTTTTTGAAAACCGGCTCTTTCAGGGCATGACTCTTGTTGTTGCGACTCAGATGACTCGTGGATCGACTACGTGGACCCTCCTGTGCTCTCATTTCCTGAGACACACCCTCCTCCTGGACACGGAATACCGAGACAATCTCGTAAAGCTCACGGGCGTTCTGATTCATGTTCTGGGTAATCACTGAAGACTCTTCTACCATGGCAGCATTTTGCTGAGTGGCCAGATCCATTTCATTCACCGCCATCGCTATCTGAGCCACACCGGTGCTTTGCTCTTCGGAGGCCTGAGTAATTTCCTGCATAATATTGCTGACGTGCGTCACCGAGTTGACGATTTCCTCCATCGTTTTACCCGCATCTTCAATCAACCGCGCGCCGTCATCAACGTTCTTCACCGATTCGTTAATCAGCAGATTTATTTCTTTTGCCGCATCGGCACTGCGGGCCGCCAGATTACGGACCTCACTTGCCACGACCGAGAAACCGCGCCCCTGCTCACCGGCTCTTGCCGCTTCAACGGCCGCGTTCAGGGCCAAAATATTGGTCTGATTGGCGATGCCATCAATTACGCCATTAATTTCAGAAATTTTGCGGGCACTCTGCGAAATTTTATCCATGGTGGCAACGACATTGACCATTACCGCTGAGCCGTTATCCGCTGCAGATCGCGCCTGATGAGAAAGAGCATTGGCCTGCCGGGCATTTTCAGCGTTATTGGAGACCGTGGTTTTAATCTCTTCCATGCTCGCAGCAGTCTGTTGCAGAGCACTGGCCTGCTCTTCGGTGCGCGACGCCAGATTATGGTTGCTGTTATCAATCTCCGAGGCGTCAGTGCGGATTTCTTCCGACGTATTTCTCACAGAGGTGATGATCCCGCTGAGCGACATTTTCATGTTCTTGAGCGATTCCAGCATCAGGCCAATTTCATTACGAGCTCCCGTCCCGAACTCATGGAACAGTTCCCCGGAGCCAATTTTTTCCAGCATCGAAGAAGCTGTTTGCAGGCGGTTAAACACATTTCTTTTGATGATGATAAATGACAGGCAGGAAATAATAATCGATAACACCAGCAACAGTGTCGCAATCAGCAGGAAAGAGCGACGGTCAGATTCAAACTTATCGGTAATCTGCTTTTCTACTTCTACGGTATAATTCGCATAATCAGTAATTGAATTCTCCAGCGCATTTTCAAGCGAGCCATTATCAAAGCCATGATTGTTATAGACCTTAAGGGAATTCATATTTGCAATATAATTTTCAGTCAGTGCAGTAAATTTATTATGCATATCTGCGGCTAGTTTCTTACCTAACTCGCTGTTACCCGCAGAACTACTGATATTATTACCATGATAACGTGCTTTTTTTAGCGCTTCATCAATGACAATGACCTTTTCATCCAGTATCGCGTGCGTCACATTTTCATCATTATGCACATAATTAAGATCACCACGAACGGTTGAAAGAAAGGCACTCATCCGACGGAGTTCACGGATATTCTGCGTCAGTGATTTTATTTCGCTAAATGACGTATTAGCCTGATACATTGATTTAAATGAAAAAAGCGATGTAATCACGATGATAAAGCAGAGAAGAATTAATATTGTCTTGATCAGTGTCGATATTTTGAAGGATTTCATTGGAGCCTCTGCAGTCATAACGTTATCTAAAAAGGATCAGGCCAACAGGATGATTATGTTCGACAGGTGGTCGAAAATATCTGCCATCATGTTTTCAAAAAACGGCGCAAGTGTGTACATGATCATCGACATGGCAATCATGCCAATGCTCAATGTCAGTGGGAAACCGACGACAAAAATTGAAAGCTGGGGAGTCAGGCGGTTTAGCAAACCCAGCGTAAGGTTCAGCGTCAGCAATAGGGTAATGATCGGTAAACCGAGCATCAGTCCACATTTAAAAATCATCCCGGCGGCATGCGTTATCGCCAGAAAGCCATCCGCATTCAGGGGATTAGCGCTGACAGGCAACAAAACAAAGCTCTCAGACAATATGTTGAGTAACCATAAGTGGCCGTTAAAGGTTAAGAACAGCAACGTCACCAAAAGATTAAGGATCCTCGCAATAACCGGCATGTTTCCCCCTGCCGCCGGATCAAAGAAGGTGGCAAAAGAGAGCCCCATTTGCAGACCGATAATTTCTCCTGCTGTACGCACGGCGACAAAAATAAGTTGCACCGTTAAGCCCATCGCCGCACCAATAATGAATTGCTGCGCGCCAACCCATAAACCAGCGACAGAAAATATCTCGATATGGCTGTTCGGCAGATTTTGACCAATAAGCAAAGAAATAATCACTGCCAGACCAACTTTGGTTTTTTTACCAATGCCTTTTTCATTAAATATGGGGGCGGTGGTAAATAAAGCCAGTATCCGCAGCATCGGCCAGAAAAACTGATTCAGGATAGGATATAAGCTGACTATCGACAGGGTAAGCATGTCTATCCGATGACGTAGGGCAAATTAGTGAGCAGCGTCCGGGTGTAATCCAGAAAAAGATTTAGCATCCACGGCCCCAATAATATGCCGACAGCGACAATGGTCAGAATCTTGGGAATAAACGAGAGGGTCATTTCATTTATTTGGGTCGATGCCTGCAAAATGCTGACAATAAGCCCGGTAAATAGCGCTGCGAACAGCATGGGGGCAGCAATCATCAATCCGACTTTAATGGCCTGAAACCCCATTGCCATTACACTTTCCGGTGTCATTTTTCGTCCTGTTTAACTGTTTAACTGTTTAACTAAAGAAACTTTGCGCCAAAGAACCCATTAACAATTGCCAGCCATCAACCAGCACAAACAGCATCAGTTTGAAAGGCAATGAGATTGTCGCTGGTGGCACCATCATCATCCCCAGCGCCATTAATACGCTGGCGACCACCAGGTCGATAATCAGAAAAGGAATAAACACGGTGAAACCAATCTGGAAGCCGGTTTTTAATTCGCTGGTCACAAACGCGGGTAACAGAATTCGCAGCGGTACCTCTTCCTTACTTTGGAAATTCTCTTCTTTTGCCATCCGCGTATACAGAGCCAGATCGGTTTCCCGGGTTTGTTCCAGCATAAAAGTGCGCAGCGGCTGAACGCCCCGCTCCAGCGCGGTTTCCATACTGATTTTGTCCTCAGACAGCGGTTGCCAGGCATCTTTATAGATTTGGTTAAAGACCGGTGACATGACGTAAAACGTCAGAAACAGCGCCAGCCCCAGCAATACCTGATTCGGCGGTGTGGATGGCGTACCCAACGCGTTACGCAGCAAACCCAGTACGATGATCACGCGGGTAAAGCCGGTCATCATCAGCAAGATGGCGGGCAGGAACGTCAGCGACGTGAGCAGCACCAGAGTTTGTACCGGCAACGACCAGTTTTCGCCATCGGCTGAACGGGTGAGCGTGACATCACCGTTGGCGGCCAAAGCGTGCTGAACCGGCAAAAACAACCCGATGACCAGCAGGAGAAACAGACCGGAAACTAGCCAGACAGGCTGCGAGGGTGTAGAACGGAAACTCATTCCATTGACTCCGTTTTGCGTTTTTTTAGCAAGTTCAGCAAGGTGGACTGGAAATCACCTGCCGCAGGTGCCACTCGTACGGCATCCTCCTCAGAGGGTTTATCAAAGGTCGCAAGGCAGTTGATTTGTGTGGGCGTTACGCCAAGTAAGAGCCGCTTGCCCTCCATATCGATCACCACCACACGCTCACGCTGACCCATTGAGTGGCTGGCAACCACAGACAGGATCTGATTCCCCTTGGGTAAACGCTGTGCGAAACCGGTACGGCGGGCTACCCACGCGCAAACGGCGATGATCATCAGGATCAGCGCCAGCGCACCGCCAACGTTCATGAGTACCGAGCCTGGCACCGCGGAATCGACGCCCGCAGGAGTGGCCTGCGTCTGTGATTGAGTATGCATGGTCATTACCGGCTCAGGCGGTACATCCGCTCTGAAGGTGTAATGATGTCGGTAATACGCACACCAAATTTATCGGAGACGACGACGACTTCGCCCTGAGCTATCAGATAGCCATTAATCAGGATATCCAGCGGTTCGCCCGCCAGCCCTTCCAGCGAAACGACGGACCCCTGACTCAGGCGGAGTAATTCTTTGATGGTCATTTTGGTACGCCCCAATTCAACGGTCATTTTGACCGGAATATCGAGGATCAGGTTCAGGTCTTCAGAAAAATTCGTCACCAGATGTTCTTTAGCTGACGTATTTTCAGCAGATTGTTGTTCATTCATCGCGTCACCCCAAAGATCGTCAATAGAATCTTTATCGGCACCTGACGAAGGTGTATTGTCAGTCATTGGGGTACTACTCCTTTTTTAAAGATAATAGAGCGGGATTCATCATTTGTTCGACTTTCAGAGCATACTGGTTATTCACACACCCATATTTCCCCGAGAATACCGGAACACCATCGACGCGAGCTTCAATACTCTCTTTCTTATCAATGGGAATAATGTCCCCCTTCTGCATTTTCATCACCTGCGACAAACGGGTAGAAATGTCAGAGAAATTTGCCACCAGCTCAAGCTCGGTATCTTTTACCTGAGTGGCCAGGGTATTACGCCACTGACGGTCTTCCTGCTTAGAATTTTCCATTGGCGGATTAGTCAGTAGTTCACGTAACGGCTCGATGATGCTAAACGGAATACAGATATCAAATTCACCCCGGTGCGGGCCAATTTCGACATAAAACGGTGTTGTCACCACAATATCGTTTGGAGACGAGGTGATATTTGTGAACTTCACTTGTATTTCGGCACGGACATATTCCGTATGCAGCTTAAAAATAGAACTCCACGCAAAATCATAAGCTTCAAGCGCCATCGACAGCATGCGGTTTATCACGCGCTGCTCGGTGGGAGTAAACTCACGTCCGTCAGCTTTCGTCGGGAAACGCCCATCCCCACCGAACAAGTTATCGACGGCCATGAAGACCAGATTTGGCGAGAACACAAACAGCGCCGTGCCGCGCAGCGGGTTCATATGCACCAGATTCAGGTTAGTCGGCACTGGCAAGTTTCGCGCAAATTCATGATAAGGCTGTATTTTAATGTTGCCGGCAGTAATATCAGGGCTACGGCGCAGAAGGTTAAACAACCCCATACGAAATTGACGAGCAAAACGTTCGTTGATGATCTCAAGTGAATGTAAGCGCTCACGAACAACACGGCGCTGCGTATTAGGATCATAAGGTTTTACCCCGCCATCCGTTACTGCGCTGTTGGCAACACTTTCATTTTCTGTGTTGCTGCCGCCGTTTAAAAGGCGGTCAATTTCAGCCTGAGATAATATACTGTCAGACATAGAAATTACCGTAAGATGAATGCGTTAAACAAAACATCAGTCACTACCGCACTGTGATTCGGTGCGAGAGGGTTACTGACAGAATTTTTGATTTTTTCAATTAACTGAGATTTACCTTCATCTGTAGAAATATCTTCTGCCGTCTGATTCGCTAAAAGAATAAATAAGCGACTGCGTACTTCCGGCAAATATTGCTCAACAATCAGTTTTGAATTATCGTCTTTTACCCGCAACGTCAGACCAATATACAACACGCGATCGGTATCTTTTGCGCTGGGCAGAAGGCTCACCGTAAAGGTATCCATTGGCACATAAACCGGCATTACCGGGGCCGATTCTTTCGCGACATGGGATGTTTCGCCAACAGCGCCCGATTTCATATTTTTCATTTCATATAATGTATACCCCGCCAGCGCACAGGCTCCGACGGCAATTAACATCATAAAGATCATAGCCAGGGAACTTTTTTTTCCGCCTCCGCTAGATTTCTGGTTCTTTTTACTCATTGTGTGGAAAACCCTGTTATATAAACTGCCCGGAGAACAGGCAGTAATAGACGCTCCAATTAGCGGTGCATTCTATTACAGCCGGACGCCATAACAATTCACGAAAGAAATGAAATTAGTGCTGCCATTTCGCTCAATGATTAACATTGTCAAACAAATGTATTAATACCGTTGGAGTAATGGAGTGTTTTTGTACTGGTTTCGGTATTCTCATCCTTTAGGTGCGCGGCTTCCTGCCCGTCATCCTCTACATGCCCCTGGTTTGACTTGTTATCGTTCTGAGCAGAGGTACTCCAGGAAGAAGAGGAATCTGCGCCCACGCTGCTTTGCCCCAAATGAATACCTGATTCCGCCAGCGACGTGCGCAGGTGTGGCATCGCGGCTTCCAGTGCTGCGCGAACCTGATGATTCTCCGTCACAAAGTGCAGTTGCGCCTGGTCATTTTTCAGGCGCAGATTAATTTGCAGCGAGCCTAAATCCTCGGGATGCAGGCGTAATTGCGCATCATGGATACCGTTACGGGTAAAATAGGCCAGTTGCTGACTCAGCGCCTGCTGCCACGCAGGTGTTCCCAACGCCTGGTTCAGCGCGGCGGGAGAAGCCGTCGCAGGTGCTGCCACCGAAGCCAGTTCGCTCACTGTTGAAAAAGGCGCGCGCGCGCCAGCTTCCGGAATCAGCATCGAGACCGGTTCCTGTTGTAATGGTACTGTCCGGTTCATTTCAGGTCTGAATTGTAGTTGCGCAGTGGCAGACTCTTTCTGGGTCTCGGCTTTATTCATCATAGAAAGAAACGCATCGTGCTGTTCAGAAGCCACCTTATCGGTTCCCTGTTTACCTTGCGTCGCACTCTGCGCCGCCTCAGCGACGGCTTTCGGCTTCATGCTTTCCGGCAACACAAAGGCCGTATTCTGACGCTCCTGCACCTGCGCAGGCGCGGCATCCGCCAACGGTTTCGCCATGATATCGGCGCCCTGCTCTTCCACCGCTTCCGCTGGCTGTGGAGCGGCTGTCTGCCCCGTAGCAGGAGGTTGCATTACCGGCGCGACCTGCACGTTTTGCGCCACCATCTGTTGTAAAGCGAGAAGCTGTGGATCAATTAACGCTTCGCCGTCGGTTTGCGGATCAGGAAGGGGCATCTGAGTGATGATTTCCACCGGCGGCAACTCAGCGGGCAGTGTCTGCACGGGCGGAGCCTCAGGCTGGCCATCTTCCGGCTTTTCCGAAGCCTCGCCTGGCGTCTTCGCTTGCTGGCCCGCTAAAGCCGGTCGGTTTTTTTGAGTCGGATAGGCCTGTTCTAATGTGGCAGAAAAACTGACATCAGACGTTGTCGTGTTTGCAGATTTACCCGGGGTAACGCCACTGACCACAGGGTTGGCGGTAACAATCATAAAAGTTCTCTTCCCATGCAGGCACGCTGCGCAAATTCGTCCATTAACTTTTGTTCCTGACGGTTTTCTTTCAGCATCCGCACGTCGTCAGCCCGGCTTTTCAGTGTTTCGAACGCGTTGAGACGCTGCTTGTCATGACGCCAGTTCAGCAGGGTTTCATTGACTGTGTTCTGGCATTTCGCCACGTGGCTGGCCTGCTGCTTCACGACATTCCCGAGTGAATCAATAAAAGACTGGCGGTTGAGCAAATCGGCCACAGGAATACCTTTACCTGACACCGTTGCTCGCAGCTGTTGCTGATATTCCAGTTCAAAACTTTCCAGTTGACTGAGCTGGGTCGTGGCCAGGCTATAGGCCTGCTGAACTTTCCCTAATTCGGCGGTGGTGTCCGTCAGCGTTTGCTCGGCCAGTTCACGCAGAAAATCCATCGGGTTAGTGGTTGCCATGATTAATTACTCCCCTCAGGCTTTGGGTTTAACTGAAAAAATGGCGTCAAGTTTGTCACTGGCTTCCTGATACCCGCTGCTTTCATAAATCGCCTGCTGTAAATAGGCTTCCATTTGCGGATAAAGACGGATCGCGTTGTCCAGCAGCGGATCGCTGCCTGCGGCATAGGCGCCGACGCTCACCAAATCGCGATTGCGCTGGTAAGAGGAAAGTAACTGCTTGAAGTTTTGTACTTTTTTATAATGAACCGGCTCGATAAGTTCAGTCATCACACGGCTGATCGAGGCTTCAATATCGATCGCCGGATAGTGGCCCGATTCCGCCAGACGACGTGACAGCACAATGTGACCGTCGAGGATCGCCCGTGCGGAGTCGGCGATCGGATCCTGCTGATCATCACCTTCGGTCAGAACGGTATAAAACGCGGTGATCGACCCCCCCTCTTTCACGCCGTTACCGGCACGCTCCACCAGCGCAGGCAATTTTGCGAAAACGGAAGGCGGATAGCCTTTGGTGGCCGGGGGTTCGCCAATAGCCAGCGCGATTTCACGCTGTGCCATGGCATAACGGGTCAGAGAATCCATGATTAACAACACGTCCAGCCCGCGATCGCGAAAATCTTCGGCGATACGGGTGGCGTACACCGCGCCCTGCATACGCAGGATCGGCGAAACATCGGCAGGAGCAGCGATCACCACTGACCGCTTACGACCTTCTTGACCGAGAATATTCTCGATGAAATCTTTAACTTCGCGCCCGCGCTCGCCGATAAGCCCAACCACAATCACATCAGCCTTGGTATAACGCGCCATCATGCCAAGCAGGACACTTTTACCGACGCCGGATCCGGCAAACAGCCCCATACGCTGGCCGCGTCCGACGGTGAGCAAACCGTTGATAGCCCGCACACCGACATCCAGCACGTTTTTAATCGGGTCACGCAGTAGAGGATTCACTGGCGGAGTAAACAACGGGCCGTGCTGCAAGGTGACAGGCGCGGGTAATCCGTCGAGCGGGCGTGCGCTGGCGTCCAGTACACGCCCCAGCAGCTCAGGTCCGAGCGGCAGTTGCTTACCTTTCGCCGCCCCTTCACCGCTTTCCAGCGAATACACCCTTGCGCCGGGTAATACGCCATCAACATTTTCCAGCGGCATCAGATACAGAATCTGCCCGTTAAAGCCGACAACTTCGCTTTCGACTTTATCGATACCGGCGCGGGAATGACGTTCGACGATACACAACGTGCCGATAGGTAACTTCAGGCCAACGGCTTCCATCACCAGACCGGTCGCACGCGTCAGCTTGCCGTACTGGCGAAACGGCGGCAGTGAAGTGATGCGCTTCTCTTTACGGTCAATCACTTCCAGCCAGTTTTTCAGGCGCTGGGTCATGCGCAGTAGTCCTCTCGCGCCAGCTCGCACAGCTCCTGCCAGCGGGTATTCATTGTGGCATCGAACTCGCCTTCTTCTGACGTGATGCGGCAACCGCCCGGCAAAATATTCACGTCAGCGCGTAATTCCCAGCCCATCGACAGCAGCGATTTCCCGACGTTATCCTGCACCAGCGCAACATCATCAGGGTTTACCCACAGCACTGCGGCTCCCTTGAACAGAGATTCCTGCTGTAACAACTGCTGAATTTTCTCCAGCAGCACATCGTTGTCGCAGGTGATATTTTTGCCCAAAATCGAACGGGCGGCGGTCAGTGAGAGCTGCACCAGACGTGATGGGATCACACTGTCGAGGTTATCGAGCGAGATTTTGAATTCATGCAACAGTCGGGAAAAACGCTCACCGGTTTCGCGTTGTTGCGCACTGGATTCAGACAGCCCCTGCTCAAAACCGTCTTGTTTGCCCTGAGCAAAACCGGCCTCATAACCCTGCTTTTTCCCTTCTTCCACGCCGCGAGCCTGCCCCTGAGCAAACCCTTTCTGCTCGGCCTGCTGACGGAGGCGTGATAACTCAGCCTGCAAAAGTTCGTCGGACTGATACGCACCCGGCGTTTCGACTATTTCATGTTCCGGCTGGCTGAAATCATCGAGCAAATTTTGTGGCTGCCAGGCCTGCCAGTTCAATGGCTGATCACGATCAGACGTAGGCATCTTCACTTCCTCCGATCACAACTTCACCCGTCTCAGCCAGACGACGCACAATCAGCAGAATACTTTTCTGCTCGGCTTCGACCTGCGACATACGTATCGGCCCACGCGATCCCAGATCTTCCATCATGATATCCGCCTGACGACGGGACATATTGCGGAAGAACTTCTCGCGCAGCGGCGCATCGGCCCCTTTGAGTGCGACGATAAGGGATTCGTTTTCGATTTCCTGCAGAATGCGCTGGATACTGCGATCTTCGATTTCGACCAGATTTTCGAACAGGAACATCTCGTCGATAATTTTCTGCGCCAGCTCCTGATCGAAGTCGCGTACCGCTTCGATGGCAGACTCTTCCTGCTGGGTTTTCATCAGGTTGAGAATTTCCGCCGCAGGACGTACACCGCCCATTTTGCTGCGCTTGAGGTTCTGACCATGCAACAGGTTGTTGAGTACTTCGGTCAGTTCCTGCAATGCGGCTGGCTGAACGCCGCCGAAAGTCGCAATACGCAGCATGATGTCGTTGCGTTCCCGGTCGTCGAATTTGCTCAGGACATCCGCTGCCTGACCACGTTTGAGGTGCACCAGAATGGTAGCAATGATCTGCGGATGCTCGTCGCGGATAAGATCGAACACCGTCTGCGGTTCCATGAAATTGAGCGTTTCAATACCGTTAGTGCCCTGCTGAGTATCCAGCAAGTCTTCGAGCAGGCTCGACGCCCGCTCTTCGCCGAGCGCTTTCACCAGCACACTGCGCAGATAGTCATTGGTATTGACGCTCAGTGCGGCGTATTCACTGGAGTCTTGCTGGAATTCGCGCAACACATCAGCCAGTTGTTCATGGGTGAATCCCCCCATGTTGACCATCGAGCTGCTGATCAGTTTGACTTCGTGGGTGTTGAGGTGCTTGAACACTTCCGCCGCCAGTACATCACCGAGTGTCAGCATGACAATCGCACTTTTCTCAGAGGCATTCATTATGATTTCAGCTCCTTATTCATCCACTGGCGAATCACCAGCGCAATAACCCGCGGCTCCTGCTCAGCCAGTTCGCGCAGGCTTTGGGTGTTAATTTCCGTTTCAACGCGCTGCTCGGCTTTGGCCCTGACGCTGCTTTCGGCACGGCGGGTATTGGCATCAATTTCAGCCTGACGCGCCTGCTTTTCCAGCTCCAGACGTTGCAATACCAGTTCCTGATTACGCAACCAGGCGGGCTGTACAGCTTTACGCCACAGGAACCACGCGACGATGGCGATCAACAGGTAACGAGCGGCGGAAAGCAGCAGATTAATAAAGCCTTCCTGCTTCCAGAACGGCGGTGCGGCGTCCTCTTCCACTGCAGTAAACGGCGAGTTGACGATGTTGATGGTGTCGCCACGCGCAGCGGAATAGCCCATGGTCTCTTTCACCAGCGCATTGATCTGCTCAAGCTGCTCCGGCGTTAACGCCACCGGCACACCGTCTTTACCTGGCAGATAGTTGACCACTACAGCGACCGACAGGCGTTCGATACTGCCCGTACTGCGCTTGATATGTGTCAGGGTGCGGTCTAGCTCATAGTTGGTGGTGTTGTCTTTACGATTGTTAAACGGCATCGGCGTAGCGACAGTGGTTTCTGCCGTTCCTGCGCCATTACGTGCGGTGTTGTTGGCAGCATTCCCGCCGGCCGCTGCGCCCTGTGCAGGTTGATTCGGTGCCGGTACCTGAGTGATCGGCGCAGTAGCCGGGGTTGGCGGCTGATTGCTCAACGCGCCCGGAACCCCGCCAACGCCGTTTTTGCTGCCCTGCTCGGCATCACTGGTCTGACGGCTGCGGATGGCCATTTTGTCCGGTGCAGTATTTGGCTGGAACTGCTCGGCGGTCTGTTCATGTTGGGTGAAATCGAGCTGCGCGGTAACCTGCGCCTTGACGTTATTGCGCCCGACAATGGTGGCCAGAATGGTCTGGATACGCTGCTGATAATCGGCTTCCACTTCGCTGGTGTATTTCAGCTGTGTGGTCTGCATTGCCTGACCGCCGCTTTGCGTCAGTAAGTGCCCGCTTTGATCGACAATCGTGACGTTATCCGCATTCAACCCAGGCACTGCGCTCGAGATAAGATAGGTGATCGCACTGACCTGCCCGGAGTCCAGCGAACGGCCCTGGCTCAGCGTCACGGTCACGGACGCAGAGGCCAGTTTTTGTTCCCGTACAAACATTGACGGTTTTGGCATCGCCAGATGTACGCGAGCGTTCTGCACACTGCCCAGAGTTTCAATGGTGCGGGAAAGTTCCCCTTCCAGCGCACGCTGAAAGTTCACCTGCTCACTGAACTGGCTGATGCCGAACTTTTCCTGATCGAGTAATTCAAAACCGACAGCGCCGCCTTTTGGCAGTCCAAGCTGAGCGAGGGTCAGACGGGCCTCGTGCACCTTATTTTCAGGCACCATGATGGCGCCGCCTCTCTCCGCAAAGCGATAAGGCACATTCATTTGTGTTAATTGCGCCACGATAGCGCCGCCGTCCTGATCGCTGATATTGCTGTACAGAACCCGATAAGACGGAGATTTTGCCCAAAATATAAGGGCAATAATGATTGTGATCGCCACGGAGGCGCTGATAAGCAAAATAATTTTAGGGCTCGAACGAAGCCGTTCTAATGCTGCCATCAGACTCGCTGTATTCTTGTTTTTGATACCGTTTGTTGTGGCATTCATGCCGTAGTCCTGTAAATAAAATAAATGACGCAAAGCAGGCGTATTATTGCGAATCAGCACCCCGGTTACGGATAAGTGAAAGCGAAGCAGTAAATACACAGACAAATTTCCAGTCGCGTATTATGTTCTAATTGCGTTTTTTTTAAGCATCAAT
Source organism: Enterobacteriaceae bacterium Kacie_13 (assembly GCA_013457415.1). Lineage (NCBI taxonomy): Bacteria > Pseudomonadati > Pseudomonadota > Gammaproteobacteria > Enterobacterales > Enterobacteriaceae > Enterobacteriaceae bacterium Kacie_13. The sequence goes on from CP045665.1 coordinate 3,794,415, forward strand.
AAGCTGAAATTTCTGTCAGCTATTCGCATTATTTTATTTACCGAACCTTATGTTACGCTGCAGTTATTAAAAACCAATAGAAAGTATGCCGGCAGAGTCATCAGGCCGATATAAAGGAATTAATGATGTCTATTCAATCGATGAAAGGTGTTCTGGAACAAATTAGCTTTCAGGCGCAGCAAACTTCGGCCACTCAAAAAACGCCTTTCATTGCTGACAATAAAAATGTCGATAAAAAATTACAGTTTTCTGACATTTTATTCGAAAGCATTAACAGCATCAGCCAGGTACAGAACACGGCAAAGACACAGGCTCAGGACTATATGACCGGCGCGACAGACATTGGGCTGAACGATGTCATGGTCTCCATGCAAAAATCCTCCGTGGCATTGAATCTGGGCATCCAGGTGCGTAATAAAATGGTGAGCGCGTATCAGGAAATCATGAGTATGGGTGTGTAGTTCACTCTTATCCCCTCTGATAATCTATCCGATATTGAATCAGAGCATTTATAAGAACACAACGTAATAATATGGCCTGCTGGCCATTTTTCCTTTTTATCTGTGAATATCTTTCGCGCTCACATTTTCAGGAAACCGTCACCAATCTCGTCAATCCGTGAATAAGCGGGAAGAAATGACCGGTATTATCCCTTTGGGAACCATGCTCTATCAGTGACAGTTGAATAATAGAAATATGTACATTCAGGAAGAACTCTCAGATAAAGACTTACAGAAGATTAGCGAGTTAATTTATCAACGCGCTGGAATTGTATTAAATAGCCAGAAGCGTGACATGGTGTATAACCGCCTGTCCCGCCGGTTACGTGAATTAAAATTAACCAGTTTCACCGACTACGTGAAGCGTCTCGAGGCCAATCAGCAAAGTCAGGAATGGCAGGGGTTTATTAACGCCCTGACCACCAATCTGACCTCATTTTTCCGGGAGTCGTATCACTTCCCTATTTTGGCCGCGCATGCGCGCGCCCGTCCCAATTACACCGTGTGGTGTACGGCGGCGTCTACGGGGGAAGAACCTTGTTCTATCGCGATGACACTGGACGAAACTCTGGGTCGCAGTATTGCCGGGCCACGCGTGTGGGCCTCAGATATTGATACTGAAGTTTTGCAAAAGGCCACAGAGGCGGTCTACCGGCTATCCGACCTCGACAGTCTGAGCGTTGAGCAGAAGCGTAACTACTTTCTGCGCGGTACCGGCGAGCAGGAAAATCTGGTGAAAGTCAGAAAGGAGCTGCTGGCCAGCATCCGTTATCAGCACCTCAATTTGCTCGATGCTAACTGGGATGTTCCGGCACCGTTTGACGCCATATTTTGCCGCAACGTCATGATCTATTTCGACCAGAAGACACAGGAACAGCTGATGAACCGCTTCGCCAAAATGCTCAAACCCGGCGGCATTCTGTTTGCCGGTCATTCTGAACATTTTGGCGGCATGAATGGACCTTTCCGTCTGCGCGGTCAGTCGGTCTACGAGCTTGCACGGGAGAAGTGATGAAAAAGATACGCGTACTCTGTGTTGATGATTCCGCCCTCATTCGCAACATCATGAGCGAGATTGTGAATCATCAGTCTGATATGGAAATGGTCGCCACCGCGCCAGATCCGATCATTGCCCGGGATTTGATCAAGCAATTTAATCCGGATGTACTGACGCTGGACGTGGAAATGCCACGCATGGACGGTCTGGACTTCCTGGAGCGCCTGATGCGTCTGCGCCCTATGCCGGTCATTATGGTTTCCTCGCTGACCAGCAGGGGATCAGAGATAACACTGAGTGCACTGGAATTGGGTGCTGTCGATTTCGTGACTAAGCCTGAAATGGGGCTGAAAGACGGAATGATGCAATACGCCGAAATTATTGCCGAGAAGATCCGCATGGCGTCCAAAGTCCAGGTCAGTCGCCGCGAGCGTCATCCCGAGGCGCTAAAAGTGATTAACAGCCCGCTGGTCGGCAGCGAAAAAATTATTGCTATCGGCTCCTCTACCGGCGGCACCGAGGCGCTGCGTCAGGTGCTGCTGCCCATGCCGCTGACCAGTCCAGGCATTGTCATTGCCCAACATATGCCGCCCGGCTTCACCCGCTCCTTCGCCGAGCGGCTCGATAACCTGTGCCAGATTTCGGTGAAAGAGGGTGAGGACGGTGACCGCGTATTACCCGGCCACGCCTATATCGCGCCCGGCGATCTGCACATGGAGCTGGTGCGTAGCGGAGCCAATTACCACATCAAACTCAACCAGTCGCCGCCGGTTAACCGTCACCGTCCGGCAGTGGATGTGTTGTTCAAATCCGTCGCGAAATCGGCTGGAAAAAATGCGGTCGGCGCCATTTTGACCGGCATGGGCAGCGATGGTGCACAGGGATTACTGGAAATGCGTAAGTCAGGGGCTCACACCCTGGCGCAGAGCGAAAAAAGCTGCGTGGTCTTCGGCATGCCGCGGGAAGCCATTGCGCTGGAGGCGGTGTGCGAGGTGGTCGATCTCCATGAGATGACCCAGCGCATCCTCAATGGCGTGGTCGGTCAGGCCCGCAGAATCTGACACCGTTTTATCCGCCAAAGCCACCGGTTTTAGCGGGTGATGTTACTGTTTTATTTTGCGTCACCGTATTTCCAATACATTGTTTTGGATAATTTTTTACTATTAAAGGACGAGTAAATGGCTGATAAAAATTTGCGCTTTTTGGTTATTGATGATTTCGCCACCATGCGCCGGATTGTTCGAAACCTGCTACAGGATCTGGGCTTTAAAAATGTTGAAGAGGCCGAAGACGGTCAGGACGCGCTGACCAAGCTGCGTGCTTCCAGCTTCGATTTCGTGATAAGCGACTGGAACATGCCGAATCTCGATGGCCTGCAATTGCTCACTGAAATGCGCAAGGACGACAACCTGAAAGCCCTGCCCGTACTGATGGTGACCGCTGAAGCCAAAAAAGAAAATATTATTGCTGCCGCGCAGGCCGGTGCCAATGGTTATGTGGTGAAGCCTTTCACCGCAGCCACACTGGAAGAGAAGCTCAATAAAATCTTCGAAAAACTCGGGTGGTAACGACTGATGAAGACGACACAAAACCAGGAGTCCGCCAACAACTTCAAAGAAATCTTTTCCCGCATCGGCCAGCTGACCCGTCTGTTACGGGACAGTGTGGCGAATCTGGGGCTGGATCGCGCCATCATGGACGTGGCAGAAGCGATTCCTGACACGCGCGACCGCCTCAATTATGTGGTCGGAAAAACGTCGCAGGCGGCGGACCGCGCCCTTACCTGCGTGGAAATCGCCCGTCCGCTACAGGACGCCCTGAGTGAAGAATCCACCGCGTTAAAAGCCCGTTGGGATGCCTGGTTTGAATCACCGGTTGAGTTAGCACAGGCGCGCGAGCTGGTCAGCGATACCCGGGCTTTTCTGGACAACACCCCGAAAGTAGCCAGCCAGACCAACGAGCAACTGATGGAAATCATGATGGCGCAGGATTTCCAGGATCTCACCGGTCAGGTTATTCAGAACATGATGAAGCTGATTGAAAACGTTGAGCACGAACTGATTCAGGTTCTGGTCGAGAATATGCCGGGCATGATGCAGCCTTCCGTCAGTGAATCCAACGATAACCTGAAAAATGGCCCGCAGATTAATCAGTCAGGTGCAGGCATTGTTGCTTCGCAGGACCAGGTTGACGACCTGCTCGAAACCCTCGGGTTCTGAGCAACATGTCACAGGAAAGTGATGTAGAAAAAACAGAAGAACCCACCCCCACCAAGCTGTCAAAAGCCCGTGAGGAGGGTCAGGTTCCGCGCTCCAAAGAGCTGACCTCGCTGCTGATGCTGCTGGTCGGGTGGATGCTCATCATGCTCGGCGGTTCGCATCTGGCCGGAAAGCTCAGTTTACTGTTGCATAACGGGCTGACCTTTGACCGGCTGGTGATGCTCGATTCAGCACTGATGCTGCTGCGTGCCGGGGAGTTGTTCAGCATGGCTGTATTTTCCGTGCTGCCCATTTTGGTCGGGTTATTCATCACCGGAATGACCTCCCCCATGTTGCTGGGCGGGCTGAACATCAGCGGTAAATCGATAAAAGTGGATCTCAAGCGTTTGAATCCTTTATCAGGATTCAAACGCATGTTTTCGACGCAGGTTGTCTCCGAATTATTAAAAAGTCTGTTGAAAGTCATACTGGTCGGCTGTGCAGCGGCGATTTATATCCTCGCCAATAAGTCACACATGATCCAACTGATTTACGAGCCGGTCGCCATGGGCCTGAAAGATATGCGCGCCATTATTTCAGGCTGCCTGCTGGTGGTGATCCTGGCGCTCATTCCGCTGGTGGGTTACGACGTTTTTTATCAGATCATGAGCAATCTGAAGAAGCTACGTATGAGTCGTCAGGAAATCCGCGATGAATATAAACAGCAGGAAGGCGATCCGCACGTCAAAGGGCGAATCAAACAACTGCAACGTAACGCGGCGCGTCAGCGAATGATGGAAGACATTCCGCGGGCTGACGTCATCGTCAATAACCCGACACACTATTCGATCGCCCTTTGCTACAAAGAAGGCGGAACGGGTGCGCCATTAATGTTAGCCAAAGGCGCCGGGGATATTGCATTACGTATTCGTGAAGAAGCAGCCAAATACAAAATCCCCATGCTGGAAGCGCCGCCGCTGGCGCGTGCCCTGTACCGCCATTGCGAAATCGGTGAACAGATCCCGACCGAACTGTACGGTGCCGTCGCCGAAGTCCTCGCCTGGGTTTACGGCGTAAGGCGCTGGAAAAAAGGCAGCGGGATCCTCCCTAAAAAACCTGAGAACCTTCCGGTGCCTGCGGCACTGGACTTTGCACAAGAGAGTCACGAGTGATGGCCAATTTAGCCACCAAATTACGTTTACCCGATTTTAAGCAGACGCAGTGGCAAATACTGGCAGGCCCGGTATTGATCATGACAATTCTGTCGATGATGATTTTGCCTCTGCCTCCGTTCATTCTGGATTTACTGTTTACCTTCAATATCGTGCTGTCACTGATGATTTTGCTGGTCGCCATGTTTACGCAGAACACGCTGGAATTCTCCGCCTTCCCAACGGTTCTGCTGTTTTCGACCCTGTTGCGTCTGGCTTTAAACATCGCCTCCACCCGTATTATCCTGATGTACGGCCATACCGGAGAAGGCGCCGCAGGTCAGGTGATCGATGCCTTCGGCAACTTTTTGGTTGGCGGTAATTTTGCCATCGGCATTGTGGTCTTCGTCATTCTGATCATCATCAACTTTATGGTTATTACCAAAGGTGCCGGGCGTATTGCTGAAGTCGGCGCGCGTTTTGTCCTCGACGGGATGCCGGGCAAACAGATGGCAATCGATGCTGACCTGAATGCCGGGATCATCGGTGAGCAGGAAGCCAAAAAACGCCGCAGCGAAGTGACGCAGGAAGCCGATTTCTACGGTTCGATGGACGGTGCCAGTAAATTCGTGCGCGGCGATGCTATCGCCGGGTTGCTTATCATGGCGATTAACGTCATCGGCGGCCTGATGATTGGTACCCTGCAACACGGGATGACCTTTGGCGAAGCAGGCACGACTTACACGCTGCTGACCATCGGTGATGGTCTGGTGGCACAGATCCCGGGTCTTGTGATCTCTACCGCTGCCGGTGTGATCGTGACCCGCGTGGCTACCGAGGAAGACGTCGGCGAGCAAATGGTCAGCCAGCTGTTTAACAATCCGCGCGTAATGGTTCTGGCTGCCGGGGTTATCGGCCTGCTGGGGCTGGTTCCCGGCATGCCGAACTTTGTCTTCCTGCTGTTTACCGGCGGATTACTGGCATTAGCCTGGTGGATGCGCGGACGTCAGATGGATAATCCTGCCGGGACAAAACGCGCCATGAGCAAGGAAAGTCAGGCGTCGGCCAAAGCCGAAGCTGAGGCGGCACAGGCTAGTGAAGCCTCATGGTCCGACGTTCAGCATGAAGACGTGCTGGGTCTGGAAGTGGGTTACCGTCTGATCCCGATGGTGGACAGCGAACAAAAAGGTCAGCTGCTTACCCGAATTCGCGGTATCCGTAAAAAGTTTGCTCAGGAGATGGGCTTCCTGCCGCCGCCGGTGCATATCCGCGATAACCTGGATCTTGCGCCCACCGATTACCGTATTTTGCTTAAAGGTGTGGAAATTGGCCGTGGCGAAACCCAGCCAGAGCGCTGGATGGCAATCGATCCGGGCTGTGCAGAAGGTGAGTTACCGGGCGTACCCTGTCAGGATCCTGCCTTTGGTTTGCCTGCGGTCTGGATTGACGAGGTCATGCGCGAACGCGCGCAGGCGCTGGGTTATACCGTGGTGGATCCAAGCTCAGTGATCGCAACGCACCTCAATCACCTGATCTCATTGCACACCGATGAACTGTTTGGCCGTCAGGAAACGCAGCAACTGCTGGATCGTCTGACCAAAGACATGCCGAAGCTGGTGGAAGATCTGATCCCCGGCGTTATCTCGCTGACGACGTTCCATAAGGTTCTGCAAAACCTGCTCGCAGAGCGCATTTCAATCCGTGACGTGAGAACTATCATCGATACACTGGCGGAATTCTCAGGCGCGATCACCGATCCCGACGATCTGACCGCGCATGTACGCATCCGGCTGGGTCGTGCAATCACCCAAAAATGGTTCCCGGGTAATGACGAAATGCAGGTGATCGGGCTGGATCTTAATCTCGAAAGATTGCTGATCCAGGCCACACAGAGCGGCAGCGCGATCGAACCTGGGATTGCAGAAAATATTATGGTGCAGACGGAGAAAGCGATTTCGCAGCAGGAAGCCATCGGCGCACCGCTGGTTCTTCTGGTTAATCAGCCGTTGCGTTTCATGCTCTCACGTTTCCTGCGCCGCGTGTATCCCCAGCTGACCGTGTTATCGAATCAGGAAATCAGCAACAACCGCACCGTGCGGATGTCCTACATCATCGGCGGCAAAGAATGACGCTGCGTGGTCTGGTCTTTACGGTCTTGTTTTTTCCTCTGGCTACTTCGGCGGCCAGTGGTTCATGGAGCGGTGACTCTGTCGGCGGGAGTGTCAGCGTGGGCAACCAGACGTTATCAAGTCGTCCGTTAACGCCCACTATTCCTGCGGGAGCCAGCCTTAACCGCATTTCATGGCGCATTAGCCTGCTCTCTCCGGCACCGCCGGGTTTACAGATTAAACTGTGCAGTCAGGACAGATGTATTGTGCTGGATTCGCTGTCGGGGAGTAAAAAGGTCGGATCGACACTGACGGCACGCGGGCCATTTTATTTTGTGTATTCCGTGGCGAGTCAGGGTCAGCTATTGCCGCCCCTGAATGTGGTGAGAAATCAATTAACGATTAATTATTATTAACAAGTCACTGTTGCTGACTAAATTACCTGTTAAGAATAATCAGAGTGTAAACAGGGAGAGTGCATAACGAGAGGGGTGCTCAGAGTTATGCTAAGGCTATATTTGGATCATCCAAAATAGCCTCTCCGGGGTTTAATGGAACGCGGAGGTGAATTGTGATGAATAAGCCTCGCTGCACTTCTTCCCGCGATGTAAAGATGACATTTCTTTTTTCAACACATCAAGTCTGCTTCTCAATGTTTTTTCAATTTCACCTTCATTCTCAATCAGATTAGTCAGAATAAAGCTCAGATTCGCCTTCTCATCTGGCATAAGTTCTGCTGGCTGATTATTAATAACATTGTGTAACTTCGTAATATACACTTCGGCCAGCGGGATAAATTCGTCCCATTGCCCCTGTTTCACCATTTCAAGCAGATGCAGATTCAATTGATAAATGCCTTCATAATCTTCCGATACGCTATTACCCATAATTTTCCAGCCTTTTCTTAGGTTCAATTTCCTTCCATGTGGTGGCAAGGTTCGTCAGTATTTCACTCACGGCGGTGAGTTCTTCAGGTGAATTGCGCCGGTTCGCTTCCAGCAACGTTCGTGACATATAGTCATATAGCCTTTCCAGATCCGCAGCGATATGTTGCCCTTTCTCGTGATCCAGCGACGTTCGCAATCCGTTATCGATAATATTGATGGCACGAGAAATCATCTCTCCGCGTTTAGCAATATTACCCATTTCAAAATATATTTTAGCGCGCAGTACCGCGTTGACCGCGCCATCGAGCAGCATCGTAATCAGCTCATGCGGTGACGCCCCCGCCAGCTGGCTCTCCAGATCAACCTGAGCGTAGGCTTTACTTCCTGATTTCGAATACATGGTGACTCCGTGATTAATAAGCAGGAGAGTCACCCTCTCCTGCCGGTTAAATAATGAAAATTACTGCGGGCTCATTACTTGGTATTCAGTGAAGACAACATGCTGGCCATGGAGTTACTCAGGCTGTTCATTTTCGACATGGTGCTGTCCAGGTTCTGGAACTGAATTTTGTAACGCTCAACCTGCGCATCAATCAGCTTCTGAGTTTTATCCAGCTGGGTTTGCATGATTTTGACTTGCGCGTCCAGCCCCTCGGTGGAGGTTTTGATAATCCCCTCAGTCTTGGTGTCCGGATTACCGACGTATTTTTCGACGATAGTGCTGAGCTTCGTCGCCAGCCCCTCTTTTTCGCCACGGCCCATGAACATATCGCCAATGGCATCCGGGTTATCAGCAATGGCGGTATCGAGTTTGGATTCGTTGAGCGTCATCTGACCGGTAGCGGCATCAATTTTGATGCCCAGATCGGCCAGTGCGCTGACATCCGCATCGTTTTCACCATACACACCGTTAACAGTGGTACGCAGCTCGCTGACCATACCGCGCAGGGTAGAATCCCCCATCAGAGCGCCGTTCTGGCCATTCTGGGTAGCGATATCCTCGTCTTTCAGGCCAGCCGTTTCGTTAGGCACATATTTACTGGCAGCGGTGGTCAGTTTCAGTAACGCGTTGTACTTTTCGACAAAATCTTTGACGCTGGTTTTGATGGCAGATGAATCGCGGGTCAGCGTCAGCTGTTCTGAATCAGCGGTTTCTGAGGGCGCTTTCAGCGTCAGCGTTACCCCGGAAATAATGTCGCTGATGTTATTACTTGAGCGCGTATATTCGCTGCCATCGACGGTCAGTTTGGCATCCTGCGCGGCAGTCACCAGCTTCATTTTGTCGCCATTAGCTGGAGGGTTCGTTTCGCCACCGTTGCTGGTATTAAGCATATCGCCCAGAGCGGTGTCGCCTTCAACGCTGATGCTCATTTGACCGTCGGTACCGGTCTCTTTTGCACTGATGACCAGCTGATAACCGTCATTGGTTTTCTGCACAGAGGCACTAATATTACCGTCCTGCTTTTTAATCGCAGCGGCGATTTGGTTCAGCGACGTTTCATCTTTCTTCAGTTTTACTTCCGTCACCTTACCGTCGCCAGTGGTGATCTTGATGGTACGTTCCTCTGACGTTCCATCACCCTGCTGCGTATCGGCATCTTCACCCGCAGGCAGTTGCTGCGTGGCGAGCTTATGTGCCACAGCCAGTTGTGTTACGTGAACCGCATGGGTATCGGCGTTGGCGTCAGTCCCGGCGGTCGCCGTAAAGGCTTTATTCGTACTGACAGTTAGCGTGTTAAACGCATCATTCGTCAGCTTTTTAACACTGCCCTGCAGCGCCGACATCGACCCTGAAAGCGTTCCCCACGCAGAGATTTTGGATTTATAGCTATTCTGCATCAGGGTGTAAGGTTTCAGACGCATCTGCTCAGCAGCTTTGATTTGCTCGAGCATTGTGGCGGTATCCATACCTGCGCCGATACCTATCGATGAAAAGGAAGCCATTAAATTCTCCTGTTTAGAATGTATTTTTTGATGAAACTTCACTAATAAATATCGGTTGCCGCGTTTTAAAGTTTAATTTTTTGTCTTTCAACCATCAACCTTAAGACGCGTTAAAAACACTCCCTTCCTCTTTTCAATGAATAGATTTAGATTTCCATGGAATATTCTTATAAATATCTTTAGCTAATCCTTCAATTGCGCACACAAATGAATGCAATTCATCTGATTGCAAGAATAATAGAAAAAATTATTCATCAGAATATTCCTACCTAACCGGGCGACCCTCTTAATAGCCGTGCATTTACCCACCAGCTCAGAAATTAAATGCAAAAAAACACTTTAGAGTTTTTTGGGCGCTCCGATATTTTAAATATGCGAACAAAATAACGCATTACACATTTGCAATGAAGTTGCAGTGTTTCATTTACAACTCTGAGGAATATCTCAATGGCACAAGTTATTAATACCAACGCCCTGAGCCTGGTAGCACAGAACAACCTGAACAAATCCCAGTCTTCACTGGGCACGGCAATTCAGCGCCTCTCTTCCGGCGTGCGTATTAACAGCGCAAAAGACGATGCAGCGGGTCAGGCTATCAGCAACCGTTTCACCTCTAACATCAACGGCCTGACTCAGGCTTCCCGTAACGCCAACGACGGTATCTCCATTGCGCAGACCACCGAAGGCGCACTGAACGAAGTAAACGACAACCTGCAAAACATCCGTCGTCTGGCTGTGCAGGCGCAGAACGGCACTAACTCAGAATCTGACCGTAAATCCATTCAGGATGAGATCACCGCGCGTCTGGCTGAGATCAACCGTATCTCTGAACAGACTGAGTTCAACGGCGTGAAAGTGCTGAGCAAAGACCAGACCCTGAACATTCAGGTTGGCGCCAACGATGGCCAGTCTATCGAAATCAACCTGAACCAAATGAATGCCACGACTCTGGGCATGGACGGCTTCGATGCGACGAAAGTTGCCACTCAGCTGAGCGCAGGTTCCAAAGTAAGTGGTACTGATGCCGCCGGCGATGCCGTCAGCGTCAACATTAGCAGCGGTGATATCAATGCTATGAAAACGGCTGCATTCGGTGCCGGCGGTAGCGGTGAAATCTATTCAGCTAAAGATGCAAGCGGTAACACCGTGTATATGGCGGTGGGTAAAGACAGCACGGGCAGCGCGGTGGCCGTTACCGTTGATGCCGCCTTCAGCAAAGGTTCTGGTGGGGCAGCGGATTCAGTTGCCTTCACGGTGAGCACCGCTGCTGCGGATGCTGATATGCTGAAAGGCGTTGGCCAGATGAAAGCCATCGATGATGCACTGTCTCAGGTAGACGAACTGCGCTCCGGTCTGGGTGCGGTACAGAACCGTTTCGATTCTGTTATCAGCAACCTCAACAGCACCGTGAATAACCTGTCAGAATCCCGCTCGCGTATTCTGGATGCTGACTTCGCGTCTGAAGTGTCTAACATGAGCCGCGCGAACATCCTGCAGTCCGCAGGTGTGACCGTACTGGCACAGGCTAACCAGGTTCCGCAGAACGTATTGTCTCTGCTGCGCTAAGTAAGTTAGTTCTTAATACTCTCTTTAATACCCTCTGCCTTCGCGGGCAGGGGGTATTTTTCGTTAGGGACGTAAACGTTCATCGTTTCGGAAATAACCGCGTCTGCCAGACGGTGAAAAGCAATAAGTTGAATTGAAGACATAAATGACGCTATTTTATTGATTAACCCTCTTTAATAAAAATAATTAAAAAATCATTTTAGGGAAATATATTTCCACCGATATTTTAAATATGCGCAATGAATTACGCATCACTCAATCTCACTCCGTTGCAGTGTTAAATTTTAATATCTGAGGAAATAGATATGGCACAAGTTATTAATACCAACGCCCTGAGCCTGGTAGCACAGAACAACCTGAACAAATCCCAGTCTTCACTGGGCACGGCAATTCAGCGCCTCTCTTCCGGCGTGCGTATTAACAGCGCAAAAGACGATGCAGCGGGTCAGGCTATCAGCAACCGTTTCACCTCTAACATCAACGGCCTGACTCAGGCTTCCCGTAACGCCAACGACGGTATCTCCATTGCGCAGACCACCGAAGGCGCACTGAACGAAGTAAACGACAACCTGCAAAACATCCGTCGTCTGGCTGTGCAGGCGCAGAACGGCACTAACTCAGAATCTGACCGTAAATCCATTCAGGATGAGATCACCGCGCGTCTGGCTGAGATCAACCGTATCTCTGAACAGACTGAGTTCAACGGCGTGAAAGTGCTGAGCAAAGACCAGACCCTGAACATTCAGGTTGGCGCCAACGATGGCCAGTCTATCGAAATCAACCTGAACAAAATGAATGCCACGACTCTGGGCATGGACGGCTTCGATGCGACGAAAGTTGCCACTCAGCTGAGCACAGGTTCTAAAGTGAGCGGCATGTCAGGTGCAGATGCAGTCAATGTCAACCTGTCTTCCGGTGATATGCAGGCCATGAAAGATGCAGCATTCAGCACGGGCGGCAGCGGTGAAATTTACGCAACCAAAGACTCCACCGGCAACACCGTATACGTGGCAGTCGGTGTCGACGCTGCGGGCAGCGCGGTCAGCGTGCAGATGGATGCTACCTTCGTTAAAGGCACCGGTGGTGCAGCGGACAGCGTATCGTTCACCAAGGGTGCTGCTGCAACAGATGATCAACTGGCAGGCGTTGGCCAGCTGAAAGCCATCGATGATGCACTGTCTCAGGTAGATGAACTGCGCTCCGGTCTGGGTGCGGTACAGAACCGTTTCGATTCTGTTATCAGCAACCTCAACAGCACCGTGAATAACCTGTCAGAATCCCGCTCGCGTATTCTGGATGCTGACTTCGCGTCTGAAGTGTCTAACATGAGCCGCGCGAACATCCTGCAGTCCGCAGGCGTGACCGTACTGGCACAGGCTAACCAGGTTCCGCAGAACGTATTGTCTCTGCTGCGCTAAGTTAGTCAGTCAATTATCTTCAATCCCCTCCATCTTTGCAGATGGAGGGGATTTTTTATGACAAAGACTGATTTTATCTTTCCCCGTTAACATTGGATAAATATGAATAAGAAAACCATGAATATTAAAACGGATGCCGATTTCATCGGTTACGATAAATATCATCCCTATGCTAAACAGTTTCAGATATTGAAATATCGCGATGGTTTTCATAGCACGATCCCAACAGGTTTTTTCAGGGACTGGCTGGATGAGGAATCCACCACCGGGACGTTTTACATTGGTAAGGGTTCCGGGCTGGGTGTCGGGTCAGTAGTCAAATATGATGCGGGGATCCAAAGCCTGCGTGTAGGCCGTTTTGTGGCCGGAGGTTTGCGGCTGAAATTCTTGCTCAACGGCCAGCATGAGATGAAAACCATATCAACCGCGATGTTTTCTGTATTCGGACACGGCCTGACCAACACTCCTCCCCCTCAGTATGCAGACTCCATCATCAAAAATGATGTCTGGATTGGCGATGAGATGATGATGCTGGGCGGTGGAATTATTGAGAATGGGGTAGTGATTGGCGCGCGTTCCCTTTTGCCGCCTAATTTTCGCTCTGAGCCTTACGGTATTTATGCCGGAAGTCCGGCCAGGCTGGTGCGCTTCAGATTTTCGGAGAAAATTCGGGAAGCGTTAGTGGATATTGCCTGGTGGGATATGCCGAACTTGTTTTCCTGGGTGAAAGAGATGAACGGCTGCTTTACTTTTGATCTGACCCTGGATGAAGAGAAAACGCTGGATATCCTCAGGCTGGTCAAAGAGAAAAAACAGCTATGGATCAGAGATCATCAGCAATAAAAAAAGCGGCAGACAATCTGCCGCTTCAGCGCAATCATTACTGTTTACTGCGCTAAGGTATTACGCCGTTTCAGACTCAGCTTCAATGTGGAACACCGCCACCATGCTTTCCAACCCGGTGGTTTGTTCATCCATAATGGCTGTAATCGCAGAAGACTCCTCGACTAAGGCCGCGTTCTGTTGCGTCACCACATCCATCTGATTAATCGCCACCGCCACCTGCTGGATCCCCATATTCTGCTCTTCGGAAGCCTGGGTAATATCCTGCATGATATTGCTGACTTTACTGACCATCTCGACGATGTCGGTGATAGTATTTTTAGCGTTATCAACACGCTTACTGCCCGCTTCGGTATCTTGTACGGAATTTTCGATAAGGCCGCGGATCTCTTTTGAAGCATCCGCACTGCGCTGTGCCAGATGACGGACTTCACTCGCCACCACCGCAAAACCACGCCCCTGTTCACCGGCACGCGCAGCTTCAACCGCCGCATTCAACGCCAGAATATTGGTCTGCCCGGCAATGCCGTCGATCACTTTGATGATGTTGGAAATCTGGCTGGCATTGCTGGCGATCTGCCCCATAGAATGCACCACATCCACCATAATCGCTGACCCGCTGTCTGCCAGTGTTTTCGCATCCGTCGCCAGTTTGTTGGCTTCACGGGCGTGCGCGGTATTATTTTGTACCGTGGTTTTGATTTGCTCCATACTGGCGGCCGTTTGTTGCAAGGCACTGGCCTGCTCTTCGGTGCGGGAGGATAAATCATTATTACCGTGTGAAATCTCGACTGCGTTATGGCGGATATTGACCGCCACACTTTTCACCCCACCGATCATATTCACCAGTGCGAGGCGCATCCCTTCTATATTGGCGAATAATTTACCCATCTCATTGCGACCATAGTCCGGCACTTCTTTGGCGAGTTCACCCTGGCTTATTTCTGAGAAGACTTCTGATGCTTCGGCTAAACGATTCAGGATCATGCGGGTGATGTAACGGGAAAGGGAAATATACATCAAAATAAAGAGCACGATGACGAACGCCAGCGTTATCCACAGCGCATCGTGCAGAAAATCGGCCCGCTGCTGAAAACCGTTCATGACTTCCTCGCTTACTTGCAAATATTCTCCGGTCAGTGATTCAAGCTCGGTGATGAGGTTATCCGTCTCATTAATAATGGCCGCATCGCTCTTTAAATCCGCCATAAACCCCATGTAGTTATTCAAAACCTGAGTAAACAACGCGGCGGACTTTTTGGACAACTCTTCAGCCCTGGCGGTGTACTTTGGCGATTTCGCCCATTCGCCGACAAGGCGGCGTATTTCCTGATTGTGGGTATTGACTGCGTCATTCCACTCTTTAGACGCCTGTGAATGCGACAATGCCGCCGTTTTTAGAAATAACACATCACCACGCATCACCATCAGTTTATACATGGCCTGATCCACTAAAGCGACCCGGGTATGTAATTGGGCGGTATCTTCAAAATTACTTCTGGAAATATCGGAAATACGCAAACTAAGACCGGCAAGAACAATAAATGAAAACGCAATAATATAGAGATGGCACTGCACCATCTTTTTAATGCTCATGAATGATAACAAAATGATTTTCCCTTTAATAAATAAAGACTGAAGTTAATAGGATGTTTTTAAATTTCACATAAACCTGAAACAACAAAAGCCATCCGGTAAAGGAGGGCTTTCGTGGCGTTATCTAATAAAATGCGAGTTATATAATTATGATGTTATATTTTTTGCAAAAATGTTTTAGCGTTACGATGAGAACAAAATATTATTCATAAGCCGCTTCGGCCACTTTCTCGACAATTTCCATTTCTTCACTGTTGAGCAGTTTCTCAATATCCACCAGGATTAACATACGGTCGTCCAGTGAGCCCAGCCCCAGTAAATATTGGGTGGAGAGGGTCGCGGTAAAATCCGGTGCCGGTTTGATCTGTTCGGCACTCAGTGACAGCACATCAGACACACCATCAACCACGATGCCCACCACGCGGTCGAGCAGATTTAATACGATGGTCACCGTCTGATCATTGATCTCAGCGGAATCGAGCTGAAATTTAATACGCAGATCAATGATAGGCACGATCACGCCGCGCAGATTAGTGATCCCGGCAATAAAATCCGGTGAATTAGCAATACGCGTTACCCGGTCGTAACCGCGAATTTCCTGCACTTTAAGAATTTCGATGCCGTATTCTTCATTGCCCAGCGTAAAGACCAGATATTCCTGATCGACATTATTTTCGCCAAACTGTTTCTCTGTTCGGGACATATGCATTGGATCACCTCAAGGGGTCGTTACAAGTTGATGTTGTTTTGCCGCGAGCTTTTTATTTTTGCTCAACGTGATCAGTGCCACTACGTCCAGAATCAGTGCCACGCTGCCGTCACCCAGAATAGTGGCCGCTGAAATACCCGGGACTTTGCGATAATTCAGCTCGAGGTTTTTCACCACCACCTGATGCTGACCGATAAGTTGATCGACCAGTAAGGCATAGCGACAACCGGCACTTTCCAGAATCACCGCAATGCCGTCGCTGGCCTGCTGAACATCACTTTTAATATTGAAGACCTGATGCAGTTCCACCAGTGGCAGATATTCCCCGCGAACCAGCAGCATCTGTTCGTCACCCGCCATGCGGTAAAGGGCGCTTTCAGAAGGTTTCAGGGATTCCATGACCGTACCGAGTGGCAGGACATATATTTCGTCGCCAACCCGAACGGACATGCCGTCGAGGATCGCCAGCGTCAGGGGCAGGATGATGCGGATAGTGGTGCCTTTATCCTGCTCGGAATGAATTTCAACGTGGCCGCCCATGGCCAGGATATTCCTGCGCACGACGTCCATACCGACGCCGCGCCCGGACACATCGGTGACTTTTTCAGCCGTCGAGAATCCGGCGGCGAAAATAAGCATCCAGATCTCTTTGTCACTCCAGTTATCACTGACGGCAAGCCCCTGCGCCTGAGCGCGGGCAAGGATCTTCAGACGATTAAGACCAGCACCGTCGTCGATCACCTCAATCACGATGCTGCCACCATGATGTTCAGCTGAAAGCGTCAGATTACCTCTGACCGGTTTGCCTTTCGCAAGGCGGACGTCAGTCGGTTCAATACCGTGATCCAGACTGTTACGCACCAGATGCGTCAGGGGATCGATAATCCGTTCAATCAGGCTCTTATCAAGCTCTGCAGAACCGCCTTTCAGCGTCAGTTCGATATCTTTATTCAGCTTACTACCGAGGTCATGCACCAGACGGGGGAAACGGCTGAAAACGTACTCCATCGGCATCATGCGAATCGACATCACCGATTCTTGCAGATCGCGCGCATTGCGCTCCATCTGCCCGATGCTGCTGATGAGCTGATCGTGCAACTGCGGATCCAACACACCGGAAAGCTGTGACAGCATGGCCTGCGTAATGATCAATTCGCCGACCTGATTGATGATTTGATCGACCTTCTCCACCGCCACGCGCAGACTGCTGGATTCCGCTGACGTCGGGCGGGCGGCCGGTTTTGGTCTGGCTGTCGCTTCAGGTTTAGATGTGGGTGGGGAGACAGGTGTCGAAACAGGTACTTGCGGTGTCTCTTCGCGCGGCGGCGGGACAGGCGCTGTCGCAGTCATCGGTTGTGCGCTGCCGGAGGTAATGGTGATTTGCTCCGGTTCCAGCACAAAACATAAGACGGCCTGAATATCATCGGCAGAGACGCCGGTTTGTAACTCAACCTGTAACGTATCCGCCTGCTGCTGATGACCGAGCACATCGCCCAGATTTGCCAGCTCTTCAAGCAGGACGGTTTTATCGGATTCGGACAACGCACGAAGAGTGACGGTCAGCAGACCGGAAGCGGGTTCAGGCGCTTTGGGTGGCTCAACGGGGGCTGATACCGGCGTCGCTTGTGGCTTATCTTCCAGAGCAATCTGGCGCAGGGCTTCACAGATATAGCGGAAAGTCTCCTGGTCAGGCTCCTGCGATGATTTATACGCATCAAGCTGATCTTGCATAATATCTTTGCTCTCCAGAAACAAATTTATGATGTCGGTACTTAAGCGCAATTCCCCACGCCGTGCGTCATCTAACAGGTTTTCCATGATGTGCGTTGTTTCCTGCAACACCGTAAAACCAAAGGTGCCGGCTCCGCCTTTAATGGAGTGGGCAGCGCGGAAAATAGCATTCAGCATTTCCGTATCAGGTGAGGCAAAATCAAGCTCCAGCAGGTGCCTTTCCATATCCGCCAGCAGTTCATCAGCTTCATCAAAAAATGTTTGGTAAAAATCACTGATGTCCATCTTAGTCACCCTGCCCTTGCGACGACGTTTGTAGAGGGTTCACCGGAATTACAGACGCTGGCGGCACATCATTGCTACCCGACATCTTTTTCAGCTCAGCTTTTATTTTCTCGCTGCCCTGATTGTCGGAGGCATGTTGTACAACCGTATCCTCATCCAGAATGGATTTTTCTTTTTTCATGCTGAGCACCAGGATGCTGATACGCCGGTTAACCGGATCATCAGGTCGGAGATTTTCCAGGCTCATTTTGTCGGCGGTGCCGATCACGCGCAGGAATTTGTTATCCGCCAGTCCGGAGGAGACCAGGGTCCGGCGTGAGGCATTGGCGCGATCTGACGACAGCTCCCAGTTGCCATAACCCGCTTCGCCGTTGGCGTAAGGCAGGGAATCCGTGTGTCCTGTCAGCGTGATCCGGTTGGGCAGATCGTTAAGCACCGGTACCAGCGCCTGCAGGATCCCGCGCATATAAGGTTCCGGCGTTTTGCTGCCCACTTTGAACATCGGGCGCT
Source organism: Enterobacteriaceae bacterium Kacie_13 (assembly GCA_013457415.1). NCBI lineage: Bacteria > Pseudomonadati > Pseudomonadota > Gammaproteobacteria > Enterobacterales > Enterobacteriaceae > Enterobacteriaceae bacterium Kacie_13. Next base: position 3,812,858 of record CP045665.1, read on the forward strand.
CCTGAGTATCGATGATCTGAATTAGCAATCCGTCATCGGTCAGAGAGAGCCGCAAATTGGACTGGAAGTCGCTCAGACGCGGATCGTTGTGGATCAAACTTTCGAGTTTTTCATGCGCCCGCTGTAAATTCTGGGCATTCTTTTTCTTGTCCAGCTGGCTCAGGGTTTGTTTGAGCACTTCGCCATCCTGCTTCATAAAGTCATCCCCACCGCCGGGGATCACGCTGTCACTGACGCTGGTTTTATTACCACCGGTTAACGCCATCTTTAGCGGCATCTGAAAATATTCTGCGATTTGCTCACGCTGTAAGGGAGTCGAAGAAGACAGCAGCCACATAACCAGAAAGAAGGCCATCATCGCGGTCATAAAATCGGCGTAAGCAATTTTCCATGAGCCGCCGTGGTGCGCGTGCTTATGCTTTTTGCGTTTGCGGATCACGATCACCGGGCCAGGGGATTTATTCATGATGCATTGCTTTCCGAATTGGCCGAGGATTTCGCCTCGCGCACGTGGTCTTCCAGTTCAACAAAGGTCGGACGTTCGCTGGAGAAGAGCGTTTTACGGCCAAATTCCACGGCGATTTGCGGCGCATAACCGTTCATGCTGGAAAGCAATGTCACTTTGATGCATTGCAGCATCTTGATCTGTTCGGCGCTCTTTTGACGCAGCAAAGATGCCAGCGGCAGGACAAAGCCGTAAGCCAGTAAAATCCCGAGGAAGGTTCCGACCATGGCATGAGCAATCAGTTCGCCAAGCTCAGCTGCCGGACGATCGGCTGCCGCCAGAGCATTAACCACGCCCATGACCGCCGCCACGATACCGAACGCCGGGAAAGCATCCCCTATCACATTCAGGCTGCTGGCAGGCACTTCATGTTCGTGCTCACAGGTTTCAATCTCCTCATCCATCAGCGCTTCAATTTCAAAGGAATTCATACTGCCGCTGATCATCAGGCGCAGATAATCGACGACGAAATTCATCAGCGAGGCATCGGCCAGTAAGCGGGGATAAGCGGAAAAAATGGGGCTGTTCTGCGGGTCTTCAATGTCTCTTTCCAGATTCATCATGCCGGTCTGCCGCGCTTTGGTCAGCAGCAGGAACATCATGGCCATCAGATCCATATAGAGCGCTTTGCTATAGCGCGAGCCCTTTAAGAGATGCGGAAAAGAGTGCAGCGTGGCTTTAATTGATTTGCCATTATTACCGACAATAAAAGCGCCTACCCCGGCGCCTCCGATAATTAATAGCTCTGCAGGTTGATAAAGGGCCCCCAACTGACCACCGGTGATCATAAAACCACCGAAGACACAAAGAGTGACGACGACGTATCCAAGAATGACTAGCACATGTGCTCCTTAAGTAATTCAATATCCAGATCTGACCCATGTGTTCACTGGCCATAAAATTGGCATACGGGGAGGCCGTATCACTTATTGGCGACACCTGGTTTAAACGTGATTTTTATTAACGGCTTATCTTGTCGTCGCGCAGGCAAAATGCTCCACAGGGGAAAGAGGAACTTTGCATTTCTTAATTGCACGTGAAGGAGGACTGCATAAGCTACAGGTAAATGGGTTCTTTGAGTGCTCAGATGTGACGATAAAACCGCCACCACAAATACAACATTCTGTATGTTCTATAATTCCGCAATCGATGAACCGCAATAATGTCCATGCACGCGTGAGTCCCAGTACCTGTTTTTCACCCGGCGGCGTCGGACACTGTTCCAGATATAAGCGATAGGCTTTAACCGTGGCTTCAATCGGCCGGCAGGGTTCCGTTTTTTGCAGATAAAGATGGATGTTATAGAACATAGATGAATGAATATTTTGCTCCCAGGACATGAACCAGTCCTCTGAGAATGGCAACATTCCTTTGGGAGGTGGGCATCCTCGGAGTTCTTTATAAAGTCGCAATAATCTTCTGCGACTCAGGCTGGTTTCACTTTCCAGCATCTGCATACGGGCACCAAATGAGATGAGTTCCATCGCAATCTGTACTTCTTTAATTTCCTGTAAAATACTTTTTTCACTCATAATCACAGACTCCATTATTCCATTAAGTTGGGGTAGGACTTTGCTCTGAGAGCGAGTTAAGCAGATGTGTGGATAAGATGATCCCGGTATGAATTTGTTGTAATGCTTCGATACGAGAATCTTTGGTCAGGTTATCGATAACGATTTCGTTATCCACGCGAAGGCGGCAAATCAGCTGATTAGTCGACGCCAGCTTAATCAATTGTGGGAGGGTCAGTTCCTTTAGCGTATCAATGGTTGCTTCGGTCAATCCCAGGCGGAAACCTGCAGCAAACTTATCCTCTCTGATAAGTTGTTGAGCCAATAACAAGTAGGAGAGATTAATGTCGTGAATTCTTTGAAGCTGGTCATCAACGTTGTCTGCATTCATTTCGTTACTCCGCTTTTACGCTTTTCTATGTAAAAAAAACGTAAATCAATTTATTGGAATTTGATAAATAAACTAAGCTCATAAGGTTGCGGGTAAAGATCAGTAAAGAAATCGCATCCTATGGGATTAACCTCATCATCGTAATAGTCATAAACTAATGAAAAACAAATAAATTGTCTTTGTTACTCACGAGAAAATAACAATGTTTCCGCGTCAGAAATCCGTCACCTGATATGCAACAATCAGTGACTAATGAAGACGCCCTATCGCACCTTGTATTTCAAAGTAAGCAGGATGGGTGGAAACTTGATTTCAATATAATAACGACAATGACCTAAAAGCTCAACGTTTAAACACGAAAGACCGCTAAGAATTACTTTATTCTTGATTTAAACATCCATTTCATAAATATATGTAGGAAAATTTCAAACCCCTCCTACACATTAATAAATGCGCATAGGAAAATTCCTACAGACTATTATTTGAGCGCATCCATTCTGGCGCGCAATCTTTTGATTGCCTGACTGTGCAGCTGACTGACGCGCGTCTCAGTAATCCCCAAAAGAACACCAACTTCCTTCATATTCAGCTCTTGCTGATAATACAAATTGAGTAAGAGCTGTTCACGCTCAGGCAGCTCCCTTATTTCTTGACTAATTTGCCTGGTTAATTTTCCCTTCATTAATTCATGAAGCGGGTTCAGCAAATCATGTTGTGTTTCAGGCTGTTCAATGTCACCACCGAACTCCTCCTGCAACTCTTCCAGCGAGTAGAACTGGCTGCTATTAGAGTCCACCAACATCTGCTGATACTCTTCCAGCGTAATCCCCATACCGGCAGCAATGTCAGACTCAGAAGCCACGCCGCCCGTCTCCTGCTCCACCTTTCGAATCATGGCGGATATCTCGCGGGCGTTGCTGCGCACGCGGCGCGGTACCCAGTCACGCTCGCGTAATTCATCTATCATCGCCCAGCGAACACGCTGGGTGATATAGGTGCTCATGCCAATTCCCTTCTTAGGGTCAAACTGATCAATGGCAGTAAGCATCCCGATTGCGCCCGCCTGAATGAGATCATCAAGCTCCACGCAAGGGGGTAATCTGACCTGTAAACGCAGTGCTTCGTGACGAACTAAAAAACGGTATTTCAGCCACAACTCGTCCTTTTGCACTACTCCATCATGGGTGTAAATACCATTCACGATTACAATTTCCAGCGTTTAAAACAGGTGACAATTATTCAGGAATAATCCGAAATCAAATAGCCTGATAAGAACGAATTATATTACGCAATCCGGCAGTTAAAATTTCTTCTACAAACATGAGATAATCACCACAGGTATTATCACTGATATTATTTATTAATCTTATGCTGCTATACTATTTATATCTCATTTAGAACGTTTCCCAATTATCTTCCTGGGAATGTTTACCATTTACTGCGTTTCGGATAATTCCCGGAGAAGATAAACGAGGCGTTTTAAGACTCTTTTTTTGATCATGCTCAATTTGGACGGCATTTTCGTTAAAAATAAATTTAGCCGTGATTTTTTCTAATGCTTCCGCATGCATTTCAAGGTTATTTGCCGCCATCGCCGCTTCTTCGACCATGACTGCATTTTGCTGAGTCACCTGATCCATTTCATTCACAGCCTGCGCAATCTGATTAATCCCTGCACTTTGCTCATCGGATGCGGACGTGATTTCACCCATAATATCGGTCACCTGAGTAACTGAACTCACGATGTCCGTCATTACCGTGCCCGCATGATCAACCTGCTGGGAACCGATGCTCATGTTATCGACGCAGGTGGTGATGAGCTGACTTATCTCTTTTGCCGCATCGGCACTGCGCTTAGCCAGGTTGCGCACTTCTCCGGCGACGACCGCAAAACCTCTGCCCTGCTCACCGGCTCTGGCGGCTTCAACCGCCGCATTAAGTGCCAGGATATTGGTCTGATTCGCGATGCTGTCGATAACACCGTTTATATCGGCAATCTGACGTGAGCTTTTGGTGATCTGCTGCATGATGCCATCGAGATTAGACATCACCTTGCCGCCGTTACGGGCGTTAACGCTGGCACTTTCCGCCAGCTGGCGTGCCGTATGCGCATTGTCTGCATTCTGACGGACGGTGGTTTTGAGCTCTTCCATACTGGCAGCGGTTTGTTGCAGCGCTGACGCCTGCTCTTCGGTGCGCGCAGAGAGATCGTTATTACCTTGCGCAATTTCTTTCGCATTACTGTAGATACGTTTCACACCGTGTTGCACGCCTGAGACAGTTTCTGTCAGAGACAAACGCATTTTTTCCAGCTCGATTAACATCAGGCCAAGCTCATTGGGTACACCGACGTCGATTTCACGGCTGAGATCCCCGCTGGCAATAACTTTAAGCGAATGCGACGTTTGTTCCATGCGCAACATCAATGCACGGCGCAGCCAGAAACGGATCAGAAACGTCATGACAATCGCAGTTCCCAGTGCGACCACCACCATTGCGATCATCTCGTAATAATCATCGGCGGCCTGGCGGTTATAATCCTGAATGTTCGCGGCGGCAATTTCGTCGTAATTTTCGATTTTCTGTCGCAGCAACGCGCGCTCATTGGATTCACTTTCCAGATTATCGGGATAGACAGCCGGATTCGCGATGTACTGAATTTTGTCCTGAGACAATTTAAGTACCTTGTCGAACTGCACGTTCAGCGCCTGAGCGGCCTGATATTCACTGTCAGAATTAAAAGGTGAATCAATGAACGTTTTCATGCTTTTCTGTGCTGCGGTGAAAATCCCGCGCACACGCTCGACCGCCTCAGGACTAAACGGACGGTTAAGGCTGGTTTGCAGCATCAAACCATTCACATGCGCGATGCCTGCATTGAGATTAAAAACGCCATCCTGCATGTCACGGATGTTCTCCGTAGAGGTAGCCATCTGAGTAAAATTGTTTTTTGCCGACATAGCATTGAACAGGCTAAATGCCATGACCACCATCAGTAAAAGCGTCATGGTCATAACAACCACGGTGATGCCCGTCGCTATTCTTACTCGTTTAAACATAATAACCCTCTTGCGGAGCCAGCTGTTTTGGTTGCAGGTTTGCGTATACAGTTCCGTTGATGCAAAAATCTCAGACACCCGGATTACATATTGAAAATGCTCATCTTCTGCATACTCTGGAACACCATCATTGAGGAGCTCAGGGCAAATTCAGACATTTTTGACTGGCTCAGCAGCGTAATAAAGGTGTTGTAATCGGATCCGACGGTTTCCTGCAGGCGCGACTCCACGTTGATCTGCTGAGTGGCCGAACTCAAATCCAGGGCATCAATCTGCTGCAGGTTCGTACCTACCTCGGCTTGCACTTTACCCAGATTGTCGATGCCTTTTTTGATGGAGACGTTGACGGAATCCAGCGTCACTTTCAGAGCCTCGCGGCCAGCATCATCGGTGATCGGCGTATTCAGTGCGACAATGGCTTTATCCAGCTGGGCAAACAGGTCATCCCCTGAGCCGCTCATAAAGACTGAATCTCCGGTATGCCCAACCTGCATTTCCGTGCTGTCGGCCACTTTTTGGGTGATAGGCGTGTCGCCACCGATATAGCTGCCATCGGTTTTGTAAGGTGCAGTGCCGGTATCGTAGCCGGCGAAAATATAGCGACCGTTGCTGTTTTTGGTATTCGCCAGATCCAGCATATTGTCGCGAATACCTTGTAATTCGGTGGCCAGCGCCTGACGGTCGGCATCAGACAAGGCACCGTTGCCCGCCGCGACAATTTTCTCACTCAAATTCTTGGTTAAGATATTACCCAGTGAAGTCAGCGTATTGTCTTCCAGCTCCAGCGCATTCTTGGCATGGATTCGCGCAGTGTCGTATTGCTGCATACTGGCGAGCGAGTTTTGATAAAGGATCGCCTGCGCCGCGCCTGAAGGATCATCAGAAGGGTTCAGTAATTTCTGTCCGGCCGAGAGACGCATACCGATATCATTGCCGGTGTTCATCGCCTTAGACAGGCTGTCGATATTGCTTTGGTACATGTACTGGGTGCTAAGGCGCATCACAAATATCCTTACTGTGTCATCACGCGATGTGTCACAAAAATGGGGTTATCGAATACTCAGCAGAGAGTCAAAAAGCGTCGTGGCAGCCTGAAGTACCTGCGCATTAGCCTGGTAATACTGCATGTACATCTGGAACTTCACCGTTTCTTCTTCCACGCTCACGCCGGAAACTGACTGCTTTTCAAATTCAATAGCCTTTGCCGCTTTGCCCGTCGTTTCTATGTCCGCCTTCAGCGCTGTCATAGAAGAACCGACTGAGCTGACCAGGCTGGAATAGGCTTCTGTCAACGTGCCGTTGCCAATCAGCGTGGCTTCTTTAATGGCAATCATGTCTTTGATGTTTTCGTTATTGCTGCTGCCTGCGTCAGCTTTACTCGACGCCGCAATCTGATCGCCGCTGGTGATAGCCACACCCAGTTTTCCGGCCGCACCTGCCGTCGGATTTAAGACAAAACTGTCACCGGGTTGGGGTGTGCCACCTGGTGTGATCGATATGCCTTCAAACTCCAGCTCACCGCTGGCGCCGATAGTCGGCGTAATGGTTCTGCCGTCTTTGGTCTGCACTTCCCAGTCGGTATCGTTCGGGCCTTTAAACGTTAAGGTGTAATCCTCTGACTTGACGTTGCTGATATCTGTGAACTTAATGTCCAGCGAACCATCACCCGCGTTACCCCGGTTGGCGGTGGCGGTGGGATCAGCAATACTGAAAATGTCACCGCCAGCTATACCATCGAGATCGAAACCTGCGGCGTTGACTTCGTTGAATTTATTCGCCATTTGCAGCGCCAGCTGATTCAGCTGATTACGGGCATCGACCAGATCTTCATTGCGGAATTTGAACAACCCGCCCAGTTTTCCGCCGGACATTTTCTCTTCGTCGAGCGGCATTCTATTGCCGGATGCATCGATGTAAGAGACGACGGTTTTGGTTGGATCTTCAGAAGAAACTGTAGCTTCCAGCTGATAGGAACGATCGCCATTAACCAGAGGAAGTCCGTTCGCCAGCGTAACGTCAACGCGGCCCGTCGTGGGATCCTCATTGACTTTGATACCGGTCTGCAGGCTGAGATTTTCGAGCAACGAGTCGCGCTGATCGAGCAGGTCGGCAGGAAGATCGCCGGAACGGGCATGGATCTTGGCGATTTCTGCATTAATTTTTGCCAGCTGTGTGGCATCGGCATTGATGTCAGAAACGCTTTGGGAAATCAGCGTATTGGTGCTTTTCTCCAACCCGTTCAGCGTATTGCTGTTGCTGTTGAACTGGTAAGAAATGGCTTTGAATTTGGCTAATGCCCCCTGCCGTGCGGCCTGGCCGGGTACGTCAGCACTGATTTCTTCCAGTGACTTAAAAATATTATTCAGTGACACAGAGATGTTGCTGGTATCGTCACCCAGCATATTATCAATCTGAGAAAGCTGCTGATAACGACTGCTCTGGCCAGTATATTCTGTGTAGGCACCGCGCAGCTGGTTGTTCACAAAGCCGTCATAAGCACGCTGAACACCATTGACCTGAGCACCATAACCAAAGAAGCCAGAACTGGTCGTTTTCCCGCCTGCTTCGCCCAGCATAATACTCTGGCGACTGTACCCAGGCGTCATGACATTGGTTAAGTTATTACCCACGACACTCAGCGCTGATTGCGCCGAATTCAGTCCACTCTGAGCCAGATAAAAAAGATTCATAAATCACCAACATTGTGTTCTTTGCAAAATTCGTTAGCGATTTTGCCCAGAAGAGTTCTTTAGGAAATTTCGCAGCCTATATAATCTATCGGTACTTCTAAAATTAACTAAAATGCCAGACGCTAAAAAATTGAAGAAAGATCGGTTTTATAGGCATTCAGCCCCTGACTGATATTTCCTTTTACCTGATTAATGATGCTGATTAATTTCTTCGCGTAGGCGGGATCGGTGGCGTATCCACCGGACTGCAAGGCATGTGCGGCTTTCTCAGGGGTTCCTGAGCGCGCAACATTCTGGTAACGCGGATTGTTAACCAGCAGAGCGGTATAATCAGCCAGTGCTTCGGAATATGACGGATAGACTCTGAATGCGGCTTTCACCTTTTGTGGCGCGCCATTGATAAACTCAGTGGTGGTTATTTCTGTCGACTCGCCTTTCCAGTCAGATGTCGCTTTTATGCCAAATAAGTTATGACTTGGTTTACCATTTGTGGTGGTGATTTCTTTATTTCCCCAGCCGGATTCCAGCGCTGCCTGGGCAATAATCAGCTGATGCGGAATACCACTTTTCTTCGCTGCGGCAATGGCAGGTTCCAGCATGCGCGAAATAAAGTGCGTATTTTTTTCTGTACCACGGGAATATTGTACGTCCCCCTGTCCGGCGGGCATCTTTTGCGTGGCCTGTAACAGCGCGGTGCGCGAAGAAAATGGTCCGATATTCTGGTTGCCGTTCAGGGAATAAGGTGCCGGGGCAACGCCAGGCGTATTTGGCTTCGCATCGACTTCTCCTCCCATTTGCCTGACCATCACATCGGCGAATCCCATCTTGCTTTGCGCAGCAATATCTTGCGAAATCTGCTGGTCGTACATGGAGGTAAACATGTCCGCCTGCTGACTGTTCAGCAGGCCATCCTTAAAAGAGGCATCACGCATGCTCTTAAGCATCATCTGGATGAACATGCCTTCCATTTGCTTTGCCGCAGCTTTTATCCCTTCCTGCGAATTACTTTTGACCTCGCGCTTAAGCGCGTCGAGGCCACGGACATCAAAGGCTGCGCCTGAATTCAACGGTGAGTTACCCATCAGTTGGTCTCCAGTTTCGCACGCAGACACCCGGCACTTTTCATCGACTGAAGAATCGACATCAGGTCGTTCGGCGTTGCCCCGAGGCTGTTCAGCGCACGGACGACATTATTCAGATCCGCACTGGTATTCACCCGCTGCAGCGAGCCATTTTGTTCACGCACTGAAATTTGGGTATTCGGCGTGACCACTGTCTGACCGCCACCAAATGGCGTATCCGGCTGGCTGACCTGATTGGTACGGGAAACCTCAACGGTCAGGTCACCCTGCGCCACCGCACACGCATCCAGCACGACATGGCGGTTCATAACCACCGAGCCGGTACGGGAATTGACGATCACTTTGGCGTCCATAATGCCAATGCGGATGGGGATGTTTTGCACATCCGCCAGAAAACGCACTTTGCCTGCGCTGTCACGCGGGGCGAACAGTTTCACGGTGCGGGAATCTTCCGCCACTGCCGTCGAGCCACCGAAGCGACGGTTGATCTCATCGCTGATTTGCTGGGCGACGGTAAAGTCATCATCATTAAGCTGGAGACGAAGGATGTTATCCTGCGAAAAACTCGCCGGAACTTCACGTTCTACCGTCGCACCGCCGCTGATGCGCGCACCGTTGAGCTGGTTAGTCTGCACGCGGCTTCCGCCGCTTTGCGCACCAGCACCCGAGACCAGCAGGTTCCCCTGCGCCAGCGCATAAATCTGGTTATCCACCCCTTTGAGCGGCGTCATCAGCAGCGTTCCGCCACGCAGACTTTTGGCATTCCCCAGTGAGGACACCACCACGTCAATTTTCTCGCCCGGGCGGGCAAACGCAGGTAAATCAGTAGTGACCATCACCGCAGCCACGTTTTTCAGCTGCATGTTGGTTCCCGCAGGTACGGTAATCCCCAGCTGAGACAGCATGTTGCTGAGGCTTTGGGTCGTGAAAGGTGTTTGCATCGTCTGGTCACCGGTACCATCCAGCCCGACCACCAGCCCGTAACCCATCAGGGAATTGCTGCGAATACCCTGAATCGATGTTAAATCGCGAATGCGCTCTGCCTGAGCGTTCTGCGGCATGATAAAAATCAGACCAAAGAACAGGCTCAGACAGAAAGAGAGTAATGAATTTTTCATGAGCCGTATTCTGTTAACCATTGATTAATAAGGAGAGAGATTGAGGAACAAACGCTGCAACCAGCCCATCTGTTGCGCTTCATTGATATAGCCGTTACCGACGTATTCGATACGGGCATCCGCCACCTGCGTGGAAATCACGGTATTGCTACTGCTGATGGTGCGCGGATTCACCACGCCGGAGAAACGGATAAATTCGGTGCCCTGATTGATGGCGATCTGCTTCTCCCCGACCACCTTCAGGTTGCCGTTTTCCAGCAGTTGCTGGACGGTCACGGTAATGGTGCCGCTGAAGGTGTTTTTCGCCGCCGCGCCCCCTTTACCAGAGAAATCATTTTTACCGCTGATGGAGGTCGCCGCCCGATCGCCCCCCAAAAGCCCTGCCAACATACTCGGTACGGCATCAACAGAGAGATCGGTCGAACCGCCGCGGTTGGCGTTGGCCGAAGAGCTTTTGCTGGCGCTGACGTTCTCCTGCAACACAATCGTCAGGGTATCGCCCACATTTCGCGGTCTGCGGTCTTCAAACATCGGCTGATAGCCATAGCTCATCGCCTGTCCCGTCTGGAATACCGAGCCATTCGCTGTCGTCGTTACTGCCTGCGCCGGCGTCGCCGTTGTCACGCCATCGACCAGAGGTTTGTGAGGAATGTAGGCACATCCCGTCAGAAAGAGTGTCAGCGCAATCACGGCGGCAAAACGTTTAGAGACAGGGAAAGCTCCGGGAACGGATACCCCTGAAATCAGGGAACAAGGCTGGTTTTTCATTTCATCCACTACGGCGTTAAACAGCCATAAAGCGGCCCCCGCTTGCGCAACAGAGGCCGGGCTTATGGGTGCTATTGGGCTTATAAGTTCGGTTGGGCTGTTGAGCCCATTACAGTTGGGTCAGGCGTTGCAACATCTGGTCAGAGGTTGAGACTGCTTTACTGTTAATTTCGTAGGCGCGCTGGGTCTGAATCATGCTGACCAGCTCTTCTGCCACGTTAACGTTGGAGGCTTCGACATACCCTTGTCTCAGACTGCCGCCGCCGTTCAGGCCGGGCGTCGTTTCGTTGGGCGCACCCGATGCCTGGGTTTCGCGGTAGAGGTTTTCACCAATACTTTCCAGACCGGAGTCGTTAATAAAGGTGCTCAACGTCAGCTGGCCTACCTGCTGCGGCGCGGTCTGACCGGGCACGGTGACACTGACAAGACCATCTTTACCGACGGTCAGCGTATCGGCGTCCTGCGGAAGGGTTATAGCAGGCTGAACCTGATAGCCGCTGGCGGTTACCAGCTGGCCATTTTGGTCAATCTGGAACGAACCATCGCGCGTATAACCGGTGGTGCCATCCGGCATTAACACCTGGAAGAAACCGTGGCCATCAATGGCCAGATCTTTGCTGTTGTTCGTGGCGGTCAGGTTGCCCTGACTGTGGACGCGCTCAGTCGCCACCGGACGCACACCGGTACCCAGTTGCAGACCAGAAGGGATCGTGGTCTGTTCGGAAGACTGCGCGCCAGGCTGACGCAACGTCTGATACAACAAGTCTTCAAACACCGCACGCTGGCGTTTGAACCCGGTGGTGCTCACGTTTGCCAGGTTATTGGCAATGACATCCATATTGGTTTGCTGTGCTTCAAGACCTGTTTTGGCTATCCATAAAGAACGGATCATGCTGAAATTCCTCTTTGCCGGGCTTAGCCCATGCTCAGTAGCTGGTTAGCTTTCTTTTCGTTGTCATCCACTGTGCTGATGACCTTCATGTTCATATCGAAACCGCGCGCGGTCGCAATCATCTCCACCATCGATCTGGCAGGATTGACGTTGCTGCTTTCCAGCGCGCCGGGGATCAGTTGTAGATTCGGATCCGCAGGCAGCTGTCCCTGACCGGCATTCGCCGACGCGGGAGAAATATGAAACAGGCCGTCATCGCCGTGGATCAGATCCTGAAGCGGGGCATTCACCATCTTCAGCCTGCCGACCTGCGCCAGCGCGGTAGGCTCATCCCCTGCGCCGAGCGCGGTAATCGTCCCGTCAGGCGCAATAGTCAATTCGGACTGCGGCGGCACATTGATCTGGCCGCCGTCACCAATAACAGGCATTCCGCGGATGCTCAGCAAACCTTCGCTGTCGACGTCAATATTGCCCGCACGGGTGTAAGCCTCAGTTCCGTCAGGCAATGCCACCGCCAGCCAGCCATTTTGCGGCAGCGCAACGTCGAGGTTTCGCCCCGTCTGGTTGATGGCACCCATTGAATCATCGTGGTATGGCGTGGATTCCGTCACCATCGTGCGGGTCGCGACGGACGGACCTTCTACCGGCACCGCACGGAAAGCCGCAAGCTGCGCACGAAAACCGGATGTAGAAGCATTGGCCAGGTTATTTGACGTCACTGCCTGACGGTTAAGGGCGGCATTTGCCGCGCCCATGGCGGTATATATTGCGCGATCCATATCAGCCGTTAACCCAGGTTAGCCAGAATCTGAAGCAGTTCAGACTGGGTTTTGATGGTCTGTGAGTTGGACTGGTAGTTGCGCTGATAGACGATCATGTTGACCATCTCGTTACTCAGCTCCACGTTTGAGGCTTCAAGGCGGTTGCCCAGTAAGTTACCCAAATTACCGGTACCGGCCACGCCGATGGAAGGTTGTCCGGATTCCGGTGTTTCAGCCCAGCTGTTATCACCTTTTGACTGTAAGCCGCCCGGATTGGTGAAGTTGGACAAGACCACCTGACCGATCAGCTGTGACTGACCGTTGCTGTATGACGCGATAATCTGACCGTTGTCACCCACCATATAACCGTTCATCAGGCCCGGCGCGTAACCGGTCGTCGTCGGGCTACCCATTTCGGTGCTGGACGCTTGCTGGGTCATACCGTCCATATCCAGATCAAATTTCAGTGCAGCGCCGCCGTTGTAGGGCGCGCCCTCAATAGGGAGCCTCGCCGGGTTAGTGGTCAGCTGACCGGAAGTATCAAAGACTAAATTCATTTCGCCATACACCGGATCGCCATCGGCATCCAGAGTCGGTGACGTGGTGTTATTGGAATAGGCTTTCCAGGTGTTATCGCCCGTTTTGACGTAATAGACGTTGATGGTGTGCTTATTCCCGAGGCTGTCGTACGCATCCACCTGAGACACTGAGTTGTAGGTTTTGCTGTTGGTAGGATCGAATTTATTCGCAGGATCAGTCTGGTCAATTGCCACCTCTTCAGAGCTGAGGTTCCCTTTGAGGGTACCGGCATCAGACGCACGCGCTGGCATCTGACCGTTCGGGATCTGGATCGGGCCGACGGCGGCGCCCGGCTGGATAGTCGGCGGATTACCGGTCGCCTGATAGCCGGTCAGGAACATTTTCTGATTGTTTATGATGAAGCCGTTTTCATCCTGCTTGAACTGACCGTTGCGGCTGTAGAACACGCCGCCGCCTTCGTTGGTCATACGGAAGAAACCGTTGCCCTGAATCCCCATATCCAGCTGACTGTTACCCATACCCAGTACGCCGTCGCTGAAGTTCTGGTTTACCGAGGAGACCTGAACGCCCATGCCGATTTGTGAACCGGCAAAGACGTCAGCAAAGGCAATCGAACCGGATTTAAAACCGACAGTTTGGGAGTTTGCAATGTTGTTACCGACTACGTCGAGGGCTTGCGAGGCAGCTTTTAAGCCGCTGAGGCCTTGTGAAAAACTCATGGTTATTCTTCCTGAACATTAAAAATGAAATATGGAGACCTGATCACTCAATTAAATAAACGTTGCCTAACGTTGTGCTGCCCTCTAACCCAAGCTGCAGATTAGCGGTACCGCCACCAAAGGAGACACCGTCCACTTTGCACTTCTTGAGAGAGGTGATTTTCGGCACATCGCCGTTCTCATTGGAGGCTGCGAAGGTCACCTTAAAGGTGCTCTTATCATCAGACGGTGGCGCTCCGGGCTGGAAGTTATCCAGATCGTCCATCGAGAATTTATTCACCCCGGCTTTCGCATTTTTCAGATCGGCGGTGTAGGCGTTGCCTGCGTCATCCGTTAACGTCACGGTGACCTTGTCGGCGTCGCTGTCGAGATTGAAAGAGAAGTCCTGATTGCCACCCTCGGCATTGGAAATCACCGAATCACCCTCGATGTACACGGAACGTCCCACCCACTGCGAGGCGTTCATCTGCTGCATGCTATTAACCAACATGCCAACGCCTTCAAGGGTGGAGTTTAGCTTTTCAACGCCCGCCGCCGTGTTGAACTGCGCCAGTTGTGAGGTCAGCTGGTTGTTATCCATCGGGTTGGTCGGATCCTGGTTTTGCATTTGCGCCACCAGCAACTCCATAAAACTCTGGGAAAGGTCGGCGGCGCTGTTGCCGGTTCCCGTTGAGGTATTGTCATTACTGCCATTCATGACGGGTGAAACAGCCATTTCTCAGTCCCTTTATTGGCCCAGTGTTAAGGTTTTTAACATCATTGATTTGGCCGTATTCATCACTTCGACATTGGCCTGATAACTGCGGGAAGCTGAAATGGTGTTCACCATTTCATTCACCACGTTGACGTTTGGCATCCGCACATAACCTTTCGCATCGGCCAGTGGATTAGAGGGTTCATACACCAGACGCTCGGGGTCATTACTTTCCACCACGTCACTGACGCGCACGCCGCCAATTTCCTGACCGGGCGCACTGTCCACCTGAAAAACCACCTGACGGGCACGGTAAGGCTGACCATCCGGCCCCACGGCACTGTCGGCATTGGCCATATTGCTGGCGCTGACGTTCAGACGTTTCGACTGGGCGGCCATGGCTGAACCCGAAATATCAAAAATACTCATAGTAGACATGACAATTATTATCCCTGACTGATGACACTCATCATGCCTTTAATTTGCGAACCCAAAACCGTTAAACTGGTCTGATATTTCATGTTGTTATCAGCAAAATTTACACGTTCACGATCCATATCCACCGTATTACCATCCGCACTTGGCTGATCAGGGATACGATATAGCAACTGACCGTTATCTATGGCCGGTGCCACAGCGGGAATATGGGTTCCTGAGGTTAATGATAAGGTCAGAGGACCCTGCGCAGGCGTATTACGCTCCACCGCACTCTTTAACTGTTCTGAAAAATCAATGTCCCGGGCCAAATATCCCGGCGTATCCACATTGGCAATATTTGAAGCCAATATGTTCTGACGTTGAGTCAGTAAACCCAGCGCGTCCTGCTGGAAACGTAGCGCATTATCGAGTTTATCAAGCATGAAAATCCCGCCCTCTGACTTATGAAAATTAACGCATGCATTCTATTGGCGAATGATTCAATTTTATACTGTAAGGATAAGACAAAAATAACGGTAATTAGCGGGATGGAATTTTCATGATTATTCAGGAAATTCTACGCCGCGAATTGGCAGCAGAAACTCACGCATTTAGCACGTTAATAAACTGAAGTTCTGGCATATACTTTTTAACCATCACAACGGGATGGTAAAGGGCTTACCCCTGCGATATATAATATAAGGTTAGTGTTTATCATGTTTTTTTCACGCCGCTTGTTAATAATGATAATAATATCGTTAAATGTTTTATTCTGCTTTACGGTATTTAATGCCGTTGCAGCGCAACTCACAGACGAGCAGCTGAAAAACCAAATTACCGCACTGATAAATGATCACCATGAAAGGCCGTCTGATGCGGCAATAGCCCGCACAATAACCCTTCTTACGCCTGCTGAGCAGCTCAATACGCTGTGCGCGGATCCCGAACTGTCGATTGCCGGAAACAATCTGCGCCTGACCGGCAACAAAAGCGTGATTGCCCAATGCGGTAACAAACGTAAGTTTATCCAAATCAGCGTGCAGGCGCAGGGCACATGGTGGACGGCAGTCCGCGCCATCAAACCGGGCACCGTCATCCAGCCAGAAGATATTGCGCCCCGTACCGGTTCACTGGAACGTTTACCTGCCGGACTGATTTTCAGCCAGGACAGCATTGTGGGCCAGACGGCCACCCGATCGATAAACAAAGGACAACCGGTCGTGGAAAGCCAGTTACGCAAAGGCTGGACGGTGGTTTCCGGTCAGGAGGTTGATATTCTGGCGTCCGGTGAAGGTTTTCAGATCCGCGTCAAAGGTAAAGCGCTGGACAGCGCAGCAGCCGGTCAGCCAGTCAGGATCTCGACAAAATCAGGCCAGATTATCACCGGCACAGTAGCACCCGACGGAAAAGTGAATATAAATCTGAAAGAATAATTTTAGTTTTTTTGATAACCACCGATATTTTAAATATACCGCGAGGCCACTAACGAATTGCCGAGGAACATTATGAGCTTAGACCGTCCACTACAACCTCTGTCAGTGCCTCCTGTGAATGTGCAACAACAGGATTTAAAACTGCGTCCAAGAGCCGAAGACGTCGCGCTGACACACGCCACGGGCAGCGAAAACGCCAGCACGCAGATTAAACTGAGTAAACTGACGCAGGAAATTCAGACAGATACGTCACATGATATCGATTACGATCGTATTGCTAAAATTCGTGCGTCAATGGATGCGGGTGAATTACAACTCGATCCTGACTACATTGCGAATGCACTGGTTGAAGACATCTTTCAACTTTCATAAGTTCTGATAAGACAATAATGAATATGGAAAACTTACGTTCGGTTCTGCTGAAAATACAAGACTCTATGACCGAACTGGAGGCTATTCTTGTAGAAGAAGTGAATCAATTAAGACGGACACAGATTAACCCTGTTTCCCTGCAAATTGTGTCTGACAGTAAAAGTCAGTTGCTCGCTACCATCAGTTATTATGATGACATGCGTAAGCAACTGGAAATACAGTTACACCTCTCTGCGCCTTATCAACATAATGCGAGATTTTCTGCGCACTGGAATAACATCACCAGGAAAGTTAAAGCGGCTAAAGAGCTGAATTTAAAGATTTATGATTTGCTCGAAATGCACAAGCAAAAAACGGATAATTTGAAAAAGCTGGTCAGCAATGCCGGTATCGCCTCTTCTACTTACGGTCAGGAAGGGCAGTCAACCGCACCTCATTCAGGCAAAGTTTATAACATTAGCGTCTGATTGCTGTTTTCCGTTTTGTCATCGGTGAGCCCCGTTGATCTCCAAAAATAAATAATCAAAAAGCGCTTATACTCGTTGTTCCATTTTAGGCTTCCTTATTGGAAGCTTTTTTTTATTCCACTATCGCTTAATTAGCCGACACTTTCGTTTGTTCTTCGGACCATCTCTTTGCCATTTTTTTACCCCGAAAGCCGTTAAAATAGACAACGCAAAAATATGCGAAATAACGGGTCTAACAGGCAAGGTTGATTAAGTGGCAAAAATAATACTGCGCAGCGGATATCTGGATGATTACATCCCGCTGGGCGAGAACGGACAAACCCTTTTCGATAGCGCGATACAAATTCGCGAAACATTACGTCTGCGAAAACAACAGATGATCCTCGATTGTCTGGCTATCCCTCAACGTAACGATGCAGAGGGTAAAGTCGACTGGTACCCGCCACAGGAAGGCGTCGTCACTCAGTGGGCCAGCGCCAGTGACCAGCAACGCGAGCACGCCCTGCGCTATCTGGAAAACTGCTTCGCCACCGCCGCGACCCTCAGCCAGCGCTGCCTGCAGGCGGAAAAAACTGCCGTCCGGCTATTTGGTTCCCTGCTGACCAATGTGTTGCAATTTCCCGCCCGCCAGCATGTTTATCTGGTGGATGACAAACCGGTCATCACCTTCTGGGGTTTTGTCAGCCTGAATCAGGCTCCCCGCGACGATGCCTTCGATTGCCTGCGCCAGCCTGCCGTACCTGAAGTGGAAGTGGGTATGGAAGAAGAGGAAGAAGCCAAACCGTTGCCTCCTGCGCCCGAAGAGCCGCTACATGAGGAGGCTCTGAAAGACCCTGAACCCGTTATCGTGACGCTCAGCCAGCCGGATGCCCCACTGCTTGCCCCTGTCGCCAGCGCGCCAGCGGAGCCGCCCGCCCCCCAGGGTACGCCGACGCGGGAGGCGAAAAACACACCGGTCTGGCGCAGCCTGCTGTTGAAAATCATGGCCGTGGGCATGGTGTTTATTGTCCTGCCGCTGGCCTATCCGCGTATCGCACCGATGCTGCCAGCCCTGTTTGAAGCGCCTTATCACGCTGATGCCCCGGCTACGCCGCCGCCTGTAATACCCGCGCCAAAAATCGTTCTCTCTAATACGCTTCCCGTACAACCCGCTCAGGTTGTCCCGTTGCCTGCAACTCACAGAGAAGAAGAATCTGCAGAAGCTGCCGGAAGTACGACGGTGGAACCAGAGATCGATAAAAATGCACTGGTGTTGCCCGCGGAGGATGTCAAAGCCGGGACAACTGCTTTTATGAATGGTCACTGGAAGGCGAGTATCGACGTGAACAACCCGCTGACCCGCAAACCACCCGGCCTGCGTTATCAGATTAAAAACAGCGAAGGCACCATCACTATTGCCCGTGACAACAACATCACCTGCAAGGCGGATATTTACCTGGGGCTGATGCAGTCGGGTAATCTGCTGATCAAGAGCCGCAACAAAGCCAAATGCAGTGATGACAGCCGCTATCAGGTGCCGGAAATCACCTGCAGACAGCCGCTGAGCGGCGCGGCGCAATGCACCGGCCGATATGCCGACGATACCGTGGTTCCGATGACGCTTTTAAAAGTGGGTAAATAATTCATGCTGGCAAATCTTATCGACTATCAATCGAACGTCACGCTTATCCAAAACAGCAGCGTGCAGTTCCTGGATTTCGGCCTGAATCCTGTTGGCAACAGCCCGCACAGCGGTCGTTTTGTGCGCCACAGCGTCAACGGTCCGTTGCTGCGACTCGGCTATGACTCCCTGTCAGGGCGCTTTACCTTACCGGGTGAAAACGGCGATGAACCGGAAATTGTGCGCCCGGAAATGACCATTCCATTGGAGCACTCGTTGCAGGTGCTGGACAACGTCTGGTTACCCCTGCCTTTCATGCGTTTCACCCCGCCGCGCCAGTTTACCCACAGCCCGGCGAACTGGGCTCGCGTGCAGATAAAAAGCCTCTCCACACCCGACCAGGCCGGAAACCGGCTGCGCCTGTGTATCGCGTTTGACACCAAAGTGCATGCCGACGACGGCGATGCAGCCCCGCTGGCGCTCACTGCCCGCGACGTGCGTGACGGCACACGGTTTGCGCTGGCGTGGCGTAATCATGAGATTGCCGAGTTCCTCGATCAAACCTGGGTCGATGGCTGGCTGCGGGAAGTCTTTGTTCATTACGCCCGTCAGCAGGAAACGCGCAGTACGCACGAGATCAACAACGCCATAAAGGCGTTCGAGTATCAGGCGCACTTCCTCAATCTTCTCGAAATGCTCAGTACTCAGTTAATGGTACCCGAAGTACAAATCATCACGGAAACCCTCAGCACCGCACCGGTTCCCGTAGATCTGATCCTCGACGTCGGCAATACCCACACGTGCGGCGTGATCCTCGAAGATCATGGGGCGAAAAACGCAGGGCTGCAGCAAAGCGCCGAGCTGCACATCCGTTCACTGACCGAACCGCAATTGATCAGCGAACCGCTATTCACCAGCCGTCTGGAATTCAGTGAAGCGAAATTTGGCAAACACCATTTCTCGGTGGAAAGCGGCCGTGATGATGCGTTCGTCTGGCCTTCGTGTGCCCGCGTGGGTGACGAAGCCCGCGAGCTGGCGACACGCCGCCTGGGCACGGAAGGCGCCAGCGGCATTTCCAGCCCGCGCCGATATCTGTGGGATGATGCGCCGTCCGATCAGGCATGGCGCTTCAGCCAACCGACCGGTAAAAATTCGCGTGAGCCGCGCGCCGTCGCCTTACCGCTGATGAATTTAATGAACGATGATGGACAGCCACTCTACAGCCTGCCGCCGGAAGAGCGTATGCCGGTCTTCTCCCCGAACTACAGCCGCAGTTCACTGATGACAATGATGCTGTGCGAGCTGTTGGCACAGGCGCTGGCGCAGATCAACAGCGTCGGCCACCGTCAGAGTCTGGGGTTGGTGAATGCACCGCGTCAGTTGCGCCATCTGATCCTGACGCTGCCGTCGGCGATGCCGAAACAGGAGCGTGAGATTTTCCGCCTGCGGGTGCAGGAAGCCGTGACATTGGTGTGGAAAGCGCTCGAATGGCAGCCAAAAGATGACGATGCCATGATCCGTTTTGGCGGACGCATCAGCCTTGTGCCGCTGCCTGACGTCCAGATGGAGTGGGATGAAGCAACCTGCGGGCAACTGGTGTGGCTGTATAACGAAGCGGTTAATAATTATGCCGGACGTTCGCAGGTGTTTTTCAACAGCATCGCCCGCCCTGACCGCCAGTTGGCCGAAGGCGAACAACCGGGTCGAACTCTCCGCGTGGCGTCGCTGGATATCGGCGGTGGTACGACAGACATGGCCATTACCCATTATCAGCTCGACGATGGCGCCGGCAGCAATGTCAAAATCACCCCGCACCTGTTGTTTCGGGAAGGTTTTAAAGTCGCCGGTGACGATATTCTGCTCGATGTGATCCGATTATGTGTTCTTCCTGCGTTGCAAAATGCCCTGCACAAAGCCGGGGTCACGGATGCCGGGCGGGTGATGAGCAAACTGTTTGGTGATACCAGCCTCGATGACAGCCGTGCAACGTTACGTCAGCAAACGACGTTACAGCTGTTTATCCCCCTCGGCCACGCCATTCTCGCCAGTTGGGAGAGCAGCGATCCGCAAGACGCCGGAACCCTGTTTGAAGGCCGTTTTGGCGAACTGCTGCCCCAGACTCCGACACAGAACGTGATCAATTCTATCTGCCAGACGGTGCAGCCATTGTTGCCCGCCGGTGCACCGCCTTTCGATGTGCTGGACGTACCGTTGCTGGTTGAGCTGGCGACACTGCAGGAGGCGTTGCTGGCCGGGCGTTTCAGCCTCACCACTCCGCTTCAGTCGCTGTGCGAAGTCATCAGCCACTACTGCTGCGACGTGCTGCTTGTCACTGGCCGCCCCTCCTGTTTCCCGGGCGTTCAGGCACTGTTGCGTTACCTGCAACCCGTGCCAGTGAATCGCATCGTCTGGCTGGACAGCTATCAAATCCATGAGCGCTTCCCGTTCGGGCAACAAGGTCGCGTGGTGAATCCGAAATCCACCGCTGCGCTGGGGGCGATGCTGTGTTGTCTGGCGATGGATCTGCGTCTGCCCGGCTTCAACTTTAAAACCGCCGATATTCAGGCCTATTCCACCGTCCGCTACCTTGGCGTACTGGATGGCAATCAGACGCTGACAGAAGACAATGTCTGGTATGCGCAGGTTGATCTTGATGATCCAACTTCTCTGCTGGATGAAAAAATGCGTTTCCCGCTGCGAGGCGATGCCTGCCTGGGATTCCGTCAGCTGGCAGACACCCGCTGGCCGGCAACACCCCTTTATCAGCTGAAAATTAATACTCCGGCATTGGCCAGACAGATCGCCGGTGATGGCGTACTGCATGTACGCCTGCAATACGACCGGCAAAACGGTGGCTTTACTCTGGCAGAAGCCTGCCTGCAGGACGGCACCCCGCTACCGGCGAACGCCGTACACCTGAAACTTAACACCCTCGCCAACAGTTACAGTGGCGGTAATCAATATTGGATCGACAGCGGGAGCGTCTACCTAAAATGAGCCAGTCAGACACCAGACTTCATCAGCTTATCCGCTGGGTACATGACAACCGCGCGCAATCGATGCGCCTTAACGTCGAAGCCGATGGTCTTCTCGCTCGGTTAATACGGTTACAGCAGCGCCAGCAGCAGATAGCTTCGCTCAGGGAGGCGCCGCTGACACTGGGTTTTTATGGCAGCTCAGTGGCAGGTAAGCACCATTTGCTGAAAATGATCGTAGCCGGGGATGGCGAGGATATTGAGGTGCAACTGGGGGGAAACACACTCAATTATCTGCGCCATATCAATCCCGATAATGTCGCGCCGTTAATGGCCGTTCGCTTCACCGGGACGCCGCCGCCGGCCGTGGAAAACTTCCCTTTGCTGCTGACGTTATTTAACCAAAGTGAGCTGGCGCAACGTTTGATCCGCCAGTATCACGCTTCGCGTCAGCCCTGCATAACGCAGCGCAGCGCCATCAGCGCAACGCTGGCGGCGTTGAGACCGCGTCGTCAGCCACGGGAAATCCCGGGAATGAACTGCGGAGAATTTTTAACGGTGATTGAGAGTTATCATCAGTCAGTCCGTGCTCCTCACCAGCTCGATGACGCGCTTGTCTATCAAATGGCGGAACTGGCACCCTGGCTGGATCTGGCCGACCGCGCGACCTTGCTTTCCACACTTTGGGGAGAACATGCCACACTGACCTCACAGTGGCAGCAACAGGCGCAGAGATTGCAGCATCTGGGCGGCGTTTCTCAGGTGCTGGCGCCGGTAAGCCTGGTCGTTGACGCACTTCTGTTGCCTAACCCTGGATTTTTGCTCCCCGCCACAGAAGATGAACGCGAGCTGAATAACGACGTGATCGTCTGCCCGCTGCGCGACGACACTTCATCGCTGCGCCTGAGTATCGCACAGCAGGATCTGGCCAGCATTTGCGCCGAAATCACCTTTACGCTGAGCCATAAACCGGTACTCACGGCAGTGGATATCGTGGATATTCCGCCAGATCATTTGCCGCGATATCAGGATCGTTTACAGCCTGATACGGTGCTGGTGTGTAATTCCGTGGCCGCTCACGAGGCGCTGAGTCCTGTCGCCAAAACGCTTTCCCGCTGGATTGAAGAGACACAACCACAGGGGCAAAATACGCTGCCAGGGCTGGTATGGGCGATCACCCCGTTTGATCTGCGCTTCACTCACGGGAATCACACTGACGACGCCGTGCAACGTTTTATCACCCGGTCGGGCCAATGTTGGGGAACATTACAGGCGCTGGATCACCGCGATATGTCCTGTCTCAACGACTGGCTGTCGGCGGCCGTCAGTACGCCTTGCAGGGAAGACCGTCTGACGGCTCTGCGTGAGGATCTGCAACAACAGATCACCGCACAGTTCAGCCGCTTCAGCACGCCACATAGCGCAGGGGATCACACGCCACCCGAGCAGCTGATCCGTGCGCTGCAAGCTCAGGCAGCAAAGCACGGCTATCTGATTAACCAGTTGATGTTGCCACGCGATACCCTTGCGCAGTGCTGGTTGCAACAGAGCCAGAAAGAGGTCAAACAACCTGCCGGGTTACTGCTGAGCGTTGATTTATTTGCAGACACCGCGCCTGCGATGGGAGCTGTTCAGCAGCCAGACAGTTTTGCGACGCAGGTATTTACGCTGTGGGTAAACCATTTGACGCAGCTCAGTCATAACCGCGCGGCTGCTGATGCCACCGGGCTGACGGCAGCGATGCTCCGACGCTTGTGTGAGGAGCTGATTACGACGGCTTTCCGCCTTGGCCTGAACCGGACGCTGGAAAAAACGCTGGCGAATCAGGATGATGTTGCCGCGATGGCTGTCACCCATGCAGGGAATATTTTCAGCGATTTTGTGACCTGGCTGGGCTACAACAGCGTTGCGATAGAAAACCGCCCGGCCAGTCGCATAAATCAAGGCAACGTAATTTTCGCACCCGCCACGCAGGCTAATGCCAGTGCACGTCTGGACAGACTCGGCGAGGAAGTGATACAGGGTAATGCGAAATATATTTATGACTGGCTGGTGGCGCTGCTGAGCCGCGCGACAGAGAATAGAGAACATCCTTGTCCTGAGGATATTAATGTTCAGCAGCGTGAGGCATTACTTGTGCAGTTGAGTGAGAAACAATAAGTCTGAGAAGAAATGTTTACCCCTTTTACCGGATGTTCATTCGGCAAAAGGGGTAAATATAGAGGGAAGATTTACTACAGTATCCAAACGTTAGCAGCAGGAATTATTTACCCTTCTCACACATCAGAAATATACTGGAGCAGAGATCCGGATACTGCTGACCCAACTGATAACACCCCTCCAGATAGGCCGGAGAAATAATGTCCGTTTGCAGTAAGGAGTCCCACTGAAAATTAGCCAACGCTTTGAAGAATATACCGGAACGGTGTACGACGTTAAGGCCTGCGGCAGTCGCATCTCGTTCCAACGTATCCAGGCTGTAAGTGCAGCGGTGGCCGTGAGCCGCTTCCGCTTCCGTTACTGCTGAGTTGTGTGAAATCAGACCCATTTTGACCGCAATCTGGCGTGAAGGCGCATTAGCATTGGGACAAACAAGAAATAGCCTTCCTCCTTCATTCAGCCATTCATCATTAATGCGTCGTAATAATTTTACCGGCTCATCAATATGTTCAAGAACATGAGTCAGAACAATATTATCGTAACGCTTAGGGAGTTCGGCCTGCTCGAACAGAGCGTTCACAAACTTTACCCTTTCTCCCAGTTTTGAACGCGCTTCTTGCATTGCGACATCAGACGCTTCTACGCAAGTGACATCATCAAAATGCTCCAGAAACCGGCGGGTAAAATCGCCTTTAAAACTCCCCAATTCCAGCAAAGACCCCTTTCTGAAAAAAGGCTGAAACGAGCGGATCATAAAAGGATGGATAACATCAAAATCAAACCCGTAGGCATACTGATGGTCTGCAGCATCATTTATTTCATTATTGTAATCGCGTTTTTCAATCATCAGATTTCTCTCTACAAATTCAATAACATCATGGTCGTTTGACCGGTGATGAGGTCAGGGGAAAAACCATAGCGCCGGTAAAGACACGTTGCGGGCACATTCGCGTTATCCACTTCCAGACGTATTCTGCCAATTCCCTTCTCACGCACTTTTTCAATCGCATTTTTCATCAACATGTCCGCCACTCTTTTCCCCCTAAAAAGAGGAAGTACGCTGACATTTGTTACAAACGCCCCGCCATCATCATTGCAATAGATGCACAGCAAGCCCACCAAGGTGGCGTCGTGCCAGCCCTCAATACAGAGCGCGAATTGAGTCACTTTTTTCGCATATTCAGCAATATTTACCCGGCTGCTTAGAGGAGGGATGAATGATGAGTCACACTTGACGAGATGCTCAGTGACCTGAGCTGAACTGGCTTGTCCTGCAAGGATAACGATGCCCGTCATGACAACGTTAGCTCGGCAATACCAAATCCATTACGACCAAATTCATTACCGTTATAGAGCAAATAAATGCGGCCATCGCAGGTGAAAACATGTGGATAGCACTGCATTTCACTGTCCCATTCACCCTCGCAACCAACGGGCGGGACCTGTGAATCATCACGAGTCCAGGTCAGCATATCGTCAGACCAGGCATACCCCAGACGATAGCCACGTCCTGTCGCTTTACGGAAATCGTAGGATTCCCGGTAACAGAAGAACATATGATAGCGACCATTAAAATAGGCCACAGTAGGGAGCGCCTGGCTTTCCTGAGCGCCGAGCTGGTCAGGTACGATTTGCTTCGCTTCCTGGCGATGCCAGTGAATACCGTCGGCAGAGGCGGCATAACCGATTTTGTAAGTGCGGTCAGGGGCCGCGCCCGGCTCGTACTGAGTCCAGCCCGTTCCAAAGATGTACCACATATGGAATTTATCGTTGAAGACCTTCACAAAAGCATCGGCAACCAGACATGGCTCATACTGGGAGGCAGCCATAACCGGGCCATCCCCATAGCGCCGGAACGTTTTCCCCTCATCTTTACTTACAGCCAGACCAATTGCTGTATCTACCGAGACTGAAACACGTCGGTTCCATCCAGTCGTAAAGGCCAATATTTCATCGTTATGACACACTACATTGAAAGGGAAAATACCATGCTCATCAAAGCATCCCAGTTCTGCCGGAGAAATCACTGGCTGCTGATGACCTCGCAGAATGTGTTGCAGTGATTTATCCATATCAATGTAGGCAACATGGCTGATGTATTTGCCGTTTTGCGGATCCAGAGAACGTGTAGAGAAATAGATACGAATGAAATCGTCAAAAACTAATGTCTGGGGCGATTGTGCAAATAATCCAGGTTTCCCGTTAAGAATGTGTTCTGCAGGATTGTAAATCTGACCGTGTTTAATCCACTTGAAAGTCATTTTAACATTCCCTGTAATTCAGCCAGGCCGAAACCTTCACGCCCTACGCCATTTCCCAGATACGCCATATAGATTTTGCCATCCAGCTCAAATACGTGCGGATAGCTGATCATTTCCGCATCCCATCCTTCTTTCGAAACATCAATGCCCGCTTTACTGTCATCGCGTACCCAGTCCACCAAATTATCGCTGGAGGCGTAGCCAATACGGTAACCATGCTGCTTACTGCGATAATGGCTACTGTAGCGATAGCTGAAAAACATGTGGTATTTGCCGTTGGCAAAAAAGACATCCGGACTTGCCTGAGCCTCATCTTCCTCAATGCGGCTGTCAATCAAATCACGATTGAGTTTCTGCCAATGAATTCCATCCGCAGAGGTTGCCATTCTGATTTTGTATACAGGTTCGGCCCTGCCATCAACCCACTTCCACTTTCGACCAGCAATGTAAAAAAGCTGCCAATAGTTGTTGAAGCGCCGGATTTTTGGCCCGCTGATGACGAAAGGCTCATCAGGTGAATAACTGACAACCGGCCCACATCCTATTCTTCGAAAAGTTTGTCCCTGGTCATCGCTTATTGCGGTACCAATGGCAACGTTGAAAGGAACAGACTCGCAACGTGTCCAGCCGGCATACCAGGCTTTGACTTGCTCACCGTCGCGAACCACGGAGACCGGATAGGTTCCAAATTCATCAAATTCCCCCAGTTCTCCCAGCGGTAAAATAGGTTGCTCAGCAACCCGTAAGACGTTGAAGAGATTTGTTCTGTCTAAATCTACCCAGGCGGAGTAACTCACAAACTGGCTATTTTCATCAGCGGGAGGACGACAGGAAAAATAGACACGCACGAAATCATTAAACACGAGGGTGGCGGGTGCCTGAGCAAAAGCATTGAGCCAGGGGCGGTCAGTAACGTGCTGCGGGGTAAAAACTTTACCGAGTTTCTTCCAATGGAACATTATTCATACCAGAGAATAGTTATATTTAACCCAGTGACGTACCCTATCAAGAGAGTTGAACATCAGGAGATCCACAATGGAAAGCCAGGGTACAAAAGGAGCGGAGAATTGCGTGTATTCGATTGCCTCGGACTGAATGAAGTTGAGCACCACACCTTCACCTTCAAAGTCAGCGCTGTCGTACAATGCCTGGCCACCGATAGCATTAATATAATTTTTCGCGTCCAAAGCCTTGCAGATCGATAAAACTTTATCTTGCCCCTTTAAGTTGTCATCGACAGGGAGTGAAGAAGAGGTAATGATCCGCGTTTTTATATCGAGCAGTTCGGACATCTTACATAATGAATAATGTAGATAACCAAAAAGGTTGTCATTCTGATAACTAACAACATCCTCAACAAAAGGAAAAATGTCTTTAAAAAAAGGCGCTTTAGCATAAGCCCCGCGAAACTGATTAAGCAGCTTTTTTTTATTAAAGTCTGATGTAATTTCCCTATCAATAATACTCTGGGAGTCAGCACCTTTTTTTAAAGGTAAGCTAAAGATGGCATCCTGGCCGTTAATGAGCATACGATTTCGATTAATCCATCCTTTTTTCGTATACTTAATATTGTCGTAGACAACGAAAACGTCAACGGATGCCATAAGTTGGAAATAGCCAATATAGGGAAGAAAATAGGGCTGCATAATAGCGAGTTTCATTCTTTTCCCTTAGAGGTCTGTCTGTGGCGCCAATTCTTCTCTGTATAATAACGTAATTAAGTAAAAACTAATGCGGCAAACACAGCGCTTTTTTAACGCCAATTGTCACAACTGTAAAACGCACTTCGTCAATACTAAAAAGTAGTTAATGGAGTTTTAAATAGCAGCCCAGGATACTCTCCAGAACGATGGGTCAGTTCAGGAGAAGAGCACAATAAATGAGTGTTCACCGGACCATCATATAATCCTGATGCACTTTAGCGCTGATAAAGTTATCCACAGCCGTGAAAAATCCCTCCAGCCCATGGATTTCAGCCAGGTCGACGGTGCCGGTTTTGATCTTATGAAAAATGACACACTCGCCATCGTAATCAAATTCAAAGGTGACAACACCATGACTTTGCGTCTTTATTTTCAATAACTTTAGCCTGAATGTATTGTCATTATAAGTAAGTTGAATAGACTCATTGAAATCATCTTTGAATTTAACGATATAGGCATTTATTTCTCTTACCTGCTCTAAATTCAGTCTTTTTGTTTCGTTCTGCCCCATAACGATACTCCCTGTGCGAGAAAGCGGCTTCATTGCCGCTTCCACAGAGAATTAATCGGAAGAATACGCAGAAAGCTAATAGCGTAAGAGCAGCTTTTACCGGAATTTTTTGCCGCGATCACAACTCTTACTCCTGGATCTCCTGAGTCAGGCTGGCTGAAAGACTCTCGAGGGCCGCCTGTAATTGACGCACGAGCCCTTCCACGCGCTCG
Source organism: Enterobacteriaceae bacterium Kacie_13 (assembly GCA_013457415.1). Lineage (NCBI taxonomy): Bacteria > Pseudomonadati > Pseudomonadota > Gammaproteobacteria > Enterobacterales > Enterobacteriaceae > Enterobacteriaceae bacterium Kacie_13. The sequence goes on from CP045665.1 coordinate 3,841,699, forward strand.
CCCTTTTCGCAGTGCGTTTCCAACTGGATGCAAGTCTCCACGACCTGCTGCGCTTTTATCAGCTCTGCACCGCCTTTAATCCGGTGAGCCAGCGCGAAGAGGCGAGCACGATCATCAATGGCTACAGACGACTCAAGCTGCTGTATATCTGCAGTAATACCTGAAATAAACGTCCGCAGAAGTTGTGCGAGTTTCGCCGCGTCGTTATTTGTCAGAATCATCAACTCCGCTAAATCATACTGTTTCTCACCGGCAGAGGGCGCAGCAGATAATTCGTTTTTCACCTCAAAAAGCGGCGCCAGCATGGCTAAGGTCACTGGTTTGAACAAGCAGTCATCCATACCTGCATCAAGACATATTTGGCGCTCGTCGTTGACAGCATTGGCCGTAAAACCGATTATTTTTGTTCGTGGCAAGCCCTGAATTTCTTCATGTTGACGAATGCTGTGCGTGAGTTCGTAACCATCCATCAGTGGCATATTGCAGTCAGTAAGGACCAAATCAAAAGCACCCGTTTGCCAGACAGCCAGCGCTTCGCGCCCGTCACTGGCGGCAGTGACTTCATGGCCAAAAGAGGCCAGTTGTAAGGTAAGAATTTCGCGATTGGCGGCATAGTCATCCACTATCAATACACGCTGCTTTGCCTGCACCCCCGGCGAAACTTTCGGGTTGGCAGCAGGGCGTTGCGAGTCACTCTGGCGCAGCGGCAACACAATTTTAGTGCGGGTACCCTTCCCCAGCTGGCTCTCCAGCGTCAACGTGCCGCCCATCATTTCACTCAATGTCTTACAAATCAGCAGCCCCAGTCCGGAACTTTGCTGCGAGGAAAGCGTATTGTTACTCGCCCGCGAGAAACGGGAGAACAGTTTCTGACTTTCATCTGCCGAGATGCCGATGCCGCTGTCAGAAATGAGTATTGTCAGTTGCAGACGAGAATCATTGAGTTCTTCAACAGCGGCGTTGACGCTGATGTCTCCCTTATCGGTAAATTTCAGTGCATTGCTCAGCAAATTTGAAATGATTTGTTTGAATCTCAACGGATCAATCAGCACATTCTGGTCGAGCATTCTAGTCTCGTGCAGCTTGAAATTTAGCCCTTTGCGCCGCGACAGTGCCTCAAACAACCGGCATACAGAGTGAACCAACTGCCGGAGATTAGCCGGTTGTTCGCTAAGGGAAAGATGACCGCTTTCTGCACGCTCTACATCGAGAATATCCCCGATAAGCTCCAGCAAGCCCTGCGCTTCAGTAGCCGCAATATTGAGTGAGCGCTTATCTACCATGCCAACATCGGCCTGCTTTACCGCCAGTTCAAGCATGCCGATAATGACGTTCATCGGCGTGCGGATTTCGTGGCTCATGGTGGTCAAAAAGGTGGATTTCGCTTCACTGGCTTGTACCGCTTGATCCTTGTCGGTTTGCAAACGCTCGAGAAGTTGCTGACGTTCACTAATATCGTACCAGCCGCCAATAACGCCCAGCGTTTCACCCGCTCCGTTGCGGTAAGGAAGGATCCAGTGATGAATTATGCGATAGTCATTTTCGCCAAGGCGCAATATACGGTCGTTGACGATGCTCTCCCCACGCTCAATCACTCGCCGGTAGCTCTGCTCCAGCTCATCAGCACGTTCACCGTCATCATCCAGCATTTCATAGACGGTTTTGCCCAGCGCCTCATCCATCGGGATTTTCAATTGCTGGCGATAGCTGTTATTGCACAGTAACAGCTTGCACTCTCGGTCACGGACATAGATGGGCAGTGGTGTGCCGTCGATCAGATCCCGCATAAAGGTTAACTGGTCGTTGAGTTTTAACTCGGCCTTATCGCGGCGTTTTATCAGGTTGCGCAGCCAGTAAACCCAAAACAGCAGGAGGATGACAAACGCAGAGAGCAGCAGGAACCCACGCAAAAAAGTTTGACGCTCTTTATTCCAGAAATTACGTTCGACGACTGCCTTGCCGCGCCAGTGATTGCTGAGCTCATTCATGCGTGCGGGTGAAATAGCGGTTAATGCCTTACTCAAAATGCTCAATAATTGCGGCTGGTTGTCAGCGATGGCGATGCTCATTTGAAGGGATTTATTGGTAAATACGGCGTCTATCTTGATCCTGTCTTTGTAGTAATTATCAATGTAGAACACCGACTCGGTAAGAGAAACCAGCGCCACATCCACTTTGCCTTCATCAAGCATTCTGAAAGCCCCGGCGGCATTCTCACTGCTCAGGGGCCGCATCAGCGGATAGTCATTATGTAGCACCTGAAGGATGGGATCCCTATCCACCACGGCAACGCGCAGGGGGATTTCCCGTAGCTGATCAGCATCAAAAGTGTTGCCGGTACGGCTTGAGATAACATAACTGCCACGATAAAAAGTCGGAGAGTAACTGATACCCGGCGGCGGCCGTTGCAGGTTATCTGTCATTGAGACCGTGATATCCACAGCCCCTTTTTTCAGCAAATTTCTCGCCTGAACGCCATTGTCCACTTTTTGCCACACCAGCTGAAAACCGGCAATGGTAGCGACTTCCTTTAACACATCGGCGTTGATACCGTAGGGTTCTCCACCCGCAACGAAAAATGAGAAGGGCTCATTATCATCTTCCAATGCCACGCGTAAAATCCGATGAATATCGCGCCACTGCTTCTCATTGTTATCCAGAACAATATCTTTATCTTTCTCAGTCATCCGGGGTTTGGCTCCCCAGCGCGTCAGGATTTGCTGCTGTTGCTCGGGGGTGAATGCATGGATAACCGAATTCATGAGGGTTAAAAGCATTGTGTCATCGCGATTTAGCGCAAAAGAGAATTCTGTTTTTGGCAGATTAGCTTTGCGCGCAATAACGATGCTATTGAAAACGCGCCGGCTGGAAAGAAATTCGGCACTGGTATTATCCCCCAGAAAGAGATCATTCTGCCCGAATGAGACTGAGCCCATCGCACCCAGGTTGGAAGGATACATTTTCAGCTTAATGCCGGGATAAGCCTCATAAATCCATTGCGGGGGCAGATAGTGATAAGCCATCGCCACTGATACACCTTCCAGATTCTCCGGATATTTATCCAAATTGCCCGCGCGCCCGGCAAACACGGGGTTATCTTCAGCATAAGCTGACGATAAAACCAGACTCTTATCATTGGCGTCAAAACCATTGGCGGTTCCTAAAAAGTCGATCTCCTTACGCCTCAGCGCGGCTATCGCCTCCTGACGAGAGTCAAAGACTTTGACACTCACCGGAACGTGAAGTACTGCCGCGATCAGTTGTGCATAGTCCGCAGTGATCCCTACATATTCATTGTTAAAGTTGATCATATCGAAAGGGGGATAACTGGGTTCAGACACACCAAGCGTAAGTTGCTCCTTTTGGTGCAACCAGTCTTGTTGTGCTTTACTGAATGTTACCGTAGGGAGAGAGCCGGTGTATTGCCCTTCGAGTATGGCGGAATAGGCCAGAGAAGCCATGGCATTCATGCTCAGTAACAAGCCGAAAATTAGGCACCAGAGACGGCACATATCATTCTATCTCAAAATATTCAGCAATCTGAGCCAACGCCATCACGCTGCTGACATTCAGTTTTTCATATATGCGGGTTTTATAAGTACTGATGGTTTTTTCACTCAGCGACAGCTCCTCGGCAATGTGTTTGTTGCTCATGCCATTTATCAGATACTTCATAACTGCCCTTTCACGATTAGATAATCGAGCAAGCCTTTGTTCGATTTCTGTCGTGGCGCCATTTTCACGGCTGTCTTGTGACAATTGCGGGAACAATGAATAACCCGACATAACGGCATTGATAGTCTCGCTTAACATCGAGAGATTATCCTTCTTCGATACATACCCGGCAGCCCCTGCTTGCATACAGCGGAGCGTGAACTGTTCACTGTTTTGCGACGTCAGAACAACGATTTTGCAGTGATTTTTGCGCTCTTTTAATTGGCGAATAACCTCAAGCCCAGCGAGGCCTGGAATCGCTAAATCCAGTACCAGTAAATCAGGTTTGAACTGTTCACACTGATGAACAGCATCAACACCGTTGTCACACTCGGCGACCACCTCAAACCCGGCGTTTATCACCAGCATTCTGACCGTTGCCAAAATGAAAGGATGATCGTCAACAATAATTGCCTTGCGCACTATATAGCCTCAACGCTGAGTCTGGAGGTTAAGGAAGAACAAACCTCCTTAATTCAGGAGATCAATGATCAAATCTTAGCAGGGCTGGCCACATTAGGGAGGATGCCCTCTTAGAGATAACAAAAAATGGCAGTTATTCCTTCACACCGTGAGAACCGGCCAGCGGTCTCAAATATGCCTGCCTTTAAGTTAACGAACAAGCAAGGACGTAACATTTACTTAACTGGAAAGCACATGGACGTGAAGTATCGTTTGTTCTGAGGGAGGTAAAACTGCTGGATGTGTTGCCGGTGTGGGGTAAATAGCCCGGGGGCAAGCCAACACACGGCCTTACTCATTCACTATTTCATTTTAATATTCACCTGACAAACATCAGGTGAATTAATAAACTCTGGCTATTATCTGAGCATCACATTAGAAAATCATGTCATTAGCGGAAGGAAATCCCCCCGACCAGAGAATAGGGTCCTGAAGGATATCTGGCCTCAATACGTTGCCCATCTATTTGTATTTTACCTTGTATGACGGTATTAAGAGAACAGTTGTCGCGATAGTGATCATACCATCCTTCAGAACATTGCCCCCATAATCCACGCTCAGACCACTTCCTCATTTTTAATCGCCAAAGCTGGTCAAAATGATCCAAAGGACAAACAATCTTAGTCCACGGATCACAAATCATCGTATTCTCAAGTATTAGCCTGGTATGCCCGGCAGGCTGGGTGCCAATCAAAACAAAAGCATGGTCAACGGGCGCTGGCATATAAACGCGAAAAATTTGAACTTGTCTTCCAGCTGCGGCATCCAAACGACTGACTCTGTCCAGAAGATAATAAAAGGCAAGGACTGAGTTTTCACCACAGTTTCCTGCGCGAGGGATTCGGTTAATGTAATCCCTTTCAAGGGCATTGGCTCTTTCCCGAGGAGAAAAATTCTGGTCACGAAAACTGTGCAGCGCTTTGAGCCGAATAACATCTGCTTCTGCTGTATGCAACCCCCAACGCTTAGGATCTTTGGGCATCATATGGCTAACCTGGCCTTTATCCCTGTAAATTTTATTGGTTGCCTTCAGGGGTAAACGCGAGCGTGCGTACTTAACAGCACTTAACAATAACGGCGTCATCGCCTGTTCAAACCTTTTATCAATCATAATTAAGTCCTTTTACTTTTTAATATCTGCTGGTATAAATTTATCAATCATTAATTCTTCAATTAATTATCAAACAGAAAAACTCATTAACACGACGAATATGTTTTATTTTTATAATATAAATTAACCATAGACTAAATAAAGGGATTTAATTATACATATCACCTGCAAGCAACTAAATACGGAATTACGAAATTAATTCAGTGAAAATGATAAATGACTATGATTTCTACGGGTCTACGATTATTTTATTTTCACGATCGACACCGTTTGTAAAAAATAGAATTTTCACATTTATAAATGTCAGAGATTTTTACTGGGTTCAGTAGACGTTAGGAGAGGGTACTAAAGGACATTTTGGAGCGGGTGAAGGGAATCGAAGTGTCGAAGACAATTCATCCTAACCATTTGATTCTAAAGTACCAAGCAATCCCTTGGGTTACACAGTAGGTTACAGTCTACTTGATGGGCTGTCTACGTGTTCTATTCCTCATTTGTGCCAATGACGCTTCACAGTACGCACAGAGATCCCCAGATGGTCAGCGGCCTGAGCTTGGGATAACCCCATAGTCTTACACTGCTGAACGCTCTCTGTGGTCTCTGTGGCTTCTGGTCGTCCCAGCTTAACGCCCTCAACTTTCAGACGATCAAGAGATTCTTGAGTACGCTCCCTAATTCTGTTCTTCTCAAACTCAGCAAAGACAGAGAACATCCCCAGCATCATTTTACCTTCTGGCTTACTCAGGTCAGGGACTGGTAAATCAAGACTGATAACCTTCACCCCCATAACTCCTAAGCGCTCCACTGTAGACAACACATCAATAGCGTCACGGCCTAAACGGTCAATCTTGAGAACAATAAGTTCGTCCCCTTCTTCCAGCTTGTCCACCAGCTTACTAAATTCCTTACGGCTGGCTGTAGGAATACCACCTGATACTGTCTCACTGACAACTCGACTGGTTGGGACATTGAAGCCACGCTGACGGATAGCACTGAGTTGGTTCTCTGTAGTCTGTTCGCTGGTGGATACACGGCAATAAATAAACTGTCTGGTCATGATGATTTCTTAGGGTGACATTTAAGGTGGGGACATCATAAGTGTGGTGACAACTAATATCAACCTCTACTTTATGACACCAGACAATGACCTTTAGTCTTAGTGACATCTAACGGATGTTTGTTGGCACCAGAAGGAATGGGCAATGAATCTTAATGAAACTTATTATCAATATACAAAGGCGACCACTGAGGCCACCTTGAGGGTGTACGGGGAATGTAGGCTGAGGTTTTCTTTCATGGTCAGCCCACAGAAATTTCTGGTAAGTTTTCATTGAGCAACTCCTTCATAACATCAACGATTCGACTATCCAGCAATTGGTCAGGAACAACATTATTATTGTCGTCACGCTTTCCACAAGCACCATTGATAATATATTTACCATCATAACGCGAACTTGGGTAATACTGCTTAACACCTCCACGCATTTGATGTACTTGTCTGTATTCTACAAAAACCATCAATTTATGCTTAATCATAAAATCGCACAATTGCTTATACTTCATATGTACTACATTACCTACTTGTTTAAAGGTTATTGCTTGAATAGACATAATTGATTCTCCTTCTATGAAGGTATCTTTTCATCTGCTCCGAAAGGGCAAAGGCCAGCCAGTCAGCGGAGTGATGACCTTGCCAACAGACAAAATAGACACGTTAATAAAGACTGTCATTGATTAGAAGTGATGCTTTCGGGCATCTCATTGAAGACTGATATTGACAATTAATCATGGTCAATTAAAACCATGAGCCACCAACGGCAGTTGGGAGGAACTTACAGACTTCTTATTGATTCTTACGAAGTAGAGACACCAATAAGACTCATATAGAGAATATCTTTATGAATTAATTACTTGTGTAATTATAGTCGTATCCGATACCTGAGCGTACATCGACAATTCAATAGTGACATGGCTGTCCTGAGCATCGCTGCCATTCCTCATATCTGGCTGACTAAGCTCAGACGGGAAATTACTGAGTGCCTTTTGGTCTGGCACTAACCGTTCTATTGATTAACATGGGAACCACCCCATGCTGTCACCAGTTAGACCAAACAAATTGATCGCCTCTTCAGGCACTGGCAAAGATGTACGCTACAAGCCTAAGTATCCATAAGGCCGGACTCGGATGTCCTATGGGAGAAATGTATTGTTCCCTATAGTGAGTACAATCATTTTTAACCGATAACTCTGCAATTTTTCTCCCTATAGTGGTAGGAATTGTTCGGTAACCTAATCCTGAAGTGATAACAACTACTTACCTGATGGCGGCTTAGTACATTGATAAGTGACTGAGTCCACACCTTCGATCATACTGCCGCTTTCCATATATGAGCTATCATCCAATGGTCTGGCACTGTCATATTCCCATCCCTGACATATGATTTCCGCGCGCCTCTGCGCTTCTTCGCCAAACTCAGGACTCCACCACATAGGAGTTGACTGAGAATAATGATAAGCCATAACTACAGTACCCGAAGATTTATTAGCATCGGCGGTATAAAGCGAAGGACTCATATTACAGCCACAAAGAGAAATAATCCCTACGGTTAAAAACATTATTTTATATTTCATAAATCCCATCATCATTTTATTTAAAATTACTTCGATCTATCACTCAGCGAATCTGCCAGAATATTAGCCAGCGTATTCACCTCAACATCTTTAGCATATCGGTCGTATGTGATTGAACCAGAGCTATGACCCAATATCGCCTGAGCATAGGCAAGCTCAACTCCATTTTGTTTTAACCGAGTGGCAACTGTGTGCCTCAATGAGTGGAACGCCAAGCCGTCACGGTCAGCAATTACCTTAGGCAGTAGTGTTCTGTTGAACCACTTACTGACCTGTTCACCATAGCCATTATTCATAAGGCGAAGGCCATCAAAGACCATCGCTGAATCCCCTCCAGAAGCGTTCCTACGGGCATCAACAAGGTTCATAAAGTCAGTTAATACGAATCCATAGACACCATCGACAAGCGGTACAGAACGCTCGCTGTGTGGGTTCTTGATAGACTTGCCATCCAGACCAGATTCATTGATATGGATATAGACCGTTCCGTTCTCGGTGATCTTAATATCACTCACCTGCAACTGAGCGACCTCATTGAGTCGAGCACCAGTGATAGCCGCCAGCAGTGGCACATAGTAGTGATAAGGCTTACCAGACGGTTTCTCAGCGTACTTCTTAGCGGCATCAATAAGCTGACCTACCTGATTCACTGAGAACGCTTTACGGGCATCTGACGCTTTACGAGGAGGCGCCTTTAGTTCCAGTCCTTCGGTTAGATTCTTTTCGAGCAAATCATTACGGACAGCCCATTTAAACAAAGCAGACATTTTGACCAGATATTTATTATTAATGGTCACGACATCCATACAATCAGACTTCTCAGGACGAGCCAGTAAGTCACCCAATGGGGCATCCTTGAAGCGTTGCTTACGGTTCTTTGGGATTTGCTGAAGGACATCACGGACAGCAATCATGTCTGCTCGAGTGGTCTTTGTGAGGTCATTCAGGCCAAGGTGATTAAAGATCTCCATAAGGGTCGAATGAGACGCCCTATTCTCACTTAGCGTTGCTGGCTTCCAGTTCTGAATGTTCTCCTTCTCAAACTGCTCAATGAGATCCTGAAGGAGTACGACTTTGCTGCTCGCTGGTAATACAGATTGGCTGACCTCAATATCAACTTTGTCATGCTCATCAAGGTAATCCAGTAGCGGCTTGTTGTTACCCTCAATTCTTGCCATACAGGCTTTCAGAACCGTAAATACCTCATCGATATAACGATGCTGGTCAATTGTAAGTGGTTCACTTGCTACAGCATCAACTAATTGTTGTCCAAGCTCGTTGTACTGGTCTCGATAAATATCCCTCATCTCAGGCTGAAAAAGGTCAGAACGCCCTGCTGACAGCTCCCATTCAGCTATATCCCTGAGATGTCCTTTCATATCGTCGTAACTCATATCAGGGTTATCCGCATGGATTGCCTTCAGCGCCGCTTTGATTTGCCGTGAGTGTGACATAGCTGTTCTTCTGTCTCGTGTACGCAGGGATAGTGAGGTTATCTTATGGCGGTTCTTCAAACGGAAATAATAGATACCGTTTCGCCGGTAAAGATAAGCATTTGTCGTGTGAATAGTATTGTTTTGAATCATGCTTGTAAGCCCATAAGGGTTACACAGTAGGTTACAGTCAGCTACTGTTGGAAGGCTTTACGCCGTATCGCCAAGGGATTCAATAAGATAGGTACTGAAAGAAGGTTCATGGAGCGGGTGAAGGGAATCGAACCCTCGTATGCAGCTTGGGAAGCTGCCGTTCTACCATTGAACTACACCCGCATCGGTTTGCGAGGGGCATTATAACCTTAACTCTCTGACTGACAAGCAGTAAAACACCGCCTGATGGCGGTGTTTTGAGCAGTCAGATTGGCGAGATGTGATCTCAGTCGCCAAAGTAACTTGGTGCCCGGTAATACTCGACGATTTTCTGCGCCAGCCAGCCGCCGTCGGTGCCGTTGGACTGGATACTGGTGATGCTAACCGTCGAGCCGCCGCCCCACAAAATCGAGAAGATATTGTAGTTGGTCAGATTATTGACCTGCGCCTGCCCCCAGTCATAGCCCTTGTCTTTCTGCAAAAATTCGCCGACGGTTTTCACACCGTAGTTCACCGGATTCAGTGCAGTATCACGCAATGCCTTCAGAACATTGCTGACTTCGGTGCCAATGCGTGGATCCCCCATTAGGAAGGTGCCGCCGGAGGCAAAGTGGGCGCTGGAAAGCATGCTGGTACCTTCGGATTCCGTCGGCATATGTCCGCCGGGTATCTGCCAGATCATCGCCGGTTTGTTCAGCCCGCTGGCAGTGTATTTCACCAGATTGAGGTAGTTGAACCAGCTTGAGGCATTCCAGCTGTAGTGCGCGATAGCATCCGGGCTGAAACAGTCGCGTTCAAATTTATCGAATACGATGAAATCCGGTGCATACGCGCCCCCGTAAACCCCCAGTTCATCCAGATATGTCACTATCTGATCGGCGTATTCGCCCGGATCAACATCATCCTGCAACAGCCAGTCTGCCCCGCCGGTCGCCCAGACGTTAATCTGCCAGCCAAACGCGACGTCGGGCGCAAAAGTATGAACGATGTAGTTTATCGCCTGCAGATACCCGTAAAGGCTGTCGTCAAAATGCGGCAAGACCGGCGAAGTATATTTGAGAATTGGCTGGAGGTCGCTGACCGCTTTTTGCAGCAGCGTATTCACCTGAACACTGTTGGCCCGGCGCAGCGCCGCATAGCCAGACGGCTCTTGTTCCATCGCACCGAGGAAATCCGGATTGAGAACAAAGGTCGCAGGCACCGGATGATCTTTATCCTTGTAGCTTTGCGCCGCCACGCACTGCGTGATGAAACTGCCGAAATGGTTGCGCAAACGCTGACTGTCGGCGAGATCGGAGACAGCACTCCCCCCGCTGGCGTTGGCCGTGTAAACCACCATCACCGGCATTACCGCAAGGCCATTCGCCTGCTCAATCTGACGCGCAACCGGGCAGGTCTGATGCACCGGCAACGCCTCCAGATCCAGATAACCGTCACCGTTACGGTCAACTTCAGCAGCAGGGATCGGGTCACCGCCGCCGTCAAAGCCGTCGTATTTGAACAATGCATCGACCGGAACACCTTTGTACGCGGTGACGCTCGAAGCTGAATTGACCGTCACGCCGCCGTGAGCCAGATAATCCGGCCAGCCGCGAACCTGCAAATCGACGCCTTTTTCAAAGATAAGGATCAGCCGTTTGGCACTGGCAGATACTGTGACAACGGTGCCAGACAAAGCAACATACTGCCGCCCACCGATGCTCAGTTTGTCTGCATTGATGCGATATTCACCCGGTGCGACGGCGTAAGGGATAGTGAGTTCGCCCGAACCGTAGAGGGTGAAATAGTACTGCGTCGCGCTGTCCTTGCTCACCATTGAGACATTAATTTTCTGGCTGCCCGCTGGCAGGCCGGTCGCCTGAAGTGTGGTGGTGATAAACCCTGCGTTACTGACTTGTTTCGTCTGGTAATCCACCGCGACCGCAACCGTTGACGCCTTATCGGGCGTGAAGGTTTTTGCCGCCATGGCGGCGCTGAATTCAATATTATTGATGCGCGTGGTGTTGATTTTTGCCTGGCACGCGACCTGATGCGTCAGCCGGGTCACCAGCGTACTTTTCCCCGGCTCAATGCTTTGGGAAACGGTCTGGGTCGCACCGGACTGGGTCAGAGTAATGTCGATCACGCCTTGCTTAATACTGGCGTTCGGCGTCAGAGAAAGCTGGGCACTGGCGAAATACACCGGTGCTTCATAATTGATATTCACGATGCACGGTGAATTTGCAGCAGTCAGCGACACCTTTTGCTGAGTTTGGGTCGGCGTAACCCGCACACTGGCGTCCTCAAGCGGATCAAGGTGCAAGGTATAAGTGGAATAACTCAAATTTTTCAAACTATTGCGAGCACTCCATTCCAGATTATGCAAAGTCTCTTCGCCTGCTGCGCTGGTGAGGGTCAATATAGGAATACCAATCCCCTGCGCTGGTGCGGCTGGAAGCACGACGATCAACTCGCCCTGCCGTGACGGATCGGCAAGCAGTTTAACCGTGACTTTGCCAAACGTGACCGGTGTCTGCGTGGCACTGAACGAGAAGGTGATGGTGCCCGTTTTGCCTGCAGCGACCAGCATATCGCCGCCCGCCAGCAGCGTCAGGGTATTGACCTCCAGAGGCCAGCCGCCGTCACGCTTGAGCGTTGGCGTACCGCCGATAAGCGAACCGCTGAACGGGCTGTATTCATCCGGATGACCGGTGGCGGAAAACTCAATCACCGCCTGTGTAAAATCGATCGTCTGCGCCGTCGTATTGGTCAGGCTCAGCGTTACGCTTTGATACCAGCTGCCGGTATCCAGTTTACTGACGGCCGCATGGACGCTGGCCACAGCGGGTGTCGGTTCTGGCTCCGGCGTTGGGTCTGGCTCTGGCGTTGGGTCAGGTTCCGGCGTTGGGTCGGGTTCCGGCGTTGGGTCGGGTTCCGGCGTTGGGTCAGGTTCCGGCGTTGGGTCGGGTTCCGGCGTTGGGTCGGATTCCGGCGTTGGGTCGGGTATCACCGGATCGCTGTCATCACCGGTATTGGCCTGCTCACCGGATGCCAGCACCAGCAACCATTCAGTGGCCTGAAAGGGGACCTGACTCGCAGAAATATTAAACGTCAGCGTGGCGATTTTTCCAGCAGCCAGCAACTCAGGGGCGCCGTAAGCAAAATCTATGCGGGTCTTTTTCAACGGCCAGCCGTCAACAACCGTGATAACCGGCGTTTTTTTTTCGGCCAGGGTTCCGCTGATCACGCCGTAGCTGTCCGGCGCGCCGGTCGCGGAAAAAGTGAGTACAGCCTGATTAAGATCGACGGCGCTGCTGGCTGAGTTGGTAAAAGTCAACGTAACAGGCTGATACCAGCTGTCAGGATCAATGGCAGACGCAGTGACGTGTAAAGAGGAAAATTGCGGGTCAGACATGGGGTGTATCTCCTGAGTGAATTTCACCCAGAGTTGCACCAAGCTAATGATTTAACGATAAATAACGAGCACATTTATATCACAATGACTCAATCATTTTCTTTGATGAGGAATGATAAATGTAAAAAAGGGCGCCGGAGCGCCCTTCTGTATTTCTTAATAAACTTACTTCTGAGTCTGCGGACGCATTGCCGGGAACAGGATAACGTCGCGAATGGTGTGGCTGTTGGTGAACAGCATAACCATACGGTCGATACCGATGCCCAGACCCGCCGTCGGTGGCAGGCCGTGTTCCAGCGCAGTCACGTAGTCTTCGTCATAGAACATCGCTTCATCATCGCCTGCATCTTTGGCAGAAACCTGATCGGCGAAACGCTGTGCCTGATCTTCTGCATCGTTGAGCTCAGAGAAGCCGTTACCGATTTCGCGGCCGCCGATGAAGAATTCAAAGCGGTCAGTAATTTCCGGGTTTTCATCGTTACGACGCGCCAGCGGAGAAACTTCTGCCGGGTACTCGGTGATGAAAGTCGGTTGAATCAGCTGGGCTTCAGCGGTTTCTTCGAAGATCTCAGTCACGATACGGCCCAGACCCCAGCTCTTCTCGATTTTGATACCGATAGATTCTGCGATAGCCGTCGCTTTGGCCAGATCATCGAGATCGGCAACGTTAGTTTCAGGACGGTATTTGCAAATCGCTTCACGCATGGTCAGCTTGGCAAAAGGTTTGCCAAAATCAAACGTCTGTTCGCCGTACTGCACAACGCTGCTGCCCAGAACGGATTCGGTCAGCGTACGGAACAGGGTTTCGGTCAGAACGATCAGGTCTTTGTAATCCGCGTACGCCATGTAGAGTTCCATCATGGTGAACTCTGGATTGTGACGCGGAGAAACGCCTTCGTTACGGAAGTTACGGTTGATTTCGAACACGCGATCGAAGCCACCGACCACCAGACGTTTCAGATACAGTTCCGGCGCGATACGCAGGTACATGTCGATGTCGAGCGCGTTGTGGTGGGTGATAAACGGACGTGCAGCAGCACCGCCAGGGATCACCTGCATCATTGGAGTTTCGACTTCCATGAAGCCATTTTCCACCATGAAGTTACGGATACCAGACATGATCTGAGAACGGATCTTGAAGGTCTTGCGCGAATCATCGTTAGCGATGAGATCAAGGTAACGCTGACGGTAACGCGCTTCCTGATCCTGCAGACCATGGAATTTGTCCGGCAACGGACGCAGTGCTTTGGTCAGCAGACGCAGTTCAGAACAGTGGATCGACAGTTCGCCGGTCTTGGTTTTGAACAACTTGCCGGTCGCACCCAGGATATCGCCCAGATCCCATTTCTTGAACTGTTCGTTATATACGCCTTCGGCCAGATCGTCACGCGCGACGTACAGCTGAATACGGCCGCCGACGTCCTGTAGGGTCACGAAGGACGCCTTGCCCATGATACGGCGAGTCATCATACGGCCACCGACGGTGACGGTAATGTCTAACGCTTCCAGCTCTTCATTGGTCTTCTCGCCATATTTAGCGTGCAGATCGTCAGAAATACTGTCACGACGGAAATCGTTCGGGAACGCGTTACCGGCTTCGCGCAGCAATGCCAGCTTCTCACGACGGGCTTTCAGCTCGTTGTTAAGATCGGGGACGTTCTCGGTTGGCTGCTGCTCAGCAGGCGATTGTTGTTCAGACATGTTGGTTCCTTATAACCCGGCTTTCAAACTGGCTTCGATGAATTTATCCAGGTCGCCATCCAACACGGCCTGCGTATTTCGTGTTTCAACGCCTGTGCGCAAATCTTTGATACGTGCATCATCCAGCACGTAAGAACGAATCTGGCTGCCCCAGCCGATGTCAGACTTATTGTCTTCCAGCTGCTGTTTATCCGCATTTTTCTTTTGCATCTCATACTCATAAAGCTTGGCTTTCATCTGCTTCATGGCCTGATCTTTGTTTTTATGCTGGGAGCGGTCGTTCTGACACTGGGTCACAATGTTGGTCGGAAGGTGGGTAATACGTACCGCAGATTCTGTTTTGTTGACGTGCTGACCACCCGCACCGGACGCGCGGTAAACGTCGATACGCAAGTCGGCAGGGTTGATTTCGATAGCGATGTCATCGTCCACTTCCGGGTACACAAACGCGGAACTGAAAGACGTATGACGACGGCCACCGGAGTCAAACGGGCTTTTACGCACCAGGCGATGAACGCCCGTTTCGGTACGCAACCAGCCAAACGCATAGTCACCGATGATCTTGATGGTGGCGGATTTCAGGCCTGCGACTTCGCCGTCAGACTCTTCGATCACTTCCGTTTTGAAACCCTTAGCTTCTGCCCAGCGCAAATACATACGTAGCAACATGCTCGCCCAGTCCTGCGCTTCCGTACCACCGGAACCGGCCTGAATGTCGAGATAGCAGCTTGCGCTGTCATATTCACCGGAGAACATGCGGCGGAATTCTAACTGTTCCAGCTTGGCCGTCAGTTGATCCACTTCTTCCACGGTTTCATTAAACGTGTCTTCATCTTCGGCTTCTACTGCCAGCTCAAGTAAGCCAGTCACGTCTTCGACGCCCTGCAACAGCTGGTCGATAGTTTCAACGATGGCTTCCAGCGCGGAACGTTCTTTACCCAGCGCCTGTGCGCGTTCAGGTTCGTTCCATACGTCCGGCTGTTCCAGCTCGGCGTTTACTTCTTCGAGGCGTTCTTTCTTGGCATCATAGTCAAAGATACCCCCGAAGAACGACTGTCCGTTCGGACAGGTCCTGAATGCGGTTTTTTACCGGATTAATTTCAAACATGATTTTTTCGCGTCTTACGTTAGATTCGGAGTTGGCCCAATGCCATTCGAACCGACGATTCTAACGGAATTAGCGGTCTTTTTATAGCAACGAGCCGTATTTTTGCCGGGTTTATTCTGACCGGAACGGGCTTATTTCGGCCACAAATGTTGAATGATCAGTTGAACGCTGCGATTTCCACGGAATTCATTGATATCGAGCCGGTAAGCCAGTTGTACTTCGCGGATGCTGCTGTCAGGCCAGAACGTCGGATCGATATTAAACGCGATACCGTCAAGCAGCGGACCGCCTCCGATCGGTTCGATCATCAGTTTCAGATGACGCTCTTTCAGCAATTTTTGTTGCAGGATCCGAAAAGTACCGTCAAACGTCGGTTCGGGGAACGACTGCCCCCACGGGCCGCCGTCACGCAGCATTTCAGCGGTATCAATCGTCAGTTCCTGTGCGGCCAGTTCGCCGTCCGACCACACCACGCCTTCCAGATACGACGGATCCAGCCATTCGCCCACCAGTTCAGCAAAACGGTCGCGGAATTCATCAAACTTTGACTCCTCCAGCGATAAACCGGCGGCCATTGCGTGTCCGCCGAACTTCATCATCAGGCCGGGATTGAGCGTGTCGAGACGCTCCAGCGCATCGCGCATATGCAAACCGGCAATCGAACGACCAGAACCTTTAAGAATCCCCTCGCCCGCCGGTGCGAATGCAATCACCGGGCGGTTAAAACGTTCTTTCAGACGCGAAGCCAGAATGCCGACCACGCCCTGATGCCATTCCGGATGATACATCGCCAGCCCGAACGGCAGCGCGTCGGTGCCGCGCTCCAGTTTGTCGCACAGCGCCAGCGCCTCGACCTGCATACCCTGCTCAATCTCGCGGCGGGTCTGATTCAGCGCATCTAAATCGCTGGCAAGCGCGCGCGCCTGTCCGATGTCCTCAGTGAGCAACAGCGCCACGCCGACCGACATATCGTCAAGACGCCCGGCAGCGTTGAGCCGTGGCCCAAGTGCGAACCCTAAATCGCTCGCGCCCAGTGTGCGCGCTTCACGCCCGGCAACTTCCAGCAACGCACGGATGCCTGGGCGACATTTGCCCGCACGAATGCGGTTCAGCCCCTGATACACCATGATGCGGTTATTGGCATCGAGCGGCACGACATCCGCCACGGTACCGAGCGCCACCAGATCCAGATGTTCCGCCAGATTCGGCGGCGTGATGGCGTTTTGCTCGAACCAGCCGCTGTCGCGCAACGCACTGCGCAGCGCCAGCATCAGGTAAAATGCTACGCCGACGCCCGCCAGCGATTTGGACGGAAAAGCGCAACCATGCAGGTTAGGGTTAATGATCGCTTCGGCATCGGGCAGCGTATCGCCCGGCAGATGGTGGTCTGTAACCAGCACCTGAATGCCTTTCTCGTGCGCCAACGTGACGCCAGCGTGCGAAGAAATGCCGTTATCGACGGTCAAAATCAGCTCGGCACCGCGCGAAGCAGCCTGCTCCACCACTTCCGGGCTCAGACCATAACCGTCTTCAAAACGGTTAGGCACCAGAAAATCGATATTCCCGCAACCCATGCTGCGCAAGGAGAGCAACGCAAGCGCGGTGCTGGTCGCACCATCGGCGTCAAAATCTCCGACGATGATAATACGCAGCCGCTCGGTCAGTGCTTTTTGCAACAGCTTCACGGCGTCATCGATGCCATCGAGTTGCTGATAAGGCAGCATGCCGCGCACGCTGCGCTCCAGCTCCTGACTGTCTTTCACCCCACGCGAGAGATACAACCGGCGTAACAACGGAGAGAGTTCGGCGGGAAGTTCCACGCCGGTCGCGGCCTCACGGCGGCGAAGTTGAGTCTGCAAGGTCACGAAAAATCAACCACCGGTTTTATGTGAAGGATCGCGCTGGTCCAGCATCGCAGCCATTTCTTTTGGCGGCTGATAGCCCGGGATCAAAGTACCGTCTTGCAGCACAACAGCCGGAGTGCCGGTCACACCGAACTGGACGCCCAGCTCAAAGTGTTTCGCAATATCACTGGTTTTGCAGCTTGCCGCGACGATATCATCGCCGCGCATGGCCGCATCAAAGGTAGTATTGCGATCGCCGGTGCACCAGATCGACTGCATGTCTTTCTCGGTTTTGGAGTTCAGTCCCTGACGCGGAAATGCCAGATAACGTACGGTGATCCCCAGATCGTTATAGTCCTGCATTTGCTGATGCAGTTTGTGGCAATAGCCACAGGTGATGTCGGTAAATACGGTAATCACGTGTTTCTCGTTTTTGGCTTTATAGACGATCATTTCTTTTTTCAGCGCTTCCAGCTTTGTCATTAAAGCCTGATTGGTCACGTTGACCGGCTGATTGCCGCTGACGTCATACATAGGGCCCTGCAAAACATGTTTGCCATCTTCGGTAATGTAGATAACGCCGCTGTCGGTAGAAATTGCGCGCAAGCCGGTGACCGGTGTCTGCTGAATATCGGCATTTTTCATGCCCAGTTTATTCAGCGTGGCCTTGATGGCTGCATCATCAGCATGCACCACGGAGCTCATACACGCGGCAATCAGGGTGAGCAGCAGTAAACCTTTTTTCATCATTTCGTCCTTTTTCCCGGCATCACGCACGGGGATGATGTTGTTGATGTAGCTGTTTGAGTCGTTCAGTGGCTACATGCGTATAAATTTGAGTGGTCGATAAGTCACTGTGACCTAACAACATTTGTACCACGCGCAAATCCGCGCCATGGTTAAGCAAATGAGTGGCAAAAGCGTGGCGTAAAACGTGGGGAGATAATCGCTCTGCATCAATACCCGCAAGGATCGCATAGTGTTTGATGCGATGCCAGAACGTCTGACGGGTCATTTTCTGGGCGCGGTTGCTCGGGAAAACAATATCGAGTGATTGTCCGTTCAGCAGCCACGGCCTTCCATGCTCGAAATAACTCTCCAGCCAGTACACGGCTTCTTCACCCATCGGAACCAGCCGCTCTTTGTTTCCTTTACCAATGACACGCACCACGCCCTGCCGCAAACTGATATCGCTGAGCGTCAGCCCGACGAGTTCGGAAACACGTAAACCGGTGGCATATAGCAGTTCGAGCATGGCTTTGTCGCGCAGTTCGAGTGGCACATCGACGCTTGGGGAAGAAAGCAGTGAACTGACCTGCGCTTCGCTGAGATCTTTCGGCAGGCGCTGCGGCAATTTTGGCGAAGAGAGCAGCGCCGTCGGATCATCCTGACGAACGGACTCACGGTTCATATACTGGAAAAGACGACGCATCGCGCTGAGTAAACGCGCCGAACTGGTGGCTTTGTATCCCCCTTCCACCCGCTCGGAGAGGAAGGATTGTAGATCTTCGGCGCTCACGTTCAGCAAATCCGTGTTGTTGTGATGCAGCCAGCCGCTCAGGGATTTCAGATCCTGACGATAAGAGGCCAGCGTATTTTCTGCGAGATTGCGCTCGATCCACAACGTATCAAGAAACTGTTCCATCAGGCTCTGATCGACCTGATTGACCGCTTCACCAGCCGGTGAAGGGTTATCTCCCTGACGGGTCACATTGTCTTGTTTTGGCATCCTGATTCCTTTTACACAAGTGCACACCACGCGATGGGCATACGATGCCATTATGCCTTTCATTACGATGGAACGCCGCCCAAATCTGCTACACTCCATGCCATTCGTATTCTTTTGACGTAATGGCAACAAGTATGAAGATTGGACTTTTCTACGGCTCCAGCACCTGTTACACCGAAATGGCCGCGGAGAAAATTCGCGATATTTTGGGCGAAGAACTGGTGGATTTGCACAACCTGAAAGACGTTGATCCGGACAAAATGCAAGACTACAGCGTCCTGATCCTCGGTATCCCGACATGGGATTTCGGCGAGATCCAGGAAGACTGGGAAGCCGTCTGGAACCAACTTCCTACGCTTAAATTGCGTGGCAAAATCGTGGCAATGTACGGAATGGGCGACCAGCTCGGTTACAGCGAATGGTTCCTTGATGCGCTCGGCATGTTGTACCACCAGTTGGTGCCAATGGGCGTTAAGTTTATTGGTTTCTGGCCGACGGAAGGTTTTGAATTCACCAGCCCGAAACCGCTGAGTACGGACGGCAAACATTTTGTCGGGCTGGCGCTCGACGATGTGAATCAGTTCGATCTCACCGACGAACGCCTGCAACAGTGGTGTGAGCAGATCCTGCTGGAGATGGACGCTCTGATGTAACTTCCAGGCGTTTCGGCACCGCCCTTAGCCCGATTTTGCCGGTCCCGGAGGGCGGCTGTTGAGCAGTATCTGGCGCAAACGCCGCCACTCCTCCACACTCATGCTGTCCGATGCTAACCATAAACGCTGCCGTGAACTGCGCATCGCCTGCGCCAGACCGCCTTTGCGTTTTTCACGCCGCAAAGAAAGCAGCGCCCCCTGGCTGACCATCCACACCGGATGGCGCAGCTGCCATTCATGACCGCGCCATAAAAGACGATTCTCATCGAGCAAAATCACTTCACCGGTGCGGGCTGTGATGCGCCGCTGGCTGCGGATGCATTCAAACAGCACCAGCATTAGCAATGTCATCCAGGCGGGCCAATAGCCTGCGGGCCAGGGTGCCAGCAAAATCAGTAACATCACACCGCCGTAGCTGCCGAGTGAAATTAACTGACTGCGCCATGACACCCGTAAATCACATCGCCACAGGGCCACGGTCTTTATTTCGTGTCTGAATGAGCGCGACCATGCGTTGTAGTTCATCGTCTTGTGGTGCGCCGTGATTCATCAGCCAGTTAAATAAATCGGGATCATCACTGGTCAGAAGGCGGGCAAACAGCGCTTTATCTGTATCGTTGAGCGAATCATATTCATGCTCGAAAAATGGCATGATTGAAATATCCAGCTCGCGCATTCCGCGACGACAGGCCCAGTGAATTCGTGATCTGTTATTGATATCCAGTTGGTTTTTGCTTTCCATAACGAGACTCTTTTGTAGGGACGGAACAGGAATTTTTTCGATTCTAACAGCCGCTTGGCCTGTAAAGTAACTTTTCGATGCGTTGTTTTGTCAATCTACGCGATGTGCCGTAAAACCTGATGCAAACCTGTCACTCTGTTTACATTCTCCGGAAGACATCCCGTAAAAGGCACCAATAACTGTTTTCAAAGGCGGTGGCCTCTTTTACCATGAGGCATCAGTCACATTTCAAAGACCGGGATAAGAAAATGGCTCACGAATTTCCGTTTCCACCGCAAAAACCTTCAGCGTCTTCCCATCTGCCATTGACCCTGATTTCACTCGAAGACTGGGCAATGGTTACGATAACCGGCGCGGATACGATGAAATATCTGCAAGGCCAGGTCACTGCTGACGTTGATGCGCTGGCTGCCGATCATCATGTCTTGTGCGCGCACTGTGATGCCAAAGGCAAAATGTGGAGCAACCTGCGCCTGTTCAAACGCGGCGACGGCATGGCGTATCTTGAACGCCGTAACCTGCGCGATACTCAGTTAGCGGAAATTAAAAAGTATGCGGTGTTTTCCAAAATCACCTTTACTGCCGATGACGATGTAGTCTTGCTGGGCGTAGCCGGTTTTCAGGCCAGCGCCGCGCTGACAGAATTGTTCTCGACGCTGCCGAGCGCTGAGCAGCCGGTGGTGCAGCAGGATGAAACGACCCTGCTTCATTTCTCCCTGCCTGCCGAACGTTTCCTTATCATCACCAGCCCGGAAAAAGCCCGTCAGGTGGTGGAAGAACTGGGTGAACAGGCACAGCGTAATGACAGCCAGCAGTGGCTGGCGCTGGATATCGAGGCCGGTTTCCCTGTTATTGACAGCGCCAACGCGGTGCAGTTTATTCCGCAGGCGACTAACATTCAGGCACTCGACGGCATCAGTTTTACCAAAGGCTGCTACGCCGGTCAGGAGATGGTGGCACGCGCGAAATACCGTGGCGCGAACAAACGGGCGCTGTTCTGGTTATCCGGTAAAGCCAGCAAAGTACCTGCTCCGGCGGACGATCTCGAAATGCAGCTTGGTGATAACTGGCGCCGCACGGGCACGGTATTAGCGGCGGTGCAGCTTAACGACGGTACCGTCTGGGTTCAGGCCGTGTTGAATAACGATCTGGAGGCTGATACCTCTCTTCGCGTTCGTGAAGATGCGGCCAGCCAGCTGAGCATTCAGCCGCTACCGTACTCGCTGGAAGAAACTAAGTAACCGCTTAAAGTTCTCCGTTGCCGCCTTCATCTTAGCAATGAGAAGGCGGCAAATATTTCGGTTCCGGCGCGGTTAGCCTTCGTGATGTTTACCCTTTTGTCTCAGCAAATCGACGTACGCCTGATCCACAAGTTCCTGGCGATCGATACCCAGCTGCTCGAGTAAATCTTCTGCAATCGCAATGCCCTGCTCCGGCGTTTCGTCCTCGGCCAGTACCACTTCAAACTCCAGATAATCCCCCAGCCCTTTCACCCGATCCAGGTGCAAACGGGTTTGCCCGGTCATAAACAGCGTGCGTTGCTTGATCACCCGACCGGCCACGCCATAGGCCAGCGTCAGGGTTTCGCGCAGGCTGTCGGGGTCATGCGTTTGAGAAAGTTGGTAAAAACTGGTTTTCGGACCAGCCTTGTCAGGGCGTTGATAAAAAATAAGCTCACCGCGATCCGCCGCCAGAGTGCGTAATTTCAGACGCCCGTGCGGGCAGATAAAAAAGGTATCGTCCTGATCGATAATATCCGGCAGGCCATCGCTTATCAGCGCCAGTTTTTCATACAGCGCCGAAAAATCATCAACCTTTGCTTTGATTTCAATGTTTCTTGCCATCGTTGACTCCCTTAACGTTTATGCATTTACACACGTATTTTTACACGGATTGAAAGAACACAAAGTGACCTTACAGTGACAGGCAGTCTTGTCGCAAGGAGGTTTGATCTGGCGCGTTAAACCCTCAATCAAAGGCTGCTAAAACCTCTCAGGGTGGTACTCTCGGATGAGTTTTTGGAAAAATGAGGGAACGAAAATGACCAAAATTGTAACGCTCACTCTGGCACCGTCCCTGGACAGCGCCACGCTTACCCCCAAGATTTATCCGGAAGGTAAACTGCGCTGTACCGCACCGGTGTTTGAGCCTGGCGGTGGCGGGATTAACGTCGCGCGCGCTATTGTGCATCTCGGCGGGCAGGCAACGGCGCTGTTTCCGGTGGGCGGTCCGACCGGCGCGCATCTGGCGCAACTGTTGCGCGATGAAGGGATCACCACCGACACGCTGGAAACGCAGGACTGGACGCGCCAGAACCTGCACGTTCACACCGAAACTACCGGCGAGCAATACCGCTTCGTGATGCCAGGCGCACGCCTGACCGAAACAGAGTTCGCCAGCCTGAGCACCAAAATCGAAAGTATTCCTGCCGGTTCGATTCTGGTCATCAGCGGCAGCTTGCCGCCGGGTACGCACATCAGCGCGCTGACCGGGCTTATCCGTAAGGCACAGCAGGCCGGTTTGCGCTGTATTCTCGACAGCTCCGGCGAAGCACTGGCAGCTGGCCTGAAAATCGGCGGGCTGGCGCTGGTGAAACCGAACCAGAATGAACTGTCGGCACTGGTCGGCCATCCGTTGGAAAATCCTGGCGACGTGCTGGCTGCGGCGCAGCAAATCATCCGTGAAGGCGGTGCAGAACGCGTCGTGGTATCGCTCGGGCCGCAGGGCGCACTGGCCGTGGATGCACAAGGGTCATTTCAGGTGGTGCCGCCGCCGGTGAAAAAGATGAGCACCGTTGGCGCGGGTGACAGCATGGTCGGTGCGATGACGCTGAAACTGGCCGAAGGCGCTGGGCTGCTCGATATCGTGCGCTTTGGCGTGGCGGCTGGCAGCGCGGCCACGCTGAACATGGGCACACGCCTGTGTTCTGATAAAGATACGCAGCAGATTTATCAGTATCTTTGCGCTCAGACACCGGACCGCTGATAGCCGGAATGCGCTCCGGGAAGGCTTTACTGCGCACGGAGCGCAAATTCTTTGTCACACCTTCACGTATTTCTTTCCATTAGCAGATAAACTCGCAGCATCGGGTGTTGCATGCACCTTTCACATCACGCCAGAAAAGGCCGGAGGCCAGGGTCCAGAATGATATGGATTATGCTTGCTGCAATTGTTGTGGTTTTTATTGTGGGTTATTGGTTCATGACGGCAGACACCCGCAAAGCGAATGAGTCACTCGCCAGTCTGTTGAAAATCAAACCGGTTTATATTGATTCCATGCTGCTGGAAATGGGCAAAAGACAGAGCCAGATGTTTATCCGCTCGATAAGCGGCGGGTATGCGGAAGAGATCCGCAAGGCGGCTTACGTCGTTTTTATCTATCACACGTTTATCAAAGATGCCTCGGCTGAAAATATTGTCCGCTGGCGCAACATTCTGGTGCGCGCGCATTTGCCGCCGCAGCTGAGCAGCGAACACGCCGAGCTGGCGCTGTTTTACTTCGCAGAGCTGGATATCGAACCTTTCGAGCTGGCGCAGTTTCGCCGCGACTACAACGAAACCTATAATCAGATCCATCTGGTATAGATGCAAAAAAGCCGCTGAATTGAACTGCACCCCAAAAGTTGGACACCCAACTGAGTAAGGTGCAGTTTTTTATGAGTAAGTATTCTCTCAGCTTCATGCTTAAGGTCGTGCAGCACTATCTGTCCGGACTAGAAGGACAGAAGGCAACAGCAAAGCGCTTTGGTATCGATCACAGTGCGGTCCGGAAGTGGGTCAGCGTCTGGGAACTCCACGGCGAGTCTGGGCTGACTACCCGCTATTCCACCTATTCTCCGGCCTTCAAAGAATCCGTTATTCTGCATATGCGTGAACACCTTCTGTCTGCGCGTCAGGCCAGTGCAAAGTTCAATATTCCCGCATTCACCTCAGTATGTCAGTGGGAGCGCTTGTACGATGCAGGTGGTCTGGAAGCCCTCAAAAATAATAATCGAAGGAGAAAGAGGATGTCAGAACCCACCGAAGAGCCCTCTGTAAAAAGCCCCCCGCCTTCACTCAACAAGAGCGAGCGTGAAGAGCTTGAACTGTTACGTGCTGAAGTCGCTTATTTAAAAAAGTTGCAGGCCTTACTCAGGGAGAAAAGCACGGCAGTACGCGGGACAAAGCGCAGGTCGTGAATGAGTTGAGGCAACAGCATCAGCTGTCCCACCTGTTAAAAGCAGCCGGGTTGGCCAGAAGTACGTTCTACTGGCAGTTGTCTTCTGGCAAAAAAATAGACAAGTATGCTGATGATAAGCGCCGGATTTTAACACTATTCCATAATCATAAGGGGCGATATGGATATCGCAGGATCACGCTTGCCTGTCGCAGAATGGGGTATTCACTGAATCACAAAACGGTTCAGAGGCTGATGCAGCAGTTACGGCTGTCATCCTGTATCAGAGTGAAAAAGTACAACTCCTACAAAGGCCGATATGGTAAAGCCGCCGGTAATGTCCTGAACCGCCAGTTCAGCGCGGACAAGCCAAACCAGAAATGGGTAACGGATGTTACAGAATTTAATCTTGGTGGAGAAAAACTGTATTTATCACCCGTACTCGATTTGTATAACGGTGAAATCGTCGCGTATCAAATGGAGCAGCGCCCCCACTTATCGATGGTGGACGATATGTTGTCTAAGGCCTTGTCAGTACTGGGTGAAGGCGAATATCCGCTGCTCCATTCGGATCAGGGCTGGCAGTATCAGATGGCGCACTATCAGAAGCGACTTAAGGAAGCAGGGCTAAAACAGAGTATGTCGCGAAAGGGAAACTGTTATGACAATGCTGTAATAGAAAGCTTCTTCGGCACATTAAAGTCGGAATGCCTGTATCTTAGAGAGTACATTGACATCAAAGAGTTACGTATCGCGATCGCTGAATATATCCACTATTACAACCATGAAAGAATAAAACAGAAACTAAAAGGCCTGAGTCCGGTAGAGTACCGAACTCAGGCTCAGATAGCTGCCTGATATAAACCGTCCAACTTTATGGGGTCAGTTCAAAATCAGCGGCTTTTTCTCGTCATCGTTCACTGACTGGTTACCTGAAACTGATTATCTGAACACGTTATCCAGATAACTCGCCAGGATCTGACGTGAGCTGAAACCGTGGCAAATGCCGTAGTAGGTTTCGTTTTCGCTGGAGACATCCAGCGGGAAATTCTTGTAGGCATCGCTGCTGCGAAACGACGCGGTAGGCTCGGCAAAACGCTCACTGCGTTCTTTCATCGCCGGGTGTATTACCAGGGCAGTCCGGCCAAACCGCGCTTCCCGGTTCACATACACGTAGTACTCGCCACGGCGATAACCGTAAGCTTTATCATCAATATAATCGCGCTCAAACCCTGATGTTTCTAAAACGCGTGCCACTTCATCTGGCCGTAAATACATGGTTGCTCCTCGCTTCTTTAACCGCAAGGCGACCTTACCGCAATAACTCTGCCAGACAATGCCTTTATCCCCAATTTTGGCGCATTTAGGATTTATCTAAACACGCCAAAAGGGCTAACTGGCCGAGGGTTTACGTGAAGTTCGTAACCAGAGTCTGAGGGTCAACAGCCACGCAATCACTACCATAAACGCAGCGGCCAGATAAATCGACGGCGTCCCCAGATGCGCGATCAGTAAGCCTGCTACTGGCCCGGTGATACCCAGCCCTAAATCGAGGAATGCCGAATACAGCCCCAGCGCCGTTCCCTGATTCTGCGGCGGTACCTGTTTGACCGCCTCCACGCCGAGCGCAGGAAATACCAGCGAGAACCCGGAGCCGGTGAGGAATGCGCCGAGCTGCACAGTGATGGGATCGGTTCCCATCCAGATCATCAGTAAGCCCGCAATTTCAAAGACAAACGACACCAGCGACACGCGCAAACCGCCAAAACGGTTAATCGCATTGCCAAATACCAGACGTGTGCCGACAAAACCGAGGCTAAATAAAGTGAGCGTAAATGCCGCGCCGCTCCAGCCTTTATCGGCGTAATAAAGCGTAATAAAGGTGGCGATTACCCCGAAACCGATCGTGCCAAAACCCAGTCCGAGACCGTATAGCCAAATTCGCCCGACCACCGATTTGAAGGCGATCCGCTTGCCTGCGGTGACTGAAATCGCCGCTTTGCCACAGGCGACCAGGGCGGCAATGACTACGGCGATGACGATAAGTCCCGCCACGCCCGCCAGCCCGAAACCGTGATTGAGCATCACCCCCAGCGGGGCGCCGACGGCCATCGCGCCATAAGTCGCGACCCCATTCCATGAAATCACCCGCGCCGTGTGTTTCGCACCGACCGCGCCGATCCCCCACAGCGTGGTACCGGTGCTGCCGAAACTTTCTCCGACGCCAAGGAAGATTCGCGCGACGCACAGCAGCAGTAAACTCGCCAGCGGGGAGTGCGCAAAAACAAAGGCCAGCGCGTAGAACACGCCGCTCATGCCGCAGCAGATCAGTCCGAAAATCACCACCCGTTTCGGACCCAGCTGGTCGGCATAACGTCCGGCGTGGGGACGGCTGACCAATGTCGAGAAATACTGGACGCTGATAATCAGGCCACCCAGAACCGAGTTATAACCCAGAGTGTTATGTACAAATCCTGGTAAAACGGCCAGCGGCAGGCCAATCGTCAGATAGACGACAAAGGTGAAAAGCATAAACGACAAAATACGTTTATTGAGCTGAAGGTTCGAGCGAAGCGAGCTTAAAGACATGGGTAAACCGGATGTGAACACTGAGAGTGGAATCAACAGTATAAACGGGTTTTGCCGGTTAAACGGGGTAAAAATGTTATCGGCTGTAACATCAAACTCACTTGCAGAAAAATCTGATCCGCGTCACGTAAAGCCGTGTCACGCCTGACTTTTCTCACCCGTTTCATGGTCTGTTTATCCCTTAATATGTAGGCATATGTTCTCGCAGAACCATCCGGTACAGGATTTTGGTCTATGCTTTAAGTATCAGTTTTAAACATCAGTAAAAAGCTGAGAAATATCGTTCAACAAGGAGAGACCGAATGTTTAACAAGAAAACAGATAAAGTAGAAAAAAGCATTGATCAGGACGTGACCTTACTGGCTGACACGCTGGATGAAGTGCTTCAGTCTGCGGGCAGTAAATCCAAGGATGAATTGGACAAACTTCGCAGCAAAGCTCAGGGCGTATTACGTGATACACGTGCCCGTTTTAACGGCGATAAAATCAGTCAGCACGCTCGTGATGCCGCCGCTCAGGCCAATGATTATGTGAAAGATAATCCGTGGTATGGCGTTGGTGCCGGTGCTGCAATCGGTATTGTGATCGGTGTCCTGCTGGGGCGTCGCTAGTCACGAAAGAGCAATTCAAGGTGCCTGTTCCTGTGTCGGGATTCATCAGACACCAGTGCTGCTCCCTCATTGCAGCGCGATTGCTAAAAAGACGACGGAGCCCACGGGCTCCGTTTTCTATTTCTGGGAAGCATAAACCACCTCTGCCAGCCGTGCCGCCAGCTCATGCGCCTGTTCCTGTGAGCCGATGTTCGGAAAGCCCATCAGCAAACCATTTGGCCGCAGGGCATCGCCCCGATCGCGGCGTAAAACCTGCCAGTCGGACAATGCCTGTACCGCCAGCCCCTGTTCACGCGCGATTTTGGCGATGGTCGCATCATCAAGATTTGCATTGAGTCTGGCACAGAGCTGAATGCCGCCGACCTGCTCCGTCACCTGCAAGACCTCTGCCCCAAATACTGCCGTCAATACCTGTTCCAGATAGCCCCGACGTTCAGCGTACAACTGACGCATTCGTTTCAGGTGTCGGTAAAAATGCCCCTGCTCGATGAATTCTGCGATGCTGCTTTGCAATAAAGGCGGCGTGCCGCAGATGCGCAGCGGGCAGTAAGCCTCGATTTTTTCCACCAGACTTTCCGGCACCACGACGTAGCCACAGCGCAGCGCCGGAAACATCACTTTGCTGAACGTTCCGGCGTAAATTACGCGCCCCTGCGTGTCCAGACTTTTCAGTGAAGGCAGCGGCTGACCGTGATAGCGAAATTCGCTGTCGTAATCGTC
Source organism: Enterobacteriaceae bacterium Kacie_13 (assembly GCA_013457415.1). NCBI lineage: Bacteria > Pseudomonadati > Pseudomonadota > Gammaproteobacteria > Enterobacterales > Enterobacteriaceae > Enterobacteriaceae bacterium Kacie_13. The sequence continues at coordinate 3,870,450 of CP045665.1, forward strand.
TTCGATGATCCACGCCTGCTGTCTGGCCGCCCAGTCAAGTAATGCCATGCGCCGCGCGAGGCTCATGGTTACGCCAGTCGGGCTTTGATGCGCTGGCGTGACTACCGCAAAACGCGCCTGCGGATGCTCCTTCACCGCCTGCGGCACGTTCATTCCTTCGTCATCGACATTCACCGCCATCGCCACGGCACCCGCCGCACGGAAAAATGCCTGCGTCACCGGATAACCAGGATCTTCAAGCCATACACCGTCGCCCGGCTGTAAAAGACTGCCAATGATCAGATCCAGTACTGGCGCGTAACCGGCGCAGATAAAAATCTGTTCCGCACGACAGGTGAAACCACGGGAAAGTTGCAGGTAGCGCGCAATGGAATGGCGCAGCGACTCAACGCCGGTCAGCGGTGGGTGACCAAGATCGTTAATGGCGGTCTGACGAATTTGCCGCGAAACAATGCGCGACCAGATGGCGCGGGGAAAAGCGTCAAGCGCGGGTAATCCGAGCTGAAAAGGCAACGAGGAAACGGAAGGTAACATCGGGTTGATCGGCCTGCGCGCATTGGTTACGCGAACCGGTGAAGGTGCCGGTGAGGATAAGCTCTCCGGTGCGCTGACTACCGTTCCCGCCTGCCCGCGGCTTTGCAGAAAACCTTCTGCGATCAGCAGGCCGTAGGCATTTTCTACCGTCGCACGCGCCACGCCCAGTTCGCTGGCCAGCGCTCGCACGGAGGGAACACGGCTACCGCGCCGGAGCTGGCCCTCCATAATAGCCGCTTTCACCCGCTGATAAATCTGCCGGTACAGCGGTGCGTTTAGCTTCTGATCGAGGTGAAAGGCAAGGCTGAAGCGGCTCATCATGACCTGCTTAAAGAGACATTTTATGGCCCTGTAGTATAGACCATGTAGCGCGTAAAGTAGCGGGCATTGAGACGCGTGGTGCGTCTTACTTTCAACCGGGAAATCACTATGAATACGCTTCGCCTGCCTTACTTCACCCTGTCTTCTTCCGTGATGGAACCGATGGTCGGAGCACTCGGTGCGCTGGAAAAAGGTCCGCTGGATAATGTGATTATCGAGCTGGTATTCCTGCGCGTTTCGCAGATCAACGGCTGCGCCTACTGTCTGGATATGCACTCCAAGGCATTGCGCAAAATGGACGTGGCCCAGACCAAACTCGATCAGCTGGCGGGCTGGCAAGTCAGCCATGCGTATTCTGAGCGCGAACGTGCGGCGCTGGCATGGGCGGAATCAATAACGCTGGTCGCGGCGACTGGCGCACCGGACAGCGCCTTTGAACCGCTGAAATCACTGTTCAGCGATGTGGAAATCTCAGAACTGACCTTCGCGATTGCGGTCATGAACGCGTTCAACCGTCTGGCCGTCGGTATGCGCCAGTAATCGCATCGCTCACTTTTTGAACTTTATTTAAATCTAAAAAAGTTTTCATCTTCCAGCCCGCATCCTGCGGGCTTTGTCGTTTTTGCAATAAGCATTTTTGAAATATCTACATATTGTGTGGTTGAATAATTTTATCACCACATCTAGTATTCAAACCATCGGGACGCCATGAAGGCACCGACTCTCGCGCCTGACCCCCGGCTGAAGCAGCGCCGCAGCGGTCAGGCAAAAATTGTCTCTGATTTCTTACCAAATGGAAATACGAATCATGAGCATTATTATTTACAGCAAACCAGACTGTGTCCAGTGCAATGCGACTTACCGTGCATTAGATAAACATGGCATCGCCTATGAAGTGATCGATTTAACTCAGGATGCGCAGGCGCTCGGTCAGGTTCGTGCAATGGGTTATCAGCAGGTTCCGGTGATTGTCGCCGGCGACGATCACTGGTCCGGCTTCCGTCCGGACAAAATCAGCGAACTGCGCCAGCTCCAGAACGCGTTCTGAGGATTAACGGATGAATCCGTTGGTCTATTTCTCCAGCAGTTCAGAAAACACCCATCGCTTCGTCGGCAGAACCGGATTGCCGGCGATCCGCATCCCGGTTGATCGTCAGCCTGAAAAATTGCGTGTCACTTCACCGTACATTCTGGTGGTACCGAGCTACGGTGGCGGGTCAGCCAAGGGCGCGGTGCCAACGCAGGTGATCCGTTTTCTGAACGATGAACATAACCGTTCACTCATCCGCGGCGTTATCGCCGCCGGTAATACCAACTTCGGCGCAGCGTATTGCATTGCCGGTGACATCATCGCCCAGAAGTGTCAGGTACCTTACCTGTACCGCTTCGAATTACTGGGTACGCCGGAAGACGTTGCAAAGGTTACACAGGGAGTTACTGAATTTTGGCAACGACAGAAATGAATCTCACCGAGACGGACACTTCCAGCCCCGATTATCACGCGCTCAACGCCATGTTGAATCTGTTCGATGCCGAAGGCCGCATCCAGTTCGATAAAGACCGGCTGGCCGCACGTCAGTATTTTCTGCAACACGTGAATCAAAACACGGTATTTTTCCATAATCTGGCAGAGAAATTACGCTATCTGGTGGAAGAGGGTTATTACGAAGCCGCCGTGTTAGACCAGTACGCTTTCGACGATATTAAGGCGTTATTCAAACAGGCTTACACCAAAAAATTCCGCTTCCAGACCTTTCTGGGCGCATTTAAGTATTACACCAGCTACACGCTGAAAACTTTCGACGGCAAACGCTACCTTGAGCGTTATGAGGACCGCGTGTGCATGGTGGCGCTGACGCTGGCGCGCGGCGATATCCAGCTCGCCGGGCATTTCGTGGATGAAATCATTTCCGGGCGTTTCCAGCCTGCGACACCGACGTTCCTCAACTGCGGTAAAAAACAGCGTGGCGAACTGGTCTCCTGCTTCCTGCTGCGTATCGAAGACAACATGGAATCCATCGGGCGTTCGGTAAACTCGGCACTGCAATTGTCCAAACGCGGCGGCGGCGTGGCGTTTATGCTGACCAACATCCGCGAAGTGGGCGCACCGATTAAGCGCATTGAAAACCAGTCTTCCGGCGTGATCCCAATCATGAAGATGTTGGAAGATGCGTTCTCCTACGCCAACCAACTGGGTGCGCGTCAGGGCGCGGGCGCGGTCTATCTGAACGCCCACCACCCGGACATTTTGCGTTTTCTCGATACCAAGCGTGAAAACGCCGACGAGAAGATCCGCATCAAAACCTTGTCTCTCGGCGTGGTTATCCCGGATATCACCTTCGAACTCGCGAAAAATAACGAAGACATGTACCTGTTCTCGCCGTACCACGTCGAGAAAGTCTACGGCGTGCCGATGTCTGAAATCAGCATCACCGAGAAATACCGCGAGATGGTGAATGACAAGCGCATTCACAAAACCAAAATCAATGCCCGCGAGTTCTTCCAGATCCTGGCGGAGATTCAGTTTGAATCCGGTTATCCGTACATGATGTTTGAAGACACGGTTAACCGCGCCAATCCGATCAAAGGTCGCATCAACATGAGCAACCTGTGTTCGGAGATTTTGCAGGTGAATTCGCCAACGATTTACGGTGAAGATTTGTCGTATCAGCAGGTCGGCAAAGACATTTCCTGTAATCTTGGTTCACTGAATATCGCCTCGGCGATGGATTCTCCGGACTTCGGTAACACGGTGGAAATGGCAGTACGGGCACTGACGGCGGTCTCTGATATGAGCCACATTCGCTCGGTGCCGTCTATCGATCAGGGGAATCAGGATTCGCACGCCATCGGCCTGGGTCAGATGAACCTGCACGGCTATCTTTGCCGCGAGCGGATTTATTACGGTTCCGAAGAAGGCCTGGATTTCACCAATATCTACTTCTGCGCCGTGGCGTTCCACGCGATACGCGCCTCAAACCTGATTGCTATCGAGCGCCAGCAATCCTTCAAAGGTTTTGCGGATTCGACATACGCCAGCGGCACCTATTTTGACAAATATGTCGATGACGCTCAGGCCGGGAAATGGCAGCCAAAAACCGACCGCGTACGTGAGCTGTTCGCGGATGCAGGGATCCGAATCCCGACCACCACAGACTGGGCAGAGCTGAAAGCCTCGGTCATGCTGCACGGGTTATATAACCAGAACTTGCAGGCGGTGCCGCCGACCGGTTCAATTTCGTATATCAATAATTCGACGTCGAGTATTCACCCTATTGTGTCCCGCGTGGAAATCCGTAAAGAGGGCAAAATTGGCCGCGTGTATTATCCGGCCGCGTTTATGACCAACGACAATCTGGATTACTACCAGGATGCCTACGAAATCGGCCCGGAAAAAATTATTGATACCTACGCTGAAGCTACGCAACACGTCGATCAGGGGCTGTCCCTGACGCTGTTCTTCCGCGATACCGCCACCACGCGCGACATAAACAAAGCGCAGATTTACGCATGGCGTAAAGGCATCAAAACCATTTATTACATCCGTCTGCGTCAGATGGCGCTGGCAGGCACCGAAGTGCAGGGCTGCGTGTCCTGCACGCTATAAGGAAGAAATATGAGTGGAATTAAACAACTGCTGGTGCCACAGCCGGTCAGCAAAGCCATTAACTGGAACAAACTTCAGGACGATAAAGATCTGGAAGTGTGGAACCGTCTGACCTCCAACTTCTGGCTGCCGGAAAAGGTACCGCTTTCCAATGACATTCCGTCGTGGGCGACGCTGAATGCACAGGAAAAACAGCTGACCATCCGCGTGTTTACCGGCCTGACGCTGCTCGACACCGTGCAAAATGTCGTCGGCGCACCGACGCTGATGAAAGATGCGGTGACGCAACACGAAGAAGCGGTGTATTCAAATATCTGCTTTATGGAAGCGGTACATGCGCGCTCTTATAGCTCAATCTTCTCGACACTGTGCGCCACCGTGGACGTAGACGAAGCCTACCGCTGGAGTGAGGAAAACGTCGCGCTGCAAAACAAAGCGGCGATCATTCTTTCTTACTACGACGGCGAAGATCCGCTGATGAAGAAAGTCGCCAGCGTGTTCCTCGAATCCTTCCTGTTCTACTCCGGTTTTTATCTGCCGATGTACTGGTCGAGCCGCGCGAAACTGACCAACACCGCCGATCTGATCCGTCTGATCATCCGTGATGAAGCCGTTCATGGATACTACATCGGCTATAAATTCCAGAAAGCGCTGGCACAGGAAAGCGAAGAACGTCAGCGGCAAATTAAAGAGCAGGCATTTGATCTGATGCAGGATCTGTACGACAACGAGATCCGCTACACCGAGGAGCTCTACGACGGCGTTGGCTGGAGCGAAGACGTGAAGAAGTTCCTGCACTACAACGCCAACAAAGCGTTGATGAATCTCGGCTACGAAGCCCTCTTCCCGGCCAGCATGGCGGACGTCAATCCGGCTATTCTCTCCGCTTTGTCACCAAACGCCGACGAAAACCACGACTTCTTCTCGGGATCGGGGTCATCGTATGTAATTGGCACAGCGGTGAATACGGAAGATGAGGACTGGGATTTTTGATTTTGCTGTTATTCCTTCAAGGGTTACACTCAAAACAGCGTTTCAAAAATAACCCAACCTCCTTTAAATAATTCGAGTTGCAGGCAGGCGGCAAGTGAATGAATCCCGGGAGCATAGATGACTATGTGACCGGGATGAATAAGCGCAGCCAACGCATCTGCAACTTGAAGTATGACGAGGAAAAGGAGACATCATGCCCTACACTGCATCACCCTCCCGCTATGAAACCATGCAATTTCGCCGCTGCGGTCAAAGCGGCCTCAAACTCCCTGCCCTTTCTCTTGGCCTGTGGCACAGCTTCGGCCACGTCAGCCCGCTGGAATCGCAACGCGCGCTGTTGCAAAAAGCCTTTGATTTAGGCATCACCCATTTTGATCTGGCGAATAACTACGGGCCGCCTCCAGGTTCGGCAGAAGAGAATTTCGGCAAGCTGCTGCGTCAGGATTTTTCGTCGTATCGCGATGAGCTGATCATCTCCACTAAAGCCGGCTATGACATGTGGCCCGGTCCTTACGGCTCAGGGGGTTCACGCAAATATCTTCTGGCGAGCCTTGATCAAAGTCTGCAACGCATGGGGCTCGATTATGTCGATATCTTCTATTCGCACCGCGTAGATGAAGATACGCCGATGGAAGAAACCGCCGCCGCGCTGGCCTTTGCGGTGCAAAGTGGCAAGGCGCTGTATGTCGGGATATCGTCTTACTCGCCGGAGCGCACGCAGAAAATGGCTGAACTGCTCCGCGAGCTGAAAGTACCTCTGCTGATCCACCAACCGTCTTACAATTTGCTGAACCGCTGGGTAGATAAAAGCGGCCTGTTGGATACGTTAGAGCAAAACGGTGCGGGCTGTATTGCCTTCACGCCGCTGGCACAGGGGCTGCTGACCGGTAAATACCTCAACGGTATTCCGGACGGTTCAAGGATGCAGGTTGAAGGGAATAAAGTGCGCGGGCTGAATGCCAACATGCTCACTGAAGCTAACCTGAACAGCCTGCGGTTGCTCAATGAGATGGCGCAACAACGCGGCCAGTCGATGGCGCAAATGGCGCTGAGCTGGCTGCTGAAAGACGACCGCGTGACGTCGGTGCTGATTGGCGCCAGCCGCCCGGAGCAACTGGATGAAAACGTGCAGGCGCTGGGCAATCTGCGTTTCAGCGCAGAGGAACTGGCGGCGATCGATAAACACGTGGCGGACGGGGAACTGAATCTGTGGCAGGCATCTTCGGATAAATAAAGCGTTAATCAAACAGCAGGCGGATAAACATTTTATCCGCCTCTTCTGCAAATAAATTCTACTAGGCCGTCAGTTCTAAACGTCGTGCCGTTTCGTAGTGATCTACCCAATATTGATTATTCAGTGATGAAATTGTAACGCCTTGTATTTTGGACGCGTGAATAAACTGGTCATCACCGATATACACCCCGACGTGGCGTTCGCCCGGCGTGGTTTTAAAGAAAACTAAATCACCGGGTTTGAGATTGTTTTTACTGACTATTCTGCCATTTTTAATTTGTTCAAATGTAGTGCGTGGCAATTCTTTGTGCAGGGAATCATTGAAAATATGTTGCATCAACGCTGAACAATCCACACCGCTGTGTGTCGTGCCGCCCCAGTGATATTGGGTGCCTTTCCAGTTGGAATACTGAGAAAGTAAGGCTGCTTTGATGGTTTTTGACTTACCCGTATTGCCTTCGTAGACCGGGGAAGCTTTTACATCAGGCAATTCTGTTTGAGTAAAATGATATTTGCCAATTTCCGAGAACTCCTTTGGTAAATCAAACGCAAAGGAATGCGTACTGAATAATAAAAAAGACGATGTTAATAATGCAGATGTGAAAGTTTTAAATTGAAACATGCGGAATTTCTTTTCTTGAAATATAACTCTTCCTTACCTGGGAACCAGCAAACGGGGCGGGTGACTCGTCGTTGAGTGCGCAAATAATAACCTCAGTATAAAAAATCGCCACATCCAAACGGGTCCAATAATGGACAATCCCTATTTTTTATTGGCAAACCAATCCCTTCCGAAGAAGGGATTGAGGAAGGCATCAGGAGAAGAACTTCGCCAGCACGAAAAGCCCGACGGAAACGTTGATCGCACCGCCGATGCGGGTAGCAATTTGCGCGAACGGCATCAGGGTCATACGGTTTCCGGAGGTGAGGATCGCCACATCGCCGGTGCCGCCCTGCCCGCTCTGGCAGCAGGAGACGATCGCCACATCAATCGGGTGCATACCAATTTTCTTGCCGACGTAAAAACCGGTGGCAACCAGCGCCAGCACTGTGGTGACAATCACCAGCAGGTTTTGCACAGTAAAGGCGTCGATCAGCTCCTGCCACGGCGTAATCGCCACGCCCACCGCGAACAGAACCGGATAAGTGACCGCCGTGCGGAAGAATTTATACACCGCCATCGAGCCGTGCTGAATAGTCGGGGAAATGCCGTTCGCCAGTTTCACCACCACTGCCGCAAATAACATGCCGACGGGCGCAGGCAGGCCTACCCATTTCTGGCCGAGCATCCCCACCATATACAACAGGATCGCCAGCAGCGCCCCGCAGGCCAGCGCATTAACGCCGGGATTTCCTTTGAATTCGTCGGTGCCGCTGCCCAGATGACCCTTTTTGGCCGGCATCAGCTGGCCTTCGCCGGTCAGATGCGGATAACGTTTACCGATCTGATTAAGTACACCCGCCAGTACGATCGCGGTCAGACTGCCGAGCATCACGATCGGCAGAATACGACCTAACGCCACGCCCTGCTCCATGTGTAAGATAGTCGCGTATCCCATCGATAAAGGGATCGCGCCTTCGCCCACGCCACCGGCCATGATCGGCAGGATCAGGAAGAAGAAGGTTTGCACCGGCGGTAAACCCAGCGCCGTACCGACCGCCATCCCGGCGATCATTCCCACAATTTCACCGCACAGCATCGGCACGAAGATACGCATAAAGCCCTGGATCAGCACCTGACGGTTCATACTCATGATGCTGCCGACAATAATGCAGCAGATGTAGAGATAAAGAATGTTGGTGGATTTGTAGAATTTCACCGTGGAATCCACCACCACGTCAGGAAGGAGGCCGTAATGCACCATCGCCGAAGGGATGAAGGTGGCGCAAATCGCCGCCGCACCCAGTTTACCCACCACCGGCAGCCGCTTGCCGAATTCACCGCAGGCAAAACCAAAGAAGGCCAGCGTCGCGACCATCACCACGATGTCGCTGGGCAGTTTACCGTTCAGGCAATCGAGCAGGATCAGCACGCCCGCCAGTAAAAAGAAAGGCAGCGGAATTATCCCTATCTTGTAGTTATCCAGGATGTGCCACCATTTTTGTCTGGCGGAGAGTCCGGTTTTTTTGCTGTCTTCAACAACAATGTAGGAATCGTCGGTTGTGCTCATGACATCGCCCTTTTCTTATCGATACTTTTCTTATTGAGAGAGTCAGCATAAGAAACAGAGCTATCCGGCGGATGTGAGTTTGTTCAAATTAAAGTCGCAGGGATTAAGGTTGTTATGGTTTTTATGGTGTTAATGCGACTTCCTTTATAAGGATTACCAGATTAGTAGTAAAAAACCTTATTAACCCTGTAATCACTACGTGAAATAAACGAGTTTTTAATTTCCTGTTCACAACTCTGCCTCTGCCGGATTACGATGCCGATTACGCCGTGATACGCTTATTCGATATGTGTCTTTTGATGGTTCCATGGCAGGTCGTATGAAACGCAGATTGCCTTTTCAGGTAAAACTCTTTTTATCTCTGGTGTTATTTTCCTGCCTGCTGTTAGCGCTGCTGGGCGCCATTTTGTTTCACATTATCGACCGGCAACTCCATCACGATCTCGGCCAGAGAGCGCGGGTTCAGGCCAGTGAAATAGCGCTGATGCCGGGGCTGGCGCAAAAAGTCGCTGACCGTGACGTTGCGGGAATTGCGCGCCTGATCCAGCCGCTGCGCGATCAAAGCGATGCCAGTTATATTGTGATTGGCGACGTCCGAGAGCGGCATCTTTATCATTCCGAATCGCCGGAAAGAATTGATCTGCCGATGATAGGCGGCGATAACGCAGAAGTCCTTGCAGGGAAAACCATTATTTCGGTGCGTCAGGGCGGTATCGGCGTTTCATTACGCAGTAAAGCACCGATTTTTAATGCCAGCCATCAGGTGATCGGTATTGTTTCGGTCGGTTATCTCACTTCTTACATCGACAATATTAATGGTCGCCGTCTGGCACAGGCAGGCTTATACGGTATGCTGCTTTTAATCCTGCTGTTTATTTTCTCGTGGATCTTTAGCCGCAATGTAAAAAAACAGATGTTCTGGCTGGAGCCGAAAGATATTGCGCTGCTGGTGCGCCAACAAAAAGCGCTGCTGGAAGCGATGTATGAAGGTGTATTTGCCATCAACGGCCAGAAGCAGCTCATTTTGATTAACCGCGCGGCGCGTGAATTGCTGGATATTCGCCAGCCTGAAAATGAACTGCTCGGCAAACCGCTGTCTGACGTGCTGGAGACACCGCCAACGTTCTTTACCGAAAGCGGCGTTCAAAACGCGTCCCCTGCCAACAACAACAGCCGCCACGATCAGATAACCGTCCTCAATCAGCGGCAGGTGATCGTCAACCGCGTGCCTATCGAGCTGGAGCCTGGCAAGGAAAGCGGCTGGGTATTCAGCTTTCGCGATAAAAACGACATTAATACGCTCAGCAGCCAGCTGAGTCAGGTGAAACGCTATGCCGACAGTCTGCGCATTATGCGTCATGAACAGCTGAACTGGACCGCAACGCTGGCCGGTTTGCTGCAAATGCAGCGCTATGACGATGCGATGCGCTACATTCAGGCACAGTCTGAAGGCGCACAGGCAGTGCTGGATTTCGTGTCAGCGCGCTTTACTTCACCGGCGCTGTGCGGGCTGCTGTTGGGGAAATTCGTCAGCGCGCGCGAGAAAGGCGTCGAACTGGCATTCGATCCAGCCTGTCAGTTATTGCGCATCCCATCCGCTATCAGCGAAACCGAGCTGATGTCCGTTATTGGCAATTTGCTGGATAACGCCGTGGACGCCACACTCAAAGCGGAGACCGCACCGGCACCGGTGGAGCTGTATATTTCTGACAGAAATCACGAGCTGCTGATTGAGGTGGCCGATCGCGGCGGCGGCGTGGATGATGCGCTGAAGCCGCACCTGTTTGAGCAGGGCGTCACCAGCAAGCCGCAGAGCGGCGATGATATGACGGGCGCTGAGCACGGTATCGGCCTGTATCTGGTGGCGAGTTATGTCCGTCAGGCAGGTGGCAGCATTGAAATCTCAGACAACACGCCGCAAGGTACAATATTTTCGGTGTTTATCCCGTATCCGGCGGATGCTTTAACAGGAAAGAAAAATGAATAACCTCAGCGCACTCGATGTGGTGATCGTGGAAGATGAGCCGCACCTTGCCGGTCTGCACCGCGATTTTATCGAACAAAATTTCAATCTGCGCGTAGTCGGTCTGGCCGCCACGCTGGAACAGGCACGTTCGTTACTCCGTTTGCATCAGCCCCGGCTCATCCTGCTGGACAACTATTTGCCGGACGGTCAGGGCGTGGATCTGATAGACAGTCCGCTGCTGAAAGGCTTCGACTGCTCGGTGATTTTTATTACCGCCGCCAGCGATATGCAAACCTGTAGTCAGGCGATGCGCAGCGGCGCATTCGATTACATCATCAAACCGGTGTCGTTCCATCGCCTGCGCAGCTCACTCGAGCGTTTTATGCAACTGGTGGAAACGCTGCGCCATGTGAAAGTGGTCGATCAGCGTGCGCTGGACAGGTTATATAATTTGCCCGCCAGCGACACGTCGCCCGCCCCTTCCGCTAAAGGGATTGAGCCGAATACTCTGGAACTGGTGCAGCGCGTGTTCAACGCTAAACCGGACGTCAGCTGGTCGGTTGAACAGGTGGTGGAAGAAGTCGGGATCAGTAAAACGACCGGGCGTCGCTATCTGGAATATTGCGTGGAAATGGGCTTTATCGGCGTCGAAATGCAGTACGGAAATATCGGCCATCCGAGGCGTCTTTATCGCAAAATATCCGACACAAAAAAAACCACCTCCTGATGCTCAATTTCGGCCATTTACCCATTTGAATTCTCCGCGCTCCGCCGGTGTCATCACCGGCCAGTTCACCGCATTTCAGGCCGTCAGACCAAAATATTTACTTCAGCAGACACCTTTCAGACAACCGGCAAATTCACACCTTTCGTCTCTGGCTGAAATCACTATTTACAGTGACGAAATCTACGCTGTAAATCCGCATTTAAATCGCCGTCATCAGTGAATTATTCACGCCTAAATCCCCACAAAAACAAAAGCCATTAAATTCTTATATATCAGTAAATTACTTATATTTTCCTTGGCAATAAAGAGCGGAATAATTAGTATAAACACAAAAATCTTAACCCGCATAAATTTGTCATTAAATGTCAACACAAAAGCCTGATAATTAGCAAGGCGTAACTCAGACAAATACACCACCAGAATCCTAACCATGAATATTCTTCAGAAACATTGAGACTTGTCTCAGAATTTCGATGTGGTAGGGTATAACGCGTTCACTATTTCGCTACAGGTAAGATCCTATACGGTCCAACAGAAAAACTAGACATCGAGCCGATACGGCTATTTATATCCAAGGAATGCACATTGCATGGCAATTAAAATCGAAGTAAAGAATCTTTATAAGGTATTTGGCGAGAACCCGGATCGCGCTTTCAAGATGATCGACGCAGGAAAGGGTAAAGAAGAAATTTTTGAGAAAACCGGTCTGTCACTTGGCGTTAAAGATGCCAGTCTGGCCATTGAAGAAGGCGAGATCTTCGTCATCATGGGGTTATCCGGTTCCGGTAAGTCCACCATGGTACGCCTTCTCAATCGTCTGATAGAGCCCACCCGCGGCGAAGTGCTGATTGACGGCGAAGACATCGCCAAAATCTCAGAAGCAAAACTGCGCCAGGTGCGCCGAAGCAAAATCAGTATGGTATTTCAGTCCTTTGCGCTGATGCCACACCTGACCGTGTTGAATAACACCGCGTTTGGTATGGAGCTGGCCGGTGTGCCACTAGAAGAGCGCAATGCCAAAGCCCTTGATGCGCTGCGTCAGGTCGGGCTGGAAAACTATGCCAACTCTTATCCCGATGAATTATCAGGCGGTATGCGTCAGCGTGTGGGCTTAGCCCGTGCGATGGCCAATAACCCTGATATTCTGCTGATGGATGAAGCTTTCTCGGCGCTTGACCCGTTAATCCGTACCGAAATGCAGGATGAGCTGGTTAAGCTACAGGCGCAGCATCAGCGCACCATCGTATTTATTTCCCATGACTTAGATGAAGCCATGCGCATTGGCGATCGCATCGCCATTATGCAGGGCGGCGAAGTGGTACAGGTCGGCACGCCGGAAGACATTCTGAATAATCCGGCCAACGACTATGTGCGCACCTTCTTTCGTGGCGTGGACATCAGTCAGGTCTTCAGCGCCAAAGATATCGCCCGCCGTCGTGGTGCACTCATTCGTAAAACCCCCGGTTTTGGTCCCCGTGCAGCGCTCAAGCTGCTGGAAGATGAGGACCGCGAATATGGTTATGTGCTGGAACGTGGACAGAAATTCATCGGCGTCGTGTCGATCGAATCGCTGAAAACCGCGCTGAAAGCCAATCAGCCGCTGGAAAGTGCCCTGCTGGAATCCCCGGCGCCGGTGCTGGCAGATATGCCACTCAGCGAACTGATTTCTCATGTCGCCGCAGCGCCTTGCGCCGTGCCGGTCGTCAATGAGGACAATAACTATATCGGCATTATTTCCAAAGCCATGCTGCTTCAGGCTCTGGACAAAGAAGGGGGTAACGAATGAGCAACTCAATAAATAGCACTATCGTTCAGCACGCTCAGGCCGCTCAGGCTGAGGCGTTGGATCCGTCAATCGATCCGTGGAGTGCTGATAACGCCAGCGGCGGTGTCGCACCGCAGGCTGATGCCGCCGCTTCTGCGCCTGCCGATGGCAGCAGCGATCCCTGGGGTGGCAGCAGTGATGCTGCTTCCAGCGCGCCCGATGTCTCACATCATGCCGCCGCACAGACCAACGACTGGCTGAGCGTCGCGCCTGAGCAGCATCAGCATTTTAATATTCTCGATCCGTTCCACAGCACGCTTATTCCGCTCGATCGTTGGGTGACTGAGGGGATCGACTGGCTGGTCGGCAACTTCCGTCCGGTATTCCAGGGGATCCGTGTGCCCGTCGATTTCGTCCTGAGCGGTTTTCAGCACGGTCTCGAAACGCTGCCCGCGCCTATTGCGATCTTAGTGTTCGCATTGATCGCCTGGCAGATGGCTGGGTTAGGCATGGGGGCCGCCACGCTGGTTTCTTTGGTACTGATCGGCGCTATAGGCGCATGGTCGCAGGCAATGGTCACGCTGGCGCTGGTTCTGACGTCACTGTTCTTCTGTATTCTGATAGGTTTGCCGCTGGGTATCTGGCTGGCGCGCAGTCAGAGAGCGGCGAAAATTATCAGACCGCTGCTTGATGCCATGCAGACCACGCCTGCGTTCGTCTATCTGGTGCCAATCGTTATGCTGTTTGGTATCGGTAACGTGCCCGGCGTCGTGGTGACGATAATCTTCGCCCTGCCGCCGGTCGTGCGTCTGACCATTCTGGGTATCAATCAGGTGCCGGAAGATCTGATAGAGGCAGCGAAGTCCTTCGGTTCCAGCCCGCGCCAGTTGCTGTTCAAAGTACAGTTGCCGCTGGCGATGCCGACCATCATGGCCGGTATTAACCAGACGCTGATGCTGGCATTGTCGATGGTGGTTATCGCCTCGATGATTGCCGTCGGTGGTCTGGGTCAGATGGTGCTGCGCGGTATTGGCCGTCTCGATATGGGTCTGGCCTCGGTCGGTGGTGCAGGTATCGTTATCCTCGCCATTATCCTCGACCGCCTGACGCAGTCCATGGGTCGCGACAGCCGCAGTAAAGGTGGTCACCGCTGGTTCACTCGTGGTCCTGTCGGTCTGGTGATGAAACCTTTCGCGAAGAAAGCCTGATTCACACTCTGCACGTCTCCCGGCGGTTCGCCGCCGGGTTATCAAATATCTACATAAAACAACGCAGTCCACTCTTACGTATTCACCAGCAAGAATAAGGGTTCACCATGCGCACAACACAGCTCAAAACACTCATCCTCGCATTATCGATTGCCGCTCCGGCTGGTTTCGCCGCCGATTTACCTGGCAAAGGCGTGGTCGTCAAACCGCTCCAAAGCACCATTGCGGAAGAAACCTTCCAGACCGAACTGGTTAACCGCGCGCTGGAAAAACTCGGTTATGACGTCCAGCAAACCGGCGAAGTGGATTACAACGTCGCGTATACCGCGATTGCCAGCGGTGATTCCACTTACATGGCCGTGAACTGGGAACCTCTGCAAACAGACATGTACAACGCCGCCGGTGGCGACCAGAAGTTCTACCGTCAGGGCACCTACATCAAAGGCGCAGCGCAGGGTTATCTGATCGACAAGAAAACCGCCGACAAATACAACATTCACGATTTATCGCAGCTCAAAGATCCGAAACTGGCCAAATTATTCGATGCAGACGGTGACGGCAAAGCCGATATGGCCGGGTGTAATCCTGGCTGGGTCTGCGGCGCGGTAGTGAATACCCAAATCAAAGCCTACGGACTGACCGATACCGTCACCCAGAACGAAGGCAACTACTCGGCTATCATCGCCGATACACTGACCCGCTATAAATCCGGTAAACCCGTGCTGTATTTCACCTGGACGCCATACTGGGTCAGCAACGAAATGAAGCCGGGCAAAGATGTGGTCTGGCTGACTGTGCCGTTCTCGGCCAATCCGGGCTCGCAGAAGGACATGGATACCACCCTGCCGAACGGCAAAAACTACGGTTTCCCGGTAAACAATGAACATATCGTCGCCAACAAGGCCTGGGCTGAGAAAAACCCGGCGGCCGCGAAACTGTTCGCCATCATGCAACTGCCACTGGCCGATGTGAACGCGCAAAACCTGCGGATGCACGAAGGGGAATCCTCTTCAGCAGACATTCAGCAGCATGTTGATGGCTGGATCAAAGCGCATCAGGCCACCTTCGACGGCTGGATTAAAGAAGCCGCCGCCGCCGCAAAATAATCAATAACGAAATTCGAGGATTTTATGAAGAAGACAGGAATCTGGGCGGTCGCCGCTCTCACAACATTTGCAACAACTGCAACCTTCGCCGCCGATTTACCGGGCAAAGGCGTCAGCGTCACACCGGTTCAGAGCACGATCAGTGAAGAGTCTTTTCAGACTGAACTGGTGAGTAAGGCGCTGGAAAAACTGGGCTACGACGTTCAGCCTACGCGCGAAGTCGATTACAACGTCGGCTACACCACCCTTGCCGCAGGGGATGCGCAGTTTACTGCCGTCAACTGGTCGCCGCTGCATGATGAAATGTACAAAGCCGCCGGTGGCGACAAAGTCTTTTATCGCGAAGGCACTTATGTGACCGGCGCAGCGCAAGGCTGGCTTATCGATAAGAAAACCGCTGAGAAATATCACATCACCAATATCGAACAGCTGAAAGACCCGAAGCTGGCCAAACTGTTTGATACCAACGGCGACGGCAAAGCCGATTTAACCGGTTGTACGCCGGGCTGGGGCTGCGAAGCGGCGCTGAATGAACAGCTGAAAGCCTATGGTCTGGAACCGACCGTGACGCACAATCAGGGTAACTACTCTGCGATGATCGCTGACACCATCACGCGCTATAAAGAAGGTAAACCTATCTTCTATTACACCTGGACACCGTATTGGGTGAGCAACGTGCTGATCCCAGGCAAAGACGTGTTGTGGATGCAGGTACCCTTCTCCGTGGTGCCGGGTGATAAAAACGCTGACACTAAACTACCGAACGGCAAAAACTACGGTTTCCCGGTGAGCACGATGCATATCGTCGCTAACAAGGCCTGGGCTGAGAAAAATCCAGCGGCGGCAAAACTGTTTGCCATCATGAAACTGCCACTGAAAGACATCAATGCGCAGAACGCCGCAATGCACGCGGGTAAAAACTCAGATGCTGATATCTCTGCACAGACCGACGGCTGGATCAAAGCCCATCAGGAAGAATTTGATGGCTGGGTAAAAGAAGCGGCTGCCGCGGCGAAGTAAGCCGGTAGCAGAACACAGTCAGACCAGCGGGCGGGGAGAAATCTCCGCCCGTTTTTTTATGGGAGCGTATTTAAAAAGCGCTATTGCAAAACCAAATAGTTGCCATGAAAACTATTCATTGGTTTAATATTTTAACTCAAACGATAATCGTTTTTCGCATTCCCCTGCTTATTCAATAAGATCCCTTATCCCCATTATGAAAAAAACGACCACACATTCCCCGCTCAGCTCCGGGCTGATCATTCTGATGGCGATTGCCACCGGGCTGGCCGTCGCCAGTAACTATTATCCGCAACCGCTGCTGGAAACCATCGCACGCGCGTTCAGCCTTTCCGTGAATCAGGCTGGTTTTATCGTCACCGTTGCGCAACTGGGCTATGCGTGCGGCCTGATGTTTATCGTGCCACTGGGCGATATGTTTGAACGTCGCAATCTGATTGTGCTGATGACATTGCTCTCCGCCGCAGGATTGCTGATCACTGCCATGGCACCGACGCTGACCATCATGCTGATCGGGACCGCGCTGACCGGCTTATTCTCGGTGGTCGCGCAGATTCTGGTGCCGCTGGCGGCGACACTGGCTGAACCGGAACGTCGCGGTAAGGTCGTCGGATTGATTATGTCCGGCCTGCTGCTTGGGATCCTGCTGGCGCGAACCGTCGCGGGCGCTCTCGCCTCGCTGGGCGGCTGGAGAACGGTGTACTGGGTGGCGAGCGCGCTGATGATCGTCATGGCGCTGGTGCTGTGGCGCAAGCTGCCGAAGCACGAGCAGAAAACCGATTTGAATTACGGGCAATTGCTGAAGTCCATTTTCTCGCTGTTCATCCACACGCCGGTGCTGCGTACCCGCGCGCTGGTCGGCATGTTCTGCTTCGCTAACTTCAGCATTCTGTGGACCTCGATGGCATTCCTGCTGGCGGGCCCGGCCTATCAGTATTCTGAGGGTGTTATCGGCCTGTTCGGTCTGGTCGGTGCGGCCGGTGCGCTCGCGGCTACCCGTGCAGGGCATCTGGCGGATAAGGGCAAAGCCCATCTGACCACGACGGTTGGACTGATCCTGCTGTTGCTGTCATGGGCGGCGATTGCTTATGGACAGCATTCGGTGATTTCGCTGATCGTCGGGATCATTATTCTGGACCTTTCGGTTCAGGGCGTGCACATCACCAACCAAAGTGTGATTTATAAATCGATGCCGGAAGCGCGTAACCGGCTGACGGCGGGCTACATGACCACCTACTTTATCGGCGGTGCGGTTGGATCACTGGTGTCTGCGTCGGCGTATCAGACCGCAGGTTGGTACGGCGTCTCGGTTGCCGGGACCGTGATGTGCGTACTGAATCTGCTGGTCTGGTGGCAAGGACATAAGTACAAACTGGCCTGAAAATCGGCTGATTAAAATAGAATCAGGAGGGAATCATCACCCCTCCTGATTAGCTTGCGAATAATCATTGGTGAAATTTATTTGTACCAAAGGGTGTTAACAATACTTACAGTCTGGTAATGTTTGCGTCATAAATTATTCGCCGGTCAGCCTCCGGTTTCACAATGTTTTATACATCCATGCAAAGCAATCTTGGTCCCGAAACACCTGACCCCATCCGTGTTTCAACCTTCAAACAAGGTATTACCGATAGCCTGCCTATCGTCATTGGTTATCTCCCTATCGCTTTTGCTTTCGGCCTCAGCGCCGTCAAACTTGGCTTCACGCCCCCTGAAAGTCTGCTATTTTCAGTGCTTATTTACGCTGGCGCCAGCCAGTTTGTGATCACTGCGCTGCTCAGCGCGGGAATGTCTTTGTGGGTTTCTGCGCTGACGGTGATGGCAATGGATGTCAGGCACGTTTTATACGGCCCCTCTTTGCGTAACCGTCTGGTTGGGAAACTCAATGGCAGGAAAACGGCACTGTGGGCGTTCGGCCTGACCGATGAGGTGTTCGCCGCCGCCACGACCAAACTTATCCGCGATAAACGCAGTTGGAGCGAGAACTGGATGTGCGGCATTGCACTGTCTTCGTGGCTTTCCTGGGTTTTCGGTACAGCTGTCGGTGCACTGTTTGGCAACGGGCCACTGGAAAATTACCCTGCCGTGGAAGCTGCACTCGGCTTTATGTTGCCTGCATTGTTCCTGAGTTTCCTGCTCGCCGCTTTTAAGCGCCAGCAAGGTGGGGTCTTTGTGGCTTCGCTGGCCGGTGCGCTTGGCGGGCTGCTGTTCGGGTCAATTCCCGCCGCTATCGGCTGCGGTCTGGGCGCGGGCTGTCTCGCCGCCCTGCTGCAACGCCCGTGCCCGCCTGCCTCTGCCGAGGTCACGCCCGATGAGCACTAACGTCATTCTGGTTTGCCTGCTGGTAGGCACAGTCAATTATTTGTTTCGATATTTGCCACTGCGCCTGGGTGCGCGGCAAACGTCAGGGCGGCTGAAAAGCGGGCCGTTATCGCGCGTTCTCGACAGCATTGGTATCGCCTCGATTTGTGTGCTGTTGGTGGTATCCGGCGTGCCGGAAATTCTGCGGGACTCACAGAAACTGCTACCGTCGCTGGCCGGTTTCGTGCTGATCGCACTGATGTTCTGGCGGACCAAAAGCATCATTATCGCCACACTGACCGGTGCCGTGGTATACGGCCTGGTGTTCAAGGTAATGCTGCTGGCTGGCTGAAGTGCGTTTGTAACGCGAAGGCAACAGATACACAAAGTTTGCTGAATACTTTAAACATCGAATAATTCACTGGAGTTATGAATCACACTAATTGCTAAAGAATTGGTGATTCATAACATTGATATTATTAATTACCATCGTTACTATGTCATCTGTAACTAATGAGGCTTCTCATATGGACAGTTCGTTCGCGCCAATTGAAAACATGTTAAATTTCCGGGCTAAAAAGCAAAAAGATTTCCCTTATCAGGAAATTCTGCTGACCCGCCTTTGTATGCATATGCAGAGTAAATTGCTGGAAAACCGCAACAAAATGCTGAAAGCACAAGGGATCAACGAAACGCTGTTTATGGCGTTGCTCACACTTGATGCTCAGGAAAGCCACAGTATCCAGCCTTCTGAACTAAGCTCTGCGCTGGGTTCGTCACGCACGAATGCCACCCGGATTGCGGATGAGCTGGAAAAGCGTGGATGGATTGAACGCCGTGAAAGTGACAACGACCGTCGGTGCCTGCATTTACATCTGACTGCCGACGGTGAAGCCTTTATTCAAAAGTTACTGCCACCTCAGCATAAGAGCCTGCATTTTCTCTGGTCGACCTTAGACGCAGATGAACAGAAGCAGTTAGAAACCCTGACCCGCAAACTGTTAACTCGCCTTGATCAGATGGATGCAACAGCCTTACAACAAATCTAAATTTCTGTTCAGGTAAACCACACATGTCACTCCAAGCTCGCTGGAGGCTTACGCCGCTGTTTGCCGTTTTGATCCTGGCTGGCTGCGCCTCCAGTAATAATATCGCTCCTCAGTCGTCGCTGCTGGATACGCAACAGCTTCACCTGCAGCAGGTAAAAGTCAGCTCTCTGACTATCGGCCCACAGTGGTGGCGCAGTCTTAATGACCCGCAGCTTGATGCCCTGATGGCCGCGACGTTGCAAAACTCGCCGTCGTTGCGTCAGGCCGCAGCGCGCGTGCGCGAAGCACAGAGCGTGATGGGCGAAGCAGATGCTGCTAATGGCCCTTATCTGGATCTGAACGGTTCCACGCGACGTGAACGTGTGGCGAAAAATACCATCCCGCCGTTCCTGACCAGTTATCCCGAAGCGCCGATTTATGATAGCAGCAACAGCCTCGGGCTGAATCTGAGCTATGAGTTTGACTGGTGGGGAAAATACCGCAATCAGGTGAATGCCGCGAAAGCGCAGGTGGATTCTGCCCGCGCTGAACAGGCTGAAGCCGCTCTGACGCTGACCAGTTCGGTCGCGTCAGCCTATTATCAGTTGCAGGCGAATCTGGCGTTACAGGACGTTCTGCAACATCAGGTGGATAACAACCAGCGCCTGGCGGATCTGCGTAAAGCGCAGTACAACGCCGGTGTGTACGGTATCGAGATCCCGCAACAGACGCAGGCTCAGGCCGACAGCGCCAAACAGCAAATCATTACGCTGAAATCACAGACCGAACAGTTGCGCCATCAGTTATCTGCGCTGGCCGGGCGTGGCCCGGACGCAATGAACGGGCTGCACGCAGTTGCACTGCCGCCGCCTGAGGCGCTGGCACCGAAAGGTGAGCTGACCCTCGATTTACTGGGCAAACGCCCGGATATCGCCGCACAGCGCGATCTGGTGGAATCCTATTCCCAGCGCGTGAGCGCTGCGAAAAAAGAGTTTTACCCCAGCCTTTCCATCAGTGCCTTTGGCGGTCTGACGACCACCAACTACGGTGGCACCAGTCCGAATCTTCTGGAAGCCGCCAGTAAAGCCTGGAACATCACGCCCGCGATTTCGCTGCCGATTTTCCACGCCGGGGCACTGCGCGCCAAACTGGGCGAAGAGTCCGCGTTATATGACCAGTCCGTTGAGTCCTATAACCAGACAATCCTGAACGCCATCCAGCAAACTGCGGATGCCATCACCATCGCGAAAAGCAGCGTCGAACAATTGCAGCAGGCTTCTTCTGCCGCGACATCGCTCTCCGAGGTGTATCGCGTTTCGGATGCAAGATACAACGCTGGCATCATCGGACGGGATGAGCTGTTAACCAGCCAGTCAGCGCTGCTGCAACAACAACAGGCGCAGCTAAATGCCAGCAGTCAGGTGATGCAGGCAAAAATCAGTCTCATTCGTGCGCTCGGGGGGGGTTATCAGGCCCCGGCGGCGGACCAAAAATCATAATAATTACACAGACTCAGCGTGGAGAAGACCATGAGCGCAAATGCCGAAACTCAGGCAGCAACGCCGCAAGCTCCGAGAAATAAGAAAAAAACGCGCAAAACCGCGATGCTCTTATTAACCGGGATTTTCATTATTATCGCGATTGCCTATCTGTTTTACTGGCTGCTGGTATTACGTCATTTCGAGTCAACGGATGACTCGTATGTGGCAGGTAATCAGGTACAAATTATGGCGCAGGTCTCGGGCAGTGTGACCGACGTCAATTTCGACAGCACCGACTTTGTGAAAAAAGGCGACGTGCTGGTCACTATCGATCCGACGGATGCCGAACAGGCGTTCGAACGTTCTAAAACCGCACTGGCCAACAGCGTGCGTCAGACGCATCAGTTGATCATCAACGGGAAACAATATCAGGCGAATATCGCTCTGCGTCAGACGCAGTTGCAACAGGCGCAGACTGACCTGAAACGCCGCGTCGTGCTGGGCAATGTCGATGCGATTGGCCGTGAAGAACTGCAACACGCCCGTGATGCCGTTGACACTGCCAAAGCGCAATACGACGTTGCGCTTCAGCAATACAATGCCAATCAGGCGATGGTGCTTAATACGCCGGTGGATCAGCAGCCTCAGGTTCTGCAGGCCGCCGCTCAGGTACGTGATGCCTGGCTGGCCTTGCAACGTACCAAAGTACGCAGCCCGATCGACGGGTTTGTTTCCCGCCGTGCGGTGCAGATTGGTCAGCAGATCACCTCTTCCACCGCGCTGATGGCCGTCGTTCCTGCGAATCACATCTGGGTGGATGCCAACTTTAAAGAAACGCAGCTTGCCAATATGCGTATCGGCCAGGCCGCGACCGTGGTCAGCGATATGTACGGTGACGACGTGAAATATCACGGCAAAGTTGTGGGGATGGACATGGGCACCGGTGGCGCGTTCTCGCTGTTACCGGCGCAGAATGCCACCGGCAACTGGATCAAAGTGGTTCAGCGCTTACCGGTACGTATCGAACTGAACGATCAGGAAGTGAAGGAACATCCGCTGCGTATCGGTTTATCCGCGCTGGTCACGGTTGATACTCAGAACCGCGATGGTTTAGTACTGGCCGAGAAAGTCCGTACCGAACCGCTGTACCAGACCACCGCACTGACGCTGGATCTGGCGCCGGTGAACGCCATCATTGCTGACGTCATTCACGCAAATGCAGGCTAAAGCCTCCGGAGGCCTCTGTGGCAAATAAACCGCTAGTAGGCGCACCGCTGGCCTGGATGACGGTGGCTTTGTCGATGGCCACGTTTATGCAGGTGCTGGACTCGACGATCGCCAACGTGGCGATCCCGACCATTGCCGGGAATTTGGGTGCCTCGAACTCACAGGGTACCTGGGTGATCACCTCTTTCGGGGTGGCAAACGCCATCTCGATCCCGATCACCGGCTGGCTGGCAAAACGCATCGGTGAAGTAAAACTGTTCCTGTGGTCTACAGTGCTGTTTGCGATAGCATCGTGGCTTTGCGGCATGTCCAACAGTCTGGAAATGCTGATCTTCTTCCGTGTGGTGCAGGGCGTGGTGGCAGGTCCACTGATCCCCCTGTCACAAAGTCTGTTACTGAATAACTATCCGCCGGCCAAGCGAAGTACCGCCTTAGCGCTCTGGTCGATGACGGTGATCGTCGCCCCGATTTGCGGGCCGATCCTCGGCGGGTATATCAGTGATAACTACCACTGGGGCTGGATCTTCTTCATCAACGTGCCGATTGGTGCTGCCGTGGTTTTCCTGACGCTCAAAACGCTGAAGGGACGCGAAACGGCGACGCAGATCCGCCCGATAGACAGCGTCGGTCTGGTATTGCTGGTGCTGGGGATTGGCGCCTTGCAGGTGATGCTTGACCGCGGTAAGGAACTGGACTGGTTTAACTCGACGGAAATTATCGTGCTGGCGGTCGTGGCGGTGGTCGCGCTCTGCTTCCTTGTCGTATGGGAGCTGACCGACGACCATCCGATTGTCGATCTGTCGCTGTTTAAATCGCGAAACTTTACCATCGGTGTGTTGTGTATCAGCCTGGCCTATATGCTTTACTTCGGCGCAATCGTTCTGCTGCCGCAGCTGTTGCAGGAGGTATACGGCTACACAGCAACCTGGGCAGGACTGGCGTCGGCACCTGTGGGGATTTTGCCTGTCATCATGTCGCCGATCATTGGTCGCTTTGCGCACCGGCTGGACATGCGCAAACTGGTGACGTTCAGCTTCATTATGTATGCGGTCTGCTTCTACTGGCGTGCGTATACGTTTGAACCGGGGATGGATTTTGGCGCGTCGGCGTGGCCGCAGTTTATTCAGGGCTTCGCGGTTGGTTGCTTCTTTATGCCACTGACCACCATCATTCTGTCGGGATTACCGCCGGAACGCATGGCGGCGGCGTCGAGTTTATCGAACTTTATCCGAACGCTGGCGGGTTCGATCGGTACGTCGATCACCACCACGATGTGGTCAAACCGGGAGTCGCTGCATCACGCGCAGTTGTCGGAAAATATTACGCCGTTTAATCCGGCGGCAACGCAGACCTATCAGCAGCTCGAAAGTATGGGCATGAGTCACCAGCAGGCTTCCGGCTGGATGGCTCGGGAGATCACCAATCAAGGACTGATCATCTCTGCGAACGAGATCTTCTGGCTGTCGGGAGGGGCATTCCTGTTCTTGCTTATCTTGATCTGGTTCGCGCGGCCACCGTTTAGCAGCGGTGGGGGCGGCGGCGGTGCTCACTGATTAATTTTAGAAAATCGGTGTACGCCAGAAAGCAAGACGGACGCAATAGGCGTCCGTTTTTTTTGCTAACAATCAGGGGATTATGCCTGATTCTGACGCCACCATTCGGCCAGTAAAATACCGGTCGCGACGGAAACGTTCAGGCTTTCTACTTTACCGGTTCCGCCGATAGACACGCTCAGGTCACCCTGCTGCCATGCGCTGTCGGACAAACCGTCACTCTCTTCACCCAGCACCAGCACCATTTTGGCAGGCAGCTCAGCCTTACCGAGCGCGGTACCTTTATGGCTGGAAGTGGTGACGATGGTGTAACCCGCTTTACGGAAGGTCGCCAGCACATCGAGGAAGTTATCCGCGTTGATGGCTTTAACATGTTCCGCGCCGCCTTCAGCGGTACGCACTGCGGCACCGGATTCCAGCTGAGCAGGATCCTGAACCAGCATCCCGTTGATACCGAAATGCGCACAAGAACGCATGATACCACCGAGGTTGTGCGGGTTACCGACGTTTTCCAGCGCCAGCACACAGTCTTTCGCGCGAGCCGTTTGCAGATAGGTTTCAGCATCCAGACCCTGACGTTTTTTGATCAGGAAACACACGCCACCGTGGTGTTCAGTGCCGGAGGCTTTCACCAGCTCTTCGTCTTCAACTACATGGTAAGCCTTGCGGTTTGCCGCCATCCAGCGCAACGCTTCGCGAAAGCGTGGAGTCACAGATTGCACGAACCACGCACGGACAATAGCGTCCGGACGGCTGGCAAACAGTGCCTGACAGGCATTTTCGCCGTACACGCGGGTCTCTTCCTGACGCTGGCGACGCAGCTGTTCAGGATCGATAAAGCTTTTACCGCTGATGCCGCCGTGATCGGGCACGGATTCATCCGCAGGTGCACGTGAAACGGTTTTCCACGGCGAAGAATACGGGCCGTCGTCATCACGGGCAGGGCGGCGCGGACGATCGTCACCACGTCGGGTATCTGCACCGCGGGAATCGCTGCTGCGACGCTCATTGCGGCGGGCATCGTCTGGACGGGAACCCTGGCGAGGTTTATCGCCCGGACGTCCTCTGTTATTGGAAGGACGTTTATCGTTATTGCGGTTATCGCCGTCGTCGTCACTACGGACGAACATCACTTTGACTTTGCCGTTCTTGCCACTGAATGAATCGTTCATTTTTCTCTCCACCTACGCGCAGGGCGCGAAGATTACCTGATGTCTGTGACCTAAGCCACATGCTTTGGACCAAAAGCTTAAAACTATCGTATTCATTGAATAAACCGCATTGTTAACAGAAAGCAGCGCCCCCATACTTACAACATACAATTAACATATCAGCCATTTTTAGCGCCGGATCCGGTAAGGTTGATACCGTTCTCACGTTAAGCAATGTAGAGGCTATTTTATGAATACGATTTGTTCATCATGTCAGGCCACCAACCGCCTGCCTGAGGATCGTATCGACGACGGCGCGAAATGCGGCCGCTGCGGTCATTCACTTTTTGAAGGCGATGTGGTTCATGCTACTACCGCTACGCTGGATAAATACCTGCAAGATGATCTGCCGGTTGTCATCGATTTCTGGGCTCCATGGTGTGGCCCGTGTGTTAACTTCGCACCAATCTTTGAAGATGTGGCTCAAGAACGCGCCGGTAAAATACGGTTCATCAAGGTTAATACCGAAGCAGAACCTGAACTAAGTGCGCGGTTCCGAATCCGCAGCATTCCCACCATTATGGTCTTTAATGAAGGCAAAATGGTCGATATGCTGAGCGGCGCGATGCCTAAAGCCCCGTTCAATGACTGGCTTAATGAATCATTGTAACGCATAAGCCGGTATAAAGCCCTGCCGATGGCCCGCTTCTCTGCGGGCCTTTTTCTATTTACTCCCTGCCAGCAACAGATTCACTTGCCAGCCACGGGAGGGTGACTAGAATAGCCGTTTTTGAATACCGGAATGCTTATGTCAGACAACGCCGTCCTTCGCCTTCGTGCAGAACGCCTCGCCAAATCTACCCGCCCTTTTCTGGCGCGCGGTTCACGGGCAATCCGCTGTCAGTCATGCCTGTTACCCGAACGTAACTGCATCTGCGCCACGCGCGAAATCCATCAGGCCACCAGCCGCTTTTGTCTGGTGATGTTTGACACTGAGCCAATGAAACCGAGTAATACCGGCCGCCTGATTGCCGACGTTCTGCCGGATACGCAGGCGTTTATGTGGTCGCGCACCGAAACCGATCCCGCACTTATTGAAGCGATTTCAGATACTGCCCGTCAGGCATACGTCGTTTTCCCGGCCTCATTTGCTAAACCGCCGCGTCAGGTCTTTACTGAAGTGCCAGCAGGTAGCAAACCGCCGCTGTTTATTATGCTCGACGGTACCTGGAACGAAGCACGCAAGATGTTTCGCAAAAGTCCGTATCTGGATAATCTGCCGGTCTTCTCATTGGATGTGAGCGCCAGCTCCGGTTATATCCTGCGCGAAGCTTCACGCCCCGAACTGCACTGCACCGTCGAAGTGGCCGCCGCCCTGCTGGAAAAAGCCGGGGATCTGGATGCGTCGGCGGGGTTGTCGCGGCACTTCAATCATTTCCGTACTCAGTATTTGGCGGGAAAACCCCATCATCCGGTGCATCAGCTCACAGCAAAGAACGAAGAAAGCCTCTAGAATCAGTTCAGGATGATTGATTGGAGTTCTGATGAGCCAGCGCGGACTAGAAGCCCTGTTACGACCTGAATCTATCGCGGTAATCGGCGCCAGCAATAAACCGGGGCGCGCCGGATACCTGATGATGCGCAATCTGCTAGACAGCGGATTTAATGGCCCTGTGCTGCCGGTCACCCCCGCTTATCGCGCCGTGTGCGGCGTTCTTACCTGGCGGGATGTCGCCAGCCTGCCGATGTCACCAGATTTAGCTATCCTCTGCACGCACGCCGATCGTAATCTTGCACTGCTTGAGCAACTCGGCGAGCGTGGCTGCAAGACTGTTATCATCCTTTCATCGCAGCCACAGCAATTCGCCGAACTGAAAGCCTGCGCCCAGCGCTTTACGATGCGCCTGCTTGGACCCAACAGTTTGGGCATACTTGCACCGTGGCAGCGTCTTAACGCCAGCTTTTCGCCAGTACCCATCCTTCCCGGCAAACTGGCATTTATTTCGCAATCCGCCGCCGTCGCCAATACCATTCTCGACTGGGCACAGCAGCGCGCCGTCGGCTTCTCTTATTTCATTTCGCTCGGGGACAGTCTGGATATCGACGTGGACGATCTCCTCGATTTCCTCGCCCGTGACAGTAAAACCAGCGCAATACTTCTTTATCTTGAACACATCAGCGATGCCCGGCGTTTTCTTTCTGCATCGCGGAGCGCTTCACGCAATAAACCTATTCTGGTGATCAAAAGCGGGCGGAGCGGACAGGCGCAGAAGCTGCTCAATAGCCCCCTGAGCCTGGACGCGGCTTATGATGCCGCCATTCAGCGCGCCGGCTTACTGCGGGTACAGGATACGCACGAACTGTTCTCCGCCGTTGAAACCCTCAGCCATATGCGCCCATTGAAAGGTGAGCGCTTACTTATTATTAGCAACGGCGCAGCACCCGCCGCGATGGCACTGGATCAACTGCTTTCCCGTAACGGAAAACTGGCGAAGCTCGGTGAAGATACATACCGGGCGCTGATCGCCGTTCTGCCGGACACGATAACGGCATCAAATCCTTTAGATTTGCATGATGACGCCACGCCGCAGCTCTATCAGGCAGTCGTGACAGCACTGCTCGACAGCACCGATTTTGACGCCTTGCTGGTGATCCATGCGCCAAGTGCCGCGGCACATGGCACAGTCACCGCCAGCCATCTTATAGAGGCCGTCCGCAAACATCCGCGCGGTAAATACGTTACGCTGCTGACCAACTGGTGCGGCGAATTTTCTTCGCAGGAAGCACGTAAACTGTTTACCGAGGCGGGGATCCCGACTTACCGCACGCCGGAG
Source organism: Enterobacteriaceae bacterium Kacie_13 (assembly GCA_013457415.1). Classification (NCBI taxonomy): domain Bacteria; kingdom Pseudomonadati; phylum Pseudomonadota; class Gammaproteobacteria; order Enterobacterales; family Enterobacteriaceae; species Enterobacteriaceae bacterium Kacie_13. Next base: position 3,898,677 of record CP045665.1, read on the forward strand.
GGAACAGTCACAGCGTTTATGCATATGGTGGAATATCGTCGTAACCAGAAACAGCTGAAAGAAACCCCGGCGCTGCCTGCAGATCTTGAACAGAATACCGATCAGGCTCACAGACTTATCGCACAAACGCTGGCGGAGGGCACCACGCAGCTGGATACGCATGAAGTCCGCGCGATTTTGCAGGCCTACGGAATGAACGTTTTGCCAACATGGATTGCCAGCGACAGCGTCGAAGCAGTTAATATCGCCAGCCAGGTTGGGTATCCTGTGGCATTGAAATTACGCTCGCCGGACATTCCGCATAATTCCGAAGTTCAGGGTGTGATGCTGTATCTGCGCACCGCCAGTGAAGTACAACAGGCTGCGAATGCGATTTTCGATCGCGCCCGGCAGACATTTCCGCAGGCAATAATTCAGGGCCTGATGGTGCAAACGATGGCTAACCGGCCGGGATCTCAGGAACTGCGCGTAGTGGTAGAACAGGATCGGGTCTTTGGACCGCTGATCATGCTGGCGGAAGCCGGCTCAGACTGGCAGCCGGAGCGTCAGGCGGTAGTGGCTCTGCCGCCACTGAACATGGCGCTGGCACGCTACCAGGTGGTTCAGGCGCTGAAAAGTGGCAAGATCCGGGGCCGCAATGCATTACATCCCCTCGATATTTCCGCGCTCAGCCAACTGCTGGTGAATGTATCGAACCTGATCATTGATTGCCCTGAAATCGAACGGCTGGATATCCATCCGCTGCTGGTCTCAGGAAACGAGCTTAGCCTGCTGGATGTGTCGATGCAGCTTTCTACCCAAACGGCTGATGCGCCATCGCGTCTGGCAATCCGGCCTTATCCGCGCGAACTGGAAGAGCGCGTTGTTCTTAAAAATGGCTCGCAGGCCTTGTTCCGCCCTATCCTTCCCGAGGATGAACCGCTTCTAAAAGCATTTATTCTTAAAGTCACAAAAGAAGACCTCTATTACCGCTACTTCAATGAGATCAATGAATTCACTCATGAAGATTTAGCCAACATGACGCAGATCGATTACGACCGTGAAATGGCCTTCGTAGCCATACATACGGTGAATGATAAAAATGAAATTATTGGAGTGACGCGCGCTGTCTCAGATCCAGATAATATCGACGCTGAATTCTCTGTGCTGGTTCGCTCGGATCTGAAAGGACTGGGGCTTGGGCGCAGGCTTCTCGATAAGATGATCAACTACGCTGCAGAGCATGGGCTGCAACGCCTGACGGGGATCACCATGCCGAACAATCAGGGCATGATCTCGCTGGCCAGAAAGCTCGGATTTGTCGTCGATATCCAGATTCAGGACGGCATTGTGAACCTGTCGCTCCTGCTGAAAAAGAGCCGCATAACCTCGCAGAAAATCGTGAGCCTCGGCCCTGAACAGGCAAAAGATGCGCACATCGGGGAGGACTAATGGTATTATCGACCGATTGTGCGGTTACCACTGTCTGCTTGTGCCGCGAAAGCCATTACATGAAGAGAGAAGAAGCGCACTGTGATGTTGTCTAAATTCAAACGTAATAAACATCAACAACACCTTGCTCAGCTACCCAAACTCCCCCAAACGGTTGATGCTGTAAAAACGCTCTACTGCCCAACAGATTTCCGTAAGACGCTGCTCAGCGCAATTGCCAACGCTACCCAACGGATATATCTGGTCGCTCTCTATTTAGAGAATGATGACGGCGGTCGGGACGTATTGTCGGCACTTTATGCCGCTAAACAGCAAAGACCTGAGCTTGAGATTTGCGTGCTGGTCGACTGGCACCGTGCTCAGCGTGGGCGTATCGGCGCCGCTGCAGCTAATACCAATGCCGACTGGTACTGTCGCATGGCGAAGGAGCATCCTGAATGTTCTGTGCCGGTGTACGGTGTTCCGGTCAATACGCGTGAAGCACTGGGTGTCCTGCATCTTAAAGGTTTTGTGATTGACGATCAGGTGATCTACAGCGGCGCGAGCCTCAATGATGTCTATCTACACCGTCATGAGAAATATCGCTACGACCGCTATCAGTTGCTGACCAATGCGGCGCTGGCAAACACCATGATCGATTTTATGAAGAAGTCGATCATTACTGCCGCCGCCGTGCAGCGCCTCGATCGTGAAGATCGCCCGAAAAGTATTGAAATCAAAAACGAAACGCGCCAGTTTCGTCAGAGCCTGCGTTCATGCGGATATCATTTCAAAGACAGCGCCGGAAATGATGAACTGGCGGTAACGCCTATCGTCGGCCTGGGTAAACAGAACGAGCTGAACCGAACTATTCATCATCTGATGGCCAGTACGGATCAAAAACTGACGCTGTGTACTCCTTATTTCAATATGCCGGCGATGCTGGCACGCAATATTATTCATTTGTTGCGACGCGGGAAGCAGGTAGAGATTATTGTTGGCGATAAGACGGCCAACGATTTCTATATTCCGCAGGATCAGCCTTTTAAGATCATCGGAGCACTGCCCTATCTCTACGAAATTAACCTGCGCCGCTTCCTCAGTCGATTACAGCGTTTTGTCGACAGCGGTCAGTTAATTGTGCGTCTATGGAAGGATGGAGATAACAGTTACCATCTAAAAGGTATGTGGGTCGATGACCGCTGGCAGTTGATCACCGGGAATAACCTCAATCCACGCGCATGGCGGTTGGATCTGGAGAATGCGATTTTGATCCACGATCCCCATAAAGAGATGGCGGATCAGCGTCAGAAAGAGCTGGATGAAATTCGCCAGCACACGCAAGTTGTTTCCCATTATATGGAACTGGAAAGCATTCCTAATTATCCAGTTAAAGTACGTAAACTTATTCGCCGGCTACGACGGATACGTATAGACAGATTAATCAGCCGAATTCTGTAATTGGCTATACTGAAAGCCTGATCATGTTGATCAGGCTTTTTTATATCTGGAATAACACGAATGGCCCACTCATCTTTCCCTCCTTATAAACTCTCATTAATAGCCCTCATATTATTAAGTAGTGGCTGCACTCACTTCGCCAACGATCAATGGACCGGTAAAGACAAAGCCGAGCACTTTGTGGGATCAGCAGTTTTAGCTGCTGCAGCTACCGCCTATGGGAATAATCAGGGATGGAGTGAGGCGCGCAGTCGTTCTTTCGGCTTGCTGTTTTCGGTGAGTCTGGGTGCGGCAAAAGAACTTTATGATAGCAGGGAAGGCGGCAGTGGCTGGAGCTGGAAAGATTTCAGCTGGGATATCACAGGCGCGGCAGTGGGGTACAGTGCTTATCATTTGACGCATTATTGATGATTTTTACTGCAATATCTTCGTTGGATAGTGACAAAAGCAAAAGTATATAGCTATTTCTCTCCTGTCATTTTTCACCAAATCCCAGACAGACAAAAGCCCCGTACTTTCGTACGGGGCTTTTGTCTTTATTTGATGCCTGGCAGTTCCCTACTCTCGCATGGGGAGACCCCACACTACCATCGGCGCTACGGCGTTTCACTTCTGAGTTCGGCATGGGGTCAGGTGGGACCACCGCGCTACTGCCGCCAGGCAAATTCTGTTTCATCCATACCGCATTGTGCTATACACACCCCGCCGTACGAACCAATCTCGGAACATTCGCTGAAAATCTACTTCTCCACGCTCGCGCGCAGCTGAGTCTCTCTAAAAACACCTTTGGTGTTGTAAGGTTAAGCCTCTCGGGTCATTAGTACTGGTTAGCTCAATGCATCGCTGCACTTACACACCCAGCCTATCAACGTCTTAGTCTTAAACGTCCCTTCAGGTGGCTTAAAGCCACAGGGAAGACTCATCTCGAGGCAAGTTTCGCGCTTAGATGCTTTCAGCGCTTATCTTTTCCGCATTTAGCTACCGGGCAATGCCATTGGCATGACAACCCGAACACCAGTGATGCGTCCACTCCGGTCCTCTCGTACTAGGAGCAGCCCCTCTCAATCTTCCAACGCCCACGGCAGATAGGGACCGAACTGTCTCACGACGTTCTAAACCCAGCTCGCGTACCACTTTAAACGGCGAACAGCCGTACCCTTGGGACCTACTTCAGCCCCAGGATGTGATGAGCCGACATCGAGGTGCCAAACACCGCCGTCGATATGAACTCTTGGGCGGTATCAGCCTGTTATCCCCGGAGTACCTTTTATCCGTTGAGCGATGGCCCTTCCATTCAGAACCACCGGATCACTATGACCTACTTTCGTACCTGCTCGAGCCGTCACTCTCGCAGTCAAGCTAGCTTATGCCATTGCACTAACCTCACGATGTCCGACCGTGATTAGCTAACCTTCGTGCTCCTCCGTTACTCTTTAGGAGGAGACCGCCCCAGTCAAACTACCCACCAGACACTGTCCTCACCCCGGATTACGGGGCCGAGTTAGAACATCAAACATTAAAGGGTGGTATTTCAAGGTTGGCTCCACGCAGACTGGCGTCCACGCTTCAAAGCCTCCCACCTATCCTACACATCAAGGCTCAATGTTCAGTGTCAAGCTATAGTAAAGGTTCACGGGGTCTTTCCGTCTTGCCGCGGGTACACTGCATCTTCACAGCGAGTTCAATTTCACTGAGTCTCGGGTGGAGACAGCCTGGCCATCATTACGCCATTCGTGCAGGTCGGAACTTACCCGACAAGGAATTTCGCTACCTTAGGACCGTTATAGTTACGGCCGCCGTTTACCGGGGCTTCGATCAAGAGCTTCGCATTGCTGCTAACCCCATCAATTAACCTTCCGGCACCGGGCAGGCGTCACACCGTATACGTCCACTTTCGTGTTTGCACAGTGCTGTGTTTTTATTAAACAGTTGCAGCCAGCTGGTATCTGCGACTGGCTTCGGCTCCGAGAGCAAGTCTCTTCACCTACGTGCCAGCGTGCCTTCTCCCGAAGTTACGGCACCATTTTGCCTAGTTCCTTCACCCGAGTTCTCTCAAGCGCCTGAGTATTCTCTACCTGACCACCTGTGTCGGTTTGGGGTACGATTTCGTGTTACCTGGAGCTTAGAGGCTTTTCCTGGAAGCATGGCATCAACTACTTCACCACCGTAGTGGCTCGTTATCACGCCTCAGGGTTAATATGCAACCGGATTTACCAAGTCACACCCCCTACACGCTTGAACCGGGACAACCGTCGCCCGGCTAGCCTAGCCTTCTCCGTCCCCCCTTCGCAGTAACACCAAGTGCTGGAATATTAACCAGCTTCCCATCGACTACGCTTTTCAGCCTCGCCTTAGGGGTCGACTCACCCTGCCCCGATTAACGTTGGACAGGAACCCTTGGTCTTCCGGCGTGCGGGTTTTTCACCCGCATTATCGTTACTTATGTCAGCATTCGCACTTCTGATACCTCCAGCAACCCTCACAGGTCACCTTCGACGGCTTACAGAACGCTCCCCTACCCAACAACGCCTAAGCGTCGCTGCCGCAGCTTCGGTGCATGGTTTAGCCCCGTTACATCTTCCGCGCAGGCCGACTCGACCAGTGAGCTATTACGCTTTCTTTAAATGATGGCTGCTTCTAAGCCAACATCCTGGCTGTCTATGCCTTCCCACATCGTTTCCCACTTAACCATGACTTTGGGACCTTAGCTGGCGGTCTGGGTTGTTTCCCTCTTCACGACGGACGTTAGCACCCGCCGTGTGTCTCCCGTGATAACATTCTTCGGTATTCGGAGTTTGCATCGAGTTGGTAAGCCGGGATGGCCCCCTAGTCGAAACAGTGCTCTACCCCCGAAGATGAGTTCACGAGGCGCTACCTAAATAGCTTTCGGGGAGAACCAGCTATCTCCCGGTTTGATTGGCCTTTCACCCCCAGCCACAAGTCATCCGCTAATTTTTCAACATTAGTCGGTTCGGTCCTCCAGTTAGTGTTACCCAACCTTCAACCTGCCCATGGCTAGATCACCGGGTTTCGGGTCTATACCTTGCAACTTGACGCCCAGTTAAGACTCGGTTTCCCTACGGCTCCCCTATTCGGTTAACCTTGCTACAAAATATAAGTCGCTGACCCATTATACAAAAGGTACGCAGTCACCCAACAAAGTAGGCTCCCACTGCTTGTACGTACACGGTTTCAGGTTCTATTTCACTCCCCTCGCCGGGGTTCTTTTCGCCTTTCCCTCACGGTACTGGTTCACTATCGGTCAGTCAGGAGTATTTAGCCTTGGAGGATGGTCCCCCCATATTCAGACAGGATGTCACGTGTCCCGCCCTACTCATCGAACTCACAACAAGTGCATTTTTGTGTACGGGACTATCACCCTATACTGTGCGACTTTCCAGACGCTTCCACTAATGCACAAACTGATTCAGGTTCTGGGCTCTTCCCCGTTCGCTCGCCGCTACTGGGGGAATCTCGGTTGATTTCTTTTCCTCGGGGTACTTAGATGTTTCAGTTCCCCCGGTTCGCCTTGCATGGCTATGTATTCACCATGCAATAGTGTGTCGAAACACACTGGGTTTCCCCATTCGGGTATCGTCGGTTATAACGGTTCATATCACCTTACCGACGCTTTTCGCAGATTAGCACGCCCTTCATCGCCTCTGACTGCCTAGGCATCCACCGTGTACGCTTAGTCGCTTAACCTCACAACCCGAAGGTGTCTTAAAGACATCATCGCGCTGCGATTATTTGAGAGACTCTATTACAGACAAAAGCACCACTCAGTACTTCTACGGAGAGTGATGTTCAGCTGTAATCTTTCAATTTTCAGCTTGTTCCAGATTGTTAAAGAGCAAAATACTTCGCAGCATACTGTTACCAATATACTCTGAAGTATTATTTAAAGGCTGTACGGTAATGGTGGAGCTAAGCGGGATCGAACCGCTGACCTCCTGCGTGCAAGGCAGGCGCTCTCCCAGCTGAGCTATAGCCCCATACAGTCACTTACAGATACCCTTATCTACTAACACATCAAGAGGATGAGTTAGCCAATTTGTTCTCAGGCAAGGCGGAGTCATACGACGTTTGCGCGTGCAAACGAGTCGTGGCGACAACGCAGCATGAGGACGAATTGGTAGGCCTGAGTGGACTTGAACCACCGACCTCACCCTTATCAGGGGTGCGCTCTAACCACCTGAGCTACAAGCCTATAAAGGTATTTCTGCTCGTTACTTTTTCATCAGACAATCTGTGTGGACACTGCACAATGCGTATCTTTAGGTAAGGAGGTGATCCAACCGCAGGTTCCCCTACGGTTACCTTGTTACGACTTCACCCCAGTCATGAATCACAAAGTGGTAAGCGCCCTCCCGAAGGTTAAGCTACCTACTTCTTTTGCAACCCACTCCCATGGTGTGACGGGCGGTGTGTACAAGGCCCGGGAACGTATTCACCGTAGCATTCTGATCTACGATTACTAGCGATTCCGACTTCATGGAGTCGAGTTGCAGACTCCAATCCGGACTACGACATACTTTATGAGGTCCGCTTGCTCTCGCGAGTTTGCTTCTCTTTGTATATGCCATTGTAGCACGTGTGTAGCCCTACTCGTAAGGGCCATGATGACTTGACGTCATCCCCACCTTCCTCCGGTTTATCACCGGCAGTCTCCTTTGAGTTCCCGACATGACTCGCTGGCAACAAAGGATAAGGGTTGCGCTCGTTGCGGGACTTAACCCAACATTTCACAACACGAGCTGACGACAGCCATGCAGCACCTGTCTCACGGTTCCCGAAGGCACTAAGCTATCTCTAGCGAATTCCGTGGATGTCAAGAGTAGGTAAGGTTCTTCGCGTTGCATCGAATTAAACCACATGCTCCACCGCTTGTGCGGGCCCCCGTCAATTCATTTGAGTTTTAACCTTGCGGCCGTACTCCCCAGGCGGTCGACTTAACGCGTTAGCTCCGGAAGCCACGCCTCAAGGGCACAACCTCCAAGTCGACATCGTTTACAGCGTGGACTACCAGGGTATCTAATCCTGTTTGCTCCCCACGCTTTCGCACCTGAGCGTCAGTCTTTGTCCAGGGGGCCGCCTTCGCCACCGGTATTCCTCCAGATCTCTACGCATTTCACCGCTACACCTGGAATTCTACCCCCCTCTACAAGACTCTAGCTTGCCAGTTTCAAATGCAGTTCCCAAGTTAAGCTCGGGGATTTCACATCTGACTTAACAAACCGCCTGCGTGCGCTTTACGCCCAGTAATTCCGATTAACGCTTGCACCCTCCGTATTACCGCGGCTGCTGGCACGGAGTTAGCCGGTGCTTCTTCTGCGAGTAACGTCAATCGCTGCAGCTATTAACTACAGCGCCTTCCTCCTCGCTGAAAGTGCTTTACAACCCTAAGGCCTTCTTCACACACGCGGCATGGCTGCATCAGGCTTGCGCCCATTGTGCAATATTCCCCACTGCTGCCTCCCGTAGGAGTCTGGACCGTGTCTCAGTTCCAGTGTGGCTGGTCATCCTCTCAGACCAGCTAGGGATCGTCGCCTAGGTGAGCCATTACCCCACCTACTAGCTAATCCCATCTGGGCACATCCGATGGCGTGAGGCCCGAAGGTCCCCCACTTTGCTCTTGCGAGGTCATGCGGTATTAGCTACCGTTTCCAGTAGTTATCCCCCTCCATCAGGCAGTTTCCCAGACATTACTCACCCGTCCGCCGCTCGTCACCCAGAGAGCAAGCTCTCCCGTGCTACCGCTCGACTTGCATGTGTTAGGCCTGCCGCCAGCGTTCAATCTGAGCCATGATCAAACTCTTCAATTAAAAGTTCGATTTGCTTAAACACGTTAAGCGGTGCTCAAAGATTACTTCGTAATAATTCAACTAAATGAATTACTGCTTGGTCACTCTAAGACTTGATATTTTTTTGCCACCGAGGTGGCTGATATCGTCTTGTGAGTGCCCACACAGATTGTCTGATAAATTGTTAAAGAGCAGTGAGTTACGCGCTTTCGCTTGGCAACTCGAGGTGGCGTATATTACGCTTTCCTCATTCAGTGTCAACCGTTTATTTCGCCGGATGCCGCTGTTTTTAATCTTTCCGACCCGGTTACTTCGTGATGTTGTTCACGTTGTTCCCTGTCGATGGAGCGGCATTATAGGGAGTTCTGAGCAGGCCGCAAGGGTTTATTGCAAATAATTTACCGACCGTTCATAAATACATCAAGTGCTTTATTTGCATTCAAAAAGCGCATAAAAAACGGGCTCCAAACTGCTTTGGAGCCCGTTTCGCACTTCTAAACCATACGATTACTGCCTTGCGACAATGTGATCATGTTCCACATCAACCGTAATTGGCTTACCTGGAATCAACTTACCCGACAAAATTTGCTGGGCCAGCGGGTTCTCAATTTGCTGCTGGATGGCACGTTTCAATGGACGCGCACCATATACCGGGTCGAATCCTGTATTGCCCAGCAGCTCCAGCGCCGCATCGGTCAGCGTTGCAGTATAGCCATGTTCTTCCAAACGTTTGTATAAACGCTGCAACTGGATCTGCGCGATATGCTTGATATGCGCGTGAGCCAGCGGATGGAACACGACTACTTCATCTATACGGTTGATGAATTCCGGACGGAAGCTATGAGTCACTACTTCCATTACCGACTCTTTCATCTGCGCATAGGTCGCTTCACCAAAGTGCTGCTGGATAATGTCAGAGCCCAGGTTAGAGGTCATAATTACCACCGTGTTACGGAAGTCGACCGTTCTCCCCTGACCATCCGTTAAGCGCCCGTCGTCCAGCACCTGTAATAAGATGTTGAAGACATCCGGATGCGCCTTTTCCACTTCATCTAATAAGATGACTGAATAAGGACGGCGACGCACTGCTTCAGTCAGGTAACCACCTTCTTCATATCCAACATAACCCGGAGGCGCACCGACCAGACGAGAAACGGAATGCTTCTCCATAAACTCTGACATATCGATACGCACCATCGCGTCGTCACTGTTGAACAGGAATGTCGCCAGCGCTTTACACAGCTCCGTTTTCCCCACACCTGTCGGGCCGAGGAACAGGAATGAGCCGATCGGGCGGTTCGGATCTGATAATCCTGCACGACTACGACGAATCGCATTCGATACCGCTTCTACCGCTTCGTTCTGGCCGATGACCCGGCTATGCAGTTCCTCTTCCATACGCAGCAGTTTTTCGCGTTCGCTTTCCAGCATGCGCGATACCGGGATCCCCGTCCAGCGCGCCAGCACATCGGCAATTTCCACATCTGTTACGCGATTGCGCAGCAGTTTCATGGTCTTGCCTTCAGCCTGAGTCGCCGCGGCCAGTTGTTTTTCCAGTTCAGGAATTTTCCCGTACTGCAATTCCGACATTCGTCCCAGGTCACCTACGCGACGGGCCTGCTCGAGCGTAATCTTCGCCTGCTCCAGTTCCGCTTTAATATTCTGCGTGCCAGTCAGTGACGCTTTCTCTGCTTTCCACTCTTCTTCCAGTTCAGAGTATTCACGCTCTTTCTGGTTGAGCTCCGTTTCCAGCATTTCCAGACGTTTCACGCTGGCGTCATCAGACTCTTTTTTTAGTGCCTGTTGTTCCAGCTTGAGCTGAATGATGCGGCGCTCAAGGCGATCGAGCGATTCAGGCTTAGAGTCCATCTGCATACGGATACTAGACGCGGCCTCATCGATAAGGTCGATCGCTTTATCCGGTAACTGACGATCGGAAATATAACGGTGCGATAAGGTCGCCGCCGCGACAATTGCCGGGTCAGTAATCTGTACATGGTGATGCAGTTCGTAACGCTCTTTCAGCCCACGCAGAATAGCGATGGTGTCTTCGACTGACGGCTCTGCGACAAACACTTTCTGGAAACGACGCTCTAACGCTGCGTCTTTCTCTATATACTGACGATATTCATTTAAGGTTGTCGCACCGACGCAGTGAAGTTCACCGCGAGCCAGCGCAGGTTTGAGCATGTTACCGGCATCCATCGCACCGTCGGCCTTACCTGCGCCTACCATCGTGTGCAATTCGTCGATGAACAGAATGACGTTACCTTCCTGTTTTGCCAGATCGCTCAACAGGCCTTTCAGACGTTCTTCGAATTCACCGCGATATTTCGCACCGGCAACCAGCGCGCCCATGTCTAATGAGAGTACGCGTTTATTTTTCAGCCCTTCAGGCACTTCACCATTAATGATGCGCTGCGCCAGACCTTCGGCGATCGCCGTTTTACCGACACCCGGTTCACCAATCAGCACCGGGTTATTTTTGGTACGGCGTTGCAGCACCTGAATTGTCCGGCGAATTTCTTCATCACGACCGATGACCGGATCCAGTTTGCCCTGCTCGGCACGTTCGGTCAGATCGATAGTGAATTTTTTCAATGCCTGACGTTGGTCTTCGGCATTCTGGTCATCCACTTTCTCACCTCCACGCATTTGATCGATAGCCGCAGTAATCTTCTCGGCCGTTGCGCCGCTGGCCTTTAACACATCCGTTAATGAACCGCGGTCTTTCATCACTGCCAGAACAAAGAGTTCCGACGAAATAAAGGTATCGGCACGTTGCTGTGCCAGTTTGTCACATAGATTTAAAACACGAACCAGCTCATGGGATGGTTGAACATCTCCGCCGGTTCCTTCAACTTGCGGCAAACGCCCCAAAGCCTGATCAATGTCCGTGCGCAGCTTCTGGGTATCAACCCCGGCTGCTGTTAATAAAGGACGCACGGTTCCGCCTTCCTGAGTGAGCAAAGCGCTCATCAGGTGGACAGGTTCGATAAATTGATTGTCGCGCCCAAGCGCGAGAGACTGAGCATCCGCGAGGGCAAGCTGGAATTTACTTGTAAGACGATCCAGACGCATAACACCTCCAATACTGAACAAAATTGCTACTGGAGATTAGATGAGGTCAACCCTCACGTTTTCAAGGTTATCTTGTCAGTATATTAAGAGGACTACAGCGTTGCGCGATGGATCGTCTTGATTAGACAGGTTATCCCAGCCAAATTAAACTTGCCAGGCGTCCCGTGATCCCGTCGCGTCGATAAGAGTAAAATTTGCTCTTGTCAGACACGGTGCAATATTCACCGCCATAGATGGCGCTGACGCCCACAGATTGCAATCGCAACCGTGCAAGTTGATAGATATCGGCCATGAATTTCGCGCCAGCCGGAACAAAAGCACGAGAGGATTCAGGATCCACGGCCATAAAGGCTTCACGAACCTCAGCCCCCACTTCAAAATGCGCAGGTCCAATCGCAGGTCCAAGCCACGCGATCACATTTTTGGGATCTGCACTAAAGCACGCCACGGTATTTTCCAGTACGCCCGCACACAATCCGCGCCAGCCCGCATGCGCGGCGGCCACTTCATCCCCTGCCAGGCTGCAAAACAGAACCGGAAGGCAATCAGCCGTCATCGCTGCGCAAACGACCCCTGGCTCGCAGGTATAAGCGGCATCAGCAATAAGCGTAGATATAAGAGGAGCGTTTAACGTGAGGCGAACAACATTTGTGCCGTGAACCTGTTCAAGCCAGTGCGGCGCAGCGGGTAAATCGCCGAGCGCGATCAGTCGCAGGCGGTTTGCAATAACGTGTTGCGGATTATCACCGACATGGCTGCCGAGATTAAAAGAATCGAAAGGAGGCAAACTGATGCCTCCTTCACGAGTAGTTGCACATGACCGTACCGAAGCCGGTTGCGGCCACTGAGGCCTAATAAGCGCACTCATTACCAGTTCATCTGATCCTTGAATTCTTCGGTATCTGCTTTCAGCGCTGTAATCAGGTCAACCATATCCTGAGGAAGCGGTGCATGCCATTCCATCTGAATCCCGGTCACCGGGTGATAAAGACGGAGCATCGTCGCGTGCAGCGCCTGACGATCAAAGCTGCGCAGCGTATTGATAAACGCTTCGGAAGCCCCTTTCGGCAAACGTGGACGACCTCCATAAAGTTGATCGCCTAACAACGGATGGTTAACGTGAGCCATATGCACACGGATCTGGTGGGTACGCCCCGACTCAAGACGCAGACGCAGACGCGTATGAGCACGGAAATGCTCCATGATGCGGTAATGCGTAGTCGCCGGTTTACCCATCGGGTGAACCGCCATATGCGTACGTTTGGTGGAATGACGCGCAATCGGCTCATTCACCGTGCCGCCTGCCGTCATTGTACCAATCGCTACAGCTTCGTATTCTCGGGTAATTTCGCGAGCCTGAAGTGCCATAACCAAATGCGTTTGCGCAGGAACTGATTTCGCGACAACCATGAGACCGGTAGTATCTTTATCGAGACGGTGAACGATGCCACAGCGCGGGACGTCCATGATTTCAGGGTAATAATGCAGTAACGCATTCAGTACCGTACCGTCCGGATTTCCTGCGCCTGGGTGAACAACCAGATCGCGGGGTTTATTGATGACTAAAATATCGCTATCTTCATAGACGATATCTAGAGGGATATCTTGTGGCAGCCAACGCGCTTCTTCTTCAATTTGCGCGTCGATTGCGATAGCCTCGCCACCCAACACTTTTTCTTTTGGTTTGGTCACTTTTTTGCCGTTGACCGTGACCCGGTCTTCAAGGATCCAATCTTTTATGCGAGATCTGGAATAATCAGGGAACAATTCGGCCAAAGCCTGATCTAACCGTTGACCGAGTTGAGATTCGGCCACCGTTGCGGTGAGTTGTACTTGTTGTGCCATATGCAGCTTCTTGGTTAACGTTGGGTTTTCACGGCGATGCCGTTTAAAATAATGTGCTATTGTAGCTGGTCTTTGTCGGGAGCTTAACGGACAGTCTCCCAGAATAACACCTGAGGATAATCAAAACGTCATGACGCGTGTGAAATATCTGGTGGCAGCAGCCACGTTGAGCCTGGCGCTGGTCGGTTGCTCCAGTTCCAAAGAAACGGTTCCCGATAACCCGCCTAACGTCCTTTATGCCACTGCCCAGCAAAAGTTGCAGGACGGTAACTTTAAAGGCGCGATTGCGCAATTAGAAGCGTTGGATAACCGCTATCCATTTGGGCCTTACTCGCAGCAAGTTCAGTTAGATCTGATTTATGCCTATTACAAGTCTGCTGACTTGCCAATGGCTCAGGCCTCAATTGATCGCTTTATGCGTCTCAATCCTACCCATCCAAATATCGACTACGTCATGTATATGCGTGGTTTAACGGATATGGCGCTGGATGACAGTGCATTGCAAGGATTCTTCGGTGTTGATCGTTCTGACCGCGATCCGCAGCATGCACGTGCAGCCTTCCGTGATTTCAGCCAGCTGATCCACGCATATCCAAACAGCCAGTACGCGACTGATGCGACTAAGCGTTTGGTATTCCTGAAAGAGCGTCTGGCGAAATACGAGCTATCCGTGGTGCAATACTACACTAAACGTGGTGCTTACGTCGCTGTCGTTAACCGTGTAGAGCAAATGCTGAAAGATTATCCGGATGCGCACGCAACACACGAGGCGCTGCCGTTGATGGAAAGTGCCTATCGCGAACTGCAGCTAAACAACCAGGCTGATAAAGTCGCGAAAATTATTGCCGCCAATAGCGCTGCATAATTTCAAATGTCCGAACACAAAAACGGTAGCTCAGGCTGCCGTTTTTTTTGTTCTTTTTTTGGGATTGATGAAGTGAGTTACAGAAGGGATTAAAAAATAAGCAAAAAATGACTAATGCAAGGAAGGAAGTCATACATTGATCTTTGCAATCATGCGTCATCCCGTAGCAAGTCTCAAGGCATTTACCACCATAAATTACCCTATGTCACAGAATCGTCTGAGTTGACAAAAAGTGACAAAAAACCGCGATTCAGGGGACGCAATTCATAAAAAAGGCTGGTATGTTGGATTCATCGGAGACGGAAAGAAGAGAGGTAAATTATATGACAGTCAACATTACCAGCAAGCAAATGGACATCACTGCCGCCATTCGTGACCACATCGAAGGCCGTCTGAAAAAACTGGAAAAATGGCAAACTCAGTTAATTAACCCGCACATTGTTCTGTCGAAAGAACCACAGGGATTTGTCGCCGATGCGACGATCAGCACGCCAAACGGACAGCTGATTGCCAGTGCCACCCATGATGATATGTATGCCGCTATTAACGAGATGACCGCGAAACTTGAACGTCAGCTCAATAAAGCGCAACACAAAGGTGAAGCCCGCCGTGCAGAGTCCGGCGTTAAGGAACTGAACCTGGAACCGGTGGAGGAAGAAGAGGAATAACCGGGTTGTCGAAATGACCGTTAATAACGCGCTCCAGTGAGCGCGTTTTTTGTGCCCAAAGCAAATCTTATTGACACAGGGAAAACCCTGCGGTTACTTTAAGACTCCGTTCACGTTTAAGGACATCACGACTCTATGATTACCCGTCTGTTTTTCTTCGCATTCTTTTTTACCTTCCCCTGATTGGGAGGCGTTTCGTCGCGAAAGAATGAATGCGAAGACGAACAACAAAGCCTCCTGAAAAGGGGGCTTTTTTTATGCCTGTGTTTCACACGATTTTACTGAAAGAAAGAACATCAAAAAGGGTACTAACATGACCGAGAACTCATTGCTGGCGCTGCGCGAACGAATCAGTGCGCTGGATCTGAAACTGCTGGCATTACTGGCAGAGCGCCGCACGCTGGCAACAGAAGTCGCGCAATCCAAGATGCACACTCACCGGCCAATCCGCGATAAAGAACGTGAAAAAGAACTGATTAACTCGCTGATAGTCGAAGGGAAAAAGCAGGGGCTGGACGGACATTACATTACCCGCGTTTATCAGCTGATCATTGAAGATTCCGTCTTAACGCAGCAGGCACTGCTGCAGCAACATCTCAACAAAACCAATTCTGACTCTGCCCGCATTGCCTTCCTCGGTCCTAAAGGCTCCTACTCCCATCTTGCCGCACGCCAGTTCGCCGCGCGCCATTTCGAACAATTCATCGAATGTGGTTGCCAGAAATTTCAGGACATTTTCTCTCAGGTAGAAACAGGACAAGCTGATTACGCCGTTCTGCCGATTGAAAATACCAGTTCCGGTTCGATCAATGACGTATACGATTTGCTGCAACACACCAGCCTGTCTATCGTCGGCGAGCTGACGAACCCAATCAATCACTGCGTGCTGGTGGGAACTGACACCGACCTCTCGCAAATCCAGACAGTGTACAGCCATCCGCAACCGTTCCAGCAATGCAGTCAGTTCATCAATCGTTTCCCGCACTGGAAAATTGAATACTGCGAAAGTACCGCTGCCGCGATGGAAAAAGTAGCAGCCGCCAATTCCCCGCACGTTGCCGCCCTCGGCAGTGAGGCCGGCGGTGCGCTCTATCACTTGCAGGTGCTGGAACACAATCTGGCCAATCAGCAGGAAAACATCACCCGATTCATCGTACTGGCACGTAAGGCGATTGACGTTACGGATCAGGTACCGGCCAAAACCACCTTAATCATGGCGACCGGACAACAGGCCGGTGCGCTGGTGAATGCGCTGCTGGTATTGCGTGAACAAGGCATCATCATGACCAAGCTGGAATCTCGCCCGATCAACGGCAATCCGTGGGAAGAAATGTTTTATATCGATGTGCAGGCCAACCTGCGTTCGGAAGAGATGAAAAAGGCGCTGAAGGATCTGGCTCCGATCACCCGCTCGCTAAAAGTTCTGGGCTGTTATCCAAGCGAAAACGTCGTTTCCGTCGATTTGTAATTTTCCAAACAAAAAGGGCGCTGCACGGTGCAACGCCCTTCTATTCTTTAATGTATGAACGACTTACTTACGATTGTCGTTCGCCTGTCTGAGCAACGCACCACTTTCCTTCAGGAAGCGTGGCGCATAATCGCCAAACCAGTTTTCCACTTTCCTGAATTTATCGATAAATGCCTGTTTGTCGCCCTTCTCCAGCAGCGTCAGAGCATCACCAAAACGCTGGTAATAACGTTTGATCAGCGCCAGATTGCTTTCCGAAGACATAATAATGTCTGCGTAAAGTTGCGGGTCTTGTGCAAACAACCGTCCGACCATCGCCAGCTCCAGACGATAAATCGGTGACGACAGTGCCAGAAGCTGCTCAATCTGAACGTTTTCTTCACACAGATGCAGGCCGTAAGCAAAAGTTGCAAAGTGGCGCAGTGCCTGAATAAACGCCATATTTTGATCGTGCTCAACGGCGCTGATTTTATGCAACCGCGCCCCCCAGACCTGCAGCTGTTCCAGTAACCACTGGTATGCCTGCGGTTCGCGACCGTCGCAATACACCACGACCTGTTTTGCCAGGCTGCTGACATCAGGGCCGAACATCGGATGCAGACCCAGAACTGGCCCTTCATGCACCGCGAGCATCGCCTGAAGTGGACGATTCTTCACTGACGCCAGATCCACCAGAATACAGTCGTCTGGCAATTTCGGCAGTCTTGCAATCACTTCTTCTGTCAGGTGGATAGGTACACTGACAATCACCATACCGGCGTTGGCCAGTAAAGTTTCAGCCTGCGGCCAGTCTTCCTGTTCCAGGACGTTGACCTGATAGCCTGAGAGTTCCAGCAAACGGGTAAACAAGCGCCCCATCTGGCCGCGACCGCCGATGATCACCACCGGACGCAACGCAGGATGCAATGTTTTAAAGCCTTTGTCATTTTCGCTTGAGTAGGACTCACGCATCACTCGGCGCAATACGTCTTCTATCAAATCCGGCGGGACACCGAGGTTCTGCGCTTCCTGACGACGTGAAGCCAGCATCGCCGCTTCACGTTCAGGCACATAAATCGGCAAACCATAACGGCTTTTGACTTCCCCGACTTCTGCCACCAGCGCCAGACGCCGTGATAAGAGATCCAACAACGCTTTATCTACGTCGTCGATCTGATCGCGCAACGCGTTAAGTTCTGCCACCATAAAAACTTACTCTCCTGCGATTCTTGCCGACAGCGCGTCGCCCAGCTCCTGATGCATGGTACGCAGCAGGGTTTCCGTGGTTTCCCAGTTAATGCAGGCGTCGGTTACCGACACACCGTATTTCATTTCTGAACGCGGTTGCTCAGAAGACTGGCTACCTTCGTGCAGATGACTTTCCAGCATCAGGCCCGTGATGGAGCGGTTCCCGGCTTTAATCTGGTCAATCACCGACTGGGCCACAATGGTCTGGCGACGGTAGTCTTTGTTTGAGTTGCCGTGACTGCAATCTATCATCAAGGAAGGATGGAGTCCCGCATCGCTCATCTGTTTTTCGCACAGCTGAACGTCTTGTGCGCTGTAGTTTGGCGTCTTGCCGCCGCGCAGAATCACGTGACCATCCGGGTTGCCCTGAGTCTGCAACAGACAAACCTGCCCAGCCTGGTTGATCCCAACAAACCGGTGCGCCATCTCCGCAGCACGCATGGCGTTGATCGCTGTACCCAGACTGCCATCGGTGCCATTTTTGAAACCGACCGGCATGGATAAGCCGGACGCCATTTCGCGGTGAGTCTGTGATTCAGTAGTGCGCGCACCAATGGCTGACCAGCTGAACAGATCGCCTAAGTATTGCGGGCTATTCGGATCCAGTGCTTCAGTAGCCAGCGGCAGACCCATGCCGACCAGTTGCAGCAGCAGGTTACGTGCAATGTGCAAACCGGCTTCCACATCAAATGTGCCGTCCATGTGTGGATCGTTAATCAGCCCTTTCCAGCCCACGGTGGTACGTGGTTTTTCGAAGTAAACGCGCATCACAATGTACAAACGATCGCTCAGTTCAGCAGCCAGCGTTTTCAGATGACGCGCGTATTCCAGCGCCGCATCCAGATCGTGGATTGAACAAGGACCGCACACCACCAGCAGACGCGGATCACGGCCATGCACGATATCGGCGATGGTTTTACGTGCTTCGGCAATGCTGGTTTCATCACTCACGCTCAGCGGAAAACGATTTTTAAGCTCTTCCGGCGTGATAAGAATTTGTTCGGCACTGATGTGGACATTATTGAGGGCGTCTTTTTGCATGATAGTGATTCGCTTTTCAGGAAAATGGGCAGCCACGGGGGCATCTGCGGACAACATTACCACAGCGCGTAAAGTTATCAAGCCTTACTTGTAAACTTAACATTACCAATTCACCTTAACTCACGGGTAAGTGGAAATTTAAGTTTACATTAAGTTCCCTGAGGATGAGCAGAGTGTACCGCCAGGGTTACAGAGCAGGTGTCTTCGCGGGAGGAAATGAAAATGAAGAGAGAAAGAAGGATATTAAAGAGAATGAAGAGACATCCCTCAGCGACGTGAAGCTGCTGAGGGAAAAAATTACAGGTTGCGATCCAGTGTCATAAAGACCTGACCGAGCGCAGAGACGTCATCCACACTGCATTCGAAATGACTGTCCCGTCGCGTCACTTTCAGACGGTTACCGGGAATGCGCGCCACATCATAAACGTCGACATCGCCGTCGATATCCAGCAACCAGCGGCCATTTCCCGGATAGGTACTGCCCAAATCGATAATCCATGAATGGTTACCTTTCACTACATAGGCCGGTTCAGCTAGCGATCCGTCTAACAGGGAAGGATCCACCACCCAGGCGCCCTCATCTTCTAACGTTCCGCCACGTAATCTCAACTTTTTAAGCTGACGGATCCCATCAGACGCCGGAGCAACCGAAGAGGCCGTATCCTGCATCGAACCTTTGCCGGTTGCCAGCCATCGCAGTGAAACACCCGTATCCAGCGCACAGGCGACGACCACATCACCGGGAAAGTAATCCCTTCTTACCCAAGTACTTATCGTTCCAGAAGACAAACCATACAGATCACCCAGTTCCTTCTGCATGCTGAAGCCGTACGCCTGAAGCATGCGCGTCAGAACGGCCTTTCCTCCTTCTAGTTCATCTAATTGCATCTGGCGAAAACCCCTGAGCTTGTAAATACCAATTCGACAACTCGCAAATGCAAGTTTGGATTGTTTATGTAATGTACCGTACCTCGTCATGATACCAAATTTACGGCGCAGGGGGAGGATCAGTAAAAAATCTCATGAAGAACCTGAGGTCAGGAAATGAGGAGATGCGATGTTTTTAGGAACAAAGCAGCAGCGTCAGGTGGGTTTACGCCATATCGCACATCTGAAAGAAATCTACTTCTCTGAAAAGAGAAATAAGGTTGAGGACATTTATAATCATGCTCCGGATAAATGGAAAACCACATTATGTTTTCACGCCGGTCTGAAACGCCGTCATATTTATCTGACTTATTCTAAGCTGACGTCTGATGAACAATTAAAAATCATTCAGGCGTTATTATCGCTGCGCCATTTTTCATCATCACTACAAGGAAACTTTACCGATGGCAGACTGGATTGATGAGTCACAAGAATACCAGCTAAGGATGCTGGAAGAACAGATTACCAGGGCGACCCACGCCCCGCGCAGTGCATCAGCATACTTTTGTGAAGACTGCGAAATGGCAATTCCTGAACCAAGGCGGAAGATTATTCCAGGTGTTAAGCGATGTATTGAATGTCAGGAAATTAATGAAATAAAAAGCAGGAATTATCGGTCAATTTAATTCACTCACTTCCCCTTTATAGAATAGCGTCACCTCCTGAATTCATTTATTCCGGGAACGGCATTCTATTGTTTAAATTATGGATCATACCCATGCCAGATAATATCAGAGGAAGGATAGCCCCTTCTCCACCGCCAGCTTTTCAACGCACAACCGGCAAACCTTTTGCAGAGGCTGGTGGTGGAATGCTCCGCTACCGGTGATAGAAAATCGTCGTGAAAAGCCACTGACCCGCGATTTCTGTCAGCGCCAGAAGTCTGCGCTTTCCATAATCGCCCGCCGTCCGCGCTGCCTGCGCGCGCCGCCGCAACAAGAGAAAGTCATCGACATTATGCGCAAATACGCGCTGGAAGAAGATGCGAACGAACCCGGCGCCGCTGAGTCACGCTTCAATTGCAAGCCACTCAACCGCAGAGGTGCAGCCGGATACATACAGGCGCAGGGCTGCATTCATGTCAGGCGCAAAGAGCAAACGGTTCGGGTCGCACGTCAGTTGAGTGAAGAGGTCAATGCCTACAATGAGCCCCGGCAAAAGGACGTCGGGATATATGCTCCGCATCTCGGTGCATCGTCCGTCACCGGCTGCCGCCTCAGGAAAAATCGCTGAAAAACGCTGCCTTTTACCCGCCTTGGAGTTCTGGCAATAACTGTCGAAACCCAATCCGTCGTCGGGACATGGGAATCATTCAAAAACCAGACTAATAAAAATTAATCTATCAATTCAATGAATTATGAATTTTAAAATGCCCGGAGTGTTGACGTATTAGATCAATTAAAGAATACTGTATATAAACACAGTATCTGGCGAGGGGAGAAAATGGAAAACCTGACTAAACAACAGCTAACGTTGTCCAGGATACAGCTGATCGCGGACATTTCGCAGACGGCGCAATGTAATCCACAAGAATTTCTTGTCGTAATGTCTCTGATTTCAGAGCTGGCCAGCCAGGCGCTGACCGAGGAACATCATGATGCGCTCTATTACAACGGCAGCCCTGACGACGCCCACTGATCGCCAGATATGACCGGCGGTGTTAGTCAACGTACCCGGCGCTTACTCTTCCCAGCTAAGGCCGGACTAAGCGCCCCGCCATTTCCCCTGTTTTCCCCTTTCCTGTTGTGCCAATAGTTTCACAACCCTCCCTGATTGCCGCTTTCCTCCCTCTTGCGCAGACTGAAATCACCTCGTGACGATTTCATTCATTTGCGGAGAACCCCAATGAAATTTTATGCACAACAAGGCGACACCCTCGATTCCCTTTGCTGGCGCTATTACGGCCGAACCGCAGTCGTGGTCGAAAAAGTCTTCGCGGCCAACAAAGGCATTGCGGATTTTGGCCCACTGCTTCCCCACGGCACTGCGGTTGAAATGCCCGATATCGCCGAACATCCGGTTCAGGAAACCTTAAAATTATGGGACTAAATACAGAACGCATCAGCTCAGCCTGCGCGTACTTCATCGCCACGTCACTGACCTGGCTGGCGGGTATGACGTCGCAGGACATTTCCTTTCTGGTCGGCTCGGCCGTCGGCATCGGCACTTTTTTAATTAACTGGTACTACCGGCGTAAAAGCTACCAGCTGCTGGCGCGTAACGGCCTGAACAAAGACACCGAAAACCTCAACTCTTAAGCGGTGCAGTGCCGCCGTGGTCCTGGGGCTGATGGCCGCGCTGCCAGGTTATTTGTCATTACAGGTTTCAAACGCTGATCGCCACACTCAACCAGCAGATGCGCCAGCGGGAACGGGCAGAGCTGGTGTTACGTGAAAATCTGAGCACCGCTCAACGGGCGATGCAAGCCCGCGAACATCAACGGCAGGGAGAACTTCATGACGATCCACAATCACGTCAGTGGGCTGACACTGCTCTGCCTGCTGACGTTAGCCGGCTGCGCCAGCGTCCCGCCTTCAACACCACTCTCGATTATTTACTTTGGCTGTCCGGCAGTCAGCCCGTGCCCGGTACCGTCCGCGCAACCGGCAACTAACGGAGATCTGAGCGCCGATATTCTCCAACTCGAATCTGCACTGCTTAACTGCGAACTGCAGGTAGAAGCCATCAAAACGTGTCAGGAGGCACAACATGCAAAAACCGACTCAACTGCAACAACGGCTGACTGAGCAGATCCCTCTGTTTCAATCTGCCCCTGAAAAACTGGCACTTATCACCGGGCAGGGATACGTGGTGGCCACTGCGGTGGCTTCTTTGTCCCTCGAATATCGCTATCCGCTGACGCTGACCGTCACGGACGATGATGCAACTCGGCGGCCACGAACAGTGTAGCCCTGAAAAGAATACCGTCGGCAAACTCCACCTCGCAAAAGCAATATCCAGCAGCAACGAGGTCGGCAGGTGCTGAGTCTTCTGAGAACGCACTGCCTTTAAAAATTTATACCACCCGTAATTGTGCAGGGTTTCAAAGATGTGATCAACGATCAGCGATGGTTCATCGTCTCGGTTGAACATAACCTAAATGAAAAGGGATTTACGACAAAGTTGAATTTGAAGATTTATATTGTTGATATCACGTATCATTCATCAATATCACAACTATAACTTGCTTTTGCGAGTTATAGGTTTCATAATGACCTCACCGCTTATCTGTCATGCCGGAGGTTTTTATGATGCATTGCCCGCTTTGTGGAAAGGTCGCCCATACACGTTCAAGCCGTTATCTGAGTGAGTCAACAAAGGAACGGTATCATCAGTGCCAGAACATCGAGTGCAGCTGTACCTTCGCCACGCATGAATCCGTCGCCCGTGTGATTTCAAAACCCGGTAGCGAAAAATCAGCCGCATAGTCATTTTGTGGTCATTCAAAAACAAAAAAGGGGTTAGCCATTGGCTAACCCCTTGTTCTCTATTAACTAGTCGATGTCGCGTTAGCGATACCTTAGTTAAGACGCTCTTTGATACGAGCAGACTTACCAGTACGCTCACGCAGGTAGTACAGTTTAGCTTTACGAACGGCACCACGACGTTTAACAGCAATGCTGTCGATTACTGGGGAGTGAGTCTGGAATACACGCTCAACACCTTCGCCGTTAGAAATTTTGCGAACAGTGAATGCAGAGTGCAGACCGCGGTTACGAATAGCGATAACCACGCCCTCGAATGCCTGCAGACGCTTTTTAGAACCTTCAACGACCCATACCTTAACTTCCACGGAATCACCCGGACGGAATGCAGGTACGTCTTGCTTCATCTGCTCTTGTTCGATCTGTTTAATGATATTGCTCATAATATGTCTCTTACCCTAGGTAAACTGATATATCGGGAAGGCTTAGCAAAGTGCTCAAGCGGTCCCTCATAGTTTTGTTAACTGAGTCGATGTTCCTTTTGGAACTCTCTCAGTAACACCTCTTGCTCGTCAGTCAGAGCTAGGTTTTCCAGAAGTTCAGGTCTTCTAAGCCAGGTTCGACCCAGCGACTGTTTCAGACGCCAGCGACGTATATCAGCATGGTTTCCCGACAGTAAAACTGGCGGTACTTCCATGCCTTCCAACACTTCAGGACGGGTATAGTGGGGGCAATCGAGCAATCCGTCAGCGAAAGAATCTTCTTCTGCTGAAGCCTGACGACCCAGAACCCCCGGTATAAAGCGGGAAACTGAATCAATCAAGGTCATTGCCGGCAACTCACCACCGCTGAGAACATAATCACCAATTGACCATTCTTCATCAATTTCGGTTTTGATTACGCGCTCATCAATCCCTTCATAACGGCCACACACCAGAATAATTTTCTGATGGGCAGCCAGTTCGCAAACACCGGTTTGATCCAGTTTGCGCCCCTGAGGTGAAAGATAAATCACTTTCACACCTTCGCCTGCCGCTGCTTTTGCTGCATGAATCGCTTCCCGTAAAGGTTGCACCATCATCAGCATGCCGGGACCACCGCCGTAAGGGCGCTCGTCCACGGTACGATGTCGATCGTATGCGAAGTCGCGAGGACTCCAGCAATTTACGCTCAACAGGCCATTCTTAACTGCCCGGCCAGTTACCCCGTAATCGGTGATTGCGCGGAACATCTCAGGAAACAGGCTAATTATACCGATCCACATAGCCTACCCCTTACCAATGCTTTGCCGCTCAACCCGCCGTTGTTTACATCAGTAAACGTTACGGAGGTCAAAAACCAGGATCCCAATCTACTTCGACAGTGCGAGTAGCGAGATCGACTTTCTTGATAACCTGCCCATCGAGGAACGGAATCAACCGCTCCTTGAGTCCGAAGGCATCTTTCAGGTTGGCTTTGACTACCATCACATCGTTAGAACCGGTTTCCATCATATCGATGATTTTGCCCAGCTCGTAACCGGAAGTTGTCACTACCTGGCAACCAAAAAGGTCTTTCCAGTAATAGTCACCGTCTTCCAGTGTTGGTAGCTGCTTTGAATCGACGACAATTTCACAATTGGTCAGCAGATTCGCTGCATCCCGATCATCAACGCCTTTGACTTTGATAATCAGATCCTGAGTGTGGCGTTTCCAGCCTTCCAGCTCGATAACCTGCCACTTACCGGCACGCTGGATAAACCAGGGCTGGTATTCGAAGATGCTTTCAGCGTCTTCGGTGGATGAAAACACTCTGAGCCAACCGCGAATGCCGTATGTTGAACCCATTTTGCCGAGTACTAACGGCTCAGCGGGTACCACTGGATTGGATTGCTTGCTCATTGCCACCACCGCGACAGATTAAGCTGCTTTCTTAGCGTCTTTGATCAGCGAAGAAACGCGATCAGAAACGGTTGCACCCAGATCTACCCAATGGGTAATACGATCCAGGTCCAGACGCAGTGCTTCAGCCTGGCCAGAAGCCAATGGGTTGAAGAAACCTACGCGTTCGATGAAACGACCATCACGAGCGTTGCGGCTGTCGGTCACTACTACTTGATAAAACGGACGCTTTTTTGCGCCGCCACGTGCTAAACGAATTGTTACCATAACATCCTCTTTAGTTAATAAAACAACCAGACCCCATCGGGGAACGGGGTCTGGTTGCAATATAAAAAGCCCCAAAATTTTACTCATTTTGGCGCAAAAAGCAATCGAAAGCGTAGATTGCCTCCGTCGCTATTTGCCTGAGTACGCTTGGGGCCATTTATGTGGCTGATAATCAGCCAGTATTGTCGATTAGCGGCCTGGGAAACCCGGTGGCATCATACCTTTCATGCCACGCATCATTTTCGCCATGCCGCCATTCTTCATTTTCTTCATCATGCGCTGCATATCGTCGAACTGCTTAAGTAAGCGGTTAACATCCTGCACCTGCATGCCGGAACCCATAGCGATACGACGCTTACGGGACCCTTTAATAATTTCTGGTTTCGCGCGCTCTTTCGTCGTCATCGAATTGATGATCGCTTCCATACGCACCAGCACTTTATCGTCCATCTGAGATTTGACGTTGTCCGGCAGTTGCCCGACGCCCGGCAATTTGCTCATCATGTTTGCCATACCGCCCATGTTGCGCATTTGCTTGAGCTGATCGAGGAAGTCGGTCAGGTCAAAGCCGTCGCCTTTTTTGAGCTTGCTGGCCAGTTTCTCGGCCTGCGCGCGGTCGACTTTACTCTCAATATCTTCGATGAGAGAGAGAACGTCGCCCATGCCCAAAATACGCGAAGCGATACGATCCGGGTGGAACGGCTCCAGCGCATCGGTTTTTTCACCCATCCCGAGGAATTTGATCGGTTTGCCAGTGATATGGCGAATCGAGAGTGCGGCACCACCACGGGCGTCACCATCGACTTTCGTCAGGATAACCCCCGTCAGCGGCAGCGCTTCGTTAAACGCTTTCGCCGTATTGGCGGCATCCTGGCCGGTCATGGCATCGACAACAAACAGTGTTTCTACCGGGTTAATCGCGGCGTGAACCTGTTTGATCTCGTCCATCATCGCTTCGTCGACGTGTAAACGACCGGCGGTATCGACGATCAGAACGTCATAAAATTTCAGTTTGGCTTGCTGAAGGGCGCGGCGAACGATATCGACCGGTTTTTCCTGTGCATCAGACGGGAAGAAATCTACTTCAACTTGCTGCGCCAGCGTCTCCAGCTGTTTGATCGCCGCAGGGCGATAAACGTCGGCAGACACCACCAGAACTTTTTTCTTTTTCTTTTCTTTCAGGAATTTAGCCAGTTTACCGACGCTGGTGGTTTTACCCGCACCTTGTAAACCCGCCATCAGCACGACGGCCGGTGGCTGTGCCGCTAAATTGAGCTCGGTGTTCGCCTCGCCCATCGCGTTTTCCAGTTCTTTCTGGACAATTTTGACGAATTCCTGACCCGGTGTAAGGCTCTTATTGACCTCAACGCCAACGGCGCTCTCTTTCACCCGGTTAATGAAGTCACGGACGACCGGCAGCGCAACGTCCGCTTCCAGTAACGCCATACGAACTTCACGTAACGTCTCTTTGATATTTTCTTCGGTCAGCCGCCCGCGGCCGCTGATATTGCGCAGTGTGCGCGACAATCGATCGCTTAAATTCTCAAACATCGTCTCTTGCTCAACGTAATGACAGGCCGCTTTTGCGACGTAATTGCGGGATTATAACACGAAGCGTTGACGATCTCTGCTTTGACGTCTCAGATAGGTTGGAGCGTGACGCGGGTAACGTTATACTGCGGTTCTCATTCACTTTCCGATGCTACTGAAACGCTATGTCAGTTTTTGCTCTCGTCGCCATGTTGGCCTATTTGTTCAGCCTTGCACTGATCATTCCGAGCATCATTCGGAAGAACAGCGCATATCGGCGACTGGCATTGATTTCCGTGGTCGTGGCGCTGGTGTGTCACGCCGTTGCATTGCAGCAGCGCATCTTCGACGTCAGCACCGGCCAGAACCTGAGTCTGGTAAATATCGGCTCAGTCGTGAGTTTAATCATTGGCACGGTAATGACCATTGTGGCCTCGCGTAATCGTGGCTGGTTTGTTCTGCCGATCGTCTATAGTTTTTCGCTGATCAATTTGGCCTTTGTGACCTTTCTGCCAGGCGAGTTCATTACGCATCTCGAGGAAAGTAAAGGCTTGCTGGTTCACATCGGCCTGGCGCTGTTCTCTTATGCGACACTGATGATCGCCGCACTCTACGCACTGCAGCTCGCGTGGCTCGATTATCAGCTCAAAAACAAACGCCTCACGTTTACCGCCGATATGCCGCCACTGATGAGCATTGAGCGCAAACTTTTTCATATCACCCAGATTGGTGTCATCTTATTGACGCTGACGCTGTGCACCGGTTTGCTGTATCTGAATAATCTGTTCAGCCCGGAGAATATCGACAAAGCCGTCTTATCGATACTCGCATGGTTCGTATATATCGTCCTGCTGTGGGGCCATTATCACGAAGGCTGGCGTGGCCGCCGCGTGGTATGGTTCAGCATGGCTGGCGCCATTCTCCTGACTCTCGCCTATTTTGGCAGTCGCCTGATCCAGCAAATCATGGTTCATCAATAATAAGGAATTCCCGTTGGAGCACGTCTCGACAACAACCCTGATCATCATATTGATCATCATGGTGGTGGTTTCGGCTTATTTCTCAGCCTCCGAAACCGGTATGATGACACTCAACCGTTACCGGTTACGTCACCTGGCCAAACAGGGTAACCGCGGCGCACGTCGCGTCGAAAAGCTGTTAAAACGCCCTGACCAGCTGATTAGCCTGGTACTTATCGGCAACAATTTGGTCAACATCCTTGCTTCCGCTCTGGCAACAATTGTGGGTATTCGCCTGTACGGCGATGCAGGTGTGGCGATTGCCACCGGCGTGCTGACTTTCGTAGTTCTTCTGTTTGCCGAAGTGCTGCCGAAAACTTTCGCGGCATTGAATCCAGAACGTATCGCTTTCCCGAGCAGTATTTTGTTGCGTCCGCTGCAAACCATCATGATGCCCTTAGTATGGATCCTTAACAGTCTCTCGCGTCTGCTGATGAGAATGTGCGGTATCAAAACTACCACCAGCCTCAGCGATGCAATGAGCAAGGAAGAGTTGCGGACCATCGTGAACGAATCGCGCTCGCAAATTTCACGCCGGAACCAGGACATGCTGCTTTCAGTGCTTGATCTGGAGAAAGTGACGGTCGATGACATCATGGTGCCACGCAATGAAATCGTCGGTATCGATATCAACGACGACTGGAAATCGATAATCCGCCAGCTAACGCATTCACCGCATGGTCGTATTGTGCTTTACCGTGACTCACTCGATGACGCCATCGGCATGCTCCGCCTGCGTGAAGCGTATCGTCTGATGACCGAGAAGAAAGAGTTTACCAAAGAAAACCTGCTGCGCGCTGCCGATGAGATTTACTACATTCCGGAAGGTACGCCGCTAAATATTCAGCTGGTGAAGTTCCAGCGCAATAAGAAAAAAGTTGGGATTGTGGTCGACGAATACGGTGATATTCAGGGGCTGGTGACCGTCGAGGATATTCTCGAGGAGATTGTGGGTGATTTTACCACGTCGATGTCACCGACGCTGGCTGAAGAGGTGACGCCGCAAAGCGATGGTTCCGTCGTAATTGAAGGCAGTGCAAACGTTCGTGAGTTGAATAAAGCCTTTAACTGGAATCTGCCTGCTGACGGGCCCAGGACCATGAATGGCATGCTACTGGAAGTGTTGGAAGAGATCCCCACCATCGGCACAAACTTGCGGGTTAAGAATTATGAAGTCGAAATTCTGGATGTGCAGGAGAACATGATCAAACAGGTTCAGGTACGCCCTCTGCAACCCTTACAAAGCACCGTAAATCAGCGCTAACGGCCTGAGTTACAGACATAAAAAAGACGCGAAATTCGCGTCTTTTTTTGGTTCTGCCCGATGAACTAGATGTGCAGTTCAGACAGTTTTTCTTTTGGCAGAGCCAGATCGTCGTTACGGTTCACGACAACATCGTGATCGAGAATGTGCTGCGCGATTTCCTGCGCTTCTTTCAGAGAATGCATCTCGAATGTACCGCACTGATATTCATTAAGCTCAGGGATCTGACGCTGTTCTTTCACTTTCAGAACATCGGCCATCGCCGCTTTCCAGGAATCCGCAACCAACTGCTCTTCCGGCACGCCGATCAGGCTCATATAGAACCCGGTACGGCAACCCATCGGAGAAATATCGATGATCTCGACGCCGTTTCCGTTCAGGTGATTACGCATAAAGCCTGCGAACAGGTGCTCCAGCGTATGAATCCCACGCTCTGGCATCACTTCAATATTCGGGCGGCAGAAGCGCAGATCGAACACAGTGATGGTGTCCCCATGTGGGGTTTTCATGGTTTTTGCGACGCGAACAGCAGGTGCTGCCATACGGGTATGGTCTACGGTAAAGCTATCCAACAGTGGCATATCGTCACCTCTCCTAAATAAATTAAATTTTTTTACGAACTCAGGAAACCTTTTCCCAGCATGCGGGTCTTAATTAGTGAAAGACGCGCATTTGTTATCATCATCCCTGTAAACAGAGATGTTTATTTGGCCACATTAATTGTGGCCTTTTTCTTTTCTACTCTTCGGTACCGCCTGCGTGAGCAGCCAGATAGTCTTCTAAGCTTAGCGTGTCACCGGCTTCCATGTCGCGCTGACGCTGCCATGAACCATCTTGTTCTGCCAGCAATGCACTTTCATCCAATACTTCCAGCGGTTCGCTGGCCAGCAGCTGACGATATTTCTCGGCCAGTTCCAGTCCTAAATTACCCACGCCCTGCTGTTTCAGTGCTTTCAGGATGCGCGCGGAGTAAGTCAGTTCCGGATCATCAAACGCCGCGACAAGTTCCTTGCACACGTCCTGATACAGGTGATCACCATTCTGACTGTCCATCACCTGCGCAACACGGTTCAAATCAGCGAACAAATCTTTGCCTACCTGATCCAACGGTTTGCGTTCGTCATAACAACCGATGCCGATCGTCTGACCCGGCTTACGCCCTTCGAGGATCACGCGGTTCCAGTTCTGACGGGTACAACGTAGCTCATCGCTGTTCATCTCCGGCGCGTCAGCTAAGGCACACCATACCAAAAACAGATCGAGGAAACGCGCCTGCGTCGCATCAACTCCCACAGGGGAGAATGGATTGACGTCCAGCGATCGCACCTCAATGTATTCAATGCCACCACGCAGCAGCGCCTCAGAAGGCGTTTCACCTGATTTCGTCACGCGCTTAGGTCGGATGGGCGCATAAAGCTCGTTCTCTATCTGTAACACATTTGTGTTCAGTTGCAGATATTTGCCATCTTTCTTCACTCCCATCTCTGCATATTCTGCCGATGGCGTACGAATGGCCCTTTTAACGCCTTTCACGTAAGTTTCAAGATCGTTAAAGGTAATGTCCAGATTGCTCTGCGATTTATTGGTGTAGCCTAAATCACTCAGACGCAGCGACGTTGCATACGGGAGATAGCACATCCCGCCTTCAGTATATTCGAAAGGCAGATCCGTTTTACGTCCTTTCAGGAATGACGAACAGATCGCAGGCGACGCACCAAACAGATAAGGGATTACCCAGCCGAAACGGTAATAGTTGCGGATAAGTTTGAAGTACCCCGCTGAAATCGCTTCTTTGCCGCTTTCCGCATCTGTAACGCCCAGACGCTCCTGCCAGAATGACAATGGCAGTGAGAAATTGTAATGGATGCCGGAAATAACCTGCATCAGCGCGCCGTAACGGTTCTTCAGGCCTTCGCGATACAGCGTTTTCATACGCCCGACGTTCGACGAACCGTACTGCGCCAACTCGATATCCTGTCCGGATTCGATAAAGCACGGCATGCTGAACGGCCACATACGCTCTTCACCAAGCTCGCGCGCCACGTGACGATGGATGTCACGCAAAAACGCCATCAGGTGTTCGATATTGTCATCGACAGGCGTAATAAATTCTAATAAAGCCTCAGCAAAATCGGTGGTAATCCAGCGATGCGTCAACGCTGCACCCAGGGATTCC
Organism: Enterobacteriaceae bacterium Kacie_13; assembly: GCA_013457415.1. Classification (NCBI taxonomy): domain Bacteria; kingdom Pseudomonadati; phylum Pseudomonadota; class Gammaproteobacteria; order Enterobacterales; family Enterobacteriaceae; species Enterobacteriaceae bacterium Kacie_13. The sequence goes on from CP045665.1 coordinate 3,930,035, forward strand.
GGATGTCCCGTTGTCGCCAATGAACCATCGGGATTAACACGCAGCGTTTCACGCTCGATACCGCGACGAATACCTTTAAGTGCCTGAGGATGGGCTTCCAGCCAGGAAAGCGCCTGTGATACATCCGGGATCAAATTGACCTCCCGCTCTGTGAAATCATTGATTTGCAAGCATAGTGAGTCTGCATAGATGTGACCATAATTGATGACTGATGCCAATCTAACCGAACCATGAAAGCCCCTGTAGCGTTACCACAGTCAGAAGAACGTAACGCACTGCTTTTCCAATAAACATGAAAAAGATTACAGGACCCCAAGGCATTCGCAGCCAACCTGCTAAAACGCATAACACATCGCCAATCACCGGTAGCCAGCTCAACAATAAAGCGGCCGGTCCGAAGCGCTTCAGCCAGCCTTCTGCAACGTGTAACCCACGCTGAGGCTTTAGCTGCGGCAGGAAGCGTCCGATGATGACGTTGGTTATGCCACCTAAGGTATTGCCAACAGAAGCGGACAAAACCAGTGCCGCTGGCATTACACTGCCAGCTGACAATAAAGCCACTAATAAAACTTCTGAGTTGCCGGGTAACAACGTGGCACTTAAAAAGCTGCTGCTAAATAAGGAAGCCAGCGCCACGGCGCTACTCACAGCGTACGCACGTCCACAAAAGCCATATTGGCGCGTCTCGCCGCCTCAATACCAAAATCTGCATCTTCAAAGACGACGCATTTTTCAGGAGGTACACCGATGAGCTCAGCGCAACGCAAAAAGGTATCGGGTGCGGGTTTATGGTTCTGCACATCATTAGCGCCTACGATCGCATCAAAACAATCGCGCAAGCCTAAATGACGCAGCAAAGCATCCGCCATCCAGTGTTCACTGCCCGTGCCTACCGCCATCGGACGGCGACCGTGATATGCCTTGACGACATCAATCAACGGCAGCGGTCGCACCGTGTCCAATAACATCTCCTGCACCGCTGCGGTTTTCTCAGCGGCAAGAATATGCGGATCCATTTCGATGTTATTACTGTCAATCACGAACTTGGCAATGCGCCAGGTCGGAGAACCATTCAGAGCAACCATGGATTCGACATCAAAATGCATGCTGTATTTGGTTAATACCTGATGCCATGCCTTACGGTGAGTCGGCTCGGTATCCAATATGGTGCCATCCATATCAAATATTAGCCCTTCGTATTGATCGTACATCGAATGCTCCATGCTCACGAAAAAAACTGGAAAACTACTTTATCGCAAAGTCTGGCGAAAGTCGCATTTTGTCCGTTCGCAGAGCACATCCGAACACGTTAGAAAAATCAGGAAAATGAAGTGGGAAACGCACAGATGAAATGCAGAAAGCAAAAAACCCGCCGAAGCGGGTTTCTCTAATACCGAATAACTTCGATACTTAAAAATATGGAGCACCAAGGAAGATTACTCGGCATAGCCTTGCCCTTCGGGCCGTTGCTAAAGCAACGTTATCTTCCTTAGTTGTACCTGCATGCCGCAAAACTTTTATATGACTGTAGTTGCTGCAACATATGCGAAAAATGGTGCACCCAGGAAGATTCGAACTTCCGACCGCTCGGTTCGTAGCCGAGTACTCTATCCAGCTGAGCTATGGGTGCATTGGGGTCTTGCTGATTTTATTTCGGAAAATACTAAGAGGAAGAATGGTGCACCCAGGAAGATTCGAACTTCCGACCGCTCGGTTCGTAGCCGAGTACTCTATCCAGCTGAGCTATGGGTGCATTTTGATTCTTGCTGCAGATTTACCTGACCATTTTACCGTACTACATCGGCGTTAACCTTTGCCCATCACGCTCATTTGATTGCAAATCAACATACGCTTTGGAAAGTATGGTGCACCCAGGAAGATTCGAACTTCCGACCGCTCGGTTCGTAGCCGAGTACTCTATCCAGCTGAGCTATGGGTGCATTTTAAATGGCGGTGAGGCGGGGATTCGAACCCCGGATGCAGCTTTTGACCGCATACTCCCTTAGCAGGGGAGCGCCTTCAGCCTCTCGGCCACCTCACCATACGCCTCTTGCGAGTGTGCTGATTAACTTTGTTCAAGCTCATCGGCACTGCGTGGCGCACATATTACTTTCTGGCCCTTATAAGTCAAACCCTTTTTTCCTAACAATCACTCGATTGGACATTTCACGCGCAACCTGCGCAGTTTGAAGGCAATAAAGCGGGAAAAACGTAGAAAACTCACGTTCTTTTTTGAGCAAAGGGGGATCACAACGAGGGGCTTAAAACAGAAGAAAGCAGAAAAAAGACAGAGAATTACAGACAGGAAAATCGGTAACGCGCAGAAAAGAGGTTCAGCGCCTCGCCGTCAGCGAGACGCCTCGTAAATCAGTAACTCGTCTGTTGAGATTTTTCAGCCTGAATACGCTGATAGATCTCTTCACGGTGGACGGAAACCTCTTTTGGCGCGTTTACACCAATACGTACCTGATTACCTTTAACACCTAATACGGTAACAGTAACCTCATCGCCAATCATGAGGGTTTCACCAACTCGGCGAGTTAGAATCAGCATTCTTTGCTCCTTGAATAATTAAAAGAGTCGGGTCTCTCAGTTTCCCGGCCATTATCGATCATAAGCGGGTAAAACGTAAGCCATGACCCCTACATTAAATGTAAGCGGCCTGCAACTTCAGCCATGAGTACTTTTAGTTTAGCTGAAATCATCGTTGTCGCGACCCTGCCGCGAAGCCTACCCCACCATTAAGACTGAAAACGCCATATTGCACAATACATTATAGCGCTTTCCAGGTTTGCGATTTATTTCTTCTTACAGCTTGGATTCAACCCAGGCCTCTACGGTAGCCAGAGCCGCCGGTAAAGCCTGAACATCGCTTCCCCCGGCCTGTGCCATGTCAGGACGACCACCGCCTTTGCCGCCCACCTGCTGGGCAACAGAAGCAATTAGCTCCCCTGCTTTGACACGGTCGGTCAGATCTTTTGTCACACCAGCAATCAGGCTGACTTTATCGTCCGCGATGGTCGCCAGTACAATGATCACTGACCCTAACTGGTTTTTCAGATCATCAACCATCGTACGCAAAATTTTAGGCTCTACGTTATCCAGCTGACGAACTAACAACTTAACGCCTTTCACTTCTTTAGTCTGACCCGACAAGGACGCACTTTCCTGCGCAGCTTGCTGGCCTTTCACTTGCTGAAGCTCTTTTTCCAACACGCGTGAACGTTCAATCAGGGAACGGATTTTATCAGTGATGCTGTTCACATCGCCTTTCACCATATGCGCAACATCTTGCAGTAAATCGCTTTGCTGATGCAGCGCATTAATCGCGTTTTCACCGGTGATCCCTTCAATACGACGGATACCTGCGGCGGTGCCTGATTCGCTCTGAATGCGGAACAGACCGATATCACCGGTACGGCTGGCGTGCGTACCACCACAGAGTTCGGTGGAGAAATCGCCCATGCTAAGCACACGTACGCTGTCTTCGTATTTTTCACCGAACAGCGCCATTGCACCTTTTTCTTTTGCTTCATCCAGATCCATGATGGTGGTCTGAATCGGCAGATTACGACGAATTTGCGCATTCACCAGATCTTCGACCTGACGAATCTCTTCAGGTTTCATCGCCTCAAAATGTGAGAAGTCGAAACGCAGGTAATTGTCATTAACCAGAGAACCTTTCTGCGCAACGTGTTTGCCTAGCACCTGGCGTAAGGCCGCGTGCAGCAAGTGAGTCGCAGAGTGGTTAAGACGAATACGGTCACGGCGTGCAACATCCACTTCGGCTTCCACACTGTCGCCAACGCTAAGTTTACCCGCGTTCAGAGAACCCTGATGACCAATAGCTTTACCGTACTTCTGGGTATCGGACACATTAAAGATGCCAGCTGCTGTTTTCAGGATGCCTTTATCGCCCACCTGTCCACCGGATTCTCCATAGAATGGCGTGTCATCCAGGATCACGATAGCGTTATCGCCCGCCTGAATTTCCTTGACTGACTGGCCGTCGATGAAAAGCGCGATCACTTTGGAATGGCGTTGCGTATGTTCATAGCCGGAGAACTGAGTGACGCCGTCCACGCGAACCATGCTGTTGTAGTCTGCGCTGAAACCGCTGGACTCACGGGCACGGCGACGCTGAACTTCCATCGCTTTTTCGAAACCGACTTCGTCAACTTTCAGATTGCGCTCACGGCAAACGTCAGCAGTCAGGTCCAGCGGGAAACCAAAGGTGTCATACAAGCGGAAAGCAATTTCGCCATCCAGCGTGTCGCCTTTCAGCGAAGACAGTTCGTCATCCAGCAAGGCCAGACCACGTTCCAGAGTACGGGCAAACTGCTCTTCTTCGGTTCTCAGCAGTTGCTCAACCATCGCCTGCTGCTGCTTCAGTTCTTCTGCCGCCGGGCCCATCACGTCAATCAACGGAGCAACCAGTTTGTAGAAGAAGGTGTCTTTCGCGCCCAGCATGTTGCCGTGACGGATCGCGCGACGAATGATACGACGCAGCACATAGCCACGGTTTTCATTCGATGGGATCACGCCGTCAGCAATCAGGAATGCGCAAGAACGGATATGGTCGGCAATAACGCGCAGAGATTTGCTGGTCAGATCGGTCGCGCCGGTGACTTCAGCCACAGCGGTAATCAATTTCTGGAACAGGTCAATGTCGTAGTTTGAGTTTACATGCTGCATAACAGCGGTGATGCGCTCAAGCCCCATCCCGGTATCTACGGAAGGTTTCGGCAGTGGCAGCATGGTGCCGTCAGACTGACGGTTGAACTGCATGAACACGATGTTCCAAATCTCGATATAGCGGTCACCATCTTCTTCTGCAGAACCCGGAGGGCCGCCCCAGATGTGGTCGCCATGATCAAAGAAAATTTCGGTGCAAGGGCCGCAAGGACCTGTGTCACCCATCTGCCAGAAGTTGTCAGAAGCGAACGCGCCGCCTTTATTATCGCCGATGCGGATAATGCGTTCTTTTGGAACGCCGACTTCTTTTTCCCAGATTTCAAACGCTTCGTCATCAGTCTCATAGACAGTGACCCACAGCTTTTCTTTCGGCAAATTGAACCAGTTTTCCCCGGTCAGTAATTCCCAGGCGTAGTTGATTGCATCATGCTTGAAGTAATCGCCGAAGCTGAAGTTACCCAGCATTTCGAAGAAGGTGTGGTGACGTGCGGTGTAACCGACGTTTTCGAGATCGTTGTGCTTGCCACCCGCGCGTACGCAACGCTGAGACGTAGTGGCACGGCTGTAATCGCGTTTATCCAAACCAAGGAAAACGTCTTTGAATTGGTTCATCCCGGCATTGGTAAACAACAGTGTCGGATCGTTTGTCGGAACAAGCGAACTGCTTGAAACAACGTTGTGTCCCTTGCTCTGGAAGAAATCGAGAAACGCTTGACGGATCTCAGCGGTGCTCTTGCTCATAAATATCCCGGAATCATGCTGGAAGAACGGCTCTTGAGCCGGATAACGCTGCATAGAGCAGCGATCTGTACAGCTCACGAACGAAAAAGTGCGGATAAGATAAAATTTCTGCGCGGGGAAGTAAAATACCGTATGCGGTCAATCGTCAAAATCGCGATAAATAGACTGTATTTCTTCCTGAAAGAAGCCGCGATAGAGCAAATAACGCAGAACTTTTGATTTTTCTTTCCAGTCAGTAGGCAAATCCTCACCAAATTTTCTGACTGCCAGTTCGCGCGCCAGAATACACCAGTCGACCTCGGTATTTTCCAGTGCCGTCGTAATGATTTCTTTATCGACACCTTTTTGCATTAATTCTGAACGGATGCGCTGCGCGCCATAGCCCTTGTTGCTGCGCCCTGAAATATAGCGGTCGGCAAATTTAGCATCGTCCAGCCAGTGATGCTGATAGCAATAGTCGATCACCGCCTGAACATGTTCTTCGGGGATCTCTTCCGGCACCGGACGCGGCTCGGGTTTGGCTCTGACAATATCTTCATCCGCGAACTCATTCTGCGCCGGTCGCTTGCGAGATGACCAGCTACTTTTTTTGTTCGCGGGCTTAACGAAAGGCACTGGTGGTGTGCGCAACTTCTTCCGCAGTTCCATTTCCCCGTGATCGCGCTGTGAAAGTAAACGCATCGCCCGGTTCATCAGAGAGTTAATCTTCGCCGCATCCGCGTCTTTTTCCTGAGGTGCAAACAGCGAGGATGCTTTGCTTTCCTGCTCTACCTGTTCGAGCAACTTTTGCAGGTCAATGGTGTTTCCATTGGGCGTTTTTTCATTGGACATGAATGACTCCCCTTATGCGAAAAATGCCAGCCTGGAAACCAGGCTGGCATTTTTTCGACAACATTGTGTTTTGAAAGTGAAGGGCAAGAACCCTTGCTTTCAGATACCGGCGAAATTAAAACTCTTCGCTGGTTTCCATATCGTCGTCTGCAAGTTCTGCTGTGGTCGCAGCGGCCAGTTCACCCGTGCCACTCAACAACATATCACGCAGTTTTTTATCCAGTTCAGCAGCGATTTTAGGATTTTCTTTCAGATAGTTGCAGGAGTTAGATTTACCCTGACCAATCTTCTCGCCGTTGTAGCTGTACCATGCACCAGCTTTTTCGACCAGTTTGTGCTTAACGCCCAAATCGATCAGCTCACCGTTAATGTTGATGCCTTCACCGTATAAGATCTGGAATTCAGCCTGTTTGAAAGGCGCGGCGATTTTGTTCTTCACAACTTTCACGCGCGTTTCGCTACCGATCACCACGTCGCCTTCTTTGATAGCGCCGATGCGGCGGATATCCAGACGCACAGAGGCGTAGAATTTCAGAGCGTTACCACCAGTGGTGGTTTCCGGGTTACCGAACATCACACCGATTTTCATACGGATCTGGTTGATGAAGATCAGCAAGGTATTAGCATTTTTCAGGTTACCGGCAAGCTTACGCATAGCCTGGCTCATCATACGTGCCGCAAGGCCCATGTGAGAGTCACCGATTTCGCCTTCGATTTCTGCTTTTGGCGTCAGTGCAGCAACGGAGTCGACGATGATAACATCGACCGCGCCTGAACGGGTCAGCGCGTCACAGATTTCCAGAGCCTGTTCACCGGTATCCGGCTGAGAACACAGCAGGTTGTCGATATCTACGCCCAATTTCTTCGCGTAGATAGGATCAAGTGCATGTTCCGCATCGATGAACGCACAGGTTTTGCCTTCACGCTGTGCGGCAGCAATAACCTGAAGGGTCAGCGTAGTTTTACCGGAAGATTCCGGGCCATAAATCTCAACGATACGGCCCATCGGTAAACCACCGGCGCCTAACGCGATATCCAGAGACAAAGAGCCGGTAGAGATCGTTTCCACGTCCATAGAGCGATCTTCACCCAGACGCATGATGGAGCCTTTACCGAATTGCTTTTCAATCTGGCCCAGTGCTGCAGCTAACGCTTTTTGCTTGTTCTCATCAATAGCCATTTTTACTCCTCGTCTGATACAGGGGAACATCCCGCCTGCATCACTGAATATAATTTATGTACAGGTAATTGGCAGTAATTATACTGTATGCTCATACAGTATCAAGCCTAATTTTGCAGAAACTCAAACAATGCAGTTTGTAGCGCAAAAACAGCAGCTTGCAAACGCACGGCTTCGCGATCGCCGGAAAACTGCTGTTTCGCGGTCACGATCCGCCCGTCTCCCCCGGCGAAACCAAACCATACGGTGCCGACCGGTTTTTCTGTCGAACCGCCGTCAGGACCGGCAATGCCACTGACAGACAAGCCGATATCAGCTCCGGCAGCATGCAACACGCCCTGCGCCATTTCGCGAACAACCTGTTCGCTTACCGCGCCGTATTGCTCAAGTGTCGCATCGGAAACCCCAAGCAGTTCGTGCTTGGCGGCATTACTGTACGTTACAAATCCACGGTCAAACCACGCTGAACTACCAGCGATATCAGTGATGGCTTTAGCAATTAATCCACCAGTACAGGATTCCGCACAAGTGATCCACAGCCCTTGCGCTTTTAGCTCTGAACCGATTTCCACACTCAATTCATGTAAACGTTGTTCGGTCATCTTCCCTCCTGACGGTTCAGCTGAAACTCTCCCGATGTTAGCATTTCTCTTACAATCTGTGAGTCCCAACGCAGTTATTTGCGCGATGCCTTCAGAATTAAGGTAAAAATCAAAAATAAGGGCCGCACCAGGCGACCCTCAAAAAAATCACGACCGGTTCATCGTGCAGCTTTCACTGCCTGCCCCAGTTGCCATACCGCCATCGCGTAATGCACGCTATGGTTGTAACGGGTGATAGTGTAGAAGTTCGGCAGTCCGTACCAATACTGGTAATTCGTGCCCATATCGAGGCGCAGCAGGCTGGCTTCCTGATAATTCCCCAGTGAACCCAGCGGGCTAAGCCCTGCCGCTTTCAGCGTAAAGAGCGGGTACTTGGTTTTGAAGCCATTCTCAAGCAACGGCGCTTGACCGGTTGCCGGTATAGCTATTGGCGCGCCTTTGGTCCAGCCATGTGCTTTGAAGTAATTGGCCACACTGCCGATAGCATCAATCGGATCCCAAAGGTTAGCGTGTCCGTCACCGTTAAAGTCCACAGCATAATCACGGTAAGACGACGGCATGAACTGGCCGTAACCCATCGCACCGGCAAAGGAACCGCGCAGACTCAGCGGATCGTCACCTTCACGACGCGACATCAACAGGAACGTTTCCAGCTCGCCGGAGAAATATTCAGCCCGGCGCGGATACGCAAAGGATAGGGTCGCCAGCGCATCGATAATGCGGGTTTTACCCATTACGCGGCCCCAGCGAGTTTCCACGCCGATAATACCGACAATAATTTCTGGCGGCACACCGTAAACCTGCTCAGCACGTTGCAGCGCATCCTGATATTGGTTCCAAAACACCACACCATTCTGGACATTGTCCGGCGTAATGAATTTACTGCGATAACGGTTCCATGCCCCGTTAGGTACAGTCGACGGCCCACCTGACGGCGCCTGTTGGTCCATCAACCTGAGCACAAAACCTAAACGTTTTGTTTGCGCCAACACATCGTGCAGTTGCTGACGGTCAAATCCATGTTCGCGAACCATTTTATCGACAAACTGATTCATCGCCGGATCGTAGGCAAAGTCGCCGTTCTGGACTGCACCGGTATGTTCAGCCTGCAACAAAAAACCGCCGCTGGGTGCCGCATTGGTGCTGGCATTTCTTCCATCAGAGAAAGGGTTGCGTGGGCCATCAGGCTGAGCCGGAGGCTTATTACTGCTACAAGCAGAAAGTGTTAAAACCAGGGGAAGAATGACAGCCAGGAGGCGCATCGGATATCCGTAACCATGCAATAAAAGAGGTGACGGTATGTTAGTGCATTATCAGAGCCGAAAAAACTGAAAATCATCGTCTTTACAACGTGGCTGCGGTGCCTGACAACGTGGCTGCGGTGCCTGTTCTCAGCGATTTGCGTGACATTACGCATCTTCTGCAAGCAACGTGGTTTTTTACCTCTACTCACGTTAGGATCCGTTGTAAAGTCGTTGCATCAGGCGCTATGAGCCAACAGGATGAATAAAAATTGAATGAAATCAATCAAAAGAAAAACAATATGAGCGGACTGGAAGCCCACACGCCCATGATGCAGCAATACCTGCGTCTTAAAGCAGAGAACCCGGAAGTTCTGCTGTTTTACCGTATGGGCGACTTCTACGAACTGTTTTATGACGATGCGAAACGCGCGTCGCAGCTGATGGATATCTCGCTGACCAAACGCGGTTCCTCTGCCGGTGAGCCGATCCCGATGGCGGGCGTGCCTTATCACGCTGTAGAAGGCTATCTGGCGAAGCTGGTACAGATGGGCGAATCCGTTGCCATTGCAGAGCAGATTGGCGATCCAGCACTCAGCAAAGGACCGGTCGATCGCAAGGTGGTGCGCATCGTCACCCCAGGCACGGTCAGTGATGAAGCCCTGCTGAGCGAACGCCATGATAATCTGCTGGCTGCCATCTGGCAGGACGGACGCGGTTTCGGTTATGCGACGCTGGACATCAGCTCTGGCCGTTTCCGTGTCGCCCAGCCTGACGATCTGGAAACGATGGCCGCAGAATTGCAGCGCACCAATCCGGCAGAGTTGCTGTATCCGGAAAGCTTTGAGGCGATGACGCTGATTGCTTCACGTCGTGGTCTGCGTCGTCGCCCGATGTGGGAGTTTGAGCTGGAAACGGCGAAGCAGCAGCTGAATCTGCAATTCGGCACCCGAGATTTAAGCGGTTTCGGCGTCGAACAGGCCGCTCAGGCGCTGCGTGCGGCCGGATGCCTGCTGCAATACGTAAAAGACACTCAGCGCACCGCTCTGCCCCATATCCGTGGCGTCACCATGGAACGCCAGCAGGACGGCATCATTATGGATGCAGCCACGCGCCGTAATCTGGAGCTGACGCAAAATCTGGCCGGCGGTGTCGAGAATACGCTGGCAGCGGTGCTCGATCAGGCGGTCACGCCGATGGGCAGCCGTATGCTCAAACGCTGGATCCACATGCCAAGTCGCGATATCAAGATGCTGTCAAATCGCCAGCAGACCATTGGCGCATTGCAGGATATCACCGCGGATTTACAGCCGGTACTGCGTCAGGTCGGCGACCTCGAACGTATTCTGGCGCGTCTGGCACTGCGCAGTGCACGTCCGCGCGATCTGGCCCGTATGCGCCATGCGCTCCAGCAGTTGCCGGAAATCCGTGAGATTTTAAATGATACCGGCGCTGAGCATGTTCAGACACTCGTTGAACAGACTGGCGACTTCACCGAGCTGGTGGAACTATTGGAACGCGCAGTAATTGAAAGTCCGCCAGTGCTGGTTCGCGACGGCGGCGTGATTGCGCCGGGCTATAATGCAGAGCTCGATGAATGGCGTGCGCTGGCCGATGGCGCGACCGACTATCTCGATCGCTTAGAAATCCGCGAACGTGAAAAGCTGGGGCTTGATACGCTGAAAGTAGGGTTCAACGGCGTTCATGGTTATTACATTCAGGTCAGTCGGGGTCAGAGCCATCTGGTACCTATTCACTATGTCCGCCGCCAGACGCTGAAAAACGCCGAGCGTTACATCATTCCTGAACTGAAAGAGTACGAAGACAAAGTCCTCACCTCTAAGGGTAAAGCGCTGTCGCTGGAAAAAGCGCTTTACGAAGCACTGTTCGACTTGCTGATGCCACATCTTTCCGCTTTGCAACAAAGCGCCAGTGCGCTGGCTGAGCTCGACGTACTGAGCAATCTTGCGGAACGTGCTTATACGCTCAATTATGCCTGCCCGAACATGAGTGAAAAACCGGGGATCAACATTACCGGTGGCCGCCATCCTGTTGTCGAACAGGTGCTTAGCGAGCCGTTTATCTCTAACCCGCTGAACATGTCTCCGGCGCGACGTATGCTGATCATTACCGGCCCGAATATGGGCGGTAAGAGTACTTACATGCGCCAGGCGGCTCTGATCGTTCTAATGGCGCACATCGGCAGCTATGTGCCTGCGGAAGCGGCAACCATTGGGCCGGTTGATCGCATCTTTACCCGCGTCGGTGCGGCTGACGATCTGGCTTCAGGCCGCTCGACCTTCATGGTGGAAATGACCGAAACCGCTAACATTCTGCATAACGCTACCGAAAACAGTCTGGTGCTGATGGATGAAATCGGCCGCGGCACCTCGACCTATGACGGCTTGTCGCTGGCGTGGGCCTGCGCCGAGAATCTGGCCAGCCGTATCAAAGCGATGACCCTGTTCGCCACCCATTACTTTGAGCTGACCACGCTGCCGGAAAAAATGGAAGGCACGGTTAACGTTCATCTGGATGCGATCGAGCACGGTGACACCATTGCCTTCATGCACAGCGTGCAAGACGGAGCCGCCAGCAAGAGCTACGGTCTGGCCGTGGCCGCACTTGCTGGTGTACCGCGTGATGTGATTAAACGCGCGCGCCAGAAACTGAAAGAACTGGAAACGCTGTCGAACAACGCCGCAGCCAGCAAGGTTGATGGCCCGCAGCTGACGCTGCTGACAGAAGATGTCTCACCGGCGGTTGAAGCGTTGGAAGCTCTTGACGTCGATTCGTTATCGCCACGACAGGCGCTGGAATGGATTTATCGTTTGAAAGAGTTGGTGTAAAAGCCGCATACCGTGAATGTTGCTTATTGAAATAACAGACATTGAAATGACAGAAATAAAAAACGGTGGGGATTAGCCCACCGTTTTTTTTGATGCCAAATTAGATGCTGTATTTATTGCCTAAAAAGCGAATGACTCGCAGAGCACATTACTCACGGAACAGAGCTTCGATGCTCAGTCCCTGTCCCTGCAAGATCTCACGCAGGCGACGCAAACCTTCTACCTGAATCTGACGAACACGTTCACGTGTCAGGCCAATCTCACGGCCCACATCTTCCAGCGTTGCAGCTTCGTAACCCAACAGGCCGAAACGGCGCGCCAATACTTCACGTTGTTTTGCATTCAACTCGAATAACCACTTCACGATACTCTGTTTCATATCGTCGTCTTGCGTGGTGTCTTCAGGACCGTTGTCTTTTTCATCCGCCAAAATGTCTAACAGCGCTTTCTCTGAGTCACCGCCCAACGGGGTATCAACAGAGGTAATACGCTCATTCAGGCGCAACATACGGCTGACATCGTGGACCGGCTTGTCGAGTTGCTCAGCAATCTCTTCAGCGCTCGGCTCATGGTCCAGTTTATGCGCAAGTTCACGTGCAGTACGCAGGTAAACGTTAAGCTCTTTCACGATGTGAATCGGCAGACGAATGGTACGGGTTTGATTCATGATCGCCCGTTCGATGGTCTGACGTATCCACCATGTGGCATAGGTAGAAAAACGGAATCCACGCTCAGGGTCAAATTTTTCAACCGCACGAATCAGACCCAGGTTACCTTCCTCGATCAAATCCAGCAGTGCCAGTCCGCGATTACTGTAGCGGCGGGCAATTTTAACCACCAAACGCAGGTTACTTTCAATCATACGGCGCCGTGAAGGAACATCCCCACGCAACGCACGTCTTGCAAAATAAACTTCCTCTTCTGCTGTAAGCAGAGGGGAATAACCGATCTCACCGAGGTACAGTTGAGTTGCGTCCAGCACTCGTTGGCTTACAGTCTGCGACAACAACTCTTCTTCAGCGTCGTTATCAGCAGTCTCTTCGACTGTGGCTTTCTCGTCAAAGGCTTCAGCGCTGTTCTCATCGAAATCTACATCATCATGTAACTCGTTAACTTTCAGCGTATTCTGACTCATAAGCTGCTCCTACCCGTGGTCCCGAGGGCAGAATTCAAGACTCTGCCCGTGTTATCGCTGCGGAAGATAACGCAGCGGATTTACGGATTTCCCCTTGTAACGAATTTCAAAATGCAATCTTACTGAACTGGTTCCGGTGCTACCCATAGTCGCTATTTTTTGTCCCGCCTGCACTTCTTGTTGTTCCCGGACCAGCATTGTATCGTTATGTGCATAGGCGCTCAGGTAATCATCATTGTGTTTGATGATGATTAGATTACCGTAACCGCGAAGAGCATTGCCTGCGTACACTACACGCCCTGAGGCGGTGGCGACGACAGACTGTCCGCGCGAACCAGCGATATCGATCCCCTTATTTCCCCCTTCAGAAGCTGAGAAATTATCGATAATTTTCCCGTCAGTCGGCCATTTCCATGTGGAAACCGGACCGCCATTATTTGTCGGAGTAGTAACGGGAGTACTGGCTACGGCAACAGGTGTGGTGGTAGTCACTGCACCTGATGAAGGCAACATCTTACCTACATTCTGTTTACCAGAAGAATCAGAATACGTGGTAGTTGGTTGAGATGCAACCACAGAACCTGTGAGCATTCCCCCCGTCGGAACTTTAGGAACACCGCCATTCGTCGCGTCCGTAACGGCTAAAGATCCGCCGGTGCTGGCCGCCGAAGAGACGTTATTAATCTGGATATTTTGACCGACTTCCAGATTGTATGGTGCGGCGATATTGTTACGCGCAGCAAGGTCTCGGAAGTCGTTTCCGGTGATCCAGGCGATGTAAAACAGGGTGTCGCCACGCTTAACCTGATAGGTGCTGCCGCTATAGCTACCTTTAGGGATAGAATTGTAGCTACGGTTGTACACAATGTGCCCACCGGAGCCGATCGCAGGCGCATTTAGCTGCGAGGAATTCGGAGTATTCTGACGTGCCTGACTACCGCTACCGCCGCCATTTACGCTGCTAATGGGTGCCGATGTGGTTGAATTGTTCGTACATCCCGCCATCCAGGCACTGATAAACGTACAGACCGCAATGCGGCTTAGTGTTTTTATTGGGCTTCCCGTGCTCATATTTCCCCCGTTACGGCAATCTCAGAATAACGCTTTTACCACGCACACCGCGCCAGCTGGCGCTTTTCATATCATGTCATACCGTGCGGGCAGACAACATGTCCACTCAGGCCAATCCCCGAATGCACTGTGCCATAAAAAACTGTAGTGGATGCTATCAACATAGCCAGTACAGCACCATATAACAGTTGTATTTAAATTTTAAGGGGTTAGTCCTGCAGGATGTCAGGATCAGGCCAGTTCGCCTTTCACCAGCGGAACAAAGCGGACGGCTTCAATCGTCTCAGCAGCGAACTCATCCCCACGCCGGGTGATGCGTTGCAGGATCTGATTCTCTTCACCGACGGGCAGGATCATGACACCGCCGTCATCGAGCTGTTGCAGCAAGTCTTGGGGAATTTCGGGGGGGGCAGCGGTGACGATAATAGCGTCAAACGGCCCGCGCGAAGGCCAGCCCAGCCAGCCGTCGCCATGACGCGTGGAAACATTGTGCAAATCGAGTTGCTTGAGGCGTCTTTTTGCCTGCCACTGCAACCCTTTGATCCGTTCGACCGAAAACACGTGCTCTACCAGATGCGCCAGAATCGCCGTCTGATAGCCGGAACCGGTGCCGATCTCCAGTACGCGTGATGAAGGCTTAAGCCGCAGTAGTTCGGTCATTCTCGCCACAGTATAAGGCTGGGAAATGGTCTGCCCGGAGCCAATTGGCAGCGCCGTGTTTTCGTAAGCTTTATGCTGAAATGCTTCATCGACGAAACGCTCACGCGGCACGGCCTCAATGGCATGCAGCAGGTTTTCATCATGAATGCCCTGCTGGCGGAGCTGTTCCAGCAGGTTATACATCGGCTTATTCACCATTCGCGCTCACCCCGGCCTTTTCTAACCATGAGACCACGACATCCTGAGCCGCATAGGCAGTTAAATCCACCTGAAGAGGCGTCACTGATACATAACCTTGCGCGACGGCGGCAAAGTCGGTATCAGGTGCGACATCAAACTTATCGCCCGGCGGGCCGATCCAGTACAAATCCTGCCCACGGGGATCCTGCTGACAAAATACCTGTTCAGCCGGATGACGGCTACCACAACGCGTGACGCGGATGCCTTTAATTTCAGACAAAGGCAGATCCGGGACATTAACATTCAGGATTTTGCCAGTACGCAATGGTTCGCGCGCCAGCGCCCTGAGAAGGCGGCAGGTAATGATAGCAGCGGTGTCGTAATGCTGATGTCCATCTAGCGAAACCGCCAGCGCAGGAAAACCGAGATGGCGGCCTTCCATTGCGGCGGCGACCGTACCGGAGTAAATCACATCATCACCCAGATTTGGTCCGGCGTTAATGCCGGAAACCACGATGTCCGGACGCGGGCGCATCAGGATATTGACGCCGAGATAGACACAATCGGTGGGCGTGCCGTTAATGACAGCGGTATCACCATTGGGATAGGACTGAATACGTAACGGGCCATCCAGCGTTAGCGCATTGGATGCGCCGCTGCGGTTGCGGTCCGGGGCAACCAGCGTCACCTCGGCGAACTCACGTAGCGCGGACGCCAGCGCCTGAATGCCGGGAGCCAGTACGCCGTCGTCGTTACTCAGTAATATCCGCATTGATTTCATCCAGATGCATCAGCTCGCGCACAACACTCGTGGCATAGCTGCCTGCCGGTAGCCAGAATTTGAGTTCCAGTGTCACATCATCCCAGCGCTGCCAATGCATCTGCAAAGGTTGCAACATGATGGCGCGACGCGCGGGTTCGACTCTTTCGCGTTTCAGTAATGACAGTAGATCAGCCTGAGAGCTCAGACAAGCCAGCTCGAATGCTTCGGCGTCTTCCAGTGTCCCTAACGGGCCATCCCCCGGCAAGGGCGCCGTCACCAGTAACTCGCCGCTTTCTACACGCGGCAGCAGGGAGTCAAACTCTTCCGCTTTCGCGACAAACCAGCTGCCGCGCCCGCTGAGCTGTAACGCATCACCGAGCATCGCCTGACGCTCTGTATTATCAGCCAGACGCTGGCTGGCGACGATGTTGAACATCGCGCTGCGGCTGGCTGACAAATAGAAGCTGCGCTTGGCTCGCTCTTTCGGACGAGCTTCGTTGGTTGCCCAGCGTTTGGCCTGCACCAGATTATTGCCGCCGCGGCCAAAGCGCTGGGTACCGAAATAATTCGGCACCCCCTGTTCTGCGATTTTCGTCAGACGCGATTCAACGTTATCAAGATCGCTAATCTGGCGAAGCACCAGTGTAAACGCATTGCCTTTCAGTGTGCCGATGCGCATTTTTTTGCGATGGCGTGAGGCACGAATCACTTCGCAGCCTTCGAGATCAAACTGACTTAAATCCGGATCGGCTTTGCCCGGCAAGTGCAGGCAAAACCATTGTTCGGTAACCGCATGTCTGTCTTTCAGACCGGCGTAGCTGACATCGCGCGGATGCACTTTGGCGAAACGCGCCAGCTGCTCAGCGACAAATTGCGTGTTGCAGCCGTTTTTGCGGATCCGCACTAACAGATGTTCACCCTCGCCGTCCGGCTCAAAGCCCAAGTCTTCTTCGACGATAAAGTCTTCCGGATTGGCTTTCAACTGGCCGGTCGCCACAGGCTCGCCCAGCAACCAGGTGAGACGGGACATGTCTATCATGCGGTAATCTTCCACAACATCATTCCTTAATCAGCAGGGCTACGGCTTCGCAGGCAATACCTTCGCCACGGCCGGTGAAACCCAGCTGTTCAGTGGTGGTGGCTTTGACGTTGACGTCGTCCATATGGCACTGCAAATCTTCGGCCAGAAACACGCGCATCTGCGGAATGTGCGGCGCCATTTTCGGAGCCTGCGCGATGATAGTGATATCCAGATTGCCCAGCTTATAGCCTTTCGCACGGATGCGGCGGTACGCTTCGCGCAGCAATTCACGGCTGTCAGCACCTTTGTAAGCCGGGTCGGTGTCTGGGAAGAGTTTACCGATATCACCCAGCGCCGCAGCACCAAGCAGGGCATCCGTTGCCGCATGCAGCGCGACATCACCGTCTGAGTGTGCCAGCAAACCTTGCGAATAAGGAATACGCACACCGCCGATCACCAGCGGGCCTTCGCCGCCAAACTTATGTACGTCAAAACCGTGACCGATACGCATTATGCGTTCTCCTCGTGGGATATGCGGGTTAAATAGAATTCAGCCAGTGCCAGATCTTCTGGCCTGGTGACTTTAATATTATCGGCCCGCGCAGGGACCAGCACCGGATGATAGCCACAATATTCCATTGCAGAAGCTTCATCAGTGACCACAGTGCCATCACTAAGCGCACGGCGCAGGCAGATTTTCAGTAATTCGAGAGGGAAAAATTGGGGCGTCAGCGCGTGCCAGAGATCCTGTCGGTCGACCGTGTGCGCGATAGCCTGCACACCGGTTTCACCGCGTTTCATCGTGTCGCGAACCGGTGCGGCGAGGATCCCGCCGGTCTTACTGCTCGTTGAAATTGCCAGTAAATTTTTCAGATCATCAGGATGCAGACAAGGGCGCGCGGCATCATGTACCAGTACCCAGCCGCGTTCTCCGGCAGCTTCAAGACCCGCCATCACAGACTCTGCGCGCTCGCCGCCGCCGGTCACCACCTGAATGCGGGGATCCTGAGCTATTGGTAATGACGCGAACTGCGTGTCATGCGGGCTCAGAGCCACGATCACCTTAGTGACCTGGTCGTTGTGCAATAAAGCGCGGATCGAATGTTCTATCAACGTTTTACCGCCGATAGAAAGATACTGCTTAGGACATTCTGCCTGCATACGGCTGCCAATTCCGGCAGCGGGTAAAACGGCAATGACCTTTGGAAGGGAAACTGCGGTGTGGCTCATGGCTATGGGTTCGGATTATTTTGCGAAAGATTACTGCCCGGAGCACGTTTATTGTCTGGCACCAGACGATAGAAAGTCTCACCGGGTTTGATCATACCCAGCTCGTTGCGTGCGCGTTCTTCGATCGCTTCCTGACCGCCGTTTAAATCGTCGATTTCAGCGAATAATTGGTCGTTACGTGATTTCAGTTTGCCGTTGTTGACCTGCTGCACTTCAACGTCATCGTTCACACGTACGTAATCATGAATACCATTCTTGCCCAGCCACAGCGAATACTGTAACCAGCCAAGTAAAATCAGTAACAGCAGTGTTAGTTTGCCCATCCCCGCCCCCTAAAAAAGCCGGGCAATCATCCCACAACTTTCCTTCTGACTCCACTGTGGCAGGATAATTGCCGTTGAGATTCAGACTTACGCACGCAATTATGGGTGAGAATGACACAATGGGTTACATCGTGGAAAAGAATTGCCGGAAAAATCGCCAGTCAAAAGAGATAAAAAAGGATCCGTGCAGGATCCGATACAGCCCTTTGCTTCCCTCACCAGCCGGAGAGAAATGAGAAAACGGTCCAAAACATGCCGATGACGCAAACGCCTGTGGCGACCGGGGTTTTGAACCATCCCCCACGAAAAAGCATGCTAAAGGCAATACCGATAAGCACCGACACCGGCATCAGTGCCAGGAAGAAGGGCCAGGTATAGAGGAGAAAAAACAGGGTATTAGAGCCGTACACCCAAAAAGGGATCGCCAGCGCCAGCCAGTAACAGGCGAAACCTATAGATCCACCCAGCATGGAGTAGGACGGATCGTCGTTTTCTACGCTGTCTGTGTTGTGCGTTAACCGTTGCATCGGGGCGGGTTCCGCCCTTATGCGATCAAGACGGATCCGGCTGACCAGTCTGCTGAGTAAAGCCTGCATAGATGATCCCTGTGTTCAGTGTAAACCGGCACGCTCTGAAGGCGTTTGGCCGGCAACATTCAGGGATTGATAATACCGCGCCGGCGCATCTCATCTAATAATTGGGGAACCAAATGTGTTACCAATTGTTCCCCCTCAAGATGCACATCCGGCGTCTCTGGCGGCTGATATTCAGAGTCGATACCGGTAAAGTTTTTCAGTTCACCGGCGCGCGCTTTTTTGTACAAACCTTTCGGATCGCGCGCTTCGCAAACCGCCAGCGGCGTGTCCACGAACACTTCAATAAACTGCCCGTCTTCCAGCAACTCTCGCACCATGTCACGCTCGGCCCGGTGCGGTGAGATAAAGGCGGTCAGCACCACCTGCCCGGCATCCACCATCAGTTTGGCGACTTCGCCGACGCGGCGTATGTTTTCACGACGATCATCATCGGTAAAACCCAGATCGCGGCAAAGCCCGTGGCGGACGTTATCACCGTCGAGCAAATACGTGCTGACCCCCAGAGCGTAAAGCGCCTGCTCCAGCGCACCGGCGACGGTGGATTTTCCCGAGCCGGAAAGCCCGGTAAACCACAGCACCGCACCGCGATGACCGTGCTTTTTCTCACGGTCCGCACGCGTGATGGCATGCGGATGCCAGACGACGTTCTCATCTTTCAATAAAAAGTCATTTTTCAACAACTGCGGATCCTGAGACGTCATCTTATTTACCACCGAGCAGATCGCGTGCGCCCCAATGCGGGAAGTGACGGCGAACCAGGCTGTTCAGCTCCAGCTCAAAGGCGCTGTATTGGTCAGATTCTTCATAAACCTGCTCCAGTGCTTCGCGCACCAGACCGGCACCGACAGTAACGTTAGTAAGACGATCAATAAAGATCATGCCACCGGTAACCGCGTTGCTCTGGTAGTTATCCAGCACCAGCGGTTCGTCAAAGGTCAGTTCGACCAGACCGATGCCGTTAAGAGGCAAGTTCTCAACCACGCGCTGTGTCAGGGAATTGATCTCCACCTGATACTCGATGTTCTCTACGCGGGCACGGGCTTTCTTGCCTCCAACTTTAATGTCGTAGCTCTGGCCCACACTCAGCGGTTGCTCCGCCATCCACACCACGTCGACTTTGGCATTCTGCACCGGTTTCACAGTTTCATTCGCATCCACCAGCGTATCGCCCCGGCTGATATCGCGCTCATCTGTCAGAACCAGTGTAATAGCTTCGCCCGCCCAGGCTTCCTGCAAATCACCATCGAAGGTCACAATGCGTGCGACAGTGGATTCGACGCCTGAAGGCAGCACTTTCACTTTCTGGCCGACGCGTATTGAACCTGACGCCAGCGTACCGGCATAGCCGCGGAAATCGAGGTTAGGACGGTTCACGTACTGCACCGGGAAACGCATCGGCTGCTGTTCGCGAATATTGATGATGTTGACGGTTTCCAGCACGTCGAGCAAGGTCGGACCGGTGTACCAGTTCATTTTCTCGCTTGGTGTGGCAACGTTGTCACCTTCCAGTGCGGAAAGCGGCACAAACTTAATGTCCAGATCGGTCGGCAGCTGCTGCGCGAAATCCAGATAATCTTGTTTGAACTGTTCGAACACGGTTTCGCTGTATTCCACCAGGTCCATTTTATTCACGGCAACCACCAGATGGCGGATCCCGAGCAGCGTGGCGATGAAGCTGTGACGGCGGGTCTGATCCAGCACGCCTTTACGTGCGTCGATCAGCAGGATCGCCAGATCGCAGGTCGAGGCGCCGGTCGCCATATTGCGGGTATACTGCTCGTGCCCCGGCGTATCGGCGATGATGAACTTACGCTTCTCGGTAGAGAAATAGCGGTAAGCCACGTCGATAGTGATGCCCTGCTCGCGCTCAGCCTGTAAGCCATCCACCAGCAACGCCAGATCAATTTTCTCGCCCTGCGTGCCATGACGCTTGCTGTCGTTATGCAGTGAAGACAGCTGATCTTCGTAGATCTGACGCGTATCGTGCAACAGGCGGCCAATCAGCGTACTTTTACCGTCATCGACGCTGCCGCAGGTCAGGAAGCGCAGCAAGCTTTTGTGTTGCTGGGCGTGCAGGTAAGCTTCGACGCCGCCCTGCTCCGCGATTTGTTGTGCAATTGCGTTATTCATTAGCTGCGGCTCCTCAGAAGTACCCTTGACGCTTTTTCATTTCCATCGAACCGGCCTGATCACGATCGATCGCGCGCCCTTGTCGTTCACTGGTGGTCGAGACCAGCATCTCTTCGATGATCTCCGGTAGCGACTGCGCTTCGGATTCAACGGCACCGGTCAGCGGCCAGCAGCCCAAGGTGCGGAAACGCACCATTTTCTTCTCAATAACTTCACCAGGCTGCAAATCAATGCGGTCGTCATCGACCATCAGCAGCATGCCGTCGCGTTCCAGCACCGGACGCGGCGCAGCCAGATACAGCGGAACGATTTCGATATTTTCCAGATAGATGTACTGCCAGATATCCAGCTCAGTCCAGTTGGAGAGCGGGAATACGCGGATACTTTCACCTTTGTTTATCTGGCCGTTGTAGTTGTGCCACAGTTCCGGGCGCTGGTTTTTCGGATCCCAGCGGTGGAAACGGTCGCGGAACGAATAAATACGTTCTTTAGCGCGGGATTTCTCTTCGTCACGGCGTGCGCCGCCAAAGGCTGCATCAAAACCGTGTTTACTCAGCGCCTGTTTCAGACCTTCGGTTTTCATGATATCGGTGTGTTTGGCGCTGCCGTGGACGAACGGATTAATACCCATCGCCACGCCTTCCGGGTTTTTATGCACAATCAGTTCGAAACCATAGTTCTTCGCCGTACGGTCGCGGAACTCATACATTTCACGGAATTTCCAGCCGGTATCCACGTGCAGCAGCGGGAAAGGCAGCGTGCCTGGGAAGAAAGCTTTGCGTGCCAGATGCAGCATGACAGAGGAATCTTTCCCGATGGAGTACATCATCACCGGGTTGGCGAATTCAGCAGCCACTTCACGGATGATATGGATACTCTCCGCCTCCAGTTGCCGCAAATGAGTCAGTCGTTTTTCGTCCATAACAGATCCTTTAAGCCAAATTCACAACCGACGGGCGTTGTGTACCGTCAGTCTCAGGATGATGCCCAAACCACGCCAGTTGCTGGTGAAGTGTTACCACCTCACCAATCACCAGCAACGCCGGCGTCGGCGCCTGTTGAGCCAGATGTTCAAGATTATCGAGCGTACCGGTCAGCACCTGCTGATCCGCACGCGTTCCCCGGCCAATCACGGCAACGGGTGTGTGCGCTGCACGACCATGAGCAATCAGTTGCTGGCTGATTTCAGCTGCTTTAAGAGTGCCCATGTAAATCGCTAGTGTCTGCTTGCCTTTCGCCAGCGTTTCCCACTGGATGCCGTTATCTTCCGGCTTACAATGGCCGGTCACGAACACTACGCTCTGCGCGTGATCGCGGTGAGTCAGGGGAATACCGGCATAAGCGGTAGCACCTGCCGCCGCAGTGACGCCGGGGACAACCTGAAAAGGAATGCCCGCCGCCTGCACGGCCTGTAACTCTTCGCCGCCACGACCGAAAATAAACGGATCGCCGCCTTTCAGCCGCACGACCTTTTTCCCCTGCAAGGCCAGTTCGACCAGCAGGCGGTTGGTTTCTTCCTGCGCGACGGAATGACTGCCCGCACGTTTGCCGACGCAAATCTTATCGGCGTCACGACGCACCAGATCTAAAACCTCGTCGCTGACCAGATAGTCATAAAGCACCACGTCGGCCTGCTGCATAACCTGCAGTCCACGTAAGGTGAGTAATCCTGCATCACCCGGCCCTGCGCCGACCAGCGTGACATTGCCGCTATGCGAGATGTCTTCCGCGTTTTCTAACTGCTGTTGCAGTGCCTTTTCTGCTTCTGCGAGCTTTCCCGCAGAAGCGAGGCTGGCGAAGCGTCCGGCAAAAGCCTGTTCCCAGAAACGGCGGCGGGCACGCATCGAGGTGAACTGCGTTTTAACACTCTCACGCCAGCGTCCGGCGATATCGGCCATCTGTCCGAGACTTGTAGGCAGCAAGGTTTCCAGCTTCTCACGCAGCATACGCGCCAGCACCGGGGCTTTGCCGCTGGAGGAGATCGCCACCACAATCGGCGAACGATCGACTATCGAAGGGAAAATAAAGGAACATTTCGGCTGATCGTCGACCACGTTAGCCATAATGAAGCGCTGATTGGCCTGCTCGAACACTTCCGCATTCAGCGCCGCGTCGTCGGTGGCCGCAATCACCAGAAACACATCATCGAGCTGTTCCGGCAGAAAAGCCTGCGCCAGCCAGCTGACTTCAGCGGCCTGTTTGCGTTGCTCCAGCTCGGGGGAAAGTGCCTGCGCGACTATCCGAACTTGCGCGCCCGCTCGCAGGAGAAGATCTATTTTGCGAGCAGCGACTTCGCCACCACCGACAACCAGCACCGGGCGTTGTTTGAGGTCGGCAAATATTGGTAGATAGTCCACAAAAGCCTTAACTGATAACCAGAATGAATATCCCGACTATACGTGCAGGCAATAATTGATCTGAAATGACGAAAAGGAATGAATAGTTACTAAATGGAATATAGAGCGCCAGTCGGGACTCAGCCTCAGGGGAATGTTAACTGCCTGAATATTTTTCATGACCTTGCCGCGTTTATCAGCCCGCGACAAAAAGAGCGATTTCAGATTTGGGAAATTGTCTATTGGCTCACACAATCGCATACTATCAGCCCTGTAAGACCGCCCTGCGCGGCCTGCTGCTTTGATTGCCTTCCGGTCACCCTGACCTACTGACAAGGATTTTTGGCTATGTTTTCTTTTTTACGCATGAAGCGGACGCTGCTGGCTTTTAGCCTGGGCTGCGCCGGGATAACTCATGCGCTGGCGGCCACTTCGCCGCTTCCTCCGATGGGCGAAATCGCCAGTCAACAAATTCGCCATATCGCCACCTATTTTCCGGGGCGGATGGCAGGCAGTCCGGCGGAATTGATCGCCGCCGAGTACCTTAATCAGCAATTCAATAAATTCGGCTATCAGAGCAATCTGCGCGGTTTCGATACCCGTTACCTGTATACCAGCAACGACGGCAAAAAAGACTGGCACAATATTCACGCCACCTCAGTCATCGCCGCCCGCGCCGGTGAAGTGCCGCAGCAAATCATTGTGATGGCACATTTTGATACGTACGTTCCGCAAAGCGATGCCGACACTAACCATAATCTCGGTGGTCTGACGTTACAGGGCGTGGACGATAATGCCTCCGGCATTGGCGTAATGATGGAACTTGCCGAGCGAATGCAGGCGATCCCGACGCATTACAGCCTGCGTTTTGTCGCACTAAGTGCGGAAGAAACCGGCGCGAAAGGAGCTGAAGATTTCATTAAGCGTATGAGTGCCGAAGAGAAGAAAAATACGCTACTGGTGATCAATCTCGATTCTCTCATCACCGGGGATAAACTGTATTTCAACAGCGGCGTGAATACTTCAGCGGCGGTCGCCAAACTGACCCGCGTGCGCGCCATTAATATTGCACACAGTCTTGGTATTCCGGCGGAAAGCCATGCTGGCGCACATTGCTGCGACGGTTTGCAGGCACTGGACGGCGCACATCTGCCGTTGCTAAATGTCACAGCCACCAATTATGCGCTGGGCAAGAAGGACGGTATGCAACAACGAGCGATCAGCAGCCACTTCCCGCTGGGCACCGCGCGTTATCAGAGCCAGTTCGATAATCTGCAATATCTCGACAGCGTACTGCCGGGGCGAATTGATAAACGCGCCAGGGACAGTGTGAAAGTGCTGTTCCCGCTGCTGAAAGGGCTGGCGAAACCTGCCAAACACGTCTGAAGTAAGCAGGCACAAAAGACAACGGACGCTTTTAAGCGTCCGTTGTCTTATCGAAGATTGTGCGAACCATCACTCATGTAAGCCGCATTCGCGCTTCAACCCAAAGAAGCGCGTGTCCTCTTCTTTCATTCCTTCTTCCCACTTTTTAGTGGTGTGCGTATCGCCGACGGAAAGATAGCCCTGATCCCAGAGCGGGTGGTAGCTCAGGCCGTTGTCTTTGAGATACTGGAAGATCTGACGGTTATCCCAGTCGATGATCGGCAGGATCTTAAACACGCCGCGTTGTACCGCCAGCACCGGTAAATGTGCGCGGCTGCCGGATTGCTCACGGCGCAGACCGGCGAACCAGGTCTGCACGCCGAGTTGTTGGAGAGCACGGTTCATCGGCTCAACTTTGTTGATCTGATTGTACTGTTCGATCCCTTCAACGCCCTGCTCCCACAGTTTGCCGTAACGCGCTTCCTGCCATGCGGGCGACTGCCGGGCGCGAAACACCTGCAGGTTGAGATTCAGCTGTTCGGTTAACGTATCAATAAACTGATAGGTTTCTGGAAAGAGATAACCGGTGTCGGTGAGGATCACCGGAATATCGGATTTCTGCTGAGTGACCAGGTGCAGACAGACCGCCGCCTGAATGCCGAAACTGGAGGACAGTGCGAATTCGCCAGGCATATTTTCCAGCGCCCACTGCACCCGCTCCTGTGCCGACAGCTTTTCGAGGCTGGCGTTAATTTCCGCCAGCGCCATAGACTGCCCGGATTTCGGTAACTCATTCAATTCAGCCAGACTGAGTAAACTCATAGCGTCTCCGATAACTCGTCGCTCTTAATCGTAAAAATCACGTGCCGGATCAAGCACCGGCCTGATGATGCCTGCGCGGATCACGAAGTCGCCGAAGCCTTCATTCGTTTCGCGCTCTTTTGCCCAGCGGCCGACCAGTTCGTCGATAATGCCGAGGATTTCTGTATCTGAAATATTCTCTCGGTACATGCGAGGAATACGCGTTCCGGCACGGTTGCCGCCAAGATGCAGGTTATAGCGATTCATCGCTTTGCCGACTAAACCGATTTCCGCCAGCAGCGCCCGTCCGCAACCGTTCGGGCAACCGGTCACGCGCAGAACGATATGCTCATCGCCTACGCCATGGCTGTGCATAATACCTTCAACTTTGGTCACAAACTCCGGCAGGAAACGTTCAGCTTCGGCCATCGCCAGCGGACAGGTCGGATAGGACACACAGGCCATCGAGTTTTTACGCTGCTCGGTGATCCCGTCGTCGATCAAACCGTGATTACGCGCCAGCGTTTCGATCGCGTCTTTATCTTTCTCCGCGACGCCTGCGACAATCAAATTCTGATTCGCAGTAAGCCTGAAATCCCCTTTATGGATCTTAGCAATTTCTGCCAGACCGGTTTTCAGCGGCTTACCCGGATAATCCAAAATACGGCCATTTTCGATAAACAGTGTCAGGTGCCATTGATTGTCGATGCCTTTAACCCAGCCGATGCGGTCGCCGCGGCCGGTGAATTCATAAGGGCGAACTTCCGCAAACTGGATGCCCGCACGCTTTTCGACTTCGGCTTTAAAGACCGGCACACCGACGCGCTCAAGCGTATATTTGGTTTTGGCATTTTTACGGTTGGTACGGTTGCCCCAGTCGCGCTGCGTGGTAACTACGGCTTCGGCCACAGCCAGGGTATTTTCCAGCGGAATAAAACCCAGTTCGCTCGCGGTGCGGGCATAAGTGGCTTTGTCACCGTGCGCGATAGACAAACCACCGCCGACCAGCACATTGAAGCCGATCAACTTGCCGTTATCAGCGATAGCGACAAAGTTCAGATCGTTAGCGTGAAGATCCACGTCGTTTTGCGGTGGGATAACTACAGTAGTTTTGAATTTACGCGGCAGATAGGTGGCGCCCAGAATCGGTTCTTCGTCGGTAGTTTCGACTTTTTCCTGATCCAGCCACACCTCGGCGTAGGCACGGGTGCGCGGCAGCAGATGCTCGGAGAGTTTTTTCGCCCATTCGTAGGCCTCACGATGCAGCTCAGACTCTACGGGATTCGACGTACACAAGACATTACGGTTCACGTCATTGGCGGTTGCCAGCGCGTCCAGCCCCAGTTTATTGAGCAACTGATGCACCGGTTTAACGTTCGGTTTCAGAATGCCGTGGAACTGGAATGTCTGACGGTTGGTAATTCGGATACTGCCGTAGATCGTGCTGTCATCAGCAAATTTGTCGATACCCAGCCATTGGGCGGGCGTCATCACACCGCCCGGCAAGCGGCAGCGCAGCATCATGGCGTGGCGCGGTTCGAGCTTTTGCTCGGCGCGTTCGGCGCGAATGTCACGGTCATCCTGCTGATACATACCGTGGAAACGGATCAACAGGAAGTTGTCACCGTTGAACCCGCCGGTCAGGCCATCTTTTAAATCTTCGGCAATCGTCCCGCGCAGGAAATTGCTCTCCTTTTTCAGACGCTCAGCGTCGGCCAGCGGGGCATCGACGATCAAAGGGCCAGGGCCGGGATTCTGTTCGCTCCACAATTTATTGCTCATAAGGTTTTCGCTCATTGCTCAAATTCGTTAATAAACGTCACGCTGATAGCGGCGATCCAGACGTAATTCACTTAAATATTCGTCGGCCGTTTCCAGATCCATCACACCATTTTCGGCGATGATTTCCAGTAACGCCTGCTCTACGTCTTTCGCCATACGGTTGGCGTCGCCGCAAACATACACATGCGCACCTTCCTGCAACCATTGCCAGACTTCCGCGCCTTTCTCACGCAGT
Source organism: Enterobacteriaceae bacterium Kacie_13 (assembly GCA_013457415.1). Classification (NCBI taxonomy): domain Bacteria; kingdom Pseudomonadati; phylum Pseudomonadota; class Gammaproteobacteria; order Enterobacterales; family Enterobacteriaceae; species Enterobacteriaceae bacterium Kacie_13. The sequence goes on from CP045665.1 coordinate 3,957,802, forward strand.
TTGTCCTGCACGTAAACTTTTTCAGCCTGATCGCGTGACCACGCCAGATCGATATTCGTCAGCAGGCCGTCTTTCACGTAGCGCTGCCATTCCACCTGATAGAGGAAATCGTCGGTAAAGTGCGGATTACCAAAGAACAGCCAGTTTTTACCGGTTGCGCCGTCGTTATCACGCTGCTGAATAAAGGCGCGGAACGGCGCAATGCCGGTGCCGGGACCAATCATAATGACCGGCGCTTCCGGGTTAGCTGGCAGGCGGAAGTTATCGTTGTGCTCAATGAAGACTTTCACTTCGCCGTCTTCTTCCAGACGATCCGCCAGATATCCGGATGCTCCGCCAGTGCGCGGGCGGCCATCAATGTCGTAACGCACCACGCCAACGGTGATGTGAACTTCAGATTCTGTTTCGGCCTGCGAAGAGGCAATGGAGTAGAGGCGCGGCGTCAGCGGACGCAGTAAATCCACCAGTTGCTGAGCATCCAGTTCGGTCGGCGCACGGCGCACCATGTCAACGAACGGTACGGTCTGCGCGTACTGCTGGAGCGCGGTTTTATCCGCCAGCAGCCCGGTGAGATGTTCGTCCCGGCATAGCCCGGCGTATTTTTCAATAATTGGCGTGGTATTTTGTGTCAGTTCGATGTGATGCTGCAATGCCTCGGAAAGCGACAGCGACTTGCCATTCACCTCAACGGTTTCATCACCTTTGAGCCACAACAGTTCGACCACTTCCTGCACCAGCTGCGGGTCGTTTTCAAACCAGACGCCCAGCGCATCGCCCGGCTGATAACGCAGGCCGGAGTCGCCAAGATCAATTTCCAGATGACGCACGTCTTTATCAGAATCGCGGCCAGTAATTTTCTGGTTTACCGCAAGCGTTGCAGTCAGCGGCAACTCTTTGGTATACGGGCTGCTGTCGACCTGATTCACACTGCCCGCCAGCGTCGGTACTGCTTGCCCGGAGGTATCGGCCGGCACGCGCTGTTTCAGCACCTCGACAATACGTTTGCGCCACTCTTGCGCCACGTCTTTGTATTCAACGTCCGCATCCACACGGTCTGACAGGCGTTGTGCACCCAACTCGCCAAGGCGGGTATCAAAGTCCTTACCGGCCTGACAGAAGAATTCGTAAGAGGTATCGCCGAGCGCAAACACCGCAAACGCGGTGTCTTTCATCTGTGGGGCCTTCTTGGATTGCAGGAATTTGTGCAGCGCGACAGCTTCTTCCGCCTGCTCACCCTCGCCCTGCGTCGAAGCCACGATCAGCAGCAGCTTTTCCTGACCAATTTGTTTGAATTTGTAGTCTCCGGCGTTAACCAGATTGACGTTCAGTTTCGCGGCGATGAGATCATCACGCAGCTGCTCAGCTACGCGGCGGGCGTTGCCGGTTTGGGAGGCGGAAATCAGCGTAATGGACGCCGCAGCCGGTGCGGCTACCGGAGCAGCAACAGCGCCGGGTTGCTGATTAACCATCCCCCAGAAATACCCTGAAAGCCAGGCCATCTGAGTCGGTGAATAATCACCAATCGCCGATTGAAGGCGGGCCATTTGCTCGGGGGTTAGCGGGAGCAGTGAAATTGGAGGAGCCTGAGTCGTCATCGCGGTACGAATTCCCTTATGCAGAAGCCAGTCATCAATCCGGCCTTTTACGCATTTTGCGCCCTTTGCGGTTAAACGAGCGCGCAGGAAAGACCTTTATGGTTTGTAAGGTTAACGAGGCCGATGATAACAATTAAAGAAGTGATGGAAATAATAAATAACCAAAAGAACTAAGAGGATTTAGAGGTAACATTTACCGGAAATACTGGTAAGCAAAGTTTTTTATCGCACTGAAATCGCTAAAAAATTTGCCCTGCCGTTTTCGGGTAGAACGCAAAGTGCCGGATAGATAAAGAAAAACCCCGCCGCAGCGGGGTGATGAAATTTTCTCATTATCAAGCGTCAGAGATGGAACGCGTTGTGTTGCTCAAACCAGGCAAATTGTCCGGCGGCAAACACCGACATCTTGCTGCCACTATGGCCGACGTCCGAAAGATCGATAAAGTGCCAGTTGAACGGTGTGTTGTTCTGCTCGGCGCGCTGCTGCGACGTGGCGAAATAGTTTTCGGCACGATCCAGCCGGTTAGTTCCCTGCGCCATCGCCTGTTTGGATTTTCGCAGTAAATGGTTTTCGGGGTCATCGTCTTCGGCACCGACTGCAATCAGCACCGGCTTGGCAAAGTAATCATTCAGCTGCTGCTGGCTGACCGCCACCGGCGCTTCCCGCAGGCCGTAGGGCCAGCGTTGATCGGTATCAGGCAAAGTCCACCATCCTGCCGCTGCGCATACCGCTGCTTTGACATTCGGTTGCGGCAACAGCGTCAGCATACGGTGGACGAACTGGCAGCCAGCACTGTTCCCAAACAAATAATATTGCTTCTGAGTGGTCACGCCCTGCTTTTGCAGCGTGGTAAAAATGCTGTCGACAAGGGTGAACGCCCACTGGGATTTCGGCTGGCGATGGTGAGTTTTAGTATCCATCAGATTGCCGAGGTTATAACCCGCGGCGCCGGGAAAATCTTGTTCGCTGAAATGTGGCACCAGAACACGTAAATGATACTGATCGGCGACGGTCATCCAGTCGTTACGGTACGTCGAGGCATTGCGGTCGACGCCAGTCATGACCATTACCACTGGCGTAGTGTCATCAGCATCGGCAGGCTGATAGGTGAAAACGTCCAGCGTCTTCTTGCTCTGCGCGATCGGAATATGTATCACACCGGCACCCGGCGGGAAGGTCACGGGCAACTTTGCGGCCACCGGCACTTTCGCCTCAGAATGCGCCGTTTTCGCTACGGCGGGCGCGGGAGTCTGAACCGTCGGTGCGGTTTCAGCATACGCGCCAGCTGAGAAAATCAGCGTCAATACGGCGCAACGCAGCACAGTAATCATTCACTATCTCAACAGGTTAGTTTCTTCCTGCCCACTGTATGCCAGCAATGCAGGCAGTGTAAAGGCAGTAAAAGTCAGGATTTGGTGAAGAAAAGCGCAGTGAAGTCATGGCACGCAGGCCGGTATTCCGGTACTATGCCGCGTTTTTTCGAGCAACGAGAGCGCCCCATGACCACCACATTATTTAAAGATTTTCAGTTCGAAGCCGCCCATCATTTACCGCATGTGCCCGCTGGCCATAAATGCGGACGGTTGCACGGCCACTCTTTCACCGTGCGTATCGAAATTACCGGTGAAGTGGATCCGCATACCGGCTGGGTGATGGATTTCGCCGATCTGAAAGCAGCGTTCAATCCGACACTGGATCGTCTCGATCATTATAATTTGAACGATATTCCCGGGTTAGAAAACCCGACCAGCGAAGTTCTGGCCGAGTGGATTTGGAATGAGATGAAGCCGAAGTTACCTTTGCTTTCCGCCGTGCGTGTGAAAGAAACCTGCACAGCGGGTTGCGTATATAAAGGCTAGTTCAGGATACCCAAAATCATTCGCGCTGTTTTAAGCGATGTTCAGGTATTTGTGTGTCTGCATTGATAGCCGCCAGTTCCTTGCAATGCAGGTCGCAATGCAAAGTTTGGTGGCTTCTTCTTTTTGACTGATAGGTTGCAGGGCGATAATACGCGCTTTACTGTCAGTCAGTGTTTCCAGCAAAACATCCAGTGCGTCGATATCACGCTGACGCGCCACCGGATGTTTCACTTCATCAGCACGTTTCAGCGCCTGCGGCAGAATGTCATAGCCACCGCGCATATTCACTTTTGGCGACACGGTCACCCAGGTATTTACCGAGCAGCGCACTTCGTGTGTTCCGCTGGTTTCTATCTGGCAACTGAACCCGTTTTTTTCCAGCAGCATGGTCAGCGGCATCAGATCGTAAATACACGGTTCACCACCGGTGATGACGATATGACGCGCGGTGTACCCATGCTGCACGATGATTTCCAGTAACTGCTCGGAGGTCGCGTTACCCCAGGCATCACTTTCTTCGGTTTTGACCAGAATGCGCTGCATATCGACTTCCCGATCGGCAATTTTATCCCAGGTGTGTTTGGTGTCGCACCAGCTGCAACCCACCGGACAGCCTTGCAGGCGCACAAAAATCGCCGGCACGCCGGTAAAATAACCTTCCCCTTGCAGGGTTTCGAACATCTCATTAATCGGGTACTGCATCGTTTTCTCAGTCATCTCTAAAAAGTCAGCGCGCATTATCGCAGATCACAGGCGCTGCGCCAAACACGGGGCGCAGCGGAAATGTCTGCAAAAATGTCTGTCAGCCCGCAGAGTGAATGGCATCGGTAAAACGTTGCGTGATCTGCTGCGGTCGGGTGATGGCACCACCGACCACGACAGAATGCGCCCCAAGCGTTAAACATCGCGCCGCCATTTCAGGTGTGTCCACGTTTCCCTCGGCAATGACTGGCGTATCGCAGTGCGCCAGCACCTGTCGCAGGAAGGCGAAGTCGTCATGCCAGAGTTTGCAGCCCTGCGTTTCCTCAGTATAGCCGTGCAGCGTCGTGCCGATACAATCAAACCCTAACGTCTGCGCGTTCTGCGCTTCCTCTAAGGTCGCGATGTCTGCCATTAGCAACAAAGCCGGGAACTCTTCACGAATGCGTTGTACCAGCTCGGTGAGCTGTAACTCGCCGGGGCGCTGATGGGCAGTGGCATCGAGCGCAATCATATCCGGCGCCACGGCCATCAGTTCGCGCACTTCCTTCAGAGTTGCCGTGATGTACACGTCGCTTGCGGGATAATCACGCTTGATGATCCCGATAACCGGTAAAGGCACGGTGGCGCGAATGGCTTTCACATCCGCGACGCTGTTGGCACGGATGCCTGCCGCCCCACCCTGCATCGCGGCGAGAGCCATGCGACTCATAATAAAATCGCTGTGCAGTGGCTCGTCATCCAGCGCCTGACAGGACACCACCAGTTTCCCCTTGATTGTCATTAACATTGACTGATTCATACTCCCAACATCTCCTCAATTTCATTTTTAATGATCGTGACGTGCGGCCCGTAAATGACCTGAATTCCGTTCCCGCGGATAAGGACGGCCCTTGCTCCGCTGGACTTCAGCTTGCTTTCATCCACATTAGCCGCCTGACGGACGCTGATCCTCAGACGCGTGGCGCAGCAATCCAGCTCCGCGATATTGGCGGCACCGCCCAGCGCGTCGATGATCATTCCTGCGCGATCGGTCACGACGTTTTCCTGCTGAATTTCACCCTCATCACGCCCCGGCGTTTTCAGGTTGAAGCGCCTGATCAGATAGCGGAAAGAAAAGTAATAGAGTGCGAACCACGGTACGCCGACCAGCGGAACGTACATCCAGTGAGTTTTGCTTTCGCCCTGTAAAACGCCGAACAGGATGAAATCAATAAAACCGCCGGAGAAAGTCTGCCCGATAGTGATCTGCAAAATATGGGCGATCATGAAAGCCAGACCGTCGAAAACGGCGTGCAGGACATATAGCATCGGCGCGACAAACAGGAACGAGAACTCAATCGGTTCGGTGATCCCGGTCAGGAAGGAGGTCAGTGCCGCCGAGAGCAGAAGCCCTGCGACGCGCTTTTTATTCTCAGGCCGCGCCGTGTGATACATCGCCAGACACGCGCCCACCAGACCAAACATCATGGTAATGAAGCGCCCCGACATAAACCGTGAGGTGCCGATATAAAACTGCTTCGTATTCGGGTCGGCCAGCTGTGCGAAGAAGATCCGCTGCGTGCCTTCCACCAGATGTCCATTCACCACTTCACTGCCACCGAGTGCGGTAGTCCAGAAAGGCAGATAGAAAATATGATGCAGACCGAACGGGCCGAGCATGCGCAGCACAAAGCCGTAAATGAAGGTGCCGAGGTATCCGGTCGCATCCACCAGCCCGCCCATTCCAAAAATCACTTTTTGGAAATGTGGCCAGATGAAGAACATCACCGCCCCGACGACTATGGCCGCAACGGAAGAAATAATCGGCACAAAACGTGAACCACCGAAAAAGCCGAGAAATTGTGGCAACTCGATTTTGTTATACCGATTATGCAGCCACCACGTCACCAGCCCGATGACCACGCCACCAAACACGCCGGTTTCCAGCGTCTGGATGCCGAGTGCCATTCCCTGCCCTGCGGCACTGAGATTGGTCGTGGCGAGCTGACCTTTGAGGATCAAAATGGCGTTGATGGTCGCATTCATCACCAGATAACCCAGCAATGCGGATAATCCTGCGGTTCCTTTATCACTGCGTGCCAGTCCCACTGCGACACCAACGGCAAACAGCACCGCCAGATTAGCGAAGACGATCGAGCCGGCACTGGCCATGACGGTGAAAATCGCCTGCAAGGCCGGGATATTCAGAAATGGATACGCCGCTAAGGTGTTTGGGTTGGAAAGCGCCCCGCCGATCCCCAAAAGCAACCCGGCTGCGGGCAAAATCGCGATAGGCAACATGAAAGACTTACCGAACTTTTGGGCTCTTTCAAACCACGCCCCGCCCCCTGAACCATTGAATATCGACATAAGATGACTCCGCGTTGTGTTGTTGTGATAATTATTTTCACCACACTATATAAATAAAATAATAATTACCACCAAATAAGCGACGTTATCCATACGGAATTCTTCTGGCGTTAACTGCGTCACATCAGCCAAACTAGGGAGGTTAATAATTCTGAGGAGAGCCGAGTGAGTCAGACCAAGGAAACAGGCACGCTATTACTGCGAATGCGTCAGGGGCTGGAGAATTACAGCCCGACGCTGCATAAGCTGGGCAGTTTTGTGCTGGAACAACCGCAGCGCGTGCTTTACCTGACCATTACTGAACTGGCGCGTGAAAGTGACACCAGCGAAGCCAGCGTCACGCGGCTATGCCGTCAACTGGGGTGCAAGGGATTTACCGAGTTCAAAATGGGCCTCGCGCTTGAGACGCGTCAGAACCCGGCCCAGCAGTCCAGTGAAGGAAATGATGACGTCCAGACGTTGATCGAAGAGAGCATTACCGCCCTGCGTGATACCGGAAAACTGCTCGACCGGCAGGTGCTGGCAGACGCAGCATTACACATTCACCATGCGCGTTCTGTGCAGGTTTATGGTGTGGCCGCCAGCGCCATTGTGGCCGATTACCTGGGCTATAAGCTATTGCGTCTGGGCAAAGCATCGCAATGTTTCGCCGATATGCACCGGGCGGCCATGAATGCAGTGAGTCTGGACAGGCGGGATATTGTGGTAGTGATTTCCAGCTCAGGTTCCACCAAAGATGTACTGCATGCCGCAGACCTGGCAAAACGTCAGGGCACCACGGTCATCGGCATCAGCAATACACTGCGCAGCCCGCTCTCGTCGCTGGCTGATATTTTATTGGTAGCGGCCAAACCAGAAGGGCCGCTGACGGCGGGATTACTGACCTCAAAGGTTGGCGGCATGTTACTGGTGGAATTACTGATCAATCAGCTCTTAACGCTCTCCGATGATTACCTGCAGGCCAGCGAACACAGTGCGAGCGCCACGCTTTCACTGTTGCTGTAAACCCGCACAATCCCTGACCCCTCCTGAATTTCAGACATAAAAAAACCCGCCGGAGCGGGTTTTCACGAAATTGTTACGGGGCAGTAATTACTGACCTTTAACTTCTTTCAGACCGTTGAACGGTGCAGGTGTACCTTGTGCAGCCAGCGCTTCTTCGATACGAATCAGCTGGTTGTATTTAGCAACACGGTCAGAACGGCTCATAGAACCCGTTTTGATCTGGCCTGCAGCGGTACCAACTGCCAGATCGGCAATGGTAGCATCTTCAGTTTCGCCAGAACGGTGAGAGATAACGGCAGTGTAGCCAGCGTCTTTCGCCATTTTGATCGCAGCCAGAGTTTCGGTCAGTGAACCGATCTGGTTGAATTTGATCAGGATGGAGTTAACGATGCCTTTGTCGATACCTTCTTTCAGGATCTTGGTGTTGGTTACGAACAGATCGTCACCAACCAGCTGGATTTTGTCGCCCAGAACTTTAGTCTGGTATGCGAAACCATCCCAGTCAGATTCGTCCAGACCGTCTTCGATAGAAACGATTGGGTATTGTTTGGTCAGGTCTTCCAGGAAGTGAGTGAACTCTTCAGAAGTGAAAGCTTTGTTGCCTTCGCCGGCCAGAACGTATTTACCGTCTTTGTAGAATTCTGATGCTGCACAGTCCATCGCCAGAGTAATGTCTTTACCCAGCTCGTAACCTGCTGCTTTTACCGCTTCAGCGATAACAGACAGAGCTTCTGCGTTAGAACCCAGGTTTGGCGCGTAGCCACCTTCGTCACCAACAGCAGTACCCATGCCTTTAGATTTCAGAACTTTAGCCAGAGTGTGGAACACTTCAGAACCCATACGGATGGCTTCTTTCAGAGTTTTCGCGCCAACCGGCTGAATCATGAACTCTTGAATATCAACGTTGTTGTCAGCGTGTTCGCCGCCGTTGATGATGTTCATCATAGGCAGTGGCATAGAGTATTTGCCTGGGGTGCCGTTCAGTTCTGCGATGTGAGCGTACAGTGGCAGACCTTTAGAAGCAGCAGCCGCTTTAGCAGCAGCCAGGGAAACAGCCAGAATCGCGTTAGCGCCGAAGTTAGATTTGTTTTCGGTACCATCAAGATCGATCATGATCTTGTCGATGTTGGCCTGGTCTTTCGCGTCTTTACCGGTTACAGCCTGAGCGATAGGACCGTTAACAGCAGCAACGGCTTTCAGAACGCCTTTGCCCAGGAAACGAGATTTGTCACCGTCACGCAGTTCCAGCGCTTCGCGGGAACCTGTAGATGCACCTGATGGCGCAGCTGCCAAACCAACGAAACCGCCTTCCAGATGAACTTCAGCTTCTACAGTCGGGTTACCACGGGAGTCGATGATTTCACGGCCGATAACTTTAACGATTTTAGACATTAAGATTTCCTCAGTACAAGTTAACTAAAGCTTCAGACAAGTGATCCTCAGCACGCGGCTGCGAACCACTTCCCCGGTATTTTATTTTGCCTGACGCTTCTGATACTCACCGGCAGCCTTCACGAAGCCTGCAAACAACGGGTGACCATCACGCGGCGTAGACGTAAATTCTGGATGGAACTGGCAAGCCACAAACCATGGATGATTCGGCAGCTCGATGATTTCCACCAGTTGCTTATCGCCAGAGCGACCGGCTACGCGTAAACCTGCGGCTTCGATTTGTTTCAGCAGCATATTGTTCACTTCGTAACGGTGACGATGGCGTTCAACTATTGTCGGTTCGCCGTACATCTCGCGAACCAGGCTACCGTCGCTCAGGTGACATTGCTGTCCACCAACGCGCATGGTACCGCCTAAATCACTGTCTTCGGTACGTACTTCAACGTTACCGTCTTCATCTCGCCATTCGGTGATCAACGCCACCACAGGGAATTTACAGTCTGGCACAAATTCAGTGGAGTTGGCATTTTCCATACCCACCACATTGCGGGCGAACTCCATCAGTGCCACCTGCATACCCAGACAAATGCCCAGATAAGGAATGTTGTTTTCACGTGCATAACGGGCGGTCGCGACTTTGCCTTCCACACCACGGTAACCGAAGCCACCAGGGATAAGGATCGCGTCCAGACCTTTGAGCACTTCTACACCACGGGTTTCGACATCCTGAGAGTCGATAAGTTTAATGTTCACGGTCAGACGATTTTTCAGGCCGCCGTGTTTGAGCGCTTCAATCACAGATTTATAGGCATCTGGCAGCTCAATGTACTTACCGACCATACCGATGGTGACTTCACCACCCGGATTGGCTTCTTCGTAGACTACCTGTTCCCACTCGGAAAGATTCGCTTCCGGGGCATTCAGGTTAAAGCGCTTACAAATATAGTCGTCCAGTCCCTGAGATTTCAAGAGGGCCGGGATTTTATAAATGGAATCAACATCTTTAAGAGAAATAACCGCTTTTTCTGGCACGTTACAGAACAGCGCGATTTTGGCTCGTTCATTGGCAGGCACTGCGCGATCGGAACGGCAGATCAGCACGTCTGGCTGAATACCGATAGACAGCAACTCTTTCACAGAGTGCTGAGTCGGTTTGGTTTTCACTTCACCGGCAGCCGCCATGTAAGGCACCAGCGTCAGATGCATGTACAACGTGTGCTCACGGCCCACGTCTACGGCCATCTGGCGAATCGCTTCCAGGAACGGCAGGGATTCGATATCACCCACGGTACCGCCAATTTCCACCAGCACAACATCGTGGCCTTCGCCGCCTTCGATAATGCGTTCTTTGATGTTATTGGTGATGTGCGGGATAACCTGAATGGTCGCGCCGAGATAGTCGCCGCGGCGCTCTTTGCGCAGCACGTCGGAGTAAATACGGCCAGTAGTGAAGTTGTTACGACGGGTCATTTTGGTGCGAATGAAGCGCTCGTAGTGACCGAGGTCCAGATCCGTTTCAGCACCATCTTCGGTTACGAAGACTTCACCGTGTTGGGTCGGGCTCATGGTGCCTGGATCCACGTTGATATACGGGTCCAGTTTCATCATGGTCACGTTAAGGCCACGGGCTTCGAGAATAGCCGCCAGAGAGGCTGCGGCAATGCCTTTACCCAGAGAGGATACGACCCCGCCGGTCACAAAAATATAATTAGTTGTCATGCTGAACCTGAGAGGTTAGGTTTAAAGATGATGGAGTAACCAAGACGGGAAAACAGTATACCGGAACCTTGTGTGCGCCACAAATAAACGTTTTGCTGCCCATCATCGTTTTCCTCAGCGTCAGTTCAGAAAAGTTAACCTTTCCAGACATTCTCTCTCATTCTTTCAAAAACAATCAGTTAGCGAATAAAATTGGCGCAACTGTTCGCATGACCTACTAAAACATCTTAGATATCAATTTCTTGGACTTTAACACACTCAGATCAGCCTTTTAGCGACTGAGTGATACTGAGCTTAACCGTTTCAGCAAACGCAGATCTTGTCGCCGATCAAATTCAGAGCACCGGTTTTACGGCTTCTCGCTCTTCTTTACCTGCTGCCACGCGGCTTCCATCTGATCCAGGGTGGCGTCTTCCATACTCAACCCCTGCTCACGAATGATACTTTCAACATGACGAAAACGGCGCTCGAACTTACGGTTCGCAGCCTGCAATGCATCTTCGGCTTTGTGGCCCAGATGGCGGGAAAGATTAACTGTGGCGAACAACAGATCGCCAATTTCCTCACCGAGTTTTTCCTGGTCAATCACCGCCTGACGCGCTTCAAACATCACTTCATCGATCTCTTCATAGACTTTATCGAGCACCGGCCCGAGCGTTGTCCAGTCGAAACCGACGTTTGAGCAACGCTTCTGAATTTTATGCGCTTTCATGAGTGCAGGCAGTGCGGAGGGAATGTCATCGAGCGCCGAGTGCAGCGATTTGTCCGCCCGTTCCAGCGCCTTACGTGCTTCCCATTTCACCAGCACATCTTTGCTGCTGGCGTCTTTTGACCACGCCACTTCATCGCCGAAAATCTGCGGATGGCGGCGTTCAAGCTTATCGGAGATAGCATTGCAGATATCGTCAAAGCCAAACAGCCCCTGCTCGCTGCCCATTTGCGCGTAAAACACCACCTGAAAGAGCAGATCGCCCAGCTCATCGCGCACGTCGTCGTAATCTTTACGCGCAATGGCATCCAGCACTTCATAGGTTTCTTCCAGCGTGTACGGCGCGATAGTCTCGAAGGTTTGTTCTTTATCCCACGGACAACCGGCGTTCGGGTCGCGCAGGGTTTTCATGATGGTGAGCAAACGTTGAAGAGGTGATTCGGTCATGAGGGCATTCCGTTTTATTAATGTGTATGCCAAAGCAAAAATAAGAAAGGCCCGACGGGCGGGCCTTTAGATGATTTTGATTCAGTTGCCGTGCAGGCGTTTGGCGTCAATGACATCCGGCAGTTGGTTCAGCTTGGCGATCACGCGCCCCAGCACCTGCGGGTTATAGATTTCGATGTCCATATCGATAGTCGCCAGTTGTTGCTTGGTATCACTGCGGCTGGCAACACCGAGTACGTTGACCTTCTCGTTGGCGAGAATGGTGGTGATATCGCGCAGCAGGCCACTGCGGTCGTTCGCCACCACGCGTACCACCAGCGAATACCCGCTGGAGTAGCTTTCGCCCCAGACGGCATCGACCACGCGCTCAGGCGCATTCAGACGCAAATCTTCCAGCTGATCGCAATCGGCCCGGTGGATAGAAATCCCCCTGCCCTGCGTGATGTAACCGACGATTTCATCGCCCGGTATCGGCTGGCAGCAGCGCGCGATGTGATGCATCAGATTGCCCACGCCTTCAACCACCACGCGGCCATTGTCTTTACTGCCATTGCGTTGCGGGGCCGGCGTGGTTTTCTGCGTCAGCTGACGCATCGCTTCTTTATCCAGCTCTTCCGCACTCGGCTTTTTAAGCTGTGATTGCAGGAAGTTGACCATCTGGTTGATACGGATGTCGCCGTTGCCGATCGCGGCCAGCACTTCGTCGAGTGAATTGACGTTGTAGCGCGGCAGCAGCAGTTTCTCGGCATCCTTGATACTGATATCCATACGATCGAGTTCGTCGTCGAGAATTTGCTTGCCCGCGATAATATTTTTGTCGCGATCCTGTTTACGGAACCAGTTCTGGATTTTCGAGCGCCCGCGGCTGGTGGTGACGTAGCCGAGGCTCGGATTCAGCCAGTCTCGGCTTGGGTTCGCATGCTTCTGGGTGATGATTTCGATCTGATCGCCCATTTGCAGCTGATAGGTAAATGGCACGATGCGCCCGCCGATTTTCGCGCCGATACAACGGTGACCGACATCGCTATGGATGTGGTAAGCGAAGTCAAGCGGCGTCGAACCGGTAGGCAAGTCGATAACGTCGCCTTTTGGCGTAAACACGTAAACGCGATCGTCGAAGACCTGGCTGCGCACTTCGTCGAGCATTTCGCCCGAATCAGCCATTTCTTCCTGCCACGCAATAAGTTTACGCAGCCACGCGATGCGACCTTCGTAACCACCGCTGCGGCCACCGACTACGGCGGTGCCTTCTTTGTATTTCCAGTGCGCCGCGACACCAAGCTCTGCGTCTTCGTGCATCTGACGGGTACGGATCTGCACTTCCAGCGTTTTACCGCGCGGTCCAAGCACCACGGTGTGGATTGACTGATAGCCGTTCGGTTTCGGGTTGGCAACGTAATCGTCGAACTCATCCGGCAGATGGCGGAAATGGGTGTGTACAATCCCTAACGCCGCATAGCAATCCTGCAAACGCTCGACCACGATACGCACGGCGCGCACGTCAAAAAGTTCGTCGAAGGAGAGGGATTTTTTCTGCATCTTGCGCCAGATGCTGTAGATATGTTTCGGGCGGCCATAGACATCGACCTTAATGCCCTCTTCGCCCATCGCATTTTTGACGGTAGAAACAAAATCATCGATATACTGTTCACGGTCGATTCGACGCTCATGCAACAGTTTGGCAATGCGTTTGTATTCATCAGGATGCAGATAGCGGAAGCAGAAATCTTCCAGCTCCCATTTGAGCTGACCGATACCAAGGCGGTTGGCCAGCGGCGCATAAATATTGGTACATTCCTTCGCCGCCAGAACGCGCTCTTCTTCCGGCGCGTCCTTCACTTCACGCAGATGCGCGATACGTTCGGCGAGTTTGAGCACCACGCAGCGGAAATCTTCCACCATCGCCAGCAACATCCGGCGGACGTTGTCGACCTGCTCTGGCGCCATGGAATCATTGTGTGTGGCTTTCAGCTGGCGGATGGCATCCATATCGCGCACGCCGTGCACCAGATCGGTAATGCCTTTACCAAACTGCTCAGTCAGCGTGTCTTCATCGATGATGCCGTCATCGACCAGCGGGAACAGCAGCGCGGCGCGCATACTGTCGTTATCCATACTGAGGGTCGAGAGGATTTCAACCATCTCAAGACCGCGCCACAGTAAAAGCGACGCGTCCTGATGGCCCTGCGTTTGTTGCTCGCAGTAGCGCCAGGTTTCGGCTAAACGGTCACATGACTGTTGGCTGGACAGCCCTAAACTGTTAATCCAGTCGTCGAGCGCAAACTCGCCAGCCGTGTTCAGATGTGCACTTCTTACCGCAACCATACCCTCTCCCTACGTGTCTGACACAACCCTGGTGTCAGATGGGTTGATAAACAGAGCCATCGATTCAAGGTGCCCGGTGTGCGGAAACATATCCAGCATACGAACCTGAGCCAACCGATAACCCGCCTCCAACAAAATTTTACTGTCCCGAGCCAATGTCGTGGGATTGCAGGACACATACACCACGCGCTGCGGGGCAAGCTTAACAATGTGCGTCATCACGCCCGCCGCACCACCCCGCGCAGGATCGAGCAAAACTTTATTGAAGCCTTGCGCTGCCCAGGGTTGCTGACTGACGTCTTCCTCCAGATTTTCATGGAAGAATGACGCATTTTCGAGTCCATTTATTCGGGCATTATCTTGCCCATTCGCCACCAGTGTAGCAACACCTTCAACTCCGACAACCTGCTTAGCTCTTTTTGCCAGTGGAAGGGTGAAATTTCCCATTCCGCAGAATAAATCCAGCACGCGGTCTTCCGGCGTCAGCGCCAGCCATTCCAGCGCCTGCGCCACCATTTGCTGATTAACGGCGTCGTTGACCTGAATAAAATCACGCGGACCAAAATTCAGCGTCAGGCCATCAATCTGATACGCAGGGACATTGCCGCACAATCGCTCCAGCGTGTCGCTGTCGGGTGCCAGAAAAATCGTTAACTGATGCTTCTGCGCAAACGCCGTCAGGCGAGCGCGATCGGCCTCACTCAGCGGATCCAGATGGCGCAATACCAGCAGCGCGCCGTTGTCGGCCAGCACCATTTCCAGATGCCCGAGGCGTTTTTCCGCCGTCAGGGAGGCCAGACATTCCTGCACCGGCACCAGCAGTTGCTCAAGTTCAGGCCGCAGCACCGGGCAGCGGGTAATTGCAACCAGATCGTTCGAACCTTCCTGACGAAACCCCATCACCAGCGGCCCGTTACCGGGTTTACGCCCCGATTTCGCCCCGGCAATTTGCAACCCAAGACGCGCACGACGGCGATAACCGTATTGCGGACCGGCAATCACCGGCTGTTCATCAGCCTGAATGCCGGTTTCACGGGAAATCAGTCGCAGCAGGGAGGCCGATTTACTGCGCTGTTGCAATGCCTCACTGGCGTGCTGCTGCTGGCAACCGCCACAGGTAGAATAATGAGGACAGGCCGGTTGAACGCGATCGGCGCTGGTGGTCAGCAAATGTTTCAGCCGCCCTTTGGCGTACTTACTTTTATCTTCTGTTAAAATCACTTCAGCCTGCTCGCCGGGCAGTAAGCCACTGACAAACACGGCTTTGCCGTTATGACGCGCGACGCCCTGCCCGAAAGCATCCAGGTCGGTGGCGGTCACAGTTATCGTTTGCCGGGTCGTCACACGGCGGTTCGGAGAGTAGAATTGAGCCATTATTGTCGATTGCACGCTGGTTTATTAAGCTTACTTTAGGTAATTCTCCCACATTGGAACCTCATGACCAAATATAGCCTTCGCGCACGGATGATGATCCTGATTCTGGCACCGACATTAATGATCGGTTTGCTGCTCAGCACCTTCTTTGTGGTGCACCGATATAACGAGTTGCAGAATCAGCTGATCGACGCCGGAGCCAGCATTATCGAGCCACTGGCCGTCGCGAGCGAATACGGGATGACGTTCCGGGAACGTGAACCGGTGATACGTCTCATCAGCCGCCTGCACCGCAATCATTCCGACATTGTCCGCAGCATCAGCGTGTTTGATGGCGACAATAAACTCTTCGCCAGTTCAAACTCCCTGCGCGAAAACACGCCTTTGCAGGTCAAAAGCGTCAAAGACATTCCCCGTGAACTGACACAGGTGCGCATCGGCGACTCTCTGGTTTTGCGCACGCCGGTTCAGGCAGAGAATCATACTGAGGCCGATGACGCCTCTTTCAGAACCTCTCCCGAACATAATCTCGGCTATATCGCTATTGAGCTGGATATCAGCTCGGTGCGACTGGCGCAGTATCAGGAAGCGTTCGTTTCTACCATGTTGTTACTGCTGTGTCTGGGCATCGCCACTCTGTTTGCCTATCGGCTGATGCGCGACGTCACAGGGCCTATCCGCAACATGGTGAACACCGTTGACCGCATTCGTCGCGGGCAACTCGACAGCCGCGTCGAAGGTAATATGCCCGGCGAGCTCAGCATGTTGAAAAACGGTATCAATTCGATGGCTATGTCCCTGACGGCGTACCACGAAGAAGTGCAGCAGAATATCGACCAGGCTACGTCAGATTTGCGCGAGACGCTGGAACAGATGGAGATCCAGAACGTCGAGCTGGATCTGGCGAAAAAGCGCGCGCAGGAAGCGGCGCGTATCAAATCCGAATTCCTCGCCAATATGTCGCACGAACTGCGTACGCCGCTCAATGGCGTCATTGGTTTTACCCGTCAGACACTGAAAACGCCGCTCTCCCCGACGCAGGCAGATTACCTGCAAACCATTGAGCGTTCGGCAAATAATCTGCTGACCATCATTAATGACGTTCTGGATTTCTCGAAGCTGGAAGCGGGCAAACTGGTGCTCGAGCATATTCCTTTTTCGCTGCATGAAATGCTCGATGAAGTGGTCATTCTGCTGGCACACACCGCGCACGACAAAGGGCTGGAGCTGACGCTCAATGTTCATAATAACGTGCCTGAAAACGTCCTCGGCGATCCGATGCGTATGCAGCAAGTCGTCACCAACCTGCTGGGAAATGCGATTAAGTTCACCGAAACCGGCAACATTGATATCAATGTGGAACTGCGTTCGCAGAACAATTTGCAGGTTGAACTGGAAGTGCAGATCCACGACACAGGCATCGGTATTTCCGAACGGCAGCAGTCGCAGCTGTTCCAGGCTTTCCGCCAGGCCGATGCCAGTATTTCTCGCCGTCATGGCGGCACGGGTTTGGGACTGGTGATCACTCAGCGGCTGGTGAAAGAAATGGGCGGCGATATCAGCTTCTACAGCCAGATCAATCGCGGTTCAACTTTCTGGTTCCACGTTACGCTTGAGCTCAATGAAAATCGCCACGTGACCCCGGTCTCCATGAATTCGCTTGAAGGCAAAAGTCTCGCCTACATCGAAGCCAACCCTGCGGCGGCGAAAGCCACCATGGAGATTTTGCAGGCAACGCCGCTGGAAGTGACACACCGCACATCGCTGGCGGCATTGCCGGAAAACTATTACGACATGATGCTGTGCAGTATTCCGGTCAAGCAAGATCAGACGCTGGCCGATTATGACGACAGATTAAAACGGGTTTTGGGCATGACCCGACATCTGCTGCTGGCGCTGCCAAGCCAGTTCCAGGTAGATGCTGAAGATCTAAAACGGCGCGGCGTGCAGGCGTGCCTCATCAAACCGATGTCCAGTATCCGCCTGCTGCCGCTGCTGTTGAAAGAGCAGCAGCCGGTGGTGCGGATCCTCGGTTCAGATGAAACGAAAACCTCACGCCTGCCGCTGACCGCGATGGCGGTGGATGATAATCCGGCGAACCTCAAACTGATTGGCGCACTACTCGAGGAACTGGTGGAAACCACCGTGCTTTGCCACAGCGGTGAAGAAGCAATTGATGTCGCCCGCCACACCGATCTCGACATCATTTTGATGGATATTCAGATGCCGGATATCGACGGCATCCGCGCCAGCGAAATCATTCATCAGATGGCGCGCCACGCCAGTACGCCGGTCGTGGCGGTCACTGCCCACTCGCTGAGCGGCGAACGTGAGCAGTTGCTCAAACTGGGCATGGACGATTATCTGGCAAAACCTATCGACGAAGGCATGCTGAAAAATGTGCTGTCGCGCCATTACTCTCATCAGAATCAGTTAGATTCCCCGCTGCAAACGCAGGAAGACCTCGCCCCAAACAGCACGCTCGACTGGCAGCTGGCACTGAGTCAGTCCGCCAACAAAGTCGCGCTGGCGCAGGATTTGTTGCAAATGCTGGTGGAATTCCTGCCACAAGTCGCCGAACGCGTCGATGCCGTTGCGCGCGGTGAAACCGATAACGACATTCTGGCGCTTATCCATAAACTGCACGGTAGTTGCAGCTACAGCGGCGTCCCGCGCCTGAAACAGCTTTGTTATTACATCGAACAGCAGTTGCGTCAGGGCGTGAGTGTGGAAACGCTGGAGCCAGAATGGTTGGAACTGCTTGATGAGATAGAGAATGTGAAGCGGGCAGCGGTGGCCTACTTGCCGAGGTAAAAAATTTAACGCCCGGCTAAATCCGGGCGTTTTTATGCGTTAAACATCCCAGCTAAAACCAGGTCTTCACGGTTCCGGTTACATCCCATTGTTCGTTGACCAGCAGCAGCTGACGCCATTTATCGAATGTCAGACACGGATGGCAGA
The DNA here is from genome assembly GCA_013457415.1 of Enterobacteriaceae bacterium Kacie_13. Lineage (NCBI taxonomy): Bacteria > Pseudomonadati > Pseudomonadota > Gammaproteobacteria > Enterobacterales > Enterobacteriaceae > Enterobacteriaceae bacterium Kacie_13. The sequence goes on from CP045665.1 coordinate 3,976,240, forward strand.
TATCGAACACCAGCATGTCGCCGACTTTCAGATCCGCATTTTCAGGGATCGACATAAACGCATGCTGATCCATCATTGCATAAACTTTCCAGTCATCGGGAGCGGGGACGACGGTGGTGTAGCCAGCCTGCGTAGCGTTACGGGGGCGGAAATGACCTGCGGCTTTTGGGTATCCGGCATCGTAACCGGCATCACGCTTGCCAAAAGCGATGATCGCCCTGCCCGGTTCTGGCAAGGACTGCACCGCCGCCCAGACCTGCAACGCAGGCTGTAAACTGCTGTTCATTTCACGCGCCACCGGATTGCTGGTTTGCATCCGCTCCAGAGCGGCCTGATACGCGCCGACGTCATGCGTGACGTAACAACCGGATCGCAGAATAACCTCCAGTTGGTAACGTTTCTCGTTGTCGAGATGCGGGTCCTCACGCGTCAGCTCTTCCGCTACCACATCAAACCACGCAGACCCTGCGCCGGTCAGCATCACCCGCGACTCGGCGAATTCACCCGCCATCGCCAGCGCTTCGGTTCGCGCGACAACGTGACGCAGGAAGGCGCGGATCGTCGCTTCGTCATTACTGACACCCTCATAAAGCTCAACCCCCACCAGCGCCAGGGACTGCGGCCAGCGCTTCACAGCCGCCAGCACCTCCGCTTCCTGCTCGCCGGTGCGAATACCGGTGCGACCGCCCTGAATTCCGTATTCGAACATAATGCGAAGAGTCAGTTGCTGGCTGGCAAAATAATGGCCGAGCGCATCGACGTTATCAGCCGAATCCACAATGCAGGAAAATTCAAACTCAGGATCCTCACGCAATAATTCCGCAATGATCGCCATGCTGCCTTTGCCGATCAACTGGTTCGCCATGATCACTTTTCGCACGCCGTGCCGAAACGCCACGTTGACCTGCGGCGCGGTCGCCAGCGTGATACCCCACGCGCCGAATTCCAGCTGCATCCGGTACAGCTCAGGGCTCATGGTGGTTTTGCCGTGCGGCGCGAGTTTCAGCTGATAGCGCTGAATAAATTCGCGCATCCACGCAAGATTGTGTTCGATTCGTTCTTTAAGCAGCACCGCCACTGGCAGGCTGACATCCTCGCGCAGGATATTCCAGCCCTGCAGGCGAATATCGCCCATGCGCGCATCTGCGCTGATTGGCCCTAATCCTTTGGTTTGTGTATTGACTGGCTGCTGCGAAAAATCAATCTCTGACATGGCGAGGTTCCCGTTGCGATTTGATTCTAAAAAACTAACGTAAAATCGTCGGGAATAAAATACAAAAACCGGTGCTGGCTGGGCCTGAACACCGGTTTTTTAATGACGTATTGTTGCGGGTACTTTCCGTTAATACTTTCTCAGAGCTTTTGCGATAACTTAATGGTCGCGGCAATATTCCGTGCTGATTTACGCAGATTATCTGCGGCATTTTTCAGTGCGTCGTCCAGCGTACACACGCTGTAGAGCACGCTGAAAACTGCATCCAGCCCGTGGGCGTAAACGACATCAACATCTTTGGTCAGACTGCCCGCAATGCCGATCACCGGTTTGTTGTAGCGCTTGGCGACACGCGCCACGCCGATAGGTACTTTGCCGTTGATGCTCTGGCTGTCGATGCGCCCTTCGCCGGTGATCACCAGCGTCGCGTCTTTGACCAGCGCATCCAGCCCGAGCGCATCAGTGACGATCTCAATGCCCTGACGCAGCTCCGCGCCGCAAAATCCGTACAATGCCGCGCCCATACCCCCCGCCGCGCCAGCGCCTGGAACATGCTCAACGTCGATGCCCAGATCCTGCTTAATCACTGTCGCGTAATGATGCAAATAGCCGTCCAGTTGCTCGATCATTTCCGGCGTCGCGCCTTTCTGCGGGCCAAAAATGGCGGAAGCGCCGTTTTTGCCGGTCAGCGGATTAGTCACGTCGCAGGCTACTTCGAAGCGGCAGGTTTTGACTCGCGGATCCAGCCCGCTGATATCAATGTGGTGCAGCTTCTCCAGTTCACCGCCGCCCTGGCCGATGGACTGCCCTTCCTGATTCAGCAGCTTCGCGCCCAGCGCCTGCATCATACCAGCCCCGCCGTCATTGGTAGCACTGCCGCCGATACCGATGATGCAGTGTTTTACGCCGTGGTCGAGCGCGGAGTAGATAAGCTCGCCCGTACCGTAAGAGGTTGTTTTTAGAGGATTACGCTGCGCTGCCGGCACACTTTCTAGCCCGCTGGCGGCGGCCATTTCGATGAACGCGATTTTCTCGTCGCCGGAAAGCCCGAAGAAGGCGTCAAGCGGTGTGCCCAGTGGCCCGGTGACCTTTACTTTCACCACCCGGCCACCGGTGGCGGCCACCATAGCTTCCACCGTGCCTTCACCGCCGTCGGCGACCGGCAGTTTGATGTACTCCGCGTCAGGGAAAATCTCACGAAATCCGCTTTCGATGGCCTTTGCCACATCCAATGCAGACAAACTTTCTTTGTATGAATCCGGTGCGATCACTATTTTCATAAAGTCATTACCTTCATAAACTGCACGCGCCGTTGTGAAAAAGCGTCCTGTCAGTTTTGCATCCTGCCAAAAGGGCTGCGCGGCGCGATTTACTGCTCATCGGGCCGCGCAAACGTCTTTGACTAACGGGTAACTTCAACCTTCGCTAAGTTTTCATAATAGCGTGCAATGGCGCTGTGGTCAGATTGCCCGTGACCATCCGCTTTCAATGCCTGCATCATTTCCATGACCAGCGAGGTCAGAGGCAGTTGTGCACCCACGCCGTGGGAAGTGTCGAGTGCATTGGCTAAATCTTTGATATGCAAATCAATACGGAATCCCGGTTTGAAATTGCGATCCATCACCATGGGCGCTTTAGCTTCCAGCACGGTACTTCCTGCTAATCCGCCACGGATAGCCTGGAAAACAAGGTTAGGATCCACGCCTGCTTTGGTCGCCAGCACCAGCGCTTCGGACATCGCCGCAATGTTCAGCGCCACAATCACCTGATTCGCCAGCTTGGTGACATTGCCCGCACCGATATCGCCGGTATGTACCACGGAACCGGCCATCGACTTCATGATTTCATAGCATTTATCGAACACGGCTTTGTCGCCGCCGACCATTACTGACATCGTGCCATCGATGGCTTTCGGTTCGCCGCCGGAGACCGGTGCATCGAGCATCGCTATCTGCTTCGCCGCCAGCGCTTCGCTGATTTCACGGCTGGCCAACGGTGCGATAGAACTCATGTCGATAAGAATAGTGCCCGGACGTGCACCTTCAATCAGGCCGTTTTCGCCCAGCGCAACTTCTTTCACCTGCGGTGAATTAGGCAGCATGGTGATGATCACGTCAGACAGTTCAGCGACCGCTTTCGGCGTGGCGGCAGCAGCGGCACCCAGCGCAACGATTTCATTTACAGTGTCGAGATTGCGGTCCATGACCACCAGCTCATAACCTGCTTTGAGCAGGTTTTTGCTCATAGGCTTGCCCATGATGCCTAAACCAATAAAGCCAATTTTCATTCGAATATCCTCAGAGTATTGATGTATTGAGATCATCTGGTGAAGCGATCACACAGCGCCTGCGTTCCTGCGCGATAAATGCCTAAATCACTGCCGACGGCCACAAAAGTCGCACCCCATTCCATATAGCGGCGCGCATCGGCTTCTACCGGTGCAAGAATGCCGCTGGATTTGCCGTGCGCTTTTGCGCGGTCGAAGATGTGGCGGATTGCCGCCTGCACTTGCGGGTGTCCGGCGTTGCCGAGATGTCCCATACCTGCGGCCAGATCGCTTGGGCCGACAAAAATGCCGTCGATGCCGTCGGTAGCGGCAATCGCATCAAGGTTATCGACGCCTTGCTGGCTCTCGATTTGCACCATCACCGTGATGTTGTCGTTGATGCTGGTGAAGTAATCCGGCACGGTGCCAAACATATTGCTGCGATGGGAAACGGACACGCCGCGGATCCCCGCGGGCGGATAACGTGTGGAAGCTACGGCACGTTCGGCCTGCTCCTGCGTTTCCACAAACGGAATGAGGAAGTTGTAAAAACCAATATCCAGCAGACGTTTGATCACCACCGGTTCATTGAAAGGCGGGCGCACCACCGGCGCGCTTTTGCTGCCTTTCAGCGCCATCAACTGCGGCACAAAGGTGCTGATGTCATTCGGTGCGTGTTCGCCGTCGAGCAACAACCAGTCAAAACCTGCGACCCCCAATACTTCCGTGGCAATCGGGTTGCACAAGGCGGCCCAGCAGCCGATCAACGTTTTGCCTTGCAATAAATCCTGACGGAACCGGTTTGGAATCATTTGATTACTCATAGATGACCTCGTTATAGGGCGGGCGCGGAATTGACTTCAGCCCGCCATCGCAAATTAGCTTTTCTTAAGTTCGAGACGTTTGATCTCACCGACGACCAGCAGGTAACACAGCATCGCCATCAGCGCAGAACAGCCGACGAAAATCAGTGCCATGTTGAATGAATGCAGACCTTTGACGATATAACCGATGACCAGCGGCGTAACGATTGAGGCTACGTTGCCGAAGACGTTAAAGATGCCGCCGCACAGGCCAATGACTTCTTTCGGTGCAGTATCGGCAATCACCGGCCAGCCCAGCGCCCCGAAACCTTTGCCAAAGAACGCCAGCGCCATCAGGGTCACAACCAGCGCGTTATTGTCGGTGTAGTTACACAAAATGATGCTGGTGGCTAAGAGCATGCCCAGGACAATCGGAATTTTGCGCGCCACGGTCAGCGAGAAACCGCGTTTGAGCAGATAGTCAGAGAAGACGCCGCCCAGCACCCCACCGGCAAAGCCACACAGCGCGGGGATCGCTGCTATCATCCCGACTTTAAGAATAGACATTCCCTTTTCCTGAACCAGATAAATCGGGAACCAGGTCAGGAAGAACCACGTAATACTGTTAATGAAGTACTGGCCAAAGAAGATACCCAGCATCATGCGGTTGCTCAGCATTTGTCGGACGTAACTCCATTTCGGGCCACCTTGCGTGCCGTCGGTTTTCTTATGGTCGATATCGACGACAGCGCCGCCGTCTTTAAGAAATTCCAGCTCGCTTTTAGAAATCCCCGGATGCTCAGGCGGGTTGTGGATGAACTTAATCCACACCAGCGTCAGGACAAAACCGAGCACCCCCATCACGATGAAGACATGTTCCCAGCCCCAGGCGTAGGTCAGCCAGCCGAGCAGCGGGGAGAACAGCGCGAGCGAGAAATATTGTGCGGAGTTAAAAATCGCCGAGGCGGTGCCACGCTCTTTGGTCGGGAACCAGGCAGCCACGATGCGGGCGTTCGCCGGGAAGGAAGGGGCTTCGGAGAAACCCAGCATAAAACGCAGGATGAACAGTGTCAGCGCGCCGTATGCCAGCGGGAACCAGCCGACAAAACCCTGCAGCAGCGTAAACAGTGACCAGAAAAACAGGCTGTAGGAGTAGACTTTTTTGGAACCGAAACGGTCCAGCAGCCAGCCGCCGGGCAGTTGCATAATGAGATAAGCCCAACCGAACGCGGCGAAGATTTGCCCCATATCGGCGGCATCCAGACCCAGCTCACGCGCCACCTCGGTACCGGCGATAGAAAGTGTTGCACGGTCGGCGTAATTCACCGCCGTGATAAGAAAAATAATCAGCAAAATATAATAGCGAATATGGGTTCGTGTCTTACTTTGCGCCAGTACTCGGGACTGGGAATGAACGCTCATGGTGACCCTCATTTTACTAGTATGGAATAATTTGCAGGGATATTACGGTTATCGAAATAACCTTTTAGGCATCACCTGCTGGCTTCCTTTATATGAGACAGGCATTTCATCGTAATTTATTCATGCCTGAAATTTACCTGTATTGCTTTCAACACGACCTTCAGAGGGCCAACACAGTATAAAAAACGAGGGCGGAAATAACACTGTGCATTCGCCCAAGAATAAGCCGTGTGATAACGACTATTCTTTTGCATCCACACATCGTGATGGGAGGATAATCACAGTTCCCGCGGGTTCTGAAAGCCTGAGAAATAAAGAGTGATATCCGTCACATCTATTCTGTCACCTGCCACACAGAATGACGTTCCGCGGGTAAAAAGCTGGTCAGTTGCACAATGAGGTTCCAGTACAGCTGCTTTATAATGGGGAATACCCTGTAATGCCGGAAAGACAAAACGTTAGCATTTGTACGCAACAACTTCAGAGAATTAACCGAAGGTTCTTTTTTCGGGATGTTTAATAAACGCGGAGACAGTTATGTCACGTAATAAAGATAAAGAACATGCAACAGACGCACTTTTCATTAAAGTTCATGAAAGCGATAACGTTGCCATTATTGTGAATGATAACGGCTTAAAAGGCGGCACCCGATTTTCAAATGGTCTGGAATTAATTGAGCATATTCCGCAAGGCCATAAAGTGGCTTTGGAACCGATTGCTAAAGGCGGTGATATTATTCGTTATGGCGAAGTGATCGGCTATGCCGTGCGGGAAATTCCGCAAGGCAGCTGGATTGACGAATCTCTGGTCGAACTGCCCGTTGCGCCAGAACTCGCCAGCCTGCCGCTGGCAACCCGCGTTCCCCCGGCCTTACCAAAGCTTGAAGGTTACACGTTTGAAGGCTACCGCAACGAAGACGGCAGCGTGGGCACCAAAAACCTGCTCGGCATTACCACCAGCGTTCACTGTGTCGCGGGCGTTGTCGATTATGTGGTGAAAATCATCGAAAGAGATTTACTGCCGCAATTCCCCAACGTCGATGGCGTGGTGGCGCTGAACCATTTGTACGGCTGCGGAGTGGCTATCAACGCACCGGCAGCGGTCGTGCCAATACGCACCATCCACAATCTGGCGCTCAACCCGAACTTTGGCGGTGAGGTGATGGTGGTCGGTTTGGGCTGCGAGAAACTACAGCCAGAGCGTCTGCTGGAGGGCACGCCAGACGTGCAGGCCATTTCGCTCGACGATACTCACATCGTCCGTTTGCAGGATGAACAGCACGTCGGTTTCCAGTCAATGGTCGACGATATCCTCACCGTGGCGCAGTTCCATCTCGGGCGCCTGAATCGGCGTCAGCGTGAAACTTGTCCGGCGTCAGATCTGGTGGTCGGTATGCAGTGTGGCGGCAGCGATGCTTTCTCCGGCGTGACCGCCAACCCGGCGGTCGGCTTCGCCTCGGATCTGCTGGTTCGCTGCGGTGGCACAGTGATGTTCTCCGAAGTGACCGAAGTGCGCGACGCGATCCACCTGCTCACCCCGCGCGCAGCGGACGTCAGCGTCGGCAAACGCCTGCTGGAAGAGATGGCCTGGTATGATAATTATCTGTCGCTCGGGCAAACCGACCGCAGCGCCAACCCGTCTCCGGGCAACAAGAAAGGCGGACTGGCGAACGTAGTGGAAAAAGCGCTTGGCTCGATTGCAAAATCCGGCACCAGCGCGATTTCAGAAGTGTTGTCACCGGGCCAGCGTCCGACCAAAAAAGGGCTGATTTTCGCCGCCACGCCCGCCAGTGATTTTATCTGCGGCACGCAGCAACTGGCCTCCGGGATCACCGTTCAGGTCTTCACCACCGGGCGCGGTACGCCTTACGGCCTGCTGGCCGTACCGGTAATCAAAATGGCGACCCGCACCACGCTGGCCAACCGCTGGCATGACCTGATGGACATCAACGCCGGTACCATCGCAACGGGTGATGCGACGATTGAAGACGTCGGCTGGGAGCTGTTCCACTTTATCCTGGATATCGCCAGCGGCCGCAAGAAAACCTGGTCAGACACCTGGGGCATTCACAATGCACTGGCGGTGTTTAACCCGGCACCGGTGACCTGATCTGCCACATCACCAATGCAAAAGGCCAGCAATGCTGGCCTTTTTTATGCTTCGGATCTGAAGCATAACTTACTGAGCCGCTGCTGCGCCCGTCTGTTCTGCACCGACCAACCCGACTTTCAGGTAACCGGCTTTACGCAGGTTATCCATCACATTCATCAGCGTTTCATAATCCACCGTCTTATCTGCACGGAAGAAAATCGTACTCTGTTTGTTGCCCTGAGTACGCTGATCGAGCATTGCTGTCAGGTTGTCGCTGTTGACCGGGCTGTCGCCAAGAAACAGTTGCTTATCGGATTTCACCGTAAGGAAGATCGGTTTCTCCGGACGCGGTTGCGCTTTAGCCGTCGAAGCCGGTAAATCTACCCGCACATCTACGGTGGCCAGCGGCGCAGCGACCATGAAGATGATCAGCAGTACCAGCATGACGTCGATAAAAGGCGTGACGTTGATGTCATGCATTTCACCGCTTTCGTCGATATCGTCGTTTAACCGAATAGCCATAATCTGTTCTTATCCTACGCGTAACTGACCTGTCTGACCGCGCGGCGCATCGCCTTCGCTGGCAGCCAGATCCAAATCGCGGCCCTGTAACAGGATAATCTGCGCCGCCACATCGCCCACCTGGTGGCGGTAAGACGTGATGGTACGAGCGAAAATGTTGTAGATAACCACAGCTGGAATTGCCGCCACCAGACCGACAGCGGTCGCAAGCAGCGCTTCTGCGATACCCGGTGCCACGACGGCCAGGTTAGTCGTCTGGGTTTGGGCGATACCGATGAAACTGTTCATGATGCCCCAGACAGTGCCGAACAAGCCGACGAACGGTGAAATCGCACCGATAGTGGCGAGAATACCATTGCCGCGGCCCATGTGACGCCCGGCAGCACCGACCCGGCGCTCAAGGCGGAAGCCGGTACGTTCTTTGATGCCGTTATTGTCGGTGGAACCGGCAGACAGCTCGAGTTCATTCTGCGCATCGCGAATCATCTGCGCGCTGATACTGCTGGTGGCGAAGCTTTCAGCCTGCTCAGCGGCTTCGTCCAGCGTGCGGACGGAAGACAGCGCGTCAAATTCGCGGCGCATGCGACGTTTAGCGGTGAATACTTCAGAGCCTTTGCTGAACAATAATGCCCAGGTGACCACAGACGCCAGCAACAGGCCGATCATGACAGTTTTCACCACCACATCAGCATGATGGTACATACCTAATACGGACAAATCGGTTGGAATGACGGGAGTTTCAGTCGGCGCAGATTGCATAACGGGCGCTGGCGTGGTGTCAGCAGGTGCAGGTTGCGTGGTTTCAGAAGTGACGGCATTTGCCGCCGGCGTCGCAGGGGCTGCCATTGCGTTGCCGCTTAAACCAGCGATCAACATTAACGACATCAATACAGAGGTCGTTTTTTTCATCTTATTGCGAGCCGTTTTCACGCGTCGCCTCCAGCCAGAATCAGTGTATATGGGTTAAATAACGCCGAATTATATCAAACAAAAAGACCTAATTGATAGTCGTTCTCATTATTATTTACATTGTCGCGCCTGATGCCATCGGTGTCCTTGACGGATGACAAGGTTTTGACTCTTTGGTCAATACATCGGCAGTTTAATCTGCATTACACTTTTGTCGATAATCCCACGCTAAATCAATCGCCTGCCAGTAATCACCAAAGACAAAACAACGTTTTAAATATTAAGTAACAGTATTTTACATTTGTTGCAAGTTTGTGATAACGCTCAAATACCCGGCAGTTATAAATAAGGTAATGTGCTTAGCACGGGCAAAGACCACACACCGGCATGTCCTGTATCCGTTTCATTAACATCATTATTTTTAATACTTTCATACAGTTCCGACAGCGCACCGTGCGCCGGCCGGTTCATTTTCGCTGTCACTTTTTCCTTACCGAATACCCCTGGAGACAAACTGATGAAATTGCAAAAAGCACTTCTCAGCCTTTGCCTGAGTTCCGCGACCCTGTTATTTACCTCCGCCGCGTCAGCGCAGACGTTGAAAGCCGCAGATGTGCATCCGCAAGGCTATCCGAACGTCGTTGCCGTCCAGCACATGGGCGAAAAGCTGCACAAGCAAACCGACGGACGTCTTGAAATCAAAACCTTCCCCGGCGGCGTGCTGGGCGATGAAAAGCAGGAAATTGAACAGGCACAGCTCGGCGCGCTGGACATCATTCGCGTATCGATGACGCCGGTCGCCTCAATCCTGCCGGAAATCAATGTCTTCACCCTGCCGTATATATTCCGTGATGAAGACCACATGCACAAAGTACTCGACGGTCAGATTGGCAAGGAGATCGGCGACAAGATCACTAACAATCCGAACTCGCGTCTGGTATTTCTCGGCTGGATGGACGGCGGTACGCGAAACCTGATTACCAAAGAGGCGGTAGTTAAACCGGAAGATCTGAAAGGGATGAAAATCCGTGTTCAGGGCAGTCCGATTGCGCTGGCTACGCTGAAAGCCATGGGCGCGAATCCGGTGGCGATGGGTGTCAGTGAAGTATTCAGTGGAATGCAAACCGGCGTGATTGACGGTACCGAAAACAATCCACCGACGTTCGTCGCGCACAATTACCTGCCGGTAGTGAAGAACTATACCTACAGCCGCCACTTCATTATCCCTGAGCTTTTCCTGTACTCGAAAGCCAAGTGGGACAAGCTGAAACCCGAAGACCAGCAGCTGATCCTCAAACTGTCGAAAGAAGCACAGGACGAGCAACGCGAGCTGTGGAAAGCCTATAACGAAAAAGCGCTCGCCACGATGAAAGCAGGTGGCGTGAAATTTTACGAAATCGATCCTGCAACTTACGTACAGGCTACACAAACCGTGCGCGATGAGTTCGGCAAAGACCATAAAGAACTGATGCAGCAAATCGCTGACGTTCAGTAAACACTGTCTCTGTACGGGCAGCGCCCGCTGCCCTTTTCCGATACTCATCGGAGGAAGCCTTATGATTTCCGGATATCACACCCTGATGGACATCCTTTACCGCGCTGCGATGTGGTTCGCCGGGATTGCGTTACTGCTGATGGTGGCAGTGATCCCCGTCGGGATCTTCGCCCGTTACGTCATGAACAGTGCACTGTCGTGGCCTGAACCGGTCGCCATCATGTGCATGGTGACGTTCACCTTTATCGGTGCTGCCGTCAGTTACCGCGCCGGTTCTCACATCGTGGTGGCGATGGTCACCGACCGTCTGCCTCCGGCGCTAAAAAAGTTCTCGGCGCTGCTGTCTGATTTGATGATGCTGGCCATCAGCATTTTCATTTTCTGGTACAGCCTGCATCTGTGCAGCGAGCTGTGGACACAGCCGGTAGCGGAGTTCCCGCTGCTGACCGCCGGAGAAACCTATCTGCCGCTGCCTGTAGGATCCGCCCTGACGATCTTATTCATCATTGAGCAGATCATCGCCGGACCGCAGCATCAGCGCCCGGTGGTGATGCTGGGCAATTCCGACGCCTGACCCGGAGACGTTTATGGACGCACTTATTTTACTATTAACGCTGGGGGTGATGCTGGCGATTGGCGTGCCGGTGGCGTACGCCGTCGGGCTCAGCGCGCTGGCCGGTGCCTGGTGGATCGACCTGCCGTTTGAGGCGCTGATGATCCAGCTCACCAACGGCGTAAACAAGTTTTCACTGCTGGCAATCCCATTCTTTATTCTGGCGGGGGCGATCATGGCCGAAGGGGGTATCGCCCGCAGGCTGGTCAGCTTTGCCTACATCTTTGTTGGATTTATTCGCGGCGGACTGTCGCTGGTGAATATTGTCGCCTCGACGTTTTTCGGCGCGATCTCCGGGTCGTCGGTGGCGGATACTGCGTCGATCGGTTCGGTGATGATCCCCGAAATGGAGAAAAAAGGGTATCCGCGTGATTTCGCCGCCGCAGTCACCGCCAGCGGCTCGGTGCAGGCCATCCTCACGCCGCCGAGCCATAACTCGGTAATTTACTCGCTGGCGACCGGAGGGACAGTCTCGATCGCCGCATTGTTCATCGCCGGAATTCTGCCCGGTTTACTGCTTAGCCTGACACTGATGGTGATGTGTGTCGTGTTTGCGCATCAACGTGGTTATCCGAAAGGCGAGCGCGTGCCGTTTCGTCAGGCGCTGAAAATTTTCATCGACACGCTTTGGGGCCTGATGACGGTGGTCATCATCATGGGTGGGATCCTCAGCGGGATTTTCACCGCAACGGAATCCGCCGCCATCGCCTGCCTGTGGTCATTCTTCGTCACCATGTTTATCTACCGCGATTACAAGTGGAGTGAGCTACCAAAACTGATGTACCGCACGGTCAAAACGGTCAGCATCGTGATGATCCTGATTGGCTTCGCCGCCAGCTTTGGCGCCGTGATGACCTACATGCAGCTCCCGATGCGGATCACCGAGTTCTTTACCTCGATCTCCGACAACAAGTACGTGATCCTCATGTGGATCAACATCATGCTGTTGCTGATCGGCACGCTAATGGATATGGCGCCGATCATCCTGATCCTGACGCCGGTCCTGCTTCCAGTGGTGCTATCGCTCGGTATCGATCCGGTGCATTTTGGGATGATCATGCTGGTCAATCTGGGGATCGGGCTTATCACGCCGCCGGTCGGTTCGGTGCTGTTTGTCGCCAGTGCGGTGAGTAAACAGAGCATCGAGAAAGTCGTCAAAGCTATGTTGCCGTTCTATTGCGTGCTGTTTATGGTGCTGATGCTGGTGACCTACATCCCGTCAATCTCACTGTTCCTGCCCAAACTGTTCGGGGTGTATACGGGTTAATTTTTCCTTTGTGCCTTGTTTCTCCTCTGCCCGTTCTGCGAACGGGCTTTTTTTGTTTGAAATTTTTTCATTCACCCTGCAAAAGACAGATCCCTGAAATTGCTCATGTTAAGTTAAAGACATGTCAGCGGACGCGACAGCGCGCCGATCTCCAAAATCAATCAGGGTGAAATACGGATTATGTCGTCTAAGAAAATTGAAACCGCGCTGGTCAGCGCCGGACGGGACAAGAAATTCACACAGGGTTCAGTAAATGCGGTGATCCAGCGCGCATCATCGCTGGTATTTGAAACAGTGGCAGATAAAAAACACGCCACCGCTAACCGCGCCAACGGCGAACTGTTCTATGGCCGCCGCGGCACCCTGACGCATTTTTCGTTGCAGGAAGCGATGGTTGAACTGGAAGGTGGTGCGGGCTGTGCACTTTACCCGTGCGGTGCGGCGGCGGTCAGCAATGCGGTGCTGTCGTTTGTCAGCACCGGTGACCACATTCTGGTGGCCGGTTCTTCTTACGAGCCGACGCAGGATTTCTGCGAAAAAGTGCTGAAGAAATTGGGTGTTTCTACCACCTATTTCCCATCAGACATTGGCGCCGGGCTGGGCGCGCTGATGCAACCCAATACCCAAGTGGTGTTCCTCGAATCCCCGGGTTCAATCACCATGGAAGTCCCGGATATTCCGGCGATGGTAAAAGCGGTCCGTGCGGTGTCCCCGGACGTCATCGTCATGATCGATAACACCTGGGCGGCGGGCATTCTGTTTAAGGCGCTGGAGTTTGATATCGATATTTCGATTCAGGCGGGTACTAAATATATCGTCGGGCATTCAGATGCAATGATAGGCACCGCCGTTTCCAACGCTCGTTGCTGGGAGCAGCTGCGCGAGCACTCCTATCTGATGGGGCAGATGGTTGACGCCGATACGGCCTACGTCGCCAGCCGTGGTTTACGCACCATGGGCATCCGCCTGAAGCAGCACGCGGAAAGCAGCCTGCATATCGCGCAGTGGCTGGCAACGCGTCCTGAAGTGGCGGTGGTGAATCATCCTGCTTTGCCGGGCAGCAAAGGCCATGAATTCTGGAAACGTGATTTCACCGGCAGTTGCGGCCTGTTCTCATTCGTGCTGAAACAGCGCCTGAGCAAGCAACAGCTTTCTGATTATCTTGATCACTTCGAGCATTTCAGTATGGCGTATTCCTGGGGCGGTTTTGAATCGCTGGTTCTGGCCAATCAGCCGGAAGAAATTCAGGCGATCCGCCCGGCAGAAACCGTCGATTTCACCGGCACGCTGGTCCGTCTGCACATCGGCCTGGAGCATTGTGATGATTTGATAGCCGATCTGACCGCGGCGTTTGAACGGATTGCTACGGTCTGAGACACGGGGATTGCGACAGACTGCTCAGATCGTTAAGGTATCTGTCAGATTTTCATTCGTATAATGAGAATACTCTGTAAGCTCTATCCATAGCTCTGGGGAATAAATCCCGGAGGTTACATTTTAAACAGAGCGTTCCCAGATCAACATCTCATAGCGCGAATTACGGTACACTTACAACAGACAAAAGTTGTCACGCACAGCACACGAACAGCAACAGGACAGAATATGGCAGTTATTTGCGACATTTTTCATGCACTCTGGCGGCATGATTTTACTATGCTCGCCGACCCCAATTTGCTTTGGGTTATTTACGCTGTCCTGTTCACCACGCTGTTCCTGGAAAACGGATTACTCCCCGCCTCTTTCCTGCCCGGCGACAGCCTGCTGCTGCTGACCGGTGCGCTTATCGCCAAAGGTGTAATGAGCTTTTTCCCGACGCTGATTATTCTGGTGATCGCTGCCAGTCTTGGCTGCTGGCTGAGTTACATTCAGGGGCGATGGCTCGGTCATACCCGAGTGGTGAAAGGCTGGCTGTTGCAGCTACCGGCGCATTATCATCAGCGTGCCCACCGGATGTTCACTGAACACGGTTTGATGGCGCTGCTGGCAGGCCGTTTTCTGGCGTTCGTGCGTACGTTGCTGCCGACCATGGCCGGGATCTCCGGTCTGAATAACGCACGCTTTCAGTTCTTTAACTGGCTGAGCGCCATCCTGTGGGTGGGTGTGGTGATTACGTTGGGGTTTGCCATGAGCCACATTCCTCTGGTGAAACGTCATGAAGATCAGGTCATGGCCGGTCTGATGATTTTACCGGTATTGCTGCTGGTGATTGGCCTCGCGGGCGGTCTCGTGGTGTTGTGGAAAAATCGCAAAGCCCACGCCTGAGGCCAGTCTGTTCGCTAGTATGCCCTGCTAAAATACCGCTTTAAATGACGCGTCGGCGACAGCCACTGCGCCAAAATGCCCTTCCCTCAGGCGAGCAATTTCGTCGCTCGGAGTCACGCCAAAGTAACGCTTAAATTCGCGGCTGAACTGCGAAGCGCTTTCGTAACCCACCTGCAATGCTGCCGAACTGGCCTTTAATCCATCGTAAATCATCATCATGCGCGCTTTGTGCAGCCGATATGTTTTCAGGTATTGCAACGGCGACGTGCTGGTCACGGCTTTGAAGTTGTGATGAAACGCCGAGACGCTCATGTTCACTTCACTCGCCAGAATTTCGACGCTGAGATTATCGGCGTACTGGGCTTCAATGCGGCGCAAGGATTTGGTTATCTGGCTGAAGTGCGTATGGCGGTTGACCAGCGCCTGCAACGCTCCGCCGTTTTCGCTGGTCAGGATAAAGAACAGGATCTCGCGGATGATCTTCGGCCCCAGAACGCGGGCATGCAGCGGTTTATCCATTACATCCAGCAGACGTTCGGTCGCGCACAGAATGTCGTCATCCAAAATGCCGGAATTGATACCGGTGGAAGACTCGCGCTGATGCGCCATCGCCTCATCGCCCATATCCATCAGTAAATCCTGCAACATCAGGTTATCGATACTGATCTGAATACCGGCCATCGGCTGTTCAGGGCTGCCGAAGGTTTCGCATTCGAACGGCAGCGGCACTGTCAGCATCAGGTAGTTGTGCGGATCGTAGGAGAACGTTTTTTTGCCAAGATAGCCGACTTTACTCCCCTGAAACAGGATCACTACGCCGGGATTATAGAGCACCGGCTGGCGCGCATGGTACTGCGTGGTGTACATCAACGTGACCTGCGGCACCGCCGATTTACTGAGTATTTTGTCACCACTCAGCTGTGCGACGCGTGCTGACATGCGGGCACATAAGCTGTCCACATTTTCCATTTTACCTGCTTCCTGTTTCCGATAAACCGACATCAATAGTGCCATATCCGCCATCGTTTCTACAGAGACAAGCAGAAACAGGCAAGCCTTAGGCAGGATTGAGCATCTTCCCGGCTGCAGTTTGGACGTACAGTAAAACCCGTTCTGTGGTCAGTCAGTTGAAAATAAAATCAGTAGCTTGCTCAGCAAGATGCCGTTTCGTTAACTAGACTTAGTCTCAGGCTAAAGCCCAATCCCTCTCTGTGCCCGCGCATTTCAGCGGGCACTCTGCCCATTAAGGAGAAACTCATGGCAACGCAACCCATCATAAAACTTCACGATGGCAACCTGATGCCTCAGTTAGGACTTGGCGTATGGAAGGCCAGTAATCAGGATGCTACTGCGGCGGTCAAAACCGCCATCGAAACCGGTTATCGTCATATCGATACCGCCGCTATTTACAAGAATGAGGAAGGCGTCGGCGAAGCTATTGCCGCTAACCTCGTTCCTCGTGAAGAGTTGTTCATCACCACCAAACTGTGGAATGACGATCAGCTCAACGCGCCACAAGCACTGGAAACCAGCCTCAAAAAACTGCAAACCGATTACGTCGATCTTTACCTGATCCATTGGCCGCAGCCGCAACAGGGCAACTATGTTGAAGCCTGGAAAGCGCTGCTGAAGCTGAAAGAACAGGGTCTGGCGAAAAGTGTCGGTGTGTGTAATTTCCCACTCGCCCATTTGCAAAAACTGAAAGATGAGACCGGGATTTTCCCGGTGGTGAACCAGATCGAGCTGCACCCGCTGATGCAACAGCGCCAGCTGCATTCCTGGAACGCCACGCACAATATCGCCACTGAGTCCTGGAGCCCGCTGGCGCAGGGCGGCGAAGGCGTCTTCGATCAGCCGCTGATTCAGAAACTGGCGGATAAATACGATAAGACCCCCGCGCAGATTGTCATCCGCTGGCATCTGGATAACGGGCTGATCGTGATCCCTAAATCCGTGACACCGAAACGCATCCGTGAAAACTTCGACGTGTTTGATTTTAAACTGGAGAAGGAAGAGCTGGCGGAAGTGACCAAACTGGATAAAGAGCACCGTCTGGGGCCTGATCCTGAAAAAGGCCTGTGATCCTGCTGTGTTCTAAAACTAAAAAACCCGCCACGGCGGGTTTTGTTTTTTGGGCATTGAAATCGTCACATCGATGGCTGAACCAGCATATTGCCTGCTGAACCGCGATCAGCCAGTTCCAGCGCACCGCTACGATATACAAACGGGAAATGCTCGTACGACGGCTGGTTAAAGTACACCAGTAGTTCAACGTCGCCATCAACCCAGACCGTATCTTTAAATCCGGCATCCTCTACCAGTGGCGCGGCACCGTTGACGCTTTTCACCAGGAAGGATACGCCCTCGGCATGGAACGACTGCGGCATGTCCGCGTGTATTGTCCAGCGCTCCCACGTTCCCTGCTGGGCGGTGAGGTCAATGCGGTTGATGTCCCATATTGCGCCGTTCACGCCCGGCTGGCTGTCGCCAAGGCGCAGGTCGCGGGTACGGATCACATTTCCGGAGAGAATTTGATCGGCCAGTAAACGCATCGGCAAATTGTCCGTCACCAGCGGCAGCAGGCCGGTCGGTTTGAGTGTCAGCACCAGCGTGGATACCAGGATACTCGATGGCTCAAACAATCCGCGCAAACGCTCCATTACGCCCGCCGCTTCACCGGCGGTAATCGACACTTCTTCACCCTGCGACATATCCACCAGCACTTCGCGGCGCTCACCGGGTGCGAGGGATAAGCGCTGCACGGTCATCGGCGCAGGCAGGAAGCCGAGATCGGAGGCCACCACGTGGAACGGGCGACCGTCACTCATGCTCAATTCGTAACGACGGGCATTGGACGCATTCAGCAAACGCAAACGCACCCAGCCGCGTGAGACTTCGACGAAAGGACTTTGCACGCCATTCACCAGCATAGTATCGCCGAAGAAGCCGCCCGAGGCTGGCGTGTCATATTGCGGCACACCAAAACCGTCCAGACGTTTGTCCTGAATGATCAGCGGGAAGTCATCGACACCGTAATGATTCGGCAACGGCAGGTTTTTACTGATTTCATCCTCGACAATCCACATTCCCGCCAGCCCGTTATAGACGTGCGGTGCCATGCGGTTCGGCGTATTGGCATGATACCAGCACGTCGCCGCTGGCTGGCGGATAGGCAAGACCGGCGACCAGTCAACGCCCGGTGACATCATGCGTGCGCCACCGCCGGTCAGCGTGCCCGGCTCCAGCAGACCGCTGATAGTCATCGACACAGGTTCAGCCAGACGGTTGCTGTAAATCAGCTTCACGTCATCCCCGCTGTGCACTTTCACCGTCGGCCCGAGATACATGCCGTTGATGCCCCAGACAGGCGCTTTAGCACCGCCCAGGAACGACCAGTGGGCAGATTGCAACGTAAGGAACAGGGGTTGTCCGCGACGCGATTCTAGCAGCGGCGGAACAGGCAAGGCCGGTTGCGAACCACTCGCTTCTGCTTTCAATGGCAGAGCACCTGCGGCAAGAGCCACGCCGGAGGCTTGCAGGAACGAGCGACGACTGAGTGACATATCTTCTCCATGAAAACAAAAGTAGGCCCCGTCGCCATCAATGGCAGCGGGTTTTAATGTGGTATGTGATGACTTTTATTTTTTTTCGGCAGCTTCGCGCAGTGCTACTTCGGCATCCAGCTCGGCAATTTTATCCGCCATCAGCTTGTGACAGTGTTCAGATAATTCGCGCAAACGGTCTTTCGTGTAGCCAGTGGTATCAACAGGCGGCAACATTTCAACAATGACGTGGCCGTTGGACCAGCGGTTGAGCTTCACTTTGCCATTCGTGTTCGACACGCAAATCGGCACGATCGGCACACCGGCGGAAATTGCCGCATGGAAAGCACCGGTTTTGAAGGGCATCAGACCGCGGCCGCGGCTGCGCGTTCCTTCCGGGAACATCCAGATCGACAGGTTCTTTTTCTTAATCTGGTTTACAACCTGCGAAATCGTTCCGTGGGCTTTCGCGCGGTTATTGCGGTCAATCAGGAGGTTACCAGTGAGCCAGTAAAGCTGACCAAAAAACGGGATCCAGACCAGGCTT
Organism: Enterobacteriaceae bacterium Kacie_13; assembly: GCA_013457415.1. Lineage (NCBI taxonomy): Bacteria > Pseudomonadati > Pseudomonadota > Gammaproteobacteria > Enterobacterales > Enterobacteriaceae > Enterobacteriaceae bacterium Kacie_13. The sequence goes on from CP045665.1 coordinate 3,995,192, forward strand.
TTTTTGCCGACGGTAACGGTACCTGGCATGACAACCGATGATGCGGTCACCATATCGTAATTGTTCTGATGGTTGGCGATATAAATGCATTTACCGTTGTTCGGCGCCTCTGCGGGAATACGCTTTTCAACGGTCAGGCCAAACACCGGCGCCAGATTTCCAAATAACTTTCCGAATGTCGCCACATGTTTCGGATTACGCGGGCTGAACAGACAATAGATACAGCCAAAAAAACTTACCAGAATCGAGTAAATCACCACGATTATCAGTCGTAAAATAAATAGCATAACATCCTCTTAAAACTACAGCCGAAGCCGGTAAGAAACCTGTGCAGTTTGGATCCCTGTGCGCCGAACTATTCTCAAGCCTGATTCAACGCTATACAACGGTTTTGTTTATACAAATGTAAAATCTTTGCACTACACAGCAGTCTCAAACAATAGCTGAACGTCACAACGTAGACAGGGCACAAATGTGCCCTGTCCGTGCCGATGAGCCAGCGCGTTATTCTTCGCTGTCGCCGCCTTTAATGCGGGCAGGCGCATCCACTTCAACGCGATCGATCCGTTGCAGGCCGCGTGGCAGAAGGGTTCCCTTGCGCCCGCGTTCCGCACGGAATTTCTGCAAATCTTCAGGACGCAACAACAGTTTGCGCTTACCAACGTGCAGAGTTATCGACGTCTGCGGCGGCAGCACCAGCAACCAGGCGAGTTTATCTTCACCGGAGGCGGCCTGCGCCGAAGGGATTGATACAATTTTGTTACCCTTGCCTTTCGACAGTTGCGGTAAATCCGCCACCGGGAACAGCAGCATGCGGCCAGCGGCGGTCACTGACAGCAACATGTCGTCCGCACCGTTGAGCTCTATTGGCGCAAACGCTTTGGCATTTTCCGGCAGAGTAATCATCGCTTTACCGGCACGGTTGCGCGCCACTAAATCGTTGAAAGTACACACGAAACCGTAACCGGCATCGGAGGCCATCAGCAGTTTTTGATCGTCCGGTGCCATGATCACATGTTCAATGGTCGCGCCCGGCGGTGGCGTCAGCTTGCCGGTCAGCGGCTCTCCCTGTCCGCGCGCGGACGGCAATGTCATCGGATCCAGCGCGTAGCTGCGTCCGGTGGAGTCGATAAACACGACGGGCTGATTGCTCTTACCTTTGGCGGCGGCACGGAAGCTGTCACCGGCTTTATAGCTTAAACCGGAGGCATCAATGTCGTGGCCTTTGGCGCTGCGCACCCAGCCAGATTCAGAAAGCACGATAGTTACCGGCTCGGACGGCACAAAGTCGTGCTCGCTCATGGCTTTAGCTTCTTCGCGCTCAATGATTGGTGAGCGGCGGTCGTCACCAAATGATTCGGCATCAGCCTGAATTTCTTTGCGGATAAGCGTACTGAGTTTGCGTTCAGAGCCCAGCAGTGCCTGCAACTGATCGCGCTCTTTCGCCAGTTCATCCTGCTCACCGCGAATTTTAGTTTCTTCGAGTTTAGCCAAATGGCGTAATTTCAACTCAAGGATGGCTTCGGCCTGCGTATCGGAAAGCTCAAAACGCTGCATCAGCACCGGCTTAGGCTCATCTTCAGTACGGATGATGTGGATCACTTCATCAATGTTCAGGAAGGCAATCAGTAAGCCTTCAAGAATATGCAGACGCTTCAGGACTTTATCGAGACGGTAATTCAGGCGGCGGCGCACGGTATCGCGACGGTAGGCCAGCCATTCAGTGAGGATTTCCACCAGCCCTTTGACCTGCGGGCGGTGATCCAGCCCGATCATGTTCATATTGATGCGGTAGCTGCGTTCCAGATCGGTGGTCACGAACAGATGATTCATCACCTGATCGAGATCGATACGGTTGGATCGCGGTACCACTACCAGACGGGTCGGGTTTTCGTGATCGGATTCGTCACGAAGATCTTCGACCATCGGCAGTTTCTTGGCACGCATCTGGCTGGCGATTTGCTCGAGCACTTTCGCACCGGAAACCTGATGCGGCAACGCGGTGATCACCGCACTGCCATCTTCTTTATGCCAGACCGCACGCATGCGCACCGAGCCTTTGCCCGACTCGTACATTTTGCGGATTTCGCTGCGCGGTGTGATGATTTCGGCTTCGGTCGGGAAATCAGGACCCTGCACGAACTCCAGCAGATCGTCGAGCGAGCTGCCCGGTTTTTCCAGCAGTGCGACCGCAGCGGCGGCCACTTCACGGATGTTGTGCGGCGGAATATCCGTCGCCATACCCACAGCGATGCCGGTGGTGCCGTTCAGCAGGATGTTGGGCAGGCGCGCAGGCAGCATTTTCGGCTCCTGCATGGTGCCGTCAAAGTTCGGGACATAATCCACAGTACCCTGACCGAGCTCGCGCAGCAGGACTTCCGCATATTTCGACAGACGCGATTCGGTGTAACGCATCGCGGCGAAGGATTTCGGGTCATCCGGTGCCCCCCAGTTCCCCTGTCCGTCAACCAGCGGATAACGGTAAGAAAAGGGCTGCGCCATCAACACCATGGCTTCGTAGCAGGCGCTGTCGCCGTGCGGATGGTATTTACCCAGCACGTCACCGACAGTACGCGCGGATTTCTTGAATTTGGCGTTATTACTCAGGCCGAGTTCGGACATCGCATAAATAATACGGCGTTGTACCGGCTTCAGGCCGTCACCGATAAACGGCAGCGCGCGGTCCATGATGACGTACATGGAATAGTTGAGATAGGCGTTCTCAGTAAACGTATGCAGTGCTAAACGCTCTGTTCCGTCATGAGTCATTTCGCTCATTGATGTTTAATCCTCAGACCCGTGGCGTTATCGTTTTGGAAATTAAGGAAGCTTGCACCCGCAGGCGCGCAAAGGCACCAGCCGCGAGGCAATGATGTCCGCGATAGTACATCATCTGCCGTATTCCTGTCACAGTTGCTGTGTTTATGCGTTGTTTTTAACCAGTTTTAGCCGGTCACGCTGGCGAATTCGTCGAGCTACTCGGGCGATTATTGCATCTGAGTCAATAGTCTTGTGCGCAATATCACATTTTTTCGCAACGCAGAGTTCAGTACACTACGTGACAACAGCCTGACAGCCAGAATTCATTTTAAGGAAAACCCCATGAGCAACATCCTGATTATTAACGCCGGCAAAACCTTTGCCCACTCCAAAGGCGCACTGAACAACAGCCTGACTGACGTCGCATCCAGCTTCCTGCGTGACGCCGGGCATGACGTACGCGTGACCGTACTTGAAGACGGTTACGACATTCAGACCGAAATCGACAGCTATCTGTGGGCCGATGCCATCATTTATCAGCAACCGGGCTGGTGGATGGGCATGCCGTGGACGCTGAAAAAATACATCGACGAAATCTTCACCGAAGGCCACGGTAAGCTGTACGCCAGCGATGGCCGCACCCGTTCAGACGGCGCGAAAAAATACGGTTCTGGCGGCCTTCTGCAAGGCAAATGCTACATGCTCTCCGTGACCTGGAATGCGCCGCTGGAAGCGTTCGACGATAAAGAACAATTCTTCCACGGCGTGGGCGTTGACGGTGTATATCTGGCACAGCATAAAGCCAACCAGTTCATCGGTCTGGATACGCTGCCGACCTTCATGTGTAACGACGTGATTAAACAACCTGACATCGAAGGTGATTTCGCCCGTTACCGCGCGCACCTTGAAAATGTGTTCGGTCAGGCCTAAGGTAAAAAGTCATTCGTGTAATGAGGTAGTTATGATCACTGTTATCGCCGAAATCAAAGTAAAAGCGGGCCGCCGCGATGCGGTCATGGAAAAAATTACCGCGCTGCTGCCAAGCGTTCTCGAAGAGAAAGGCTGCCACCGCTATGAGCCTTACATTGATTTCAACGGCCAGATCCCATGGCGTAAAACCGTTCCTGATTCCATTTTCATGCTGGAGGATTGGGAAAGTCTGGCGCATCTCGAAGCGCATCAGCAGGCACCGCACATGGACAAGCACCGTGAAAACATCAAAGCCGACGTGCTGGATGTGGTGATCCATATTATCGAAAAAGCCTGATCCTAAAATCTGACTTCGTTTAAAACAAAAATGCCGGCGCTGTAACGCGTCCGGCATTTTTTTATGGCACAGCCTGAGGGGGATCAGACGTCCAGTTCGGCGGTATCGCCCTTTTCCTGTAACCAGTTACGGCGATCTTCAGACCGTTTCTTCGCCAGCAGCATATCCATCATGCTCAGCGTCTGGTCGATATCGTTCTCATCGATGGTCAGCTGAACCAGACGACGGGTATTCGGATCAAGCGTGGTTTCGCGCAGCTGCAATGGGTTCATCTCACCCAGCCCTTTAAAGCGCTGAACGTTCGGCTTACCTTTCTTGCGTTTCAGCTGATCCAGTACGCCATCTTTTTCCTGCTCGTCCAGCGCATAGAACACTTCTTTGCCCAGATCGATACGGTAAAGAGGCGGCATCGCAACATAAACGTGGCCACCGCGCACCAGGGATCGGAAGTGGCGGACAAACAGCGCGCACAGCAGCGTGGCGATGTGTAAGCCGTCGGAGTCCGCATCCGCAAGAATACAGACTTTGCCATAACGCAGCTGCGTCAGGTCTTCGCTGTCTGGATCGATACCGATCGCCACGGAAATGTCGTGCACTTCCTGCGACGCCAATACTTCGTCTGAAGAGACTTCCCACGTGTTCAGGATCTTACCTTTAAGTGGCATGATCGCCTGATATTCACGATCGCGCGCCTGTTTGGCAGAGCCGCCTGCGGAATCCCCTTCCACCAGGAAAAGTTCAGTCATGTTCAAGTCTTGCGACGTACAGTCCGCCAGTTTCCCCGGCAGCGCAGGGCCGCTGGTCAGCTTCTTACGCACCACTTTTTTGGCGGCGCGCAAACGGCGCTGAGCGCTGGAAATGCAGAGCTCAGCCAGCTGTTCTGCCGCATGGACGTTCTGGTTCAGCCACAGGCTGAAAGCATCTTTCACCACGCCGGAGACGAACGCCGCGCACTGACGGGAAGAGAGACGCTCTTTGGTCTGACCGGCAAATTGCGGATCCTGCATTTTCACCGAGAGCACATAAGCGCAGCGCTCCCAGATATCTTCCGCTGAAAGTTTCACGCCGCGCGGCAGAATGTTGCGGAATTCGCAGAACTCGCGCATTGCATCCAGCAATCCCTGACGCAGACCGTTGACGTGCGTACCGCCCTGCATGGTTGGGATCAGGTTGACATAGCTTTCTGTCAGCAGTTCACCGCCTTCCGGCAGCCACAGCAGCGCCCAGTCTACCGCTTCGATATCACCGGCAAACGCACCGACAAAAGCTTTTTCCGGCAAGGTGATGAGGCCGTTGACCGCCTCCATCAGGTAGTCGGTCAGCCCGTCTTCATAACACCAGCGCTGTTCAGTGTTGTTTACCTTGTCTTTAAAAATGATTTCAGCGCCCGGACACAGTACGGCTTTGGCTTTCAGCAAATGGCTGAGGCGGCTGACCGAAAAACGCGGGCTATCGAAGAAACTGACGTCTGGCCAGAAATGAACGCTGGTGCCGGTGTTGCGTTTGCCGCAGGTGCCGGTAACGTGCAGATCTTCAACTTTATCGCCGTTTTCAAACGCCATCTCATACACTTCGCCGCCGCGTTTTACCGCCACTTCGACGCGTTTGGATAAGGCGTTTACCACCGAAATCCCCACGCCGTGCAGGCCGCCGGAGAACTGGTAGTTTTTGTTGGAGAATTTACCCCCCGCGTGCAGACGGCAGAAAATCAGTTCGACAGCGGGCACGCCCTCTTCTGCGTGGATATCCACCGGCATACCACGGCCATCATCGATGACTTCGAGAGACTGGTCTTCGTGCAGAATGACTTCGATACGTTTGGCGTGGCCGGCTAATGCCTCATCCACGCTGTTATCAATCACTTCCTGGCCGAGGTGGTTTGGCCGGGTGGTATCGGTGTACATGCCCGGACGGCGGCGCACCGGTTCAAGTCCGCTGAGGACCTCTATGGAATCCGCGTTATAAGTAGATTGGCTCATCGTTGATTATTCGTGGCTCATAGGTTTGTGGGCTAACGATACAGTATGTGGGCGGGAGGAAAAGCACTGGCAGCACGCAGACGCTCTACATCCGGGGAAAAACGTCACCCTGCGATGTTAGTCTGCGGCCAGTTCGAGGAAATCGACAATCGGCGAAAAATAGCGTTCAAAGCCGACAAATGCATGATTTCCCTCGGGTTCAACCGTCTGACGACAGGTGGTGTAATATGCCACAGCCTGACGGTAATCGAGAATTTCATCGCCCGTTTGCTGTAATAACCAGAGTAAATCCGGTGACTCCAGCGGTTCGATCTGCATCACTTTCAGATCGTAAACGTGGCGTGACTCTAACACATATTGCTGGCCGGTGTAGGGGTTCTCGTTTTGCCCGAGAAAGTCGATAAGCAGCTCATAAGGCTTGACCGCCGGGTTCACGACCACCGCCGGTACGGCAAAACACTGTGATAACCACGTCGCGTAATACCCGCCCAACGAGGAGCCGACAATGCCCAGTTTCTTACCGGCATTTTGGATAACCAGCGTTTCAAGCAGCTCAGCAGCCTCGGACGGATACGGCGGTAACTGTGGGATCACCATATCAATACGCGGATGATGTTCCGCCAGCCAGGTTTTCAGTAATGTTGCTTTGGCCGAGTTCGGGGAACTGTTGAATCCGTGCAGGTACAATAGGGTGTTCATTCGTAGCCGTCCGATTCCGTATCCGGGTGAAACTCAGTGGATTCGAGACGGAATACCTGCGTTTCCACGCGGCCATCAGGATATAAATCCAGATAACGCCAACCCGGCGCAACGGTATCAATGGTGAAATTGGTGCAGTGCGGTTTGAACTGAACACAGGTTGACGGCGTGGCGTAAAGGCGACGGCCATACCAGTCGAGATCCAGTTCCTGATGAATGTGGCCACACAGCAGCGTATTCACTTTGGGGTAGTTAACGAGCGTGTTCGCCAGCATGTGCGCATTACGCAGACTGTGCTGATCGAGCCAGGTACAACCCGACGGCAGCGGATGATGATGCAACATCAGCAAAGTGTAGCGATCCGGATAGGCCTTCAGGCAGCGCTCCATCCACTCCAACTGATACTCACTCAGCTCACCGTGCGGCACGCCAAATACTTGCGTATCGAGAAGAATGATTTGCCAGTGCTCGCCAAGCAGTACGTGCTTCGACGGGTTGATCCCGGCGTCGTGCAGGGTTTCAAACATCGCTGGCTGGAAATCATGATTTCCGGGAAGCCAGACACAAGGAGAGGGCAGTTCGCTGATGCCACGGCAAAACTGATGGTATGCCGCCACCGACTGATCCTGAGCCAAATCCCCTGTCGCTGCGATGATGTCGACTTCGCGCTGCTGCGCCTTGATAGCGTCCAGCACGGCGCGAAAGCTGTTAAACGTATTCACGCCCAACAACGTTTCATCTTCACCGGCAAAAAGATGGGTATCTGTAATCTGTAGAACTCTGACTTTGGCCCCATTTACCAAAGGCAGTTTAAACAGGCTTTCCAAATCGTTTCCTTTGTTGTTGAAGTCTGTCTAACAAACCGGAATTGCCATCGCTCCGTGCGCAAGGCAATAACGCAGCCAGTCCGCAAGGAACTGGTTAATTTGATGCTTTTCATCACGCTGATGCAACTTTTTATTAGGATAATCATAGCGTGCTTTAAAGCGAAAGATCTGCTGACTTGCACACACTTCCGCCACCATCGCATCATGATAGAGCCTGACCGTCAACGACGGCAAACTCCAGTAACTGACCGCAGGCGCAGTCTGTTTTATTTCTACCAGGGACGTATAGCGCGTCGATTCGAGGATCGTCAGGCGATACGTGGCGCTACTCACCTGATATGTCACTGTTTCGCCAGGCTCATCTGTGCGCGGCATTAAACGGCGCAATTGCGCGAAATTAGTTTCGCACAATCTCATCATTTCAGGGAAATCAGGGGTATAGCGCTTAATCATTCGTTGGCCCACTCTTTTCTCAGGGATTCATAGTGCAGTTGCAGCCATTGCAGAGCAATCACTGACGCCGCATTGTCTATCGCTCCTTCTTCCACCCAGCGGTAAGCCTGCTCGCGGCTCACAACGTGTACCCGGATGTCTTCATTCTCTGCTTCCAGACCGTGAATTCCTTCTGCCGTGGTAGCGTCGACTTCACCGACCATAATGGAGAGACGTTCGCTGGTTCCGCCGGGGCTGGCGAGATAATTGAGCACCGGTTTGCAACGTTTCACCACAATGTTCGCCTCTTCCAGCGCTTCGCGGCGGGCGACTTCTTCTACCGTTTCGCCCTCTTCAATGATACCGGCGACCATCTCCAGAAGCCATGGGGTATCACTGGAATCAATACATGGGATGCGGATCTGTTCGATCAACACCACCTCATCGCGCATAGGATCATAAGGTAATAACACGGCGGCATGCCCGCGTTCAAAAACCTCACGCACCACCTCACCACTCATTTCCCCATTAAACAAACGATGGCGAAACCGATATGCAATAATAGAAAAAAAACCTTTATATCGTGACTCACGTGCAATAATTTCTACATCATCTTTGCCGAAACTTACCGGTGAATCGTTGAATGAAGACATGGAGCGTTCTCCTTTAATACCTCATAAAGGTAAATTATCGCCTTTTGAGGTCAATTTGATGAAAATGCGTTAATAATAATCAAGGTTGTTTGTGATAGATTTAGGCTCATTCAGTTGGGAAGGCACGTTAAGCCAACCGCCCCTTTAGCCTGACTCTGCTAGAATCCGCGTCTATTAGAGTATTTGACTGCGTCACCATACATAACAACATTGCTGCACAACAAGGAATGCAAATGAAGAAACTGCTCCCCCTTCTCATCGGACTCAGCCTGGGCGGCTTTAGTACGATAAGCCAGGCCGAAAACCTGATGCAGGTCTATCAGCAAGCCAGGACGAGTAACCCGGACCTGCGCAAATCAGCTGCTGACCGGGATGCCGCATTCGAAAAAATTAACGAAAGCCGCAGTCCTTTATTACCGCAACTTGGATTGGGTGCGGATTATGGTTATACCAATGGCTACCGCGATGCAAATGGCGTAAACAGCAATGTTGGCAGCGCCAGCCTGCAATTAACGCAGACCCTTTTTGATATGTCAAAATGGCGCGCCCTGACACTGCAGGAAAAAACCGCAGGTATTCAGGACGTGTCTTATCAGACGGATCAACAGTCTTTGATCCTTAATTCTGCAACAGCTTATTTTAATGTATTGAGTGCAATCGATTCACTCTCCTATACCGAAGCGCAGAAACAGGCTATTTACCGTCAGTTAGATCAAACCACGCAGCGTTTTAACGTGGGCCTGGTGGCCATCACTGACGTACAGAACGCTCGCTCACAATACGATACCGTGCTGGCGAATGAAGTAACTGCGCGTAATAACCTGGATAACGCACTGGAATCCCTGCGTCAGGTGACCGGTACGTATTATCCGCAGCTGTCTTCCCTGAACGTCGACAACTTCAACACCACGCGTCCGCAACCGGTCGCCACGCTGTTGAAAGAAGCAGAAAGCCGTAACCTGAGCTTACTGTCTGCGCGTCTGTCACAAGATTTAGCGCGTGAACAAATCCGTTATGCTGAAACCGGCCATATGCCGACCGTGGATCTGACTGCCTCTACCGGCATCAGCAACACCAAGTACAACGGTGATAAAACCGGCGGCGCATCCAGCTATCAGGATGCCGATGCAGGTCAGAACAAAATTGGCCTGAGTTTCTCCCTGCCACTGTACAGCGGCGGCTCTGTCACTTCCCAGGTCAAACAGGCTCAGTATAACTTCGTAGGTGCCAGCGAGCAGCTTGAAAGCGCGCATCGTAGCGTGGTTCAAACCGTACGTTCTTCCTTCAACAACATTTCTGCGTCCATCAGCAGTATCAACGCGTATAAACAAGCCGTTGTCTCTGCGCAAAGTTCGTTGGATGCGATGGAAGCCGGTTACCAGGTTGGTACCCGTACTATCGTTGATGTGCTGGATGCGACCACCACGCTGTACAACGCCAAACAACAACTTTCCAGCGCGCGTTATACCTACCTGATTAACCAGCTGAACATTAAATCAGCGCTGGGTACACTGAATGAAAGTGATCTGTTGGCACTGAATGGTGCACTGGGCAAACCGGTTCCGACGGCACCTGATCAGGTTGCGCCTGAAACACCAAACCAGGATGCAGCGGCTGACGGCTATAACAGTAACGGCACGCAGGCAACTGCGCCACGCACTGAAAGAGCAAGCGCAACGACTACCACCAATACCACCAAAAAAAGCGGCAATCCTTTCCAGAACTGATCCTGAAAAGTCGCATTTTTTGTTGAGCATAAATCCCTGAGGCAGCCTGAAAAGGCTGCTTTTTTTTGCCTCCGTCACGTCCCTCTGTAAAGTCTGGTAACAATTGGCGTGCGCTGCTTTAACAATCACCTTGTTTCCCCTATCCTTAAGCCCTACTGGGAAAGGGCGATAAAGCCCTGTATATGGGATCAGAACGATGAAACGGACACAACACGTCAACCTCGCTACCTTCCGTAAAACATGGCGTAGCGCTCGCATCACACCTGTCGCACTGGCTGTCGGCGCTGTATTCATGCTGTCAGGCTGTGAGAAAACCGATGAAACGGTGTCTTTGTATCAGAATGCGGACGACTGCTCTAAAGCGAATCCGTCCGGCAGTGCGCAATGCGTCGCAGCCTATGATGCAGCGAAGAAAGATGCCGAAAAAACCGCGCCGAAATACGCCTCACGCGAAGACTGTATTGCCGAATTCGGCGAAGGGCAGTGTACCCAGACGCCAGCGCAGTCCGGTGTGGCTTCCGCCGAAGGCCAGAGCAGCGGCAGCATGTGGATGCCGCTGATGGCAGGTTACATGATGGGCCGTATGATGAGCGGCGGCGGTTACGCGCAGCAGCCACTTTTCAGCTCTAAAAATCCGGCCAGCCCGGCGAACGGCAAATTCGTCGATGCGACAGGTAAAAACTACGGTCCAGCAACTGCGGGTGGCCGTACCATGAACGTACCGAAAACGGCAATGGCGCCGAAACCGGCTGTTACCAAAACCATCACCCGTGGCGGCTTTGGCGAAAGCGTAGCGAAACAGACGTCTATGCAGCGCAGTTCCACTGCCGCTCCGCGCAGCGCTGGTCGCAGCATGGGTGGCTAAGATACACATGAAACGTTTACCGATTACCGAGCGCCCGGACTGGCGCGAAAAAGCCACGGAGTTTGGCTTCAATTTTCACACCATGTATGGAGAGCCCTACTGGTGTGAAGATGCGTATTATCAGTTCACGCTGGCACAAATCGAAGAGATCGAAGACGCTACCGCCGACATCCATCAGATGTGTTTAAAAGTGGTTGAACGCGTGGTGGGCGACGATGCACTGATGGCCAAATTCCAGATCCCTAAACATGTCTGGGAATTCGTGCGCAGTTCCTGGCGCACGCAGCAGCCTTCTTTGTATTCGCGCCTGGACCTCGCCTACGACGGTGTAAATCCGCCCAAGCTGTTGGAAAATAATGCCGATACGCCGACGTCATTGTACGAAGCGGCATTCTTCCAATGGCTGTGGCTGGAAGACCAAATTGCGGCCGGTAACCTGCCGCAGGATGCTGATCAGTACAACAGTTTGCAGGAAAAGCTCATCGAGCGTTTTGCCGAACTAAAAAACCAGCACGGCTTTTCGCTGTTGCACATCGCCTGTTGTCAGGACACCGAAGAAGATCGCGGTACGGTGCAATATTTGCAGGACTGCGCACTGGAAGCTGAGCTGGCCAGCGAGTTTCTGTATATCGAAGAGATCGGTCTGGGCGAGCGCGGCCAGTTTACCGATCCTCAGGATCAGGTAATTTCTAACCTGTTCAAGTTGTATCCGTGGGAGTTTATGTTCCGCGAAATCTTCGCCACCAAGCTGGAAGATGCCGGTGTACGCTGGCTGGAACCGGCGTGGAAAGCCATTCTTTCAAATAAAGCTTTATTGCCTTTACTGTGGGAAATGTTCCCGAACCATCCTAATCTGTTACCGGCGTACTTCGCAGATGATGCACACCCGGAACTTGAGCATTACGTGGTAAAACCTTTGTTCTCCCGCGAGGGCGCAAACATAAAGGTTATCGAGAAAGGTCAGGAAGTGGCGAGCGTGGAAGGCCCGTACGGCGCAGAAGGCATGATTGTGCAGCAGTTCCATCCGCTTCCCGTCTTTGACGGCAGCTATGTATTGATCGGCAGCTGGCTGGTAAACGATCAACCTTGCGGCATCGGCATCCGCGAAGACAAAGCGCTGATCACGCAGGATCTTTCACGTTTTTATCCGCACACGATCGTCGGCTAAAGCTCGTAAGAAAGGATAATGAAAAAATCATTATCCTTTTTATTTTCCGATTTAACCCACCTGTACTGAAAGCATCGATAGCGATCCCATCACCAGCCCGTCGGTCGGCTGAGTCACTGGCTCAACGCCATCCCACGCACCCAGCACGTACAAGAGCGGAAGATAGTGATCCGGTGACGGATTCGATAACGCGCCGCCTTCGTGATCCATAAAGTTCACCAGAGGATGCTCCTTCACGTCACCCTTCCAGCTCAGGTTATCTTTCACATACTTTTCGAAAGCAATCGCCCAGGGATAAGGTTCGCCGTTGCCATCCCATTTCACCATCCGCAGGTTATGGACCACGTTGCCACTGGCGACAATCATCACGCCTTCGTCACGCAGGGCGGCCAGTTTTCTGCCGAGTTCAAAGTGATACTCCGGCGGCTGTGTACCGTCAATGCTCAGCTGGACAACCGGTATATCGGCGTCGGGATACATTTTGATCAGCACTCCCCAGGTTCCGTGGTCAAACCCCCACTCGCTGGTATCCGCCAGCACATTCACCGGGCTGAGCAACTCCTGTACGCGTTTTGCCAGCGCGGGCGAACCCGGTGCCGGATAGCGTTTGTCGAACAACGCCTGCGGAAAACCGCCGAAGTCATGAATGGTGCGCGGGTTTTCCATCGCCGTCACCGCCGTGCCACGGGTAAACCAGTGGGCTGACACTGCCAGAATGGCTTTTGGCCGCGGTAATGCTTCGCCCAGCGTATGCCAGGCACGGGTGTAAATATTGTCTTCCAGCACGTTCATCGGGCTGCCGTGTCCCAGGAAAAGTGCGGGCATACGTTGAGTGGTCATCATGAATTCCTTACCGCAAATGAAAGTGAGCGGCGCTACATGCAGGCTGCCGCGTAATGAAAATACGGTACTCTTTTTCATCGACGGTTACAGCCGGATAACCATGAAGGAGATATTCAATAAATTTGAAGGAAAAAAACGAAGGTGGTGAACACTGATTTTCTTAATCAGAAACGTTCAGACAAAAATCAGCAATAAAAAGCAAAAAGGCCGCATAAGCGACCTTTTCTGTTGAGTACAACCTGTCAGTCAGCTTGCCTGACGGGTCTGCGCCTGGCGATATTCCACCAGATCAGCAATGGTCACCACTGGCATATTGTGTTGTTTCGCAAAGATGATGGCCTCTGGCGCATGTGCCATGCTGCCGTCGTCATTGGTCAGTTCACACAACACACCGAAGGGTTTAAGACCGGCCAGCGTCACCAGATCGATGGACGCTTCGGTATGACCACCACGGGTCAGCACGCCGCCCGCTTGTGCGCGCAGCGGGAAGATATGCCCAGGACGGCTCAGGTCAGAAGGTTTCGCGCCGTCTTTGATAGCGGTGCGGATGGTGGTGATGCGGTCAGCGGCAGACACGCCGGTGGTGACGCCTTCAGCCGCTTCAATGGTCACGGTGAAAGGCGTCTGGAACTGGCTGGAGTTGTTCTCCACCATCATGGGCAGATCGAGCTTTTTACGGCTGTCTTCGTTCATGGTGAGACACACGATGCCGCTGCCGTGGCGAATGGTCAGCGCCATTTGTGCAACTGTCATGTTTTCGGCGGCAAAGATTAAATCGCCTTCGTTTTCACGATCTTCGTCATCCAGCACCATCACACCCACGCCGTTACGAATGGCGTCAATAGCACGCTCAACACGTTCAGCAGGTGTACCGAATTCGGAAAGTAGGGTCTGATTCATGGTAAAAATAACCTCATGTTCTGTATGTGGATTACCAGAATCAGGGCGTCTTGAGGAGGCTAGCTGCAGCGGCCTGATGGCGTGCTACAGTTATAAAAAATAACGCAGCGGACAAATTTTGCCCGGCTTGAATCGTTACTCTCTCCCATCCGGACTTTAACCGTCGGCCCCGGAATTACACCGGATCTGCTGACCTCTAATCCCGAAGGACTGAGCGCTCGCGGGCTTCCACGTGGAAGGGATTATGATCCTTCCGATATTCTGTGGTTTACCGCCGGTGGGGACTTTCACCCCGCCCTGAGAATAAGCAAATCAACTATAACGCCAATAAATGACCAGAGCAATCCTGCGGTTTGGCCAATTAGTGCCCCGGAAGGTTTATAGAAACGTCATCAGCGATTACACTAAGCAAAAGCACCTCCTTCGAGAAAAGGAAATAACATGATTGACCCGAAAAAAATTGAACAAATTGCCCGCCAGGTTCACGAGTCTATGCCGAAAGGGATCCGCGAATTTGGTGAAGATGCCGAGAAGAAAATCCGTCAGGTATTGCAGGCACAGTTCAGCCGCATGGATTTAGTCAATCGCGAAGAGTTTGACGTGCAGACCCAGGTTTTACTGCGCACCCGCGAAAAGCTGGCCGTGCTGGAACAACGTCTGGCCGCACTGGAAGGTAAACTGAGCGAAGCCGAAAAACCACAAGAGCCGGTCTGATTTTCTCCCTGGTCAGAAACCATAAAGGCCTGCTCAGCAGGCCTTTTTTATATCTCGCCCTCAGACAGTTTATCGCGCATGAAGCACTGTTTTAGCACGCGGTAAAAGCAGCCAAAGCCCGGCGAACACAATCAGCGCATACGCCGCTTTCCAGCCCACCATCGCCAGTAATCCGCAGCATAATACCGCGCCAAACCTCGCCATCCACGTTGAACGACCTTTGAGGATCCTTGCCCCGGCGAGCATGCACAGCAGATAGATCAGAATGAAGATACCGTTGGCGTAAGTGATGAGCGCGCCAAGCGGCAGATGCAGCCAGTAAATCAGCAGCGTGAACAGTACGCAGCAGCCGACCACCAGATTTAATGCGGCTACCGGAACGTGTTGCGCCGAGAGCTGCGCCAGTTTGCTCTGCGGCTTAAGTTGCGCCTGCGACCACACAAGCCTTGCGAAGCTTTGGGTGTAAATATTCACGCTGGCAAAGCACGCCAGATAGCCAATAATGCACGCCACCCATAGCGCTTTTTGTCCGAAAAGCTGCACCACGATGCCCGGCAATGACGCCCCCGCTTCCTGCCCATCGCCCCACGCATGGAATTTCAACACCGCCACGGTACAACCCCAGTAAACAGCGCCCGCCACCAGCATACCGATAAGTAAGGCACGCGGAAAATCTCGTTCCGGGTTGCGAAATTCTGTCGCCAGATGCGCGAAGGCTTCCAGTCCGACAAAGCACCAGAACATCACGGCCAGCGCATCAAACAGGTTTGATGGCGAGATATCTCGAACGGCGGGCAACGGAATTTCCGACAGCGTAATTTGACCTTTCCACCAGATGGCGATAACCAGAGCAATCACCAGCGCCGCAATCAGTGTCTGAATATTGGCGCTCGACCCCGCGCTGCGGGTGCCAAGGAACCAGATCACGAAAAGCGTACCAAGCTGAACCAGCAGCAAATTTTCGCTGCTCCAGCCAAATGCCGCCTGCCAGAAACCCGCGGCAATATGCAACGCGGCAGGCAAACCGACCGGGATCACCGATAAAAACAACCAGCCGGTAACGCGCGCCATATGCGGTCCGAAGGCTTTGCCCACAAAATGCGCAGCCCCGCCCGCACTGGGGAAATGTCGCCCGAGTGCGGCAAAGCCGATGGCAATCGGAAACACCAGCAAGATAAGCACCGGCCATGCCCACAGGCTGTCGTTCTGCGCCAACTGCGCTGCCAGCGCAGGCACCGCGAACACACCGGTACCGAGTAATGAGGTGGAAAGCAAACCGACGCCCTGCGCCAGACTTAATTCCTGTTTTAATCCGCTCACAACTGAGTCACTTCCGTTTTGGGTTCTGAATTTATATTGCGATAAAGAAAAAGGGCTTATCAGATAAGCCCTTCGGTCAATGCGTGGAGGAGCAGATCAGTCCTGCGCTTTGATTTGGTTGATGATCTTAGTGGTAGATAACCCGTCTTCAAAGTTCAGCACGCGCACTTCACCGCCGTTAGCCCATACTTCATCACAACCGGCGATTTGCTCTGGTTTGTAGTCGCCGCCTTTGACCAGCAGATCCGGCAAGATCCCGGCGATCAGGCGCTGCGGGGTATCTTCTTCAAATGACACTACCCAGTCTACAGCGCCTAATGCGCCCAATACGATCATGCGGTTTTGCAGCGCATTGACCGGGCGAGTTTCGCCTTTCAGACGTTTGGTGGACGCATCGCTGTTTACTGCAACAATCAGACGATCGCCGAGTTTACGGGCGTTCGCCAGATAAGAAACATGTCCGGCGTGCAGAATGTCGAAGATGCCGTTGGTCATCACCACTTTTTCGCCGCGCTGACGCGCCATTGCCACAGCCGCTTTTAACTGCTCTTCCGTCATTACGCCAAAACCGACGTCCGAACGGCCACCGATGGCGTTTTCCAGTTCGACCGGAGACACGGTGGAGGTGCCGAGCTTACCGACCACCACACCTGCGGCGGCATTGGCCAGGAAGCAGGATTCTTCCAGCGTATTCCCTGCCGCCAGCGCAGCCGCCAGTGTACCAATGACCGTGTCACCGGCACCGGTCACGTCATAGACTTCCTGCGCCTGCGTCGGCAGATGCAGCGGTTCTTTACCCGGCTGCAACAGCGTCATACCGTGTTCTGAACGGGTCACCAGCAGCGCCGACAGTTCAAAATCAGCAATAAGCTGCATACCGCGCGCGACCAGTTCTTCTTCATTCTTACATCGCCCGACTACGGCTTCAAATTCTGACAAGTTAGGCGTCAGCAATGTCGCACCGCGATAACGCTCAAAGTCTGAGCCTTTTGGATCGACAAGAACGGGAACGCCCGCTTTACGGGCCAGCTGGATCATTTTCTGCACTTCGGTCAGCGCGCCCTTGGCGTAATCTGACAGCACCAGCGCACCACTTTCCGGCAGGGCCTGCTCGATTTTGGTCAGCATCGGTTGCAGATCGACGCCTTCAAAACCTTCTTCGAAGTCGAGGCGGATCAGCTGCTGGTTGCGCGACAAAATACGCAATTTAGTGATGGTCGGATGCGTCGGCAACGCCACGAAATCGCAGTGAACCTTCACTTCAGCCAGACGCTCGCTCAATGCGCGCGCTGCATCGTCCACGCCGGTCAGGCCGATCAGACGGGAAGAAGCACCGAGGGACGAAATATTCATCGCCACGTTAGCCGCGCCGCCAGGACGTTCTTCGATGGTATTGACCTTCACGACCGGTACCGGTGCTTCCGGCGAAATTCGGTTGGTCGGGCCATACCAGTAGCGGTCTAACATTACATCACCGACCACCAGCACACCGGCACGGCGAAAATCAGGCAAAGTCACTTTCATCCCAAGACTCCAAAACAGGTAAAACCAGACATAAAAATAGTGCGGCGGATAATATCACACCCCGAATAAAAACCCTCAGCCGAGCCATTTCGCCCAGCTGGCGCGGATTTGCTCACGTTCTGTGGCAAAACTGCCTGCGGCGACTTTGCCGCTGTGTTCCTGCAATGCAAGATGATGGATCTCATCGCGCAGCGTGACGTAAGCGTGGGTCAGATCCCGCGCTTCTTCCTCGGGCATGATGTCGTTTTGCGCCATCAGTTCGAAAATTCGCACATTATCCGACCAACGCGTCAGTTTAGGCTTCTCATGTGCAAACCGCAGGACCAGATATTGTGCAATGAATTCAATATCGGTGATGCCGCCCGGATCGGCTTTCAGATCAAACTCACCAGACTTTTTGCTACCGAGGTGTGCATACATTTTTTCGCGCATCTCGCGGACTTCTTTGCGCAGCTCTTCGCCTTCGCGTTCGCGGCAGAGAATGTCGTGGCGCGTGGCATTAAACTGCTGCGCCAGTTGCGGATCGCCATAAACGACGCGCGCGCGCACCAGCGCCTGATGCTCCCAGGTCCAGGCTTCATTGGCCTGATAGTCAGCGAAAGCTTCGATAGTACTGACCAGCATACCGGACGCGCCGGAAGGTCGCAGGCGCGGATCGACCTCATAAAGAATGCCGGATGCCGTGCGGGTGCTGAATAAATGCATAATGCGCTGCGCCAGTCGCAGATAAAATTGTCGACCATCGATGCTGCGCTCGCCGTCGGTCATCACCTCCGGTGCACAGTCGAGCAGGAAGACCAAGTCCAAATCGGAGCTGTAACCCAGTTCCCAGCCGCCCAGTTTGCCGTAACCTACTACGGCAAATCCGCGCCCTTCGCGCTGCGCCAGATGCGTCGGCTGGCCGTAGCGTAGCACCATCTGATCCCAGGCCTGCTGAACCACTACGTCCAGAATCGCTTCGGCCAGATAGGTTAAATGATCGCTGACTTTCATCACCGGTAGTGCACCGGAAATATCCCCGGCGGCAATGCGCAGGTGTTGCGCCTGTTTGAACTGACGAACGGCTTCCAGCTGCTGTTCTTCATCTTCCGTCGGGACGCGCATCAGATACTGGCGCAGTTCATCGCGGTACGCGCCCGGTTCAATCGGATGGTAAAGCGTGCGTGAATCGAGCAGTTCATCGAGCAATAGCGGATGGCGCGCCAGCTGCGACGCGACCATCGGCGAGGCGGCGCACAGGCGGATAAGCTGTTTAAGCGCGCCCGGATATTCAACCAACAGCTCAATGTAAGTTGTGCGCGTGACGATGTTGAGCAACAGCTGCATCAGGCGCTGCAAAGTCACATCGGCATTTTTATAAGTGCAGACCTGTGCCAGTAAGCGGGGCATCAGCAAATCTAGCTGATCGCGACCACGCGGACCGATAGTGCGTTTATCGACGTCACGGCGGAACTCGGCGATCTGCTGCAGGATGTGGTGCTGCGCATTTTCGTCCAGCTGCGGCACCCACGGCGCTAACTCGGACTGCTCCAGTGAATCACTCCACAAACTGCTGAATGATGACTGCTGTTGATCGTCCTCGGTGTCCGGCGTGTCATCACCGATCAGATCGTTAAACACGGCGCGCACGGCTTGCATGTGAGCATTCACTGCGTCGAGCAGCTGCGGCCAGTCATTGAAATTCATGCCCCACGCCAGACGCGCCTGATTCAGTTCGTCCGCAGGCAGAGTTTGTGTTTGCTCGTCACCGATGGCCTGCAGCAGATTTTCGAGACGACGCAGGAACAGATAGCTGGCGCGCAGTTGCATCACTTGTTCGACAGGCAGCAGCCCGAGTTTTTCCAGCGCCTGCAAGGTCGGCAACAACGCGCGTTGTTGCAGCGCAGGCTCGCGCCCGCCGCGGATCAGCTGGAAAACCTGCACGATAAATTCAATTTCGCGGATCCCCCCCGCCCCCAGCTTGATGTTGTCTTTAAGTCCCCGGCGGCGGACCTCACGGGCGATCATCCCTTTCATATTGCGCAGGGACTGGATCACGCTGAAATCGATGTAACGGCGGAATACAAAAGGCTTCAGCATCTTGCGCAATTCCTGACTGCTGATGTCTTCTGCCCCGCCCATCAGCCGCGCTTTCACCATCGCGTAGCGTTCCCAGTCGCGCCCCTGCTCCTGATAATAATCTTCCAGCGCCGGGAAACTCATTACCAACGGGCCGCTGTCGCCGAAAGGCCGCAGCCGCATATCGACGCGGTACACAAAGCCGTCCAGCGTCGGCTGATCCAGCGCTTTGATCAGCCGCTGCCCGAGACGCAGGAAAAACTGTGAATTCTCCAGTTCACGGCGGCCACCACGGGTCTGGCCGTTTTCCGGATACGCAAAAATCAGGTCGATATCAGAGGAGAAATTCAGTTCGCCGCCGCCGAGTTTGCCCATCCCGAGGATCAGCATGTGTTGCGGTTCCCCGGCTTCATTCACCGGCGTGCCGAATTCACGACAGCAGGCGTCATACAACCAGTCGCGGGCGCTGACGATCAGCAATTCCGCCAGTTCGCTCAGTTGCTGTAACGTATCCTTGGCTTCGCTGGTTTGCGCCGATTGTGACCACGCAATGCGGGTCAGTGCCCGGCGCCGAAACAGGCGCAGCGCCTTCATTAGCCCGTTCTCATCAGTCACGCTTTCCAGCGCAGCATCCAGCCACTGGCGGTAAAATTGCCATTCCTGCGCCTGAGGAGGATTTTCTACGATTTCATGCCACCACTGCGGAAATGCCAGCAGGCTGTCTGTTACAAACTGACTGCTCGCCAGCACCGCCAGCTGAGCCTCGTCGGGAAGTGGCAGTGGTTCAGGATGTTCACGCCATTGCTCAAGCAAACTTTGGGCGTGGCTTTGCAAAACAGGAGAAAGTGGCAACATGAAATCAAATTCCTTGCAAAAAAAAGCCCGGGCAATGAGCCCAGGCTTATCAGTCAATTAACGTGGTTGGCCGTTTAACCAGAACGCATCCATCATCACCGCATGGGAACGTGCTGAATCCTCCAGCGCCAGTTGCTTCTGGATTATCGCCTGTTGCAGCTCCGTCCAGCCCGCCAGATAGTCGGCGACGTCACGCTCAGGATACGCACCTGACAGTAAATGGAAGGTGATGATCTGACGCTTCAGGCGTGCCAACTGGTCGCGGTAACCTTCTTCGGTGAGCGGCTGCGCAAAGGCTTCTTTCAGGTCGGCAGCGGTACGACCAAGCATGATGTCTGAAAAACGCTTGAAGGAACCTTCCAGCTTTTTCGCCGATTTGTCATCGATGAACGGTGTCCAGCCCGACGTGGTCAGCCATGACGTGAGCGCTAACTTACTTTTCAAATAGGTCGCGCTGAAGCAGACATCCTGTGCATCGGCAGATTTCTGTTCCAGCACCGGCACCAGATCGGTCAGCAGCGTACGCAACTCTGAGGAGGCTTTGCGCGGTACCAGCCCGCCAAACAGCACCAGAATCTGACGTACGGTTTCCACCGCCTGTAACACCACCGGACGCGCCAGTTTGTCGCCGCGTACCCAGAGCTCTTCATGATACTGCCAGTGATCGAGCGCCAGTTCGAACATCCCTGTCATCGCGTGTTCAACCGTGGCTTTTGGTTGCGCTTTATAGACAGGTAACGGTTTGATTTCACGCAGCGGGTTACCTTTCGCCAGATGGTAACCACGGGCAGCTTTGCTGAATCCGCCCTGACGCAAACCACCGTGCTCGCCGATTTCAGCGGCCAGCGCCAGCAAATCTGCGGTGTTGCCTTTTTTCAGTTCCAGTTCGATTTCAGCCAGCGGTTCAGACAGCTCACCGGCAACCACTTCGCCCTGATCCAGCCCAAGTTCGATCTCGCTTTCGCCGTAAGTGATCACCCACTTTTCACGGGTGAAATCGGTACGAAATAACGGCGCTAAGGCTTTTTGCAGTGCCGCAACTTTGCATCCTTCCGGCCAGATATCTTTCGGGAACGCGCTGAGCTTAAGCACTGGCTTTTTCAACTCAACGTTATATTCCGGACGCTGGTGCAAACCACCCACCACTTTGCCGCCGGTTTTAATGGTCATTTCGTACTGATCGTCAAAACCGCGGATACGCAGACCGATGTCGTGCGAACGTAAATAGTTTTCCGCAGTCTCAAAATAGATGTTGGTCAGTTTCGAAGGCGCGGTGTGCTCGCTGTTAAATCGAGCGAGTTGTGCCGGTAATTCGGCAATCGCGGCCGGGGTGGCGATAAATTTTAGTTCTATTTCTACGGTCATAAGGGTCTTCACACCGATTCTTTGCTGCCAAAAGGGATTAACGCGTCGCCGGAATTCTACCATAAGCACAGCGCGCAAGCCGCACGTTGCGGGATTGTAAGATAGTTCTCATTCCGGTTTATGCATTGCGTCGTCACACTGTTGCCCTTACTATCGGTCACCAAATTAACGCGAGCGCCTGACATCGCGGTCGCTGGAAGACGTTTCCTGATAAAACGGATCCACACTTCACGTTCCCTAAATTCACAAAGAAACGATGAAATAATGCATAAATTACGCCTGATTGGTTTCGCTTTGCTTGGCTTAAGCTTCACTTGGGGCGCTCATGCCGATGAGAAGCGCTACATTTCCGACGATTTGATCACCTACATCCACAGCGGTCCGGGTAATCAGTATCGCATTGTTGGCACGCTCAATGCCGGTGATGAAGTTACCCTGCGTAGCGTCAACGACAGCACTAAATACGGTGAAATTATTGACTCGAAAGGGAAAACCGCCTGGATCCCTCTCGACCAGTTAAGCAATTTACCGAGCATTCGTACTCGCGTTCCCGATCTTGAGAAGCAAGTTAAAACGCTGACCGATAAGCTGACAAACATTGATTCCAGCTGGAACCAGCGCACTGCGGAAATGCAAAGCAAAGTCGCCTCCAGCGACAGCATCATCAACGCCCTGAAGAAAGAAAATCAGGAGCTGAAAAATCAGAAGATTATCGCGGAGAAGAAAGTGAACGCGGTAAACGTCCAGCTTGACGACAAACAGCGCACCATTATTTTACAGTGGTTTATGTACGGTGGCGGTGTTGCGGGTGTGGGTCTGGTTCTCGGTCTGTTACTTCCGCACCTCATACCACGTCGTAAGAAAAAAGACCGCTGGATGAGCTGACCGGTTAACGCCGTCAAACATTCTCTTTTCGGATTTGAACATTAAGGCACCCCGGTGCCTTTTTGTGTTTGCATCAATCGGGAAATCCGTAGCGCAACTTTGCTATGATGAAGGCAGAATCCATCCCTGCTTTGGGCGCCACGGTGCGCTTTACGAGCCTTACTTCAGGAGTTATCGCGTGGAGATTTACCTGGTCGGCGGCGCAGTCCGAGACAGTTTATTAAACTTGCCTGTGTCTGAATACGATTGGGTGGTCGTAGGCGCAACGCCTGAATATATGCTGGAAAACGGCTATCAGCAGGTCGGTAAAGATTTTCCAGTCTTCCTGCATCCGGTCAGCCGCGATGAATATGCGCTGGCGAGAACGGAACGTAAATCAGGCTCCGGCTACAACGGTTTTACCTGTTACGCCGCGCCGGATGTGACCTTAGAGCAAGATCTTATGCGTCGCGATCTGACCATCAACGCGATCGCCAAAAGTGCAGATGGCCAGTTAATCGATCCTTATCACGGTCAGCGCGATATCGAACAACGCCAGCTGCGCCACGTTTCTGATGCCTTTGGTGAAGATCCGCTGCGCGTCCTGCGCGTTGCGCGTTTCGCTGCGCGCTTTGCGCATCTCGGATTCACCGTTGTAGCAGAAACGCAGACACTCATGCAGCAGATGGCAAAAAGCGGAGAGCTGGAAGCGCTGACGCCAGAACGCGTGTGGAAGGAAACTGAGAAAGCGTTGCTGACTCAGGATCCGCAGGTGTACTTCCAGGTGCTGCGCGACTGTGGCGCGCTGAAAGTGTTGTTCCCGGAAGTTGATGCGCTGTTTGGCGTCCCCGCGCCAGAAAAATGGCATCCGGAAATCGATACCGGCATTCACACGCTGATGACGCTGAAAATCGCCAGCCTGCTCTCTCCGGACGTTGACGTGCGTTTCTCGGCACTGTGCCACGATTTAGGCAAAGGCCTGACGCCGCCGCAGTATTGGCCACACCATCACGGTCACGGCCCGGCCGGCGTCAAACTGGTGGAAAATATCTGCCAGCGGTTGAAAGTCCCGACGCATATTCGTGACCTGGCGAAACTGGTGGCAGAATTCCATGACCTTATCCACACAGTGAATAAATTGCGCCCGGAAACCCTGCTCAAGCTGTTCGATACCATTGATGTCTGGCGCAAACCTCAGCGCCTTGAGCAAATGATCATGACCAGCGAAGCCGATGCGCGCGGACGCACGACGTTTGAAGATAATCCCTATCCGCAGGGAGATTTCCTGCGTGAAGCCTTTACTATCGCCAGCAGCATTTCCAACAAAGAAGTGCTGGATGACGGTTTTAAGGGGATAGAAATCCGCGACGAGCTGAAAAAACGCCGCACGCAGGTTTTGGCCGAATGGAAGAAAACGCAGGAACCCGATCTCTGATCAGGACGTATTCTAAAAAAAGCCCCGCACGGTTTCCCGTCGGGGCTTTTTTTAGTTTTAAACTGCTGAAAATCAGGCAATAAAGACGAAATAGACTGCCAGCGCAACGAAGAAGCGGTAAATCGCGAACGGAATAAACGAGATACGCTTAATCACGGCCAGGAAGGTTTTGATAGCAAACAATGCGACGATGAACGCGGTGATAAATCCGGTCGCGAACATCGGCAAATCAGCCATGCTCAGAAAGCTGTAGCTTTTATAAAGATCCAGCGCCGTGGCACCCAGCATCATCGGCACGGCCAGCAGGAAAGAGAATTCAGACGCAGCAAAACGGCTGACACCCAGCAACATCCCGCCACCGATCGTCGCCCCGGAACGGGAGAATCCCGGCCATAACGCCAGACACTGGAACATACCAATCAGGAAGGCCTGCGTATAGGTCATATCATCCAGACCTTCTGCACGCGGTTTTTTCGGTTTTAGCAACTCGGCGGCGATCAGTAAAAAGCCTCCGACCACCAGCGCATACATCACGTTTTTCGGCTCGAATAGTGATTTGATTTGCGAATGCAGCAGCAAACCCAACACCGTCGCAGGGATCATACCCAAAATAATATGCAGTAAGTTCAGACGGCGGGTTCCCGTGCCTTCATGAACCGGTGGTTTGCCAAAATGCAGGCCAATCATGCCGAACAAACGACGCCAGAACATCACAACAACCGCCAGAATGGAACCCAGCTGGATGATCACTTCGAACGATTTGGCTTTATCCCCGGTGAACCCTAAAAGGTTACCCACGATGATCATATGCCCGGTAGAGGAAACCGGTAAAAACTCGGTCAGCCCTTCCACCACTCCCATAATTACGGCAACCAGCAAAGAATGACTTTCAGCGATCATTAGTTTACCCAATCCTAATAGTGGCCCGCATGCGGGCAAAATATGCTGCAAAACAGACAATAAAAAAGCGACATCATGCTGAGCCGCTTCAATCAAGCGAAACCGGCGACCCGGCTTCTACTTGTAATGCTTCTTTATGACAATCAATAGACAAGCTGATTCTGAATTCTATCCATTAGCGAAATTAAAAACGTTGGCCGCGCTCAATGATCACCCCAACGTTCGCAGCCTGCGCCACGGCGCCGGGCTTGCTGAGCTTGATCCGCACCCATGGCGAGTTAAACCGCGTCATAAGCAGCGTTGCGACTTCTTCCGCCACCCGCTCAACCAGCGCAAAATTCTGCGTGGAGACGTGCTCAATGACGGCATCACTGACATCGGCATAGCTTAAACAGTCATTCACATCATCGCTGGAAGCCGACTTGCGGTTATCCCACGCCAGTTCGATATCGAACACCAGTTTCTGTTTAATGGTCTGTTCCCAATCGTAGGCACCAATAGTAGTGATTACATTTAGTTGCTCAATAAATACGATATCCATCACGCGATTCTCTGTTTTTGGCCAAGCCGGATACCACTTCCAGCAGAAAATGCGTATTATCCATGTATGTTGCGATTAAAACGACCCTTATTAGACGGAACGGCTTTATGAGTGCTACCGCGCTTGGAATGATTATTTTCGCCTACCTTTGCGGCTCGATTTCCAGTGCGATTCTGGTCTGCCGGGTAGCCCGTTTGCCTGATCCGCGCACGGCGGGTTCCTGCAATCCCGGCGCGACGAACGTGTTGCGCCTGGGTGGACGTCTGGCGGCGGCCGCAGTTCTGATCTTTGACGTGCTCAAAGGGATGCTGCCGGTCTGGCTGGCCTATCGTCTCAACATTCCGCCGATGTATCTTGGCCTCACTGCCATCGCGGCCTGCCTTGGCCATATCTATCCGGTCTTCTTCCGCTTTAAAGGCGGCAAGGGCGTGGCGACGGCATTCGGTGCTATCGCACCTATCGGCTGGGACTTAACCGGTCTGATGACCGGCACATGGCTGCTGACGGTACTTCTAAGCGGCTACTCTTCGCTGGGTGCGATCGTCAGCGCGCTCATCGCCCCGTTTTACGTCTGGTGGTTCAAACCCGAATTCACCTTCCCGGTAGCTATGCTTTCCTGCCTTATCTTGTTGCGTCACCATGACAATATCCAGCGTCTGTGGCGAGGCCAGGAAGGGAAAATCTGGGATAAGCTGAAAAAAAAACGTAAGGCAGAGAAAGAAGATAAAGCCGGGTAGCGCCAGATTTCAGACAAAAAAAACGACCTCATTGAAGGTCGTTTTTTTATACGCTTTACATGACGAGTCTGACTGAACGGGGCCAGGCGTAAGGTCAGACAGGCGGCAGCTCAGCCAGAGGCCATCTTGGTCGCACGGTAACGCCTAAATCCGCCGTCGCACCCGTTTTCAGCCGCACCATGCCCGCATACGCAATCATCGCGCCATTATCGGTGCAGAATTCAGGGCGGGCGTAGAAAACTTCGCCGCCACGCTTCGTCATCATTTCGGCTAATTTCGCGCGCAATGTGCGGTTGGCGCTGACTCCGCCAGCCATCACCAGCCGTTTAAAGCCGGTTTGGTCCAGCGCACGTTTGCATTTAATGGCCAGCGTATCCACGACTGCATCTTCAAACGCACGCGCGATGTCCGCGTGAGTTTGCGCGTCGCTGTCATTGCCACGAATGGTGTTCGCTGCAAAGGTTTTCAGACCGGAAAAACTGAAATCCAACCCAGGACGATCGGTCATCGGACGCGGGAACGTAAAACGCCCGGCGGTGCCCTGCGATGCCATTTTCGATAGCAACGGGCCGCCCGGATAATCCAGACCTAATAATTTGGCGGTTTTATCGAAAGCTTCGCCGGCGGCGTCATCGATGGATTCGCCGAGCAGAGTGTATTCACCGATGCCAGTGACGCTGATTAATTGTGTATGACCGCCGGAAACCAGCAACGCAACAAACGGGAAATCTGGCGGATTATCTTCCAGCATGGGTGCCAGCAGATGCCCTTCCATATGGTGAACCGGCACCGCCGGAACATCCCAGGCAAACGCCAGAGAGCGACCGATAGTGGCACCGACCAGCAACGCGCCGACCAGACCGGGACCCGCGGTATAAGCCACCCCGTCAATATCCTGCGCGGTCAGCCCGGCTTCTTTCAGCGCGGCCTGAATCAGGGGTATTGTTTTACGTACGTGGTCGCGCGAGGCCAGTTCTGGCACCACACCGCCATAATCTGCATGCAGTTTTACCTGACTATACAGTTGGTTAGCTAATAGACCAGCTTCGCTGTCATAAACTGCAATTCCGGTTTCATCGCAGGACGTTTCAATACCCAGTACTCGCATCACTCTTTCCGTCATTGTTTGGCGCTCACTCGCGGCGCGCAGTTTAGCACACAAGCGCGCGCAGGCGCTGCACCGGCGATGGAATTCCTGCCACTTTACTAATCATCGTCACGACCAATTAATGTCGAGCAATTTAGGTTGATTGGTATATAATCGCCGCCCGACGCAAAAGCGAGCGCACGATGTTGCAGAAGGGTTGCATAGAGCACCCGTTTCAATTTGCCGTTATGCTTTACAAGGCAACGCGAATTGGAGTAAAATTCCGCACCATTTTGAAATGTGCTGGTACAACATCAGCAAACAAACCGATTTTATCGAGGTGAGAGGCACATGCCTGTAATTAAAGTACGTGAAAACGAGCCGTTCGACGTAGCTCTGCGTCGCTTCAAACGTTCCTGCGAAAAAGCAGGTGTATTAGCCGAAGTTCGTCGTCGTGAGTTCTATGAAAAACCGACTACAGAACGTAAACGCGCTAAAGCATCTGCAGTAAAACGCCACGCCAAGAAACTGGCTCGCGAAAACGCACGTCGCACTCGTCTGTATTAATCTTCGGGGGCAACCCCAAATCGCGTGATTTGCAATATTAAGAACGCGCAGACTGCGTAGTAGCATACGAAGGCCGTGCTTTCCGAAAGGGATGCGCGGCTTGTTCTCGTTTATAGGCTAGTGAGTAAGGGGCTTATGGCTGGGAGAATTCCGCGCGTATTTATCAATGACTTGCTGGCTCGTATCGATATCGTCGATTTGATCGACGCTCGGGTAAAGCTCAAGAAACAAGGTAAAAATTATCACGCGTGCTGCCCTTTCCACCATGAGAAAACACCCTCATTTACCGTAAATGGCGATAAGCAGTTTTATCACTGTTTTGGCTGTGGTGCCCACGGCAATGCCGTCGATTTCCTGATGAACTATGACAGGCTTGAGTTTGTCGAAAGCATTGAGGAACTCGCGACAATGCAGGGTTTGGAAGTGCCGTACGAAGCAGGCACCGGTCCGACCCAGATGGAGCGTCATCAGCGTCAAAGCCTCTACCAGTTGATGGCCCCGCTCAGCGAGTTCTATCAACAGTCACTTAAACAACCCGCAGGTGCCCCCGCACGGGATTATCTTGCCCAGCGTGGTTTAAGTGCCGACGTCATCCAACATTTTGCCATCGGTTTCGCCCCGCCGGGTTGGGACAACGCCCTGAAGCGTTTTGGTAAAAATGCTGATGACAAAGCATCACTGATTGACGCCGGTATGTTGGTCACCAATGACAACGGACGCAGCTATGATCGCTTCCGCGAACGGGTTATGTTCCCGATCCGCGACAAGCGTGGCCGCGTTATTGCATTTGGTGGCAGAGTTTTGGGTGACGGCACCCCGAAATATCTCAACTCACCGGAAACTGAAATTTTCCATAAAGGCCGCCAGCTGTATGGCCTTTATGAAGCACAGTTGAAACACCCTAACCCGACGCGCTTGCTGGTGGTTGAAGGGTATATGGACGTCGTGGCACTGGCGCAGTTCGGCATCGATTATGCCGTCGCGTCACTGGGAACCTCCACGACGGCCGACCATATTCAGTTGATGTTCCGCAGCACAGATAACGTCGTTTGTTGTTATGACGGCGACCGCGCGGGACGTGAGGCGGCATGGCGTGCGCTGGAGACGGCTCTGCCTTATCTCAATGATGGCCGCCAGCTTCGGTTTATGTTTTTACCCGACGGCGAAGATCCGGACACGCTGGTACGACAGGAAGGCAAAGAAGCCTTCGAACAGAGAATGGAGCAGGCAATGCCGCTTTCCACTTTCCTGTTTGATTCGCTGATGCCGCAGGTGGATTTGAGCAGCCCCGACGGGCGAACCAAACTCAGCATGCTGGCATTGCCGCTGATTCGTCAGGTCCCGGGTGAGACGTTGCGGATGTATTTGCGTCAGCAGTTAGGGAACAAGCTCGGTATTTTGGATGACAGCCAGCTCGAAAAGCTGATGCCCAAACATGCAGAGAATGGCAATACCTACCAGGCACCCCAGCTAAAACGCACAACCATGCGTATACTTATAGGGTTACTGGTACAAAACCCACAACTGGCTACACTTATACCCTCGCTACAAGGTTTGGAGCAAGCGAAGCAACCGGGACTGGATTTGTTCAGTGAGTTAGTGACCACTTGCTTAGCCCAGCCGGGGCTGACTACCGGCCAGTTACTTGAACTTTATCGCGACAATAAGTTCTACCAACAGCTTGAAACTCTGGCGACATGGAACCACATGATCGTAGAGGACATGGTCGAAGAGGAATTTCGTGCCACGCTCGCCAGCCTGTATGACTCAATCTTAGAGCAACGGCTTGAAACCTTAATTGCCAAAGCCAGGACGCACGGCCTGAGCCCGGAGGAACGCACAGAAGTCAGTTCCCTGAATCAGGTGTTAGCGAGAAAGAACTAAAAAATAAGAACATATAGATAGCGCTTGAAGCGTTATCTCAGGAACACGGCTTAAGTGCCGATATATAGCGGGGCATGGCCCTGCGCAGAGCCGCCCTGGTGGGCCGCGGCACAATAAACGCCCCTAACGTTATTGTTGGCGATATCACCCGACCGACACGAACCCAAATACTCTGAAGTGTGGATACCGTCTTATGGAGCAAAACCCGCAGTCACAGCTTAAGCTACTTGTCACCCGTGGTAAGGAGCAAGGCTATCTGACCTTTGCTGAGGTCAATGACCATCTGCCGGAAGATATCGTCGACTCCGACCAGATCGAAGACATCATCCAGATGATTAACGACATGGGCATCCAGGTTCTTGAAGAAGCACCGGACGCCGATGATTTGATGCTGGCCGAAAACCGCCCTGACACTGATGAAGATGCTGCAGAAGCAGCGGCTCAGGTGCTTTCCAGCGTTGAATCTGAAATTGGCCGTACCACCGACCCTGTGCGTATGTATATGCGCGAAATGGGTACCGTTGAACTCCTGACCCGTGAAGGCGAAATCGATATCGCCAAACGTATCGAAGACGGTATCAATCAGGTCCAGTGCTCCGTTGCTGAATACCCTGAAGCTATCACCTATTTGTTAGAGCAATATGACCGTGTGGAAGCAGGCGAAGCACGTCTGTCTGATCTGATCACCGGTTTTGTTGACCCGAATGCCGAAGAAGAAATCGCACCGACTGCGACTCACGTGGGTTCTGAACTGACCACTGAAGAGCAAAACGATACCGACGACGATGAAGAAGACGACGACGATGCTGAAGACGACAACAGCATCGACCCGGAACTGGCGCGTCAGAAGTTCACCGATCTGCGTGAGCAACATGAAGCCACCCGTGCCGTTATCAAGAAAAATGGCCGTAGCCACAAAAGCGCCGCAGAAGAAATTCTGAAGCTGTCCGATGTGTTTAAGCAATTCCGTCTGGTACCAAAACAGTTCGATTTCCTGGTTAACAGTATGCGCTCCATGATGGATCGCGTCCGTACTCAGGAACGTCTGATCATGAAAGTGTGCGTTGAACAGTGCAAAATGCCGAAGAAAAACTTCGTCAATCTGTTCGCCGGTAACGAAACCAGCAGTACCTGGTTTGATGCCGCTCTGGCAATGGGTAAACCATGGTCTGAAAAGCTAAAAGAAGTCACTGAAGACGTACAGCGCGGCCTGATGAAACTGCGTCAGATCGAAGAAGAAACTGGCCTGACTATCGAGCAGGTAAAAGACATCAACCGTCGCATGTCGATCGGCGAAGCGAAAGCCCGTCGCGCGAAGAAAGAGATGGTTGAAGCAAACTTGCGTCTGGTTATTTCTATCGCTAAGAAATACACCAACCGTGGCTTGCAGTTCCTTGATCTGATTCAGGAAGGTAACATCGGCCTGATGAAAGCCGTTGATAAGTTTGAATATCGCCGTGGTTATAAGTTCTCTACTTATGCGACCTGGTGGATCCGTCAGGCTATCACCCGCTCCATCGCCGACCAGGCACGTACCATCCGTATTCCGGTGCATATGATTGAGACCATCAACAAGCTCAACCGTATTTCACGCCAGATGCTGCAAGAGATGGGCCGTGAGCCAACGCCGGAAGAGCTGGCTGAACGCATGCTGATGCCGGAAGACAAAATCCGTAAAGTGTTGAAAATTGCTAAAGAGCCTATCTCCATGGAAACGCCAATCGGCGACGATGAAGATTCGCATCTGGGTGATTTTATCGAGGATACAACCCTCGAGCTGCCACTGGATTCTGCGACCTCTGAAAGCCTGCGTTCTGCAACGCATGATGTTCTGGCTGGCCTGACCGCACGTGAAGCGAAAGTTCTGCGTATGCGTTTCGGTATCGACATGAACACTGACCACACTCTGGAAGAAGTGGGCAAACAGTTCGACGTCACCCGTGAACGTATCCGTCAGATCGAAGCCAAAGCGTTGCGTAAACTGCGCCACCCAAGCCGCTCCGAAGTGCTGCGCAGCTTCCTCGACGACTAGTCGTCCTGAAGTTTCCGGCTCTTAAAAAGTCCCGCCTTTCTCTGGAAATGGCGGGTTTTTTTTATTCTGCGAATTCGTATTTTCAGGTAATCAGGTAATTAGCGCGTCATATAATTCGCGATAAGCTGCTACCAGCTCTTCGAGTTTCGCCCGATTCAATCCACTCGGATTGGGCAATACCCAAACCTCAGTCCTGCCGATTGTCAGCGCCTGGCGCCCCCAGTTCACTTTGCTGATACCAAACGCTTTACTGAACGCCTGTTTGCCCAGCACTGCCAGCGCCCGCGGCTGATAGCGCTCGATCTTCTCCGTCAGCGCCGCCCCACCTTCGCGCAATTCATCGCGTACCAGTTCAGTTGCTTCCACCGTAGGACGTTCCACCAGCATAGTGATGCCACAGCCCGTATCCAGCAAATGCTGCTCTTCTTCGGGTTTCTGCAGGCGTTCAGTAAAGCCCGCCTGATGGATCACTTTCCAGAAACGGTTATTGGCATTGGCAAAATGATAGCCGTGATGCGCCGTCGATAAACCGGGATTGATACCACAAAACACCACGGTCAGATCCTCATCAATGATATCGGTAATCATAATCTTGCCCTGAGACGTATTTACGGAAGCTATTATTAAAAAGTGTAGCGATCACAATACCCTGCAACTGTGCACAAAACGCGCATACAAACCGAACACATATAGACCTGTCAGTAGAGTTTACCGTATAATCCCGCACCTCGGCCCTTTAGCTCAGTTGGTTAGAGCACGCGACTCATAATCGCTTGGTCGCTGGTTCAAGTCCAGCAAGGGCCACCAAATTTTAGCTTTAGATTCAAATAATTAAGCCACTTCTCGCGAAGTGGCTTTTTTGTTTCTATTTTCCGTGGCGATGAAATGGCGATGCATTTTCACGAGTGGCGATTCTCTTAACCGGTTCCTCCTTTCCTTTTTAGCGAAAATGCAAAAAAAACTCTTTGACGGTAAACACCTGAACCGTGGCGGCGCGGCTTGCTACATCGCCAAATACATCGCAAAGAATATCGACGGTTACGTGCTGGAAGGCGAGATGGCCGCCAATACGCAGAACGCAACCAGATAGCCCTAGGCTGCAAAAAAACTTAACCCGGGTCATCCAAGCATAATCTTAATCATCCCTCGGTAAAGGATACGATGTAAGGCAAGTTCTTCTGCCATAACTACTTATTGGTTTTCGAGGCATCTTCCTGTTTAACCTGTTCCATCCAGCCTTCCAGTGACCATAGACAGGTTGCGGATTCAACTCCAGGAACATCAAGCAATGCCAGACGTGTTTCATTATAAATACGCATCATTTCTTCCTGAGGCTGATTTAACGGTGAAACACAGGATAGAACGCTTCCTTGCTGATGCTTATATTTGTGCTTATCGAGTATGGCGAGAGTGTTCAATGCCTCTTTAGCATTTGGGGCAATAGCATAATAAAGTGCTTCGGAGAGCTGTTCTGCCTGTTGCTGATTGATCACCGGCGCTAAATCCGGTGCTAAAGATATCCACTCATTTTGACCGCTGGAAATATTATCAAGTGCGGTTTTCCAATCATCGGATGATATTTTTTCAGAGAATTCAGCTTCGCCATATTTTTGGATTTCACTGCGTAATTTTTGCGGAGTAGCCGCAGCAAAAGCCATCACAGGAAACAATAAAAGTGCAGTACAAATCTTCATCTGACGACCTCAAGAGATTCAGAAGACCCTCGGATTTGGTGACGCACTGATGGTGGCAGGATAATACAGCCCTCAGATGCGAAACCTGATGGCCCGTGCGTTCTTTCACCATGAATTCGAAATAGGCTCCTGCCAAAAGAATCGCCAGATGTTTGGTGAAGTTCTATGGTCATTGGGCCTTTAGACGCTGTCGTGGATCCAATTCGGTAAGTCCCACGCGGTAGAGGTCCCATACCTCTAACATGTTGGCGGTCAGGATTGTTTTTGTTGGTCAAAACGCCGGAATAACCTTGTCCAACAAGCACACCATCGTGGAACATTTCACCGGTACTTTGTTTATATGTCCAAACCATTTTCACATATCCTTATGCAGTAGCGCGTTCGTTCCAGCTATCAGAATGTTGAATGTTTCCATCCAAATATTTCCACGTGATTTTTTCATATCGCAATTCAACGTATTCCAAGTGGTTTCTTTTTTCGCCATACGCAGATTTAATATCGTGCATCATTGGAATAATCCCAATAATTTTTACGTTTTCTAAAAGGGTATTAAAATATTCCACTTCCTGCCCAGCATCATTGATACGATAGTATTTTATTTCAGCAGATTTGAGCGTCTGCCCGGTGCATAAAGCTTTGTAGATATAGGGGGTCGATGAATCAATTTCCTTATCGAAAGTAAACGGTGCATGAATCCGGGTGCCAGTCGGCTTCCCAGTATTGTTGTCATTGGGGATTGAAACGTCATGCGTAAAACCTACTATCTCAATGCTCCCCTCACGTCCCCGGACATCAACAGAACCTTTAATGTCTGCTCCGCCGTCATCCTTTAACCATAAATATGCTGGTATCGCCATTGTTAACACCTCCTTATGTTTTGTATGGAAAACATACACTCAAAAAACCACTTTAACAATATGGACTTTACTGCAAGGCAGGGATTGTCTATTTTGCAGGCAAGACATTCGGGTGGTAGAGTGTGGTAGAGAAACAATACTGACCCTGTTAGCATCGTTAAATTATGCCTATCAACCGGCGCACGCTGGTCAGAGGCCGAGGAATTGAGTAAAAGCCAGGTCACGAAATACAAAGTCACTTACACAAAAACCAAAGGCCGAAAAAATAAAACCATTCCAATCAGTGAAAGCCTTCATGGCTCTTTGCCGGAAGTAAAGAAAGGGAGACTATTCAAAAATTGCTACGGTGCTTTCCGTTCCGCTCTGGAACGTACAGATATTGAATTGCCCGCTGGTCAGCTAACTCACGTCCTGCGCCACACTTTCGCATCTCACTTTATGATGAATGGTGGGAATATATTGGTTTTGCAAAGAGTTCTTGGTCACACTGATATCAAAATGACTATGCGTTATGCTCATTTCGCGCCTGAGTAGTTAGAAGAGGCTTTAAGGTTAAACCCATTATCTTAGCATAAATCCATAAAAAGGAATTTCTGATGGCACTTATAAGATCTGAACATGAACTAGAATTGGCCAAAGAATTGTTAGATGACATTGAGCTTTCTAGAATTGATACTGGAGTATTATTTCTCAAGGCAGCTAGGTTAGCTAGATTGTGTGGAAGTGAAGAATTTCAAAAATGGATAGGCTTTGAAATGACCGGTTACACCAGTCAAGACCCTATTTCACTAAAATATATGGGTCGAACAGGCCGATGGACTGACAAGGAAAAACTTGAGGGATATTGGGCACCACTAGCACAGCAAGAATCAATTATCGACGCTCATAAGCTTAAATTGCAATCCTTAAGCATTCCCAATATTAGTGGGATCAATCATGGGGGAGTTATTTTAAGAGATTATTATAATAAGACATCGAGTATTGCCACAGTTATATCAACGCGAACGGGAATAAAATCTAAAGCACTAGGTATATTACATGGTTTCATTTCCCATATCTATTATGAAAAGGAACTAGACTATTTAGCAACATCCATATTTGATTCATATAAAAAAGAAGTTGATGATCTAATATCTAATCACTGCAATGATGTTCTTCAACAAATTCCATCTGTGGTAAATAGGTTATCTGAAGGAGAAGACGAATCGATCAGCCAAGCTTTAACAACTGTTAGAAGAATAATAGACAGCTTTGCCGATTCAATATTCCCCCCTAGCGATGGAAATTATCAAATTGGCGGTAATAGTTTATCACTGGACGCTGCAAAACACCTTAATAGACTGAATGTTTTCATACATCAGAGAATAGAAAGCAAAAGCCGAAAAGATAAACTTAGGCAAAATCTTGCAAATTTATATTCTAGAGTCTCCGCAGGTGTACACTCAGATGTTACGGCTGAAGAAGCAAAGTCACTTTTCCTTAATTGTTACTTGTTACTTGGCGAAATTTTGCACATTAGCAAGCTAAATAAATTATCCGAGGAATGATACTTTTGCAGGACATAATTCACTTCATAAAATGGCGATAAAGTGGCGATCCAAATGGAGTAGACGGGCATTCCATGGCAATTCATGTCTTGCCATGTCACTGTATTAAAAGGTAAATTACTGTTTTATATAGCATTCAGTTGATACTCATAATCGCTTGGTCGCTGGTTCAAGTCCAGCAAGATCCACCAAATTTTAGCTTTAGATTCAAATAATTAAGCCACTTCTCGCGAAGTGGCTTTTTTATTAGTTGAGGATAATGGCGCTAAAGTGTCGCTCCAGATTTACAACACGCCCTGCGCCAGCATCGCATCGGCAACTTTTACGAAGCCAGCGATGTTTGCGCCACGCACATATTGCGTCTGCTGACTTTCTCCGCCGTATTCCACGCAGGACTGATGGATGTCCAACATGATGTGGCGTAAGCGTGCATCGACTTCATCGGCTTTCCAGCTCAGACGTGCTGCGTTCTGCGCCATCTCCAGGCCGGATGTTGCCACTCCCCCGGCATTCGCTGCTTTACCTGGCGCAAACAGCACACCAGCGTCGATAAACAGATCCGTTGCTTCAATGGTCGTCGGCATATTCGCGCCTTCGGCCACGGCTTTCACGCCATTCGCGATAAGCAAACGAGCAGCGTCGGCATCCAGCTCATTTTGCGTCGCACAAGGCAGCGCGATATCCACCGGTACGCCCCATGGCTGCTGGCCTTCCAGATACTGAAGCCCCATTTTTTGCGCGTAATCTGCTACGCGTCCATCGCGGCTGGCTTTGATTTCCGTCAGCAGCGCCAATTTTTCAGGGGTAAAACCGGCTTCATCGACCACGGTACCGTTGGAGTCAGAGGCGGTAATCACACGCGCGCCAAGCGACATGGCTTTTTCGATCGCGTATTGGGCGACGTTACCTGAGCCGGAAACTGCGACGCGCATGCCTTCGAAATCCAAACCGTGACGTTTGAGCATCGACTCGGTGAAATAGATCAGGCCGTATCCGGTAGCCTCGGGGCGGATCAGGCTGCCGCCAAACGACAATCCTTTACCGGTGAACACGCTGGCGGTGTTGTTGGAAAGCTTTTTCATCATGCCCGCCATGTAACCGACTTCACGCCCGCCGACACCGATATCGCCAGCAGGAACGTCAGTGTCCGGCCCGAGATGACGATACAGTTCAAGCATCAGCGCCTGGCAGAAGCGCATGATCTCGCCTTCGCTTTTGCCTTTCGGATTGAAGTCACTGCCGCCTTTCCCGCCGCCCATCGGCAACGTGGTCAGCGCATTTTTAAAAGTCTGCTCGAAACCGAGGAATTTGAGGATCGAAAGATTGACCGATGGGTGAAAACGCATGCCACCTTTGTAAGGGCCGATGGCCGAGCTGAACTGCACGCGCCAGCCACGGTTCACCTGCACCTGATTTTTATCATCTACCCACGCGATACGGAACTGAATAACTCGCTCTGGCTCAACCAGACGCTCAAGTAAAGCAGAACGACGGTACTGCGGATTTTGTTCGAGGAACGGCCATAATGTTGTCATGACTTCACGTACGGCCTGAGAGAATTCGACCTGATGCGGATCACGCTGCTGAGCTGAGGATAAGAACTGTTCGAGGGATTGAATCTGATCCATTGACTAAAAACTCCGTTTCTAAGTGATGTTGTTTTTGCTTTTGACGACTTAATTATTTACTGCTTATTTTTTGACTATGCATCGACTTACAAACGAACATCAAGGAATTTTTCGTCCCTGCAACCTGCACAATGGCTTAAAATTTACGCCCCTCAAGGCGAAGCAATAACTCTTTATTCGCCAACCCGCCTGCAAAGCCGGTGAGCTTGCCGGAAGTACCGATCACCCGATGGCACGGCGCAACAATAGAAATTGGATTACGGCCATTGGCAGCACCGACGGCGCGGACCGCTTTGGGGCGTCCGATACGACGGGCAATTTCGCTGTAGCTGCGCGTTTCACCAAAGGGAATTTCGAGCAAAGCAGCCCAGACTTCTTTCTGAAACTCGGTGCCGGTGAAATCAAGATCCAGCTCAAAGCGCGTGCGCTTGCCCGCAAAATATTCATTCAGCTGTTGTTCGGTTTTCAGCAAAATGGGAAACGTCGGGTCTTCCATCATTTCGCCC
This sequence comes from Enterobacteriaceae bacterium Kacie_13, assembly GCA_013457415.1. Classification (NCBI taxonomy): domain Bacteria; kingdom Pseudomonadati; phylum Pseudomonadota; class Gammaproteobacteria; order Enterobacterales; family Enterobacteriaceae; species Enterobacteriaceae bacterium Kacie_13. The sequence goes on from CP045665.1 coordinate 4,033,427, forward strand.
AGTTTCACCCGGCCATCGATTTCGCACTCCCACAAAATCGCCGTCAGCTTGTCGCCTTTGGCCGCCAGCGTGAGTAATCCGACCGGTGAATCTATTCGCTTGAATCTGTATTCCATCTGCTCTGCCCTCTGCGTATATAGCGAACGACACTTTACCGGAAATGACGCAAGCGTACCAAGGGGCAAATCAGGGAACTGCGGGATGTCTTCCAGAAAACCTTTGGTAAATGAAAGCGTTACATTCATGAATGTAACGCTTCAGGAGTAGATTTTAAGAGGAGATTACTTCAGGCCAAGCTGCGCACGCAGTTCGGTTTTTGCAGCGTCGAATTCAGTCTGGAAATCCGGCTGCTCTGCCATTTTCTGGGCGATCAGCGCTGCGCCGGTGCGGCTCATCACGGTATCTGAACGGTAATGGAAACCTGCCACCAGACGGTTTTCGGCATACACGGACGCTCGGGCGAACAAGGCGTTCCGTTTTTCCGGCACCAAATCGCCCAGCACGGTCGCCATCAGATAACCGACGGTGGAATGTCCGGAAGGCCACGAACCGGATTTGGATTTTTTCAGCAGCGGATGGATCTGCTCATCGAGCATATACGGGCGCGGACGGTTGAACGCTTTCTTGGCGTGATCGTCCACCACGTCTTCGGTCGCAATAATACGGTCAAACAGTGCGGCGGTTTTCGGCAGCTTTGCTGCGGTAAAGTCCGGCCCCATGACGTCGGCAAAACGCCAGACATTCTCTTCAGCATCAGCCACGGCAGCTTTTTCCTGCTCCGGCGTACGGGTCGCCTGGATCTCCAGCAGCTCTTTCAACTCGGCTTTTGTCTGCGCTGAATCATCTGCCGGAGGTGCCGGCAGGTATTTGGTCAGATCAAGTTCCTGGCTGGTGATAAAAGGTTTAGCTTCGTCGGCAGCCTGAACGGCGAAGGTCGAACCCAAAGTGAAAAATAGCAAAGCGATGACGGACTTACGCACGATGAAATTCCTGATATGAGATTGAATATTAGGAGAATAGACAGGAAATGTGACGGTTCAATGACAGCTATGCGCCGAGCAGATCGAGTTTACCAGTGAGTTTTCTGACAACTTTTTTATTGCCCGCAAGCGCGATGCCCAGCAGCTGCAAATCTCCCGTCGGTACCACAGAAACCGCCTCACGAAACGCAGCGTAATCGGTGGTCTGTTGCCCTTCGACAGGAAAAATAATGCCGTCCATATCATCGTCATTCAATAAATGCTGATGTAGTTGCGTGAGTTGTTCGCTGTTGGCAACCAGCACACTGATACCAATCGGAATAAGCCCCGGATGCTCGCATTTATCGGCGTCAATCAACGGTGCGCCGACCAGCACCGGATGGCGTTGCCCGAGCGTCAGCGCGAGTACGGCGGCGGCATTGGCGGCATGTCCGGTGGAGAGTTGCTGGTTGATGACAATCACGCAGCGTTCAGGGGGCGATGAAAGAAGGGTGGCAGGCGTATTCATTATTATGTGCTCCGGTTGAGTTGAAACCCGAGCTTAGCCTGTCGCGTGTGCTCAATCTGGAAGATTTGTGCACAGACGCCGGTAATGGGCGGGGGTCAGCTGATAGGCCCGGCGGAACCAGCGCCCGAGATGGCTTTGATCGGCGAAACCTAAATCTGCCGCAACAGCGGCTGGCGTGCGCCCGGCAGCAAGCCCGTCGCGCGCGCGGGTCAGTTTAAGCTGGATAAGATAGGCGTGTGGCGGCAAACCGAACTCGGCTTTGAAAGCGCGGCTGACCACAAAACGGCTTTCGCCGGTGGCGGCGGCCAGCTGGTCGAGGCCGATATCTTCATGCAGATGCGCGTGCAGATATTCCCGCGCCTGATACGCAACACGCGACCAGGTTGCAGAAGGCCGCAACACGGGCGGCTGCCACGTGAGATGTCCCCCCAGCGCGCCGAGCAATCCGTCGAGCGCGGTCTGGCGCACGATACGCAACTCTTTGCCGTGCAGCGCCTGAAACGCCTGCGAGGTAGCCAGCGCCAGCTGAGGATCCTGCGCCAGGGTATTTTCGAAACTCGGGTCACCTGCAGAAGAGAGGGAGTCGCGCCGCGCGGTCAACTCGCGGCTGAGCCATTGCGGATCGAGGTACAACATGTGATAGGTAAAACCGCCGGGTGAAATGGCATCACCGTCGTGGATTTCACCCGGCTCGAGCATAAACACTTTGCCCGGCAGGCTTTGGTGTTTCTGGCGACGACAGCTGAACTGCTGTAATCCCTGCTGCGTGACGCCAACCAGATAGCTATCGTGCCAATGAGGATCATAGGCATGACCTTCGAAATGCGCGTGGATCGTCTCGATCCCGCTGTCTGTATCTTTCGAGAAATTCACCCAGTTTGCCGATGCCATCGCCGTAGGCTTTCCTTATTAACCTGCGCAATAATTAACACCAGATTAACAAGGAAAGCGCATGACTGTCACGGCACGTATTTACGCCCTCCCCTGACAGGAAAGGCGTAAAAGGCGCTTACCGCTTAACGCTTTCGATAAAGGTTTTACGGGCTGTTTTTGAACCCAGACGCTCTGCTTCATCCAGCAATTTCAGGGCTTTATCCACATCGCCCGCTTTCACCGCTTTCTTGATAGCATCATTGAAGTAGCTTTCTGAATCGCTGAGCATTGGCTCGGCCGGCTTCGCCGGTGCAGCAACTGGCGCGGCAGCAGCAGGCTGGGTATTACCGACTACCACTGGCGTTGCCGCAGGTGGTGCGGAAGACGGGAAGATCTGGCCGATCATCACGTTGCCGGTTCTCTGTTCGGCACTGACTTTCAGGCTCAGTGTGCCGGTTGGGGTATGACGGGCGATCGGATCCGGGATATCCGGCACGGCGTTACCCACGCCTGCCGCAAAGGCTTTAGCCGGATTCGTCATCTGAGTGGTGCCCGCCAGATCCTGACGCGTGGTGTAGACCAGCAGGTAAATTTGCTTCTGACCCAGCGCTGGCGTCAGTTTGAGGGTGCCTTCCAGACGATCGCTCGAAACGATCCCCGGCTTCTGGTACGGGAAATAGCTGGAAGGATAAAACGCCGCCGGACGCATTTGCTCATCGAGGACTAAGACGTTCGGCGCATAAATGGTTTTGCCAGTAGCAATACTGGTCAGCGTGATCTCAAGGGATCCGCGATCGGCAGGTAAAGAATACGCCCCGACGGCACCCTGAATATCACCCTGATTAATCTGTACGCTGGAGGTTCCGAGCGTCACATCCTGCGTCACTGGCGGAACCAGCGGCGTCCATGAAAGGTTGCGTAAGGTCTGGCTGGAAATCGCCGGAGCGGTATTCGCATCATTTTGCGCGGCATGCGCCACAGCAGGAACAGCCCCCATCAGGCTCAGCGACAGACACAGTGACAGCAGATTTTTTCTCATTGTTATTTCCTTTTGAATCACCATGAAGGCCGGCGGCTACCGCTGGTATTCCGCCAGCCAGCACATCTTCTTTACTGCATGTACTTTTGAAAACTGGCACAGGCCTCAACGGCATTTGAGTTGCAGGAAGGCGGCAACTGAACTCATCCCCGGGAGCATACACAAGTATGTGACCGGGGGGAGTGAAGGCAGCCAACGCACCTGCGGCTCAAAGGACGAAGAGGATTACCACCAGATTTCCATTTGGGCGCCAAATGTCACTTCATCGTCATTACCACGGCTGAAGGTACGGGTGCTGGTGTCGTTCATCGCTAAGCCATTGTTTGAGCCGCTGTCGGTGTCGTAGCCCCATTTTTCATCCCAGTTTGCATAGGTGGCAAACACACGGATGGCCGGACGTGACCAGATGCTGTCGCCAGCCTGCCACTGTTGTGCGAGGGTGACTTTGTACTGACCGTTGCGATCGCTGGTACGCTGAGACTTCACGTTGTCGTAACCGACTTCCAGCAAGGTGCTCATGATCGGGGTCCATTTGTACATCGGACGAACACCGACGGTATACCAGGTGGTGCCGTTGTTGTTATCGCGGTCAACGTCCTGATACATCGCCACATACATCAGGCTCCAGGTGTCGTTGAAGTCGATAGCACCGTGGTCGAGAACGCGGATCATGCTGCCGTTGTTGTCGATGGCCGCACCGTTAGAGTGGCCGTTTGCTGCGCCCTGGCCCGGATCGGTCATGGAATCAGAGGCGTATTGCAGGACGAATTTGTTGTAGCCGTTATAGATGCTCTGCGTGTGTTCCGCAGTCACCAGGAAGCCATCTTTGGTGGCATTGTCAGCGAAGGAATAACCGTCACGCGCATTGGCACGACCGTAATCCACACCTAACTCCAGCACGCCGCCTGGGTTAGTTTGCAGGCCTGCCAGACGAACGTCGAACACGTCGTTGGACGTTGGCACTTCGTTGCGCTGATCGGCGATATAGCCGTAGGAGCCGCCGCTTTCAGTGTTACGGGTGGCTGCCAGAGACAGTTTACCGAAGCCCAGATCCACATCTTCCAGACCGGCACCTGGGCCTGAAATATCCCAGTAGTAGAAGTCGATCATGTGAACGTCATGACGTTGGTAGAAACGCTTACCGGCCCAGATGGTAGAGCCCGGCAGCCATTCGATCAGGTTCTTACCCTTCACGTTTGCTTCGCGGAAAGCCGGATCGGTTGACTCCCAGTCGTTCTGCTGTGAAACGGAATACGCAACGTTGGTATCGAAGTAGAAGCTCTTATCCCCTTCTTTCCACACTTCCTGGCCCAGTTTTAACTCGGCATAGGTTTCGCACTCGTTACCCAGACGGTATTTGCTGTCAGCGCCGGTGGCTTTAAAACATTGCTGCTCGCCGCCGCTGCCAGTCCAGCCAATGCCCGAACGGGCATAACCGGTGAAATCCACTGCCATTGCTTGTGTAGAAAGGATGCCAGCAGCCACTGCCAGCGCCAGGGAAGAACTACGCATTGTAATCATCATTTTCTCCTGTAGGGGATCGCGTGCTTTCAAACACCAGGTTCGGGGTGTAACCGACGACAGGCTGTTCCATCCTCGTGGAACAGGTGGCAGCGGTGTGGTGGCAAACCGATGGCGAATGTTGCACCTTCTTCTACCAGCACCACGTCGTTCTGGCGGTACACCAGGTTTTGACGAATTGCCGGAATTTGGATGTGAATCTGTGTTTCGTTGCCCAACTGCTCGACAACCTGCACCTCGCCGGAGAGCGTCACTTCGGCGACGTCGCTTGGCAGAAGGTGTTCCGGGCGGATACCCAGTGACAGGTTGCTGCCGACTTTCACGTTGCCGCCTTCGACCGGCAACCAGACCTGCTGGCGATTCGGCAATTCGACCTGCACGCGTGAAGGTTCGGCACCGGTAACTTTCACCGGCAGGAAATTCATTTTGGGTGAGCCGATAAAACCGGCGACAAAGCGGTTGGCGGGATAGTGATACAACTCGAGCGGCTTACCGACCTGTGCGATATGTCCGGCATCAAGCACCACGATTTTGTCGGCCAGCGTCATCGCTTCGACCTGATCGTGGGTTACGTAAATCATGGTGCGTTTCAGGCGCTTATGCAGACGCGAGATTTCGATACGCATCTGTACACGCAATGCGGCATCTAAATTTGACAGCGGTTCATCCAGCAGGAATACGGTCGGTTCGGCCACCAGCGTACGGCCAATCGCCACGCGCTGGCGTTGTCCGCCGGAAAGCGCCTTCGGACGTCGGTCCAGCAGGTGCGCCAGCTGCAATACTTCGGAGACCTGATTTACGCGCTGATTGATGTCGGCTTTCTTTGCGCCGGCCAGCTTCAGACCGAAAGACATGTTTTCTGCCACAGAAAGGTGCGGGTACAGCGCATAAGACTGGAACACCATGCCGATACCGCGTTCAGCAGGCGGCACTTCATTCATCCGTTTCTCGCCAATCTTCAGTTCGCCGGAAGTGATGTCTTCCAGACCGGCAATCATGCGCAGCAGCGTCGATTTACCACAGCCTGACGGGCCGACAAACACCACGAATTCGCCTTCGTCGATGTCCAGATTGATGTCACTGGAAATCACGGTATCGCCAAAGGCTTTGTACACGCTGTTAAGGGAAACGCTCGCCATCCTGAACTCCTGTACTTGCTGCCAGCGATGAAACTCAATGCAACGAAGAGTGAAGGATTAGTGGTAAAGCGTAATCATCCGTAACAAAGTTTTTCATGGGGGAGGAGCAAGGAGGATGACCGGTTCGCGCAACCGGATGAAAGTTCACATCAAAAATCAAATTCGTGATCTGAATGGCAAAAAACGAACCATATTTTTGAGTGATGAACCACATAACGACTGAGAGTGTCGGCGGGATCACATTCTGAGAGGCGGGGGCGTAGAGGGGGGGATGATGAAGCCCCGGCGGGTTAAATCCACACTGGCGTCGTACCCTGTCTTTTCCGTCTAAGACGTTAGAAAAACCGACTCCCTACAGGAATAAAAGGATTGGATTATGACTCTCAGCATTAAGGTTCCTTTCATCAAGAAAGTCGTGAAACACACACTGGCACTCTCAGCGCTGGCGACGCTGGTGTTGTCATCTTCCGCTTTTGCCAAAATAGAAGAAGGAAAGCTGGTCATCTGGATCAACGGTGACAAGGGCTATAACGGCCTGGCGGAAGTCGGCAAGAAATTTGAAAAAGACACCGGCATTAAAGTCACGGTAGAACATCCGGACAAGCTGGAAGAAAAATACCCGCAGGTTGCAGCCACCGGCGGCGGCCCTGACATCATCTTCTGGGCGCACGACCGTTTTGGCGGCTACGCACAGTCCGGTCTGTTGGCCGAAATCAGCCCGGATCAAACCTTCAAAGACAAACTGTTCCCCTTCACCTGGGACGCGGTGACCTTTAACGGCAAGCTGATCGGCTATCCGGTCGCGGTCGAAGCGCTGTCGCTGATTTACAACAAAGACATCATCAAAGAAGCGCCAAAAACCTGGGAAGAGATCCCGGCACTGGACAAGGAGCTGCGTGCCAAAGGCAAAAGCGCCATCATGTGGAACTTGCAGGAACCGTACTTCACCTGGCCAATCATCGCCGCTGATGGCGGTTATGCCTTCAAGTTTGAAAACGGCAAATACAACATCAAAGACACCGGCGTGAACAACGCGGGTTCACAGGCTGGCCTGCAATTCATCATCGATCTGGTGAAGAACAAGCATATCAACGCCGACACCGATTACTCCATCGCCGAAGCCGCCTTTAACAAAGGTCAGACCGCGATGACTATCGACGGCCCGTGGGCGTGGTCAAACCTCGACAAGAGCAAAATCAACTACGGTGTAACGCTGCTGCCGACCTTCCACGGCAAACCGTCTAAACCGTTCGTCGGCGTGCTGACTGCCGGGATTAACGCCGCCAGCCCGAACAAAGAACTGGCGAAAGAATTCCTCGAAAACTACCTGATCACCAACGACGGTCTGGCGGTGGTGAATAAAGACAAACCACTGGGTGCAGTGGCGCTGAAGTCTTATCAGGAACAGCTGGAAAAAGACCCGCGTATCGCCGCCACCATGGCGAACTCCAAGAACGGCGAAATCATGCCTAACATTCCGCAGATGAGCGCCTTCTGGTACGCAGAACGCAGCGCCATCATCAACGCGGTGAATGGCCGTCAGACCGTCCCACAGGCGCTGAAAGACGTAGAAACACGCATTACCAAGTAATGATTGTGATGTCGTTAATGAAGTTAAGGTAATGAAATAAACGGTGCGGCCTGATGAAGTCCGCACCGTTACTAAAAGGATTTCCCTATGCCAGTAGCCAAAAAACGACCGCTCGGCAACGCGTTAAAATGGCTGGCCATCGGCCTGCTCGCCTGCTTATCCGGTTACCTGATCGTGCTGATGTATGCGCAGGGTGAATACCTCTTTGCCGTTCTGGCGCTGATCCTCTCCAGCCTCGGCCTCTATATTTATGGCAACCGCCGCGCCTATTCATGGCGCTATGTCTACCCCGGTCTGGCCGGGATGTCGTTATTTGTGCTGTTCCCGCTGGTGTGTACCATCGCGATTGCCTTTACTAACTACAGCAGCACCAACCAGCTGACTTTCGAACGCGCGCAGTCGGTGTTAATGGGCAGAGAGTTTCAGGGCGGAAAAGCACTGAATTTTGCCCTCTTACCCGCAGGTGAGAAATGGCAGCTCGCGCTGACTTCCGAAGATAACAGCGAAACGCTGGTATCTGCGCCGTTTGCCTTCGACGCCTCCGCGCCGCAAACGCTTGAGATGACGCCGCATGCCATGCCTGCCGGTGACAAAGCCGGGTTACGCGTGGTGACGCAAAACCGTCTGGCGCTCGGCCAGCTCGTCGCCAAACTGCCCTACGGCGAAACCCTGCGCATGAGTTCCCTGCGCCAGTTCTCCGGTACCCAGCCGCTGTACAAACGGACCGACGACGGCAAGCTACTGACCAACGTACAAACCGGCGCACTCTACCGCCCGAACATGGACACCGGTTTTTATCAGGCGGTAAACGCACAAGGCGAATGGCAGGCTGAAAAACTCAGCCCCGGCTTTACCGTTAGCATCGGCTGGCAGAATTTCCTGCGCGTCTTCCACGATGAAGGTATTCAGAAACCGTTCCTGTCGATCTTCGTCTGGACAATTGTTTTCGCGCTGCTAACCGTAGTGCTTACCGTCGCGGTCGGCATGGTGCTGGCCTGCGTGGTGCAGTGGGAGGAGCTGAAAGGCAAAGCGACATACCGCATCCTGCTGATCCTGCCCTATGCAGTACCGGCATTCATTTCCATTCTGATTTTCAAAGGCTTATTCAACCAAAGTTTCGGTGAAATAAACCTGATGCTCAGCGCATTGTTTGGCATAAAACCGGCGTGGTTCAGCGATCCATGGACTGCCAAAAGCATGATAATCATCGTCAACACCTGGCTCGGTTATCCGTACATGATGATCTTGTGCATGGGGCTGCTGAAGGCGATTCCGGACGATCTCTACGAAGCTTCGGCGATGGACGGCGCCACACCGATGCAGAACTTCTTTCGCATTACGCTGCCGCTTTTGATCAAACCGCTGACCCCGCTGATGATCGCCAGCTTTGCCTTCAACTTTAATAACTTCGTGCTGATCCAACTGCTGACCAACGGCGGTCCGGACATGCTCGGCACCACCACACCGGCCGGACATACCGATTTGCTGGTCAGTTACACCTATCGCATCGCCTTTGAAGGCGGCGGCGGGCAGGACTTCGGGCTGGCAGCAGCGATTGCCACGCTGATCTTCCTGCTGGTTGGCGCACTGGCTATCGTGAATCTGAAAGCTTCACGCATGAAATTCGACTGAGGAGAAACAAACAATGCCAATGGTTAAACCTAAGTCGCAAAAAGTCAGATTACTGGTGACACACCTGTTGCTGCTGTGCTTTCTGGCGCTGATCCTGTTCCCGCTGCTGATGGTGTTCGCCATCTCGCTACGCCCCGGTAACTTCGCCACCGGCAGCCTGATCCCGGATCAGGTCTCGTGGGATCACTGGAAACTGGCGCTGGGGATCGCCGTCACCAACAGCGACGGCAGCATCACCCCGCCGCCATTCCCGGTGATGCTGTGGTTGTGGAACTCGATCAAAATCGCCGCGATCACCGCCGTCGGGATCGTCGCCCTGTCCACCACCTGCGCTTACGCCTTCGCCCGCATGAAGTTCCGCGGAAAAAGCTCGCTGCTTAAAGGGATGCTGATCTTTCAGATGTTCCCGGCGGTGCTGTCGCTGGTGGCGTTATATGCCCTCTTCGACCGCCTCGGCATGTACGTGCCTTTCCTCGGGCTGAACACCCACGGCGGTGTAATTTTCGCCTACATGGGCGGCATCGCCCTGCACGTCTGGACGATCAAAGGCTACTTCGAAACCATCGACAGCTCGCTGGAAGAAGCTGCTGCACTGGACGGCGCCAGCCCGTGGCAGGCGTTCCGGCTGGTGCTCCTGCCGCTGTCGGTTCCGATTCTGGCGGTGGTCTTCATTCTGTCGTTTATCGCCGCCATTACCGAAGTGCCGGTCGCCTCACTGCTGCTGCGCGATGTGAACAGCTACACCCTGGCGGTCGGTATGCAGCAATACCTTAACCCGCAAAACTACCTGTGGGGCGATTTTGCGGCGGCCGCGATTCTGTCCGCCATACCGATTACGGCGGTCTTCCTGATTGCCCAACGCTGGCTGGTCGGTGGCCTGACGGCGGGAGGCGTAAAAGGGTAATCGATGTAAAAGCTAATGCGCTTAATCCCAGCAATGGGTGTTCTACTTGTTTGATTCCCTGTGTCTTGGGCGGCTTAATAAGCCGCCTTTTTTTTCATCAGCTGAGCCCTGCATTCTGAAAGATTCAATGAAGGCGGCTTCGGCAACTCGCATCACAGAGCACCCAGGTCATGCAACAGCACGGCGTACACCGGGTGGATTATCGCTTTATCCCGACCCCATAACGGCGGTATGAACCTTATAGCATCGTCTTATGCGCCCTTTATGCAGCAGCCTGTTCACACCCTTCGCGCATAAAAAAGGGGCTCTGCCTTCAGACAGAGCCCCTTCTTTCACTTCCTTCATCAGCCTCAGCTCACTGACACTTTCCTGCGGCGTTTATCGAGGTCTTTAATCAGCTTATTAACCTGCTCATCGGCGAACATTTCTTCCAGCGTATGAGAAAGCTTGCGGCGCCAGTTCGGGTATTCGTCACTGGTACCGGGGACGTTTACCGGCGCGTCCATATCGAGCCAATCTTCCGGTTGCAGGCCGAGTAATGCACAGGCACTGTCGGCGACGTAGCGTTGCAGACCACGATTTAGCACCGGCGTCATTTCCATCAGCTCCGCCTTGCGACCGGTTTTCTTCGCAATGCAGTCGTAATGATGCAACCCGTCGAGAAGACCTTGCCGCGCCCGCGCACGGTCGGCGTACAGTTCCTGTAAAACGTCTTCGTCACGGTAAAGGCCAAGGGTCTTGCCGAGCGCCAGATCGTCGCTTTGCCAGTAGCCGCGCAATGTCGGCAGGTCATGCGTGGTGATGGTCGCCATCGCCTGAACCGGATACGACTGCGGCGCACGGAAGTTGTTTTCTTCATCGCGCTCGAAATACAGCACTTTGTAGGAATAGACGCCACCCTCGCGCAGCTTACTGACGATCTCTACCGGTACAGTGCCCAGATCTTCACCGATCACCATACAGCGATGACGCTGGCTTTCCAGCGCTAAAATAGCCAGCAGATCATCCACCGGATATTGCACGTAAGCGCCTTTATCCGCCGTCTCTCCTGCCGGGATCCACCACAAACGCAACAGCGTCATCACGTGATCGATACGCAGTGCGCCGCAGCTGGTCATGTTGGATCGCAACAGATCGATGAACGGCTGATAGCCACGTCTGACCATGACATGCGGATCCATCGGGCGCAGATCCCAGTTCTGGCCGAGCGGACCGAGGATATCCGGCGGCGCGCCGACCGAGGCTTTCAGGCAGTAAAGCTCGCCGTCACCCCAGGTTTCAGAACCGCCTTCAACCACACCGACCGCCAGATCACGGTATAGCCCCATCGGCATATCCTGCTGCTGACTGGTCTGATAGCAACTGGCGAACTGCGTTTCCGCCAGCCATTGCAACCACAGATAAAATTCCACGTCTTGCGCATGTTGCTCGCAAAAAGCACGAACCGCAGGGCCGCGCGCATCATGATATTTTTCCGGCCAGCGGTTCCAGCCGAGCGCCACGTCGGTTTCTTTCGCCAGATGCTCGTAAAGTGCGTCGAACGCCGCCTGCAAATACAGGCTTTCACCGCCCTGCTTCACAAAATTAGCCAGCGATTTCACCTGCGCATCCTGCGCCTTACGGGTCAGAAAATGGGTGTAAGCGAGACGTAAACCTTCCAGTTTGAGCGGCATCACTTCGGCATAATCCACCCAGTCACTGGCACGCGCCGCCTGCAAACGCTGTTGCGTCAGAGGCCGGTGCCACCAAATCTGTGCTTCTTCACTTCGCCGGAAATCATCCACCGCAGCAACGTCGATATAAATAACGTTCAGCCAGCGTCGCGAGGACGGGCTGTAAGGACTGGCCGCCACCGGATTGGCAGGATAGAGCGAGTGAATCGGATTCAGGCCGACAAACGCCCCGCCGCGTTCGGCAACGTTTTTCAGCAAGACGTTGAGGTCGCCGAAATCGCCGATGCCCCAGTTATTCTCCGAGCGCAGCGTATACAGCTGCACGCACGCGCCCCAGAGTTTTTTTCCGGCCAGCAGCGCGTCCGGTTCATAGCAGCGTTTCGGCGCGACAATGACCCGGCACGCCCATTCCTGGGCGTCCTGTGTCAGCGTCAGCTGGTGATAACCGGTGGGGATTTTCCCCGGCAGCGCCAGCGTCATTTTGCCGCTGACGCGCCCCTGTGTGGTCCCGCCATTTTCCAGCCGCAGCGTCCAGCCATATTCACCGTCACCGCCGACAGGCAACGCCAGACGGCTGCCGGTGACGAACACTTTAACCGCTGGCACCGGCGTGATAACCGGGCGCGGTTGTGCCACCCAGCCCATCGCCGACAACAGCTCACGTTTGGTTTCCGGCGCGATGGCCTGCTGTTTGCCGTGCGCATTAATAAAACCAGAGGAAATCCCCGCCTCCCTGGCGGCCTGCTCCAGTGCTTTGTTCTCCATGGGGACTCCTTAACGTTTCGCCTGCCAGATCCGCTGCTGATAATCACGAATCGAACGGTCGGAACTGAACATCCCGACGCGGGCAGTGTTGAGAATGGTTTTACGCGTCCACTCCTGCTGATCGCGATACAGGGCATCGATTTTCTGCTGTGCGGCGCAGTAATCCGCGAAATCTGCCAGCACCAGATAAGGATCGCCGCCGTCCAGCAAACTGTCCAACATCAGGCTAAACGCCTGCTTGTCGCCGTTACTGAAGAAGCCGCTTTCCAGCTCCTTGAGAATTTTATCCAGATGCTTGTCTTTTTTACGCAGTTTGAGCGGATCGTAACCTGTAGCCAGTAAAGCTTTAACCTGATCGACGGTATTGCCAAAGATAAAGATGTTGTCCTCGCCGACCTGTTCGGCGATTTCAACATTCGCCCCGTCGAGCGTGCCGACGGTCAGCGCGCCGTTAAGTGCCAGCTTCATGTTGCCGGTGCCGGACGCCTCTTTACCGGCGGTGGAAATCTGCTCGGAAACATCCGCTGCCGGGATCATCAGTTCAGCCACTGACACGCGGTAATCCGGAATAAACACCACTTTCAGGCGATCGCGCACCAGCGGATCGTTATTCACTTTTTCCGCGACCTGATTGATGGCGTAAATAATATTTTTCGCCAGATAATAGCCTGGCGCCGCTTTGGCACCGAACAGGAACACACGTGGCACCATGTCCATTTCCGGGTTATCGCGCAACTGACGGTACAGCGACAGAATATGCAGCAGATTCAGATGCTGACGTTTGTATTCGTGCAGGCGTTTGATCTGCACATCGAAAATCGCGTCCGGGTTCAGCGTCAGACCCATCGTATGCTGAACGTAGTCGGCCAGTTTGATTTTGTTCTCGCGCTTAATTGCCTGATAACGCTGCCGGAATTTCTGATCGTCAGCATATTTCTCCAGTCCTTTCAGCACGTCGAGATTGTTCACCCACTCGGTTTTCAATGTCTCGTCGATAAGCGATGACAGCGCCGGATTGCACTGTTTCAGCCAGCGGCGAGGCGTGATGCCGTTGGTGACGTTATGGAATTTGTTCGGCCACAGCAGGTGATATTCCGGGAACAGATCTTTAACCACCAGCTCGGAGTGCAGCGCCGCGACGCCGTTCACCGCAAAGCCGCTGACCACGCACAGGTTGGCCATGCGCACCTGTTTGTTCTGATGGACGGAAAGTTTTTCCCACACCGCTTTATCGCCCGGCCACTGTTTTTCGACCACTTTTTTAAAGCGGGCGTTGATCGCTTTGATCAGTGAGAAGTGGCGCGGCAACAGGCTGCGAACCAGTTTTTCATCCCAGCATTCCAGTGCTTCCGGCATCAGCGTGTGGTTGGTGTAGGCGAACGTCTGGCTGGTGATCGCCCATGCAGCGTCCCAGTCGAGCTGATGTTCATCAATCAGAATACGCAGCAGTTCCGGGATGGCGATAGTCGGATGCGTATCGTTGAGCTGGATCACTTCAAACTTCGGCAGATCCTGAATTTTGCGGCCAAGGAAATGATGGCGGCGCAGAATATCGGCCACCGAACAGGCGCACTGGAAATACTGCTGCATCAGGCGCAGGCGTTTTCCGGCTTCATGATTGTCGTTCGGATAGAGCACTTTAGTGAGCTTCGCGGCATCAATCCCTTTCTGCTCGGCCTTGAGGAATTCACCGTCGTTAAACAACGTCAGATCAAACGGATGCACGTCGGTTGCCTGCCATAAACGCAGTGGCTGAGTGACGCCATTTTTATATCCGACCACCGGCAGATCCCAGGCTTCACCGCGCAGGGTAAAGGCCGGATGCCATTGTTCAGCACCCGAATCGTTTTTCGTCAGCTTGCCGCCAAACGCCACGTCCACCGACAGCGAGCTGTTGTGACTGAACCATGGATAGCTTTCGCGATGCCAGTTGTCCGGCGCTTCCTGCTGCTTGCCTTCGCTGAATGACTGACGGAACAGCCCGTACTGATAATTGAGACCATAACCGGTTGCCGGTTGTCCGACGGTCGCCATCGAATCGAGGAAACAGGCCGCCAGACGCCCCAGGCCGCCGTTGCCCAACGCCGGATCCGTTTCCTGCTCCAGTACATCCGCCAGCGCGACGCCCTGCTCTTTCAGCGCCTGCAAGACGGTGTCGTACCAGCCAAGATTGATCAGGTTATTGGCGGTCAGCCGACCAATCAAAAACTCCATCGAAATATAGTTAACGTGGCGCTGTGGCGTTTTCTCAGCCACCGGAGCAGGTTGCGCGCTCAGTTGTTCGGACAGTGCGGCACTGGTCGCCTGCCACCACTGATGCGGCGTCATATCCTGTGCCTGCTGCAAACCAAATCCCTGCCACTGGCGTTTCAGTGCGGCCAAAAATTGTGTCTTATCCAAAGTCACCTGCATCACATGCCTCTTTATATTCGGGAATTTGTAGGGAAGTACAATATTGATAATCACTATGCTGACGCTTGTGTCTGTGAGCAGCATCATCCCGCCAAAGATTAGACAGGGAGGAGAAACGGGGCGTAGCCGGAGGAGACGGGCTTTCAGAGTAGACGTACGAAAAGTCTGATTGAAATTTGTGATACAGAGCAACTTAACGGCATGTAAAAACGTAACATTCTTGCAATCAATGTTTCAAAGGAGGACTTTAGAAAAAGTGATTAATTACGCGCTGTGAAATAATTAAACCGCCCTCTGCTTACCGTCAAAAGAATCGAAAAAAATGCTGATCCCGTCAAAACTCAGCCGCCCGGTGCGGCAGCAAAACACAGTGGTTCGCGACCGTTTGCTGACGAAGCTCACGACTGCGCCTAATTACCGTCTTACGCTGGTAGCCAGTCCGGCTGGCTACGGCAAGACGACGCTGGTGGCGCACTGGGCGGCGGGGAAAAGCGATCTGGGCTGGTATTCTCTTGATGAAAGTGACAACCAGCCGGAGCGTTTTGCCAGCTATCTGATCGCCGCCGTACAGCAGGCCTGCGGCGGACACTGCGTAAAAAGTGAGGCGCTCAGCCAGAAGCATCAATACGCCAGTTTATCCGCGCTGTTCGGGCAACTGTTCGTTGAGCTTTCCGACTGGCACCGCCCGCTGCTACTGGTGATTGACGATTACCACCTGATTTCCAACGATGCCATCCATGAAGGTATGCGCTTTTTCCTGCGCCATCAGCCGGAAAATATTTCGCTGGTGATACTCTCTCGCACCCTGCCACCGCTGGGTATTGCCAACCTGCGCGTGCGCGACCAGCTGCTCGAGCTCAATGCCTCGCATCTGGCCTTCACTCACCCTGAAACGCAGCAGTTTTTCGACAACCGTCTCAAAGATCCGATCGATCAAGCTGACAGCAGCCGT
This sequence comes from Enterobacteriaceae bacterium Kacie_13, assembly GCA_013457415.1. NCBI lineage: Bacteria > Pseudomonadati > Pseudomonadota > Gammaproteobacteria > Enterobacterales > Enterobacteriaceae > Enterobacteriaceae bacterium Kacie_13. Next base: position 4,049,416 of record CP045665.1, read on the forward strand.
TTGTGCGACGACGTCGCCGGATGGGCCACCGCGCTGCAGCTGATCGCACTCTCCGCACGCCAGTCCACCACCTCGACACAGCAATCCACCCAGCAATCGGCGCGTAAACTCGCCGGGCTCAATGCCAGCCATTTATCGGAATATCTGGTGGATGAAGTCCTGGATCGCGTGGATGCCCCGACCCGTGATTTTCTGCTGCGCTGTTCATTACTGCGTTCGATGAATGATGCGCTGATCGTGCGCCTGACCGGCGGCGAAAACGGTCAGCAACGTCTGGAAGAATTAGAGCGTCAGGGGTTATTCATCCACCGGATGGATGACACCGGCGAATGGTTTAACTTCCATCCGTTATTCGCCACCTTCCTGCGCCAGCGTTGCCAGTGGGAACTGGCGGCACAACTGCCTGAAATTCACCGCGCCGCCGCTGAAGGCTGGCTGGCACAGGGATTCCCGGCGGAAGCGATTCATCATGCGCTGGGCGCAGAAGACATTGATTTATTGCGCGATATTCTGTTGCAACACGCCTGGGCGCTGTTTAATCAGAGTGAGCTGGCACTGCTGGAAGAGTGCCTGAACGCGCTGCCATATGAACGCCTGATTCAGAATCCAAAGCTGGTTCTTTTGCAGGCATGGCTGGCGCAAAGTCAGCATCGCTATGTCGAAGTCGAAGCCCTGCTGGTGCGCGCCGAAAGCGAGATGCAGCAGCGAAATATCGTGATGGAACAGGATATGACCGCCGAATTTGATGCCCTGCGCGCGCAGGTGGCGATCAACGATGGCCGTCAGGATGAAGCGGAAAAACTGGCTACTGACGCCCTGCGTTTCCTGCCGTATGAAAGCTATTACAGCCGCATCGTCGCCACCTCGGTGACTGGCGAAATTCAGCACTGCAAAGGCGATTTAACCCGCGCGCTGCCGCTGATGCAGCAAACAGAGCAGATCGCCCGGCGCTACGAAGCCTATCACTATGCCTTATGGGCGTTGCTGCAACAGAGCGAAATCCTGATTGCGCAGGGCTTTTTGCAGGCAGCCTATGAGATGCAGGATCGCGCATTCGAACTGGTCAGCGAGCAGCATCTCGAACAGTTGCCGATGCATGAATTCCTGCTGCGTCTGCGTTCACAGCTATTGTGGTCATGGTCGCGTCTCGATGATGCCGAAGACGCCGCGCGAAAAGGCCTCGACGTGCTGACCAATTTCCAGCCGCAGCAGCAATTACAGTGTCTGGCGATGCTGGCGAAATGCTCGCTGGCGCGGGGTCAGCTCGACAATGCTCATCATCATTTACAGCGTTGCGAGACTCTGCTCAAAACCGGCCAGTATCACATCGACTGGCTGACCAACACCGATAAACCTCGCGTGATTTACTGGCAGATGATTGGCGATAAAGCCGCAGCGCGCCAGTGGCTGCAACAGGCGCGAAAACCGGACATGGCGGACAACCATTTCCAGCAGGGCCAGTGGCGCAATATCGCCCGCATGCAGATACTACTGGAGAAATTTGACGAAGCCGAAGTGGTGCTCGACGAGCTGAATCAGAACGCACGCCAGTTGCGCCTGACCAGCGATCTGAACCGCAATCTGTTGCTGAGTAATCTGCTTTACTGGCACACAGGCCGCAAGAACGACGCACAACGTGTGCTGATTGAAGCGCTGGGGCTGGCAAACCGCACCGGTTTTGTCAGCCATTTCGTTATCGAAGGGGAAATGATGGCGCAACAACTGCGTCAGCTGATTCAGCTCAACCTGTTACCCGAACTGGAGCAGCGGCGGGCGCAGCAGATTTTGCGCGAAATTAACCAGCATCACCGCCACAAGTTTGCGCATTTCGACGAAGGTTTTGTGAATAAACTGCTGACTCATCCGCAGGTGCCGGAACTTATCCGCACCAGCCCGCTGACTCAGCGCGAGTGGCAGGTGCTCGGCCTGATTTATTCCGGCTACAGCAACGATCAGATCGCCGGTGAGCTGGACGTCGCCTCTACCACCATCAAAACGCATATCCGAAATTTGTATCAAAAACTTGGCGTCGCACACCGGCAGGAAGCGGTCCAGCAGGCCCAGCATCTGCTACAGGTCATGGGCTACGGCGCGTGATCCTTTCATAAATGCAGCTTTTTGATAACGCACGACCATGAATTGGCGGTGCGTTATACATAAAACGTATTAGCGAACAATTTCTGCTCATTACCTCTGCTCCTAAATAAAATCCGATGATATAATGTGACCCAAGTCACACTATTCAACTTAATTAATACCTCGATAAGCCCATTGCCCTCCTGTTTTTGCAGCCGTTCCGGCTGATGTTGGCGTCGCGCAACCGGCTGTAGTGAGTAAGGATTTTATCTATGGGTACATTAACCGCCGGCATCGTCATGATGCGCTGGGAATTACTGAGCGCTTTTCTGATGTTCTGCACCAGCCAGCTCAATATCGTTTGCCGCCAGTCGAGCCGCAATACGATGGCTTTCGTTTGTAGTGGTCTCGGCCTGACTGTGACCTGTTTCTTTGTCATGAGCCTGATGGGCATGACCTACAACGCCGCCGCGATCGCGCAATTCTGGTCAATGACCAAAGACGTGTTCTTCGACGTGATGAGCAAAACCCCGACGGATATGCCTTTCTACTATTAATCCCGTTACTATTGATCTCATTTCGCCCGCTTTATTTCCGGGCAGAACATCGCGTTCTGCCCGGTTCATCCCGCACAAAATCATTCCCCTGCACGATTAAATCGTTCATTCCGACGCCGTTTCTTCACCTAATCCTAATTGTTTGAAATTGCGCGGTATATCGAACGTCTTTTTGTAGCGATCTGCCCGATTACCTGTAAATTGCGATCTGTCTCCACGAGTAAAAGATAATGTGTGGCCGGTTGAAACTATTGATTGCTAATAGTTGAACGGTCGTATTAGATTCTCACACTATACTTTTCTTAGAATGATCATTGATTTGTTTGCTTCAGGCTGCTGAATTTTCAATGTTTTGGCATCCCTGCTTATGGCTGAAGGAATTACGATGAATACGCATCACATGCTTGGCGCGTTTGTGTTACTGGTAAGTTCTGCTTCTACGCTGGCAGTGGAAACGGCGGGTATCCCCCAAAATCAGGTCAAAGAGCGAAATGCGTTCATTGCCGATCTGATGAAAAAAATGACCCTCGATGAAAAAATCGGGCAGTTGAATCTGGTGACCGTCGGGACGGATTATCCGAAAGAAGCCATCATGGCAGATATTCGCGACGGCAAAGTCGGCGGCGTATTTAATACCGTCACCAAACCCGATATCCGTCGTCTTCAGGATGAAGTGAAAAACAGCCGTCTGAAGATCCCACCTTTTTATGCCTATGATGTCGTTCACGGCCAGCGCACGATTTTCCCGATTAGCCTCGGCCTTGCCGCCAGTTGGGATATGAACGCCGTCGCCACCAGTGCCCGGATTTCTGCCAAAGAAACCGCCGCCGATGGCCTGAACATGACCTTCTCACCGATGGTGGATGTCACCCGCGATCCGCGCTGGGGCCGCGTTTCTGAAGGCTTCGGCGAAGACACCTATCTGACGTCGCGCCTGGCACATGAGATGGTTACCGGCTATCAGGGCAAAGACCCTTCAGGGCCAGACGCCGTGATGGCCAACGTTAAACACTACGCGCTTTATGGTGCTGTCGAAGGCGGACGCGAATATAACACCGTGGACATGAGCCTCACCCGCATGTTCAACGACTATATGCCGCCGTACAAAGCCGCAGTAGATGCTGGCGCGGGCGGCGTGATGATTGCGCTTAACAGCGTTAACGGCGTGCCGGCGACCTCCAATACCTGGCTTCTGAAAGATATTTTGCGCGATGACTGGCAATTCAAAGGCCTGACCGTCAGCGATCACGGCGCCATTGGCGGCCTGGTTAAACACGGCGTGGCAGAAGACGATCGTCAGGCAGCGGCCATGGCGCTGAAAGCCGGTGTCGATATGGACATGGCGGACAATATGTACGGTAAGTATCTGAAAGGATTACTCGCCGACGGACTGGTCAGTCAGAATGATATCGACCGCGCCGTGCGTGACGTGCTCGCGGCGAAATGGGACATGGGACTGTTCGTCGATGAATACCGTCATTTAGGCCCGGCCTCCAGCGACCCTGCGGATACTAATGCCGAAAGTCGCCTGCATCGCACCGAAGCGCGTGAAGTAGCGCGTACCTCGCTGGTGCTGCTGAAAAACAGCAATCAGACCTTACCTTTGCAGAAATCAGGCACTATCGCGGTGATTGGCCCGCTGGCTGACAGCAAACGTGACGTGATGGGTAGCTGGTCGGCGGCAGGTAAAGCCGCACAGGCCGTGACCGTATTACAGGGTATGAAGGATGTGCTCGGCGACAAAGGCAGCGTGCTGTATGCCCGGGGCGCTAACGTCACAAACGACCAGGCGATGGTTGATTTCCTCAACTCCTACGACAAACAGGTCATCAATGACACGCGTAAACCGCAGGAAATGATCGACGAAGCGGTGAAAACGGCAGAGAAATCAGACGTTGTCGTCGCGGTCGTCGGCGAGGCGCAAGGCATGGCGCACGAAGCCTCCAGCCGTTCTGAACTGAACATTCCGCAAAGTCAGCGTGACCTGCTGAAAGCGCTGAAAGCGACCGGTAAACCGCTGGTAATCGTTCTGATGAATGGCCGTCCGCTGACCCTGACGTGGGAAAACGACATTTCTGACGCGATGCTGGAAACCTGGTTCAGCGGCACCGAAGGCGGCCATGCGATTGCCGACGTGTTGTTTGGCGATTACAACCCGTCAGGCAAACTGCCAATGACCTTCCCGCGCGAAGTCGGCCAGATCCCGCTGTATTACAGCTTCCTTAATACCGGCCGTCCGTTTAATCCGCAGCACCCGGATAAATACACCACCCGCTATTTCGATATCACCAATGGCCCGCTGTTCCCGTTTGGTTATGGCCTGAGCTACACCGACTTCAGCGTCTCTGACGTCAGTCTGTCGGCCACCACCATGGATGCCAAACATCCGCTGACCGCCAGCGTGAAGGTGAAAAACACCGGTAAACGCAGCGGAGCGACTATCGTCCAGCTGTACTTGCAGGATGTCACCGCATCCATCAGCCGTCCGGTTAAGCAGCTGAAAAACTTTGAAAAGGTCGAACTGCAACCGGGTGAGGAAAAAGTGGTGACATTTACGATTAATGAACCGGACTTGCGTTACTACAACGAGCAGCTGAAATGGGCATCTGATCCCGGCAAATTCAACGTATTCATCGGTCTGGATTCACAGAATGTTAAGCAAACCAGTTTCCTGCTGAAGTAATTTATCGAAAGTGATTTCCGGGTCGGCATACAGGCCCGGAAACCGGTCAAAAGCCCGCTTAGCACTGACGGCGTAAGGCAACTCACGCCCCGGTGCTAAGCGGCAATTTCTGTCCGCAGACTGGATATATAACGGACAGTTGCTAACCTTAATTTCAATGTGTTATGCCCTTTTGCCTTTATCCGCCGGATGCGGAGCGTTGCGAGTGGGCTCAACAGAGTAAGCTCCGTCTGTGCTGACTGTCGCCAGGTTCGCACAATGCCGGCGTTTTGCGTTCTTTGCGGAGAAACATTCATGGTCGACTCACAAGATGCCTCCATCCTGTACCTGCATTTCGGTACGCCCCGCCCATACTGGCGACTGGGTTCAGACAGCAATGCGCTGGAGTTATCTGCTGAGAAAGGCATCGTCAATGTCGCCATCTCCCTGACGCAATGGCAGGCAGGAAAGATCCGACAACTGACCGGGATCACCTCAAGTTTCACGCTGGACATTACTCTGTTCGGCTCCTCCGTTCGCCTGTATCTGGTGGGTCGGAAAATTGACAGTCAGGTGTGGGCGGGCACCGCCTCGGCGTATCAGGACACTGAATCCGTCGCACACGATTTAGAAGTCGGTCTGACATTTGCTGAGCAGGTGGTTTCAGAGGCTAATTCCGTGATCGTAATCATCGATCAGGAAGGCAAAATCCACCGTTTTAACCGGCTGAGCGAAGAGTACACCGGCCTGCGTGAAGTCGATGTCATTGGCCGCAGCGCCTATGATTTATTCATGTCGATGGAAGAAGGTCTGGCATCGCGCCAAAATATCACCAGCTTCTTCCAGCATCAGCAATCGTATGAAGTGGAGCGCTGGATCAACACCGTCAAAGGCCAGCGTCTGTTTCTGTTTCGCAATAAATTCGTCCACAGCGGCAGCGGCAAGCAGCAAAAATATCTGATCTGCTCGGGGTCAGATATTACCGACGAACGCAAAGCACAGGAGCGATTACGCGTACTGGCCAATACCGATCTTGTTACCGGCTTCGCCAACCGCAACGCGTTGCAGGAATCTCTGGCCACCGCGCTGAAAGACCGTGGTGAGAATAAAGTCGGGCTGATTTATCTTGATCTCGATAACTTCAAAAAAGTGAACGATGCCTACGGGCACATGCTTGGTGACCACCTGCTGCGCGCGGTATCCGATGCCATTCAGGATTGCCTGTCACCCAACGATAAGCTTGCCCGGCTCGGCGGTGATGAATTTATTATTCTCAGCACCCACGCTGAAATCAAAACGCTGGAAGCGCTGAGCCAGCGGGTCTTACATCGTCTGAGTATGCCGTTTCGTATCGGGCTTATCGAAGTGTATACCGGCTGCTCCGGCGGGATTGCCCTCTGCCCTGAACACGGTACAGACGGCGATACTCTGCTGCAAAACGCCGATACCGCCATGTACGTGGCGAAGGAAAAAGGCAAAAACTCTTACTGCGTTTTCTCGCCGGAAATGAATGAGAAAGCCGCCGAATATATGTGGCTGGATACACATTTGCGAAAGGCGCTGGCTGAGAAAGATCAGCTGGTGCTGCATTACCAGCCGAAGGTCTCGTTGTACGGTGCAGTTAACAGCGTTGAGGCTCTGCTGCGCTGGCAGTCACCGGAACGCGGGCTGATTCAGCCGCAAAGCTTTATCCCTTATGCAGAAGAGTCCGGGCTGATTACTCCGCTCGGCAAATGGGTAATCGAAACCGCGACACGCCAGGCAACGGAATGGCAGAAAAAAGGCCTCAACCTGCGGGTGGCGGTGAATCTTTCTGGCCGCCAGCTTAATAACGGCTCCTTTATCACCACGCTCGCCGAAGCGATGAAGACGTCAGGCATGAAGGGCTGCCTGCTGGATTTCGAGCTGACCGAAAGCTGCCTGGTAGAAGATGAAGGTGCAGCCGTGGCGATGATCAATGAGCTTCACAAGCTGGGTGCACAGGTGCATCTGGATGATTTCGGCACCGGGTATTCTTCGCTGTCACAGCTGGCGCGTATTCCGCTGGACTGCATCAAGCTGGATCAGAGCTTTGTTCGTGGGATTAATAACGATCCCGTTTCGCAGGCGCTGGTGCGGGCGATTGTGGCGGTGGCAAAAACCTTGCAGCTGACGGTTGTGGCGGAAGGCGTAGAAACGGCGGAAGAAGAGAGGCTTATCGACGAAATCGGTGTGGACAGCAAACAGGGCTTTCTTTACGCCAAGCCAATGCCCGCGATTGAGCTGGAGCACTGGCTTGATGATAAAAACGTTGCTTCACCCAATGTGTTTAAACATAAAGCAAAACAGAAATAGCGCCAGTGACGGGCTTTTTCTGCCTGCAGCTAGCCGGTTTTACGCAGTGACGCCGTATGCCGGTTTTGCAGCATGACCAGTCGCTCCATGTAACTCAGATCCTTCTCCTCCAGGGTAAATGCGGCATCCACCCAGTCCTCCGTAATATCCATCAGTTCAGAGCGCGACAACTGCAATACACGCTGACGCGCCCGGATCATCGCCCTAATCCCGTTGAGTTTGGGCCGCAGCGTATCCATAAAGGTACGCGTGGCGTTGAAGGCCTCGCCGGGCTGGAACAGAACATCCACTAACCCACGACTTTCAAACCACTCCGCGGTATGCGATTCGCCGGTGGTAATCAGCTCCTCCGCGAGCCGCATTCCGGCTTTTCGTGACACCAGTGAATAACCACCCATGCCGGGAAAAAGATTAAAGGCGATTTCCGGGAACCCCATGCGCGCCGTGTTCTGGGCCAGCACATAATGGTGCGCCAGCGCCGCTTCAAACCCGCCACCCAGCGCGGTTCCTTCGATCATCGACAAACTAATCGCTCCCACATCAAACCCGCGCGCGGCGGCGTGTACGCAGTCCACACAGGCTCTGGCGTAGGCACGCAACGCTTCGCGCTTGTTATTGACGATTGAATCTACAAAGAAACTGAGATCACCCCCCACGTTATACATGTTGGGCACCAGTGAACCGGTAACCCAAAAATCAAAACGCAGCCCGGACGCTTTCGCGGCGTAGGTCAGCGTCATGATGTCTTCGATAAGCTCCTGATTAAAACAAGGACGTGGATAAGACCTGAGCATCATCCACATGACATTACGGCCTTCTTCATAATAGGCTGCAATTTGTGACAAGTGCCCGGCCTCGGTAAACGGGCGGCAGGCTGTATGATCAATAAGATTCATAGTATTTATCCAGGTTAGAATTGAAATTTAGGGTGAAGCAGCTCCAGCCTAGTCCAGCTCTAACCTGAACTGAATCGATTCCAGTTGTTTTTATAAGAATATTCCTAACAAGGATGGAACAGGAAAAAAATGTTAAAAATAAACAACCTGCATCTAATCAATGTTGTGTAAAAACGGTGGAAGAATGAATTTATCTGCTAAAACGCAATACTTCGCCTCCTTAGTAATAATCATTTCAATTAAATAAACCCGATTAATAATATGTGAAAGCGTTAATAAAGCTTGCGCGTTTCGGCCAGAGTGATACGCGTCACAATCATTGCGCACCCGCTTTCCAATTCCTCCTTCACCCGCTAAATTGAATTCATCTCCTCCGACCACTTAAGAGAATTCCATGACTGAACGCGCTTCGCCATTTTATCCGCACCTGCTGGCGCCGCTGGATTTAGGTTTTACGCAGCTGAAAAACCGCGTGCTCATGGGTTCCATGCACACAGGACTTGAAGAGCTGGAAGACGGGCCGGAGCGGCTGGCAGCGTTTTATGCCGAGCGCGCCGCTGCGGGCGTCGGGCTTATCGTCACCGGCGGAATTTCACCTAACGCGCAGGGCGTGGTTTATCAGGGCGGTTCGATTCTGGCCGAACAGGAACACATTACGCATCACCGCGTGGTAACCCACGCAGTACACGCCGCCGGAGGAAAAATCGCGCTGCAAATCCTCCATGCCGGGCGTTACAGCTATCAGCCCAATCCGGTCGCGCCCTCTGCCCTTCAGGCCCCCATTAACCGGTTCACGCCTCATGCGCTGAGCGAAGAAGAGATCGACGCCACGCTGGAAGACTTCGCCCGCTGCGCCCGGCTTGCCAAAGAGTCTGGCTACGACGGTGTGGAAATCATGGGCTCAGAAGGCTATCTGATTAATCAGTTTCTGGCTGCCCGAACCAACCAGCGCACCGACCACTGGGGCGGTAGCGCCGAAAACCGCATGCGTTTCGCAACAGAAGCGGTGCGACGCGTTCGCGAGGCGTGCGGACAGGAATTCATCATTATCTACCGCCTGTCGATGCTGGATCTGGTGGAAGAAGGGTCGGACTGGCAGGAGGTTAAAACGCTGGCACAGCGTATTGAGCAGGCCGGTGCGAGCATTATTAATACCGGCATTGGTTGGCATGAAGCGCGTATTCCGACCATCGCCACCATGGTGCCGCGCGCGGCGTTCAGCTGGGTGACGCAGAAGCTGATGGGCAAAGTCGGTATTCCGCTCATCACCACCAACCGCATTAACGACCCGGACGTGGCGGAGAAAATTCTCGCCGAAGGCTGCGCCGATATGGTCTCAATGGCGCGCCCGTTCCTCGCCGATCCGGCCTTTGTTGAGAAAGCCGCACAGGGGCGCGCTGATGAAATCAATACCTGCATCGGTTGCAATCAGGCGTGTCTGGATCAGATTTTCGTCGGCGAAGTGACGTCTTGTCTGGTTAATCCGCGCGCCTGTCATGAAACGCAGATGCCAGTGACCCGCACGCCAGCGCCGAAACGCCTTGCCGTGGTCGGCTCCGGCCCTGCCGGTCTGGCTTTCGCCACGACTGCCGCCAGCCGCGGCCATCACGTCACGCTGTTCGATGCCCACAGTGAAATCGGTGGGCAGTTTAACATTGCTAAACAAATTCCCGGCAAAGAGGAGTTTTACCAGACCCTGCGCTATTACTCGCGTCAGCTGGCGTTGCTCGGTGTGACGGTGCACCTTGGCGAAACCGTCAGCGCCGGGCAGCTGACCGGCTATGACGAGGTGATCCTCGCCTGCGGGATCTCGCCACGTTTGCCGGACATTCCGGGTATCGGTCACCCAAGTGTACTCACCTATCTCGACGTGCTTCGCGATAAAAAGCCGGTCGGCAACCGCGTGGCGATCATCGGTGCAGGCGGGATAGGCTTTGATACTGCCGAATACCTGATCCACAACGGCACGTCTTCAAGCCTCAGCAGCCGCGCGTTCAGTCATGAGTGGGGAATCGACATAACGCTCACTCAGCGCGGCGGCCTTGCGCCACAAGGCCCGCAGCCGGAACCGGCAGCACGGGATATCGTCCTGCTACAACGCAAAACAACTAAAGTCGGCGCAGGGCTGGGCAAAACCACCGGCTGGATCCACCGTGCCAGCCTGTTGCAGCGCGGCGTGAAAATGCAAAACGGCGTCAGCTATGAACGCATTGACGATGCCGGTTTGCATCTGATCATGAACGGCGAACCGGTATGTCTGGCGGTGGATAACATCATCATTTGTGCCGGACAGGAACCGCAGCGTGCGCTGTATCAGCCTTTACAGGAGGCAGGAAAAACCGTGCACCTGATTGGCGGGGCCGACGTTGCGCTCGAACTCGATGCCCGCCGGGCTATAGAGCAAGGCACCCGGCTGGCGCTGGCTATCTGAGAAAGTACAGATGAAAAAAAAGCCGCGTGAGCGGCTTTCTTATTGAGAACGTCTGTAAAATCAATGCTGAGACGCCGTCTTCACCGCGCGCAGAATCACAAACTTCTGGTTAGTGGCGATGGTGGTGCAGTTACCGAACAAACGGCGCAACTTCTGGTAGTAATCCAGATGACGGTTGCCGACGATACGCAGCTCGCCACCGGTTTGCAGGCAACGTTTGGCATCACAGAACATACGCCATGCGGTGTCATCGCTGACTACCGTACCCTGATGGAACGGCGGGTTACACAATACCGCGTCCAGCGTTTCGCGCTCGACGCCGGCCAGCATATTATTCACTTCGAAATGACAGCGGCTGACATCCTGCGGCAAATTATTTTCGACGTTGATGCGGCTCGATTCCACCGCCATGTAGGATTCATCCACGAAAAGCATTTCGGCGTCCGGATTCAGCGCCAGCGCAGTCATACCAATCACGCCGTTACCGCAGCCCAAATCGACCATGCGTCCTTCGATGCCTTCCGGCAGATGCTGCATAAAGAAACGCGCACCGATATCCAGACCACCACGTGAGAACACGTTCGCGTGGTTGGAGATGCGGAATTCGGTTTCGTCGAGCGCCCATTCGGCGATCACCGGCTCGGCGGCCTGTGCTGGCAGCGTCGCTTCACAGTGGATCAGACGCGCTTTTTTCCACGCCAGACTGGTTTTGGTCGGGCCGAGGATTTTTTCGAACAGTTGCAGCGTCGAGGTGTGGATATCACGAGCTTTCGCACCGGCGATAATCTGCGTATCCGGCGTGACGACTTCGCGCAGGGCCAGCAATTGCTGTTCCAGCAGCGCCAGCGTTTTTGGCACTTTAATGACGACTAAACCCGGATTGATCGGCAACGGCACCAGACTGCTTTGCGCAGCCACAGCATCTTCATCAAACCCGTTCAGACGCAGGTTATGACGCGTGGCCAGCTGGCTCATGAAAGAGTCATTGATGCTGGTCGGATTGAATTCCTGTAACGCACACGCCAGCGCACCGAACGCATCGTTGAAAATCAGCAGCGGACGGCCATTGAGCTCAGCGGTGTTCAGGGTTTGCAGCAGATATTCATCGGCCGCCTCCCAGGCCTGCAACTGCGTTGCCGCTTCATCCTGCGGATAACGTTCCAGACTCAGTTGCAGCAACTGACCACCTACTTCGGTTTCGAATTGGCTCATTGGCCCTCCTCAATATTCAATTTGCGCTGTTTATCCCCTAAATTGGGCTATCAGTAAAATGTTTTTTCAGTTAAAAAGGGGTTTATCTGCCGGATCCCTGCGATCGCGCCAAAATCCATGCTTATCGCTGCGGCACCTTTTTCCTGTCAATATGAGACAAAGCAACCCGTTATGCCTGAATTGACCTATCTGCAAGGCTATCCCGAGCATCTTCAGGCTCAGGTGCGTCAGTTAATCGACCAGGAACGTTTAGGTAAAGTGTTGCTGACGCGATATCCGCAACCGCACGAGCTGACCACCGATAAATCGCTCTATCAGTATACGCTGGACCTGAAGAACCAGTTTCTGCGCAGTTCATCGCCGTTGAGTAAAGTGGCCTACGACAACAAAATCCACGTGATGAAGCACGCCCTGGGGCTGCATACCGCGATATCGCGCATTCAGGGCGGTAAGCTGAAAGCCAAGGCAGAAATCCGCGTCGCGACCGTGTTTAAAAGCGCGCCGGAAGCCTTTCTGAAGATGATCGTGGTGCACGAACTGGCGCACCTGAAAGAAAAAGATCACAACAAAGCATTCTACAGCCTGTGCTGTCATATGACGCCCGACTATCATCAGTTAGAATTCGACACGCGCATGTACCTGACGCATCTGGAAATATTCGGTAAGTTGTATCAATAACTTAACAATAATAATGAGGTATTTATGATTCGCTTTGCTGTTGTCGGCACCAACTGGATCACCCAACGCTTTATTGATGCTGCGCACGAGAGCGGCAAGATGAAACTGACGGCGATTTATTCACGTACCCTGGAAGGTGCCAAAAAGCTGGGCGAGGATTATCCGGTCGAGCATTTCTTTGATTCACTCGATGAAATGGCCGCCTCTGATGTCATTGACGCCGTGTATATCGCCAGCCCGAATTCCCTGCACTGTCAGCAGTCGCTGCTGTTCCTGCGCCATAAAAAACACGTTATTTGCGAAAAGCCGCTGGCCTCTACTCTGCATGAAGCCGAGAGCCTGATCGCCTGTGCGAAGGAAAATAACGTCGTCCTGTTCGAGGCGTTCAAAACCGCCTATTTGCCGAATTTCCTGCACATGAAGGGCGCGCTGAACCGGATCGGTAAACTGCGCAAAGCCATTTTCAACTACTGCCAGTATTCGTCGCGTTATCCGCGTTATCTGGCCGGTGAAAACCCGAATACTTTTAATCCGGCGTTTTCCAACGGGTCAATCATGGATATCGGCTATTACTGTCTGGCCAGTACCATCGCGCTGTTTGGCGAACCTGAGTCGGTCACTGCCACGGCGACCCTGCTGGAGAGCGGTGTGGATGGTCAGGGCACGGTGATTTTGGCCTATGCCGACGACTTCGAAGTGGTGATCAACCATTCTAAAATCAGCGATTCCCATCTGCCGAGCGAAATTCAGGGCGAAGAAGGTACCTTGCAGATGGAAAAACTCTCCGAATGCCAGACGCTCAGCCTGACGCCACGCGGCAGCCAGAAGCTGGATCTGACGCAGCCACAGCACATCAATACCATGCTGTATGAAGCGGAAACTTTTGCGATTCTGGTGGATAACCAGTTTGTCGCCCATCCGGGGCTGGAAGTGTCGCGCATCACCGCCAAAGTGCTGACGGAAATCCGCCGTCAGACCGGCGTGGTGTTCCCTGCTGACCATCAGCCTTAACCTTTTCGCCAGTTCGGGAGTCACAGATGACTGCACTCAGTCCAAAGCCATTGTTGATTTTGCAGACCGGTCACGCACCGGAGCCTATCCGCCGTGCGCACGATAATTTCCCGCAGATGTTTATCCGCCAGGGCGATATCGATCCGCAGCAGGTGGTGATTGTCGATTTACAGGCCGGTGAACGCCCGCTGCCGCCGGACCAGTATTGTGGTGCGATTATTACCGGTTCGCGCAGCATGGTGACCGAGCATCTGGCGTGGAGCGAGGAAGCCGCAGACTGGGTACGTCTGGGCATGTTGCAGGAACTGCCAATGTTTGGCGCGTGTTACGGGCATCAGTTGATGGCTTACGCGCTGGGCGGCGAGGTGGATTACCACCCGCAGGGCATTGAAGTCGGCACTCACGACGTTACGCTGACGCCCGCCGGGCATCTCGATCCTCTGGTATCGCAACTCCCGGCGCAGTTCGCCGCGAATCTTATTCATCTGCAAACCGTGGTGACACCTCCGGCGACGGCGACAGTGTTGGCGAAAACGCTGCACGATCCGCATCAGATACTACGCTACGGACCGAACGCCATCAGCACGCAGTTCCATCCTGAATTCAGTCTGGCGGTGATGAAAACCTATCTGTCGTGGCTCGGTTCAATTGCTGAGGACGACAGCACTGACTTTGCCCGTCAGGCTGAGCGACTTAGCGAAACGCCGCTCAGTCAGGGATTGCTGCTGGCCTTCGTCGGTGCGCTGGGTAAACGTCAGGCTCTGGCGGGTTAATGTGCAAAGATATGTCAAAATATTGACAGCAGTAACACTTTGAATTAATTTTCAAACTGCAAAGGGGAGTAACTTCTTCGACGGATAATCGTCATTACGGTGTCTGGACCCGCGTTAAAACGCCGTCTCAGTCACCCGGTTACCGGGGCAACACTGATTCATCTAATGAATGCTTCAGAGTTGTAAGTGAGACCTTGCCGGAAGGCGAGGTTTGCTTATAGCTCAGAGAGAGCGGCTAACGTCTTCCGACGCTGGCCGTTTTTTTTGATGTTTTTTCGGAGGATAACGTAATGATGAATTCAGTGGGCAACCCGATGTTGTGGGGTGCGTTTGCGGTGGTGGTGGTGATCATGCTCGCCTTCGACCTGTTGTTGCAGGGGCGCAAAGGTGCACAGGTCATGACCATGAAAAGTGCAGCCATCTGGTCGCTGGTGTGGATTGGCCTGTCGCTGCTGTTTAACTTCGGCTTCTGGTGGTATCTCAACGGCGAGGTGGGTCGCGAAGTGGCGGACGCGCAGGCGACCATGTTCCTGACCGGTTACCTGCTGGAAAAAGCGCTGGCGGTGGATAACGTCTTCGTCTGGTTAATCTTGTTCAGTTATTTCTCCATCCCGGCAAACCTGCAACGCCGCGTGCTGATTTACGGCGTGCTCGGCGCCATTGTCCTGCGTACCGGTATGATATTCGCCGGCAGCTGGCTGGTGGGGCAGTTCAGCTGGATCCTGTACGTGTTCGGCGCGTTCCTGCTGTTTACCGGCATTAAAATGGCGCTAACCAAAGAAGACGACGGCGAGGTGGGTGAAAAACCGATCATCCGCTGGCTGCGCAGTAAAATGCGGATGACCGATGAACTGCATGGCGAGAAATTCTTCGTGCGGTGCAACGGCATTCTGTTCGCGACGCCGCTGCTGCTGGTGCTGATTATGGTCGAGCTAAGTGACGTAATTTTCGCAGTCGACAGCATTCCGGCGATCTTCGCCGTAACCACCGATCCGTTTATCGTGCTGACGTCGAACCTGTTCGCGATCCTCGGCCTGCGCGCGATGTACTTCCTTTTAGCGGGCGTGGCAGAGCGCTTCTCAATGCTGAAATACGGTCTGGCGGTGATCCTGATTTTTATCGGTATCAAAATGCTGCTGCTCGACGTGTTCCACATTCCGGTGGGCGTATCGCTGGGCGTGATCGCTTCGATTCTGATCGTCACCCTGCTCATTAATACCTGGGTAAACCGTCGCAACGATCGTCAGAAAGCCGGTCATTCGTAACGGGTAGAATGAACAAAAAGCGCGGCCGCTTCACCGGTCGCGCTTAAACCTGCTGTGAAGTGCGCTGCCAGCTTTCCAGCTGTTCGCACACGACCTTATCAGGCAGCCTAACAGCTAGCAATTTCATGCTTCTCGTTAAGCAACGGCGCGATGATTCCATGCATCTTTAAAAATAATATTGCCGTCGCAGTACTTCCACGTTATCGCTTCATAGCGAAGTAAAATAGTTTCCATATGCGTTCCCGTTGAAGCGCCGGGGTATAAATCTGGCGTGATTGAGTAAATTTTAACGTTATTGAGAATAATATTAAAATATTCCTTTTCCATCCCTTCTTCAGTAATCGGATACATTTTTAATGTTGCTGACTGAAGGGTTAAGTTATTACTTAACGCCCTGTATAAAAGCGGGGTAACACGGTCAAACTCTTTTTGTATCATTATCGGCGCATGGATTCGCGTACCTGTCAGCCGTCCGGTATTCCCGTCTACGGGTATGTTTACGTTGTGCGTGAGGGATTTTACTTCTATAGCCCCCGCACGGCCGTTTACCAGAGACGAGCCAACCATAGGAGAACCGTTTTCATCGACTAGCCATAGATAAGCCGGATTAGATATTTTTAACTCCTTTTGTTTACTTATATTTATCAAATTTGGATGTGAATTTTGCGAAAACGATGATCCAAAAGACCACCGATATCGCGCCGATCAACACCCCATAAGACGGGAAAATATAGATGAAAAATAGCCATGATAAAATTATGATGACAGGAAATAAAAGATCTGAGAAAAATAGTGAAACCAGGCTTTTAAACATTATATTTGTCGCCTAGCAATTCATATATTTCATCTAAATCACGCAGCATTTTAGCCTTAACTTTAATGATAACTTCTTCCAGGACGGGTTCAACGAAGTAATAAAGCATTTCTAATTCAGCTGCGTATAGAATCCCGTAATAGCGGGGATCGAGGGTTTTTAATTTTCGTGCGGCTAGCGCGGATTTTTGGTCAATGCCAAAAGCTTGTAAAGCAAAAATCACATACGGCGATTTACTGGCTACCCTTTCCGCGACAACGTTCGATACAATGCCCGACCCGGACAAGCTTTTTGATAACGCGTAGGCAATGCCGAACCTTGCTGTTTTGCCTGTCTGCGCGTTGGCAAGATGCCCCGTTATCGCTTTTGTTAAGCCCTGAATTTTGCCGCTTGCATTTTCTTTTTCGGTGTTTTTAACCACCATTTCAAAATACAGGAACAACATGTGCTGTATCACGTCGTGGTATCTGAAAATTGAAATAATAGAAAGCCGCATTCTCTTTTCTTCAGTAACCAACTCTTGACACACATCCCCGTACCGGGGGATTAAACAGGACGTGTACCAACTTGCCCTTTCCATGCCTGAAGAGATATTAGAAAGGACGTTTTTTGTTTCAGTGACGTAATCATTCATTCCCCTTTGAATGTATATTCCGAGCTGTCTGTCGCTTTGAAACTTCAGTCTTAAATAGTCTGACGCTTGCATAAAATCACCGTATCCATACGTTTGATATGGGTTAAATAGCACCACAGACGACAGGCTGATTCAAGAGCAATACTCCGTAATAACCTGAATTTTGCGCTTTCAATTTCTAAGCGTGTCAATGCGCTGGTGTTAATGTTGGTACATTACCTACTGGATAAAAAAAGACGGTGACTGAGTTAACAATCACCGTCTTTCTGTTACATCTTAGTATTTACTGCCAGCCGTACCGGCGCACAAACCAGCCTTTTACGCACTGGGTCAGCACCATGTAGCCCGCCAGAATTGCGATCAGCCACGGGAAATAGCTTAGCGGCAGCGCCTGCAATTGCAGGAAACCAGCGACCGGCGAGTAGATCAGCGCGATACCGGTGACCACCACCATCAGCGTCATAATGCACAGCGGCCAGGAGGCGCGGCTCTGAATAAATGGCACTTTGCGCGTGCGGATCATATGCACAATCAGCGTCTGCGACAGCAGCCCTTCAATGAACCAGCCGGACTGGAACAGCGTCTGTGCTTCGACGGTGTTGGCCTTAAACACCCACCACATCAGGCTAAAGGTCAGAATGTCGAAGACGGAGCTGATCGGTCCGAAGAACACCATAAAGCGGCCGATATCGCCGGCATTCCAGCGCTGCGGTTTTGCCAGCTGTTCTTCATCGACGTTATCAAACGGGATCGCTACCTGAGAGACATCGTAAATCAGGTTCTGAATCAGCAGATGCAGCGGCAACATCGGCAGGAACGGCAGAAAGGCGCTGGCGACCAGCACGCTGAACACGTTACCGAAGTTGGAACTGGCGGTCATTTTTATGTATTTCAGCATGTTGGCGAAGGTTCTGCGCCCTTCTGTCACGCCCTGTTCCAGCACCATCAGGCTTTTTTCCAGCAGGATAATGTCCGCCGCTTCTTTGGCAATATCCACCGCCGAATCCACCGAAATCCCGATATCTGCTGCCCGCAGCGCCGGTGCATCGTTGATGCCATCCCCCATAAATCCGACCACATGACCTTCGCCGCGCAGCACGCGCACGATGCGCTCTTTGTGCATCGGGGTCAGTTTGGCGAACACCGTGGTTTCACGGGCAACGCGCACCAACTGCACGTCATCGAGTTCATCGATATCACTGCCTGTCAGCACCGTATCGACTTTGAGGCCGACATCTTTGCACACTTTACGTGCCACCAGCGGATTATCGCCGGTCAGAATTTTGACGGTTACGCCTTTGCGCTGCAACGCTGCCAGCGCCGGAGCAGTGCTCTCTTTTGGCGGATCGAGAAACGCGATATAGCCGGCCAGAATCAGGCTGGATTCATCGGGCACGCCGTACCCCACTGTGCGCGCCGGCATCACTTTGTGCGCGACGGCCACCACGCGCAGTCCCTGCTGATTAAGATCATCAGTGATGCGGCGGATCCGCGTCAGCAGCGCATCGGTCAGCGGCACAATCTCACCGTTGAGCTGCACCAGCGTACAAATCGACAACATCTCTTCCAGCGCGCCTTTGCAGATCAGGCGATGGTTCTGATCATTATCGGCGACCACTACGGACATGCGGCGACGATCGAAATCGAATGGGATCTCATCGACTTTCAGCGAGTTGTGCGCAGTGGCGATATCGCCCGCATCCAGCACCGCCACATCCAACAGGTTTTTCAGTCCGGTCTGATAATGGCTGTTGAGCCACGCCAGATGCAGCACGTCGTCACTGGTCACGCCGAGCACGTCGGTGTGGCGTTCCAGTACGATTTTGTCCTGCGTCAGCGTGCCGGTTTTATCGGTGCACAGAATGTCCATCGCGCCAAAGTTCTGGATGGCGTCCAGACGTTTGACGATCACTTTCTGACGCGACAGTTTCACCGCGCCTTTGGCCAGCGTGGAGGTGACAATCATCGGCAGCATTTCCGGCGTCAGTCCGACTGCCACGGAGAGCGCAAACAGCGCCGCCTCCCACCAGTCACCTTTGGTGTAGCCGTTGATCACCAGCACCACCGGCGTCATCACCATCATAAAGCGGATCAGCAGCCAGCTGACTTTGCTGATCCCAGCCTGAAACGCGTTCGGCTGAGTATCTTCCTGCACGACACGCTCGGCGAGCTGGCCGAACCAGGTTTTGCTGCCGGTAGCGATCACCATCGCGATCGCCGTACCGCTGACCACGTTGGTGCCCATAAAGCACAGCGTGTTCAGCTCAAGCGGATCGTTAGCAACGGGTTTCTTCTCGCAGGCGTGTTTTTCCACCGGCAGGGATTCGCCGGTCAGCGCCGCCTGACTGATAAACAGATCCTTGGCGGAAAGAATGCGCAGATCCGCCGGGATCATATCCCCCGCAGAGAGTTTGATGAGATCACCCGGCACCAGCTGACTGATGGCGATTTCCATCGTTTCGCTGCGCCCGGTTTGCGCGTCACTGCGCAGTACGGTGGCGGTGTTGCTGACCATCGCTTTCAGCGCATCGGCAGCTTTGTTGGAACGCGCTTCCTGAATGAAGTGCATGAAGGTGGAAATAAACACCATCGCGCCAATCACCAGCGCCGCCGTGAGATCGTCGGTGGCGTAAGACACCAAACCGAGCACGGTCAGCAGCAGGTTGAACGGATTGCGGTAGCAGTGCCACAGATGTAGCCACCACGGTGCTGGCTGCTGATCGCCGGTCTGGTTCAGGCCGGACACGTCGCGGATGGCGTCCGCCTCCGGCCCGGTCAGCCCTTCGGGATGGCTGCCAAATTGCAGGTACAGCTGGTCTTCGCTCGCGCGGGCGCAGGCCTGGCAATGCGCGGCCATTGCAGCAGGCACGGCCTGTGCGGCGCGCACTGACACGTTTTCGAGCATCGGATCGCGACGGACTAAGCGACGCGGTAAATTGCGGCTGAGCGCGCTGAGCAGCCGGGAAGTGAAATTTTTGAACATGATTCGCACCTTTGTTGCGTCCACGGCAAAGCTGCCGCAGACATGGCAAAAGGGTTTACAAAAACGGCGCGAACCAAAGAAGTGCGCCACCGCTTACCTGATAACGTTTAATGTCACGGTAAGCAGTAGCAAAAATGCGGGTGCTTACCGGATCACAACGGACCTACTGAATTGGGGTCGGGTTCCATGGGTTTTCACCTCCGGTAAGGAACGGTTTGGAAATTCATACGCATCGGGCAGGAAAATCCGTTAGGGTATCGGTTCGCTATTGCGCAACTTCGATATTTGAGCGGAGTATACGCCTGTAAACTGCAACGATTTTTAAACCTGATCAACTTAACCATACAAAATAATTATACAAACCATGCAAAATCGCCTGACCATAAATGACATTGCGCGCCTGAGCGGCGTGGGGAAATCCACCGTATCCCGCGTGTTAAATAACGAAGGCAACGTCAGTCCGCAGACGCGGGAGCGGGTGTTGCAGGTTATTGAGCAGGAGCACTTCAGCCCGTCGAAATCGGCGCGGGCGATGCGCGGATTCAGCGATAAAATCGTGGCGATCATCGTCTCGCGTCTTGATTCTCCTTCCGAAAATCAGGCGGTACGCGCCATGCTGCCGCTGTTTTATCAGCAGGGTTATGACCCGATTGTGCTGGAAAGTCAGTTCAGCGCGGAACGTGTCAAAGAACATTTGCAGGTGCTGAAACAGCGCAACATCGACGGCGTGGTGCTGTTTGGTTTCACCGGCTTAACCGCGCAGATGCTGACGCCGTGGCAGGACAAACTGGTGATGCTGGCGCGCGATATTCCCGGGCTGTCTTCTGTGTGTTACGACGATGCAGGCGCAGTGCAGTTACTGATGCAAAAGCTGATGGCACAGAATCTGCGCGAAATCGGTTTTATCGGCGTCTCGCCGCAGGACACCACCACCGGCCAGCGCCGCAGCGAGGCTTACCGCGCAGTTTGCCAGGAACATAGCCTGACGCCGTACATTGCGCTGGGCGAACTCACCTATCAGAGCGGTTTCGAACTGATTCCGCAATTGCTAAAAAGTGACGTGCAGGCGGTGATTTGCGCCTCCGATACTATCGCCATTGGTGCGCAAAAATATCTGCAACAACAGCAAATTACCGGTGTGCAGGTCTGCGGTATCGGTAACAACCCGCTGTTACGCTTTCTCTTCCCGGAGTCTCTGTCAGTTGAACTCGGCTACGGCGAAGGCGGCGAAGCCGCAGCGAAGCAGTTACTGGCGCAACTTGGCGGCTCCGCTACCGTGCAGCAATTGATTATTCCCGGAAAACTCTCCGCCTGATCACCCCTGCTTTCTGCCCCTGCGTTTCTTAAAAGCAGAAACTTTGTGATCGTCCCGGCAAAACCGGGAACGTTCCCGGACAAGTTCCCACCGCCTTCGCTATGCTTGAACCGTACCCTACACACTTACGCAAAAATCACAGGCCATTTCCTATGAGCAAAGTTAAGCAACAGGATGTTGATCAGCTGATCGCCCTCGTCGGCGGCAGCGACAATATCGCGATGGTGACTCACTGCATTACGCGTCTTCGTTTTGTCCTCAATGATCCGTCGAAAGCCGACCCGAAAGGGCTCGAAGCCCTGCCGATGGTCAAAGGCTGTTTCACCAACGCCGGTCAGTTTCAGGTGGTTATCGGGCCGGAAGTGGATGATTACTACAAAGTTCTGATTGCCAGCACCGGGAAAAGCGCTGCCGGAAAAGAGCAGGCCAAAATCGCCGCCCGTCAGAATATGAGCTGGTTTGAGCGCAGCATTTCTCACTTCGCGGAAATCTTCTTCCCGCTGTTACCGGCGTTGATCAGCGGTGGTTTAATTCTTGGTTTCCGCAACGTTATCGGTGAAATCCCGATGAGTGGCGGCCAGACGCTGGCACAAATGCATCCGCTGTGGCAGTCGATTTACGACTTCCTGTGGCTGCTCGGTGAAGCGGTGTTTATGTTCCTGCCGGTGGCAGTCTGCTGGTCAACGGTCAAAAAAATGGGCGGTACCGAAATCCTCGGTATCGTGCTTGGTATCACGCTGGTGTCGCCGCAATTGATGAACTCCTACAACCTCGGGCAGCAAATTCCGCAAGTGTGGAATTTCGGCTGGTTTACCATCGAAAAAGTCGGTTATCAGGCGCAGGTTATTCCTTCCGTTCTCGCCGGTATGGCACTGGCGATGATCGAAAATGGTCTGAAACGCATCATCCCTAATTACCTGTATCTGGTGATTGTGCCGGTCACGTCACTGATTATTGCCGTGTTCCTGGCGCACACGCTGATCGGGCCGTTTGGCCGCATGATCGGCGACGGCGTAGCCTTCGCGGTGAAATTCGTGATGACCGGCAGCCTCGCGCCAATCGGTGCCGCGCTGTTTGGTTTCCTCTACGCACCGCTGGTCATTACCGGTGTCCATCAGACGACGCTCGCCATCGACATGCAGATGGTGCAAAGCACCGGCGGAACCCCGGTCTGGCCACTGATCGCCCTGTCAAACATTGCGCAGGCAGCCGCGGTCGTCGGCGTGATCATCGTCAGCCGCAAACATAACGAACGTGAGATTTCGGTGCCTGCGGCGATTTCCGCCTTCCTTGGCGTGACCGAACCGGCGATGTACGGGATCAACCTGAAATATCGCTTCCCGATGCTGTGCGCGATGATTGGCTCGGCGTTTGCCGGTCTGATTTGCGGCCTGTTCCACGTGACGGCTAACGGCATCGGCGTCGGCGGATTGCCGGGCATTTTGTCCATCAAACCGCAGTTCTGGAGCATCTACGCGCTGGCGATGCTGGTGGCGATTGTGGTGCCAATTATCCTGACCGTGCTGGTCTATCAGCGCAAAGCCCGCCGTGGCGAACTGGCAGTGGTGTAAGACATTTAAGAAGGAAAAAGGAATGAACAGCGAATTGCCGTGGTGGAAAAACGGCGTGATTTACCAGATTTATCCAAAGAGTTTTCAGGACACTACGGGCAGCGGCACCGGCGATATCAACGGTATCACGCAGCGTCTGGATTACCTGAAAACGCTGGGCGTCGATGCCCTGTGGCTGACGCCAATGTACCTGTCGCCGCAGATTGATAACGGCTACGACGTGGCAGATTACTGTGCGATCGACCCGGCTTACGGCACGCTGGAAGACTTCGAGCGGCTGACCCACGAGGCGCATCAGCGCGGGATCCGCATCGTGATGGATATGGTGTTTAACCATACGTCGACGCACCACGAGTGGTTCCGCCAGTCGCAGGATCCCGGCAGCGCGTTCCGCCCGTTTTATATCTGGCGCGACGGCGCAGCCGAAGGCGGCCCGCCAAATAACTGGCGTTCTAAATTTGGCGGCGGCGCCTGGCAGTGGCACGAAGAGAGCGGGCAATATTATCTGCATCTGTTCGCCACCGAACAGGCCGATCTCAACTGGGAATACCCGCCGGTGCGCGAGGCGCTGAAAAAAGTCTGCCAGTTCTGGGCGAATAAAGGCGTCGACGGGCTGCGGCTGGACGTGATTAATCTGGTGTCAAAACAGCAGGATTTCCCGGCCGACGATACCGGTGATGGCCGCCGTTTTTACACCGACGGCCCGCGCATTCATGAGTTTTTGCAGGAATTCAGCCGCGATGTGTTTAAACCCCTCGGACTGATGACAGTCGGTGAAATGTCATCGACAAAACTGGAACATTGCCGCCAGTACGCCGCCAGTGACGGCAGCGAACTGTCGATGACGTTTAACTTCCATCACCTGAAAGTTGATTACCCTGACGGCGAGAAATGGACCGACGCGCCGCCGGATTTCGTGCAGCTCAAGCAGATTTTCCGCGAGTGGCAGCAGGGTATGCACGGTCACGCCTGGAACGCGCTGTTCTGGTGTAATCACGATCAGCCGCGCATTGTGTCGCGCTTTGGCGATGAAGGCGCACTGCGCACCACCTCCGCAAAAATGCTGGCGATGGTGCTGCACGGATTGCAGGGCACACCGTACATTTATCAGGGCGAAGAAATCGGCATGACCAATCCGGGGTTTAAACATCTCGAGCAATACCGCGATGTGGAAAGCCTGAATATGTTTGCCGAACTTAAATCCGACGGGCGCAGCAACGAAGAACTGCTGCGCATTCTGGCGCGCAAATCCCGCGATAACAGCCGCACGCCGATGCAGTGGAACGCAGGACCGCAGGCCGGTTTCAGCGACGGTACGCCATGGATTTCAGTCAGCCACAATGCGCAGGATATTAATACCGAACAGGCGCTGGCGGATAAAGACTCCGTATTTTACACCTACCAGCATGTGATCCGCCTGCGTAAAACATTGCCCGTACTGACTCACGGCGATTATCAGGATATGGCGCCGGAACATCCGCAGTTGTGGTGCTATTCCCGCTCCGCGAACGGCCATACACTGCGCGTTGTAGCCAACCTGAGCGCGCAGGAACAGGCGCTCAGCCTGCCGGAATTTAACGCTAAAACGCTGCTGAGTAATTATGCCGATGCGCCGCTTTCCGGTCACCTTCGTCCTTACGAATGTGCCTGGTTACTGGCTGAATAGTCTGAAAATTTTCCTCTCAACCGGGCGCCCTGCCCGGTTGTTTTTAATGCATCTCCTTTAAAAACAATAGGCAAAATTCGGGCCAGAATTTACATTTGGTCATGGTTTCTTCCGACGAAAAAATTCTTTGTCCCCGGTCAATAAAACGAGAATTAACGCTCGCGCCATTCCTATATGTAGTGTGTATAGTACACACCAAACCCAATATATAGCGATTTCACGCAAAATCCGCACAACAGGCCCGCAGGCCTTGTGGGGCGCGGGAATGAGCCCAAAAGGAGTGTCATTGTGAAGGCAGACAGACTCGGATCCGTTCCCGCTAATTCCACTAAAATGCAGCCCATCGTGATCAAGCGGGATGGTTGTCAGGTCCCTTTCGATGAAGTTCTGATCAAACAAGCCGTGCAACGCGCCGCCGCCGCCGCTGGCATTGACAGCATCGGTTACTGTGAGCAGGTCGCCCGCGTTGTGGCTGATAGTCTGCAAGACCAGGCCCGCGTCGATATCCATGATATTCAGGATGCGGTTGAGAATCAGCTGATGGCTGGCCCGCATAAAAAACTGGCGCGTGCCTATATTGAATACCGCCACGATCGCGACGTTAAACGCGAAATGCGCGGACGTCTGAATCAGGAAATTCGTGGTCTGGTAGAGCAAAGCAATATGGCGCTGCTCAACGAGAACGCCAATAAAGACAGTAAAGTGATCCCGACGCAGCGGGATCTGCTGGCCGGTATCGTTGCCAAGCATTATGCCAAACAACATATTTTGCCGCGTGAAGTGGTGCTGGCGCATGAGCGCGGTGAAATTCACTATCATGACCTCGATTATTCACCGTTCTTCCCGATGTTCAACTGTATGCTGATCGACCTTAAAGGCATGCTGAATCACGGTTTCAAAATGGGGAATGCCGAAATTGACACGCCGAAGTCAATTTCCACCGCCACCGCGGTGACCGCGCAAATCATCGCACAGGTCGCCAGCCATATTTATGGCGGCACCACCATTAACCGCATCGATGAAGTGCTCGCGCCATTTGTCACTTCCAGCTACGAAAAACACCGGGCTATCGCCGAGGAATGGCAGGTCGCCGACGTCGAGGCCTTCGCCCACAGCCGCACCGAGAAAGAGTGTTATGACGCGTTCCAGTCGCTGGAATATGAAGTCAATACGCTGCACACCGCCAACGGCCAGACACCGTTCGTCACCTTCGGTTTCGGTCTCGGCACCTCGTGGGAATCGCGCCTGATCCAGCAATCTATCCTGCGCAATCGCATTGCAGGGCTCGGTAAAAACCGTAAAACCGCCGTGTTCCCGAAACTGGTGTTTGCGATACGTGACGGGCTGAATCATAAAGCGGGTGATGCCAACTACGACATCAAACAACTGGCACTGGAATGCGCCAGTAAACGCATGTACCCGGATATTTTGAATTACGATCAGGTGGTGAAAGTCACCGGCTCCTTCAAAACACCCATGGGCTGCCGCAGCTTCCTCGGCGTGTATGAAGAAAACGGCGAGATGATCCACGAAGGCCGCAACAATATAGGGGTGATCAGCCTGAATCTGCCGCGCATCGCGCTGGAAGCCAAACAGGATGAAGCCGCGTTCTGGAAACTGCTCGACGAGCGTTTGCTGCTGGCGAAAAAAGCCCTGATGACCCGCATTGCGCGCCTGGAAGGTATCAAAGCCCGTGTTGCACCGATTCTGTATATGGAAGGCGCGTGCGGCGTGCGTCTTAAAGCTGACGACGATATTTCCGGCATCTTCAAAAATGGCCGGGCGTCGATTTCCCTCGGCTACATTGGCGTGCATGAAACTATCAATGCGCTGTATGGCAATCAGACTCATGTCTTCGACGCCAGCCAGCTGCGCGAAAAAGCCGAAGCGATTGTCGGCCGCCTGAAAGACGCCACCGAAAGCTGGAAAGACGAAACCGGCTACGGCTTCAGCCTGTACAGTACGCCAAGCGAAAACCTGTGCGACCGCTTCTGCCGTCTCGATAAAGCCGAATTCGGGCTGGTGGCAGGCGTGACTGACAAAGGTTACTACACCAACAGCTTCCATCTGGACGTCGAGAAGAAAGTGAATCCGTACGAAAAACTCGACTTTGAAGCCCCGTATCCGCCACTGAGTAACGGCGGTTTCATCTGCTACGGCGAGTACCCGAACTTGCAACACAATCTGAAAGCGCTTGAAGACGTGTGGGATTATAGCTACACCCGCGTGCCGTATTATGGCACCAACACGCCAATCGACGAATGCTACGACTGTGGCTACACCGGCGAATTCGAGTGCACCAGCAAAGGCTTCACCTGCCCAAAATGCGGCAACCACGAGCCTTCACGCGTGTCGGTCACCCGCCGTGTCTGCGGGTATCTCGGCAGCCCGGACGCACGTCCGTTCAACGCCGGTAAGCAGGAAGAAGTGAAGCGCCGCGTGAAACATTTAGGCAATGGTCAACTGGGCTGAGACGTTGAACTTCCATCAATATTACCCGATCGATGTCGTTAACGGGCCGGGAACACGCTGCGTGCTGTTTGTTTCCGGCTGCGTCCACGAATGCCGTGGGTGCTACAACAAAAGCACCTGGCGGCTGGACTCAGGCAAGCCTTTTACGCAGGAAGATGAAGACCGGATCATCGCCGATCTGCAAAACACGGTGATCCCGCGTCAGGGTTTGACGCTCTCCGGCGGCGATCCGCTGCATCCGCAAAACCTGCCGGCAATCCGCCAGTTGCTGTCACGGGTACAGGCTGAGTGTCCGGGCAAAGACGTGTGGATGTGGACCGGTTACACCCTTGACGAGCTGACCGCTAAGCAACAGGAAGTGGTCACGCTCATCAACGTACTGGTCGACGGAAAATTCGTGCAGGAGTTGAAAGACCCGTCGCTCATCTGGCGCGGCAGCGGCAATCAGGTGATTCATTACCTGAGATAAAAAATTTGAGCTATTCAGAGGGGAAGCGCTTCCCCTCGATACTTTCAAATTCCATTCAGCAATATTCCTCATCTTCACTTCTCTGCAATCTGATCTTCACCCAACTGTCATTAAGCTGCGCCAACATGATGCCAACGCCCTACTGAGGTTCGCATCATGACCCGCTCCCCGTCTTCAAAATTCACTGCCACTGCCCGTTTATCCCATGCGAGGTATTCATTGTGATGAACTTATCTAGACATCCGACCAGTCACACCACCGTGTATCAGCAAATCGCTGCCGAGCTGGAACAGGAACTGCGCAACGGTTACCGCTGCGGCGACTATTTGCCGCCGGAGCAGCAGCTTGCCGAACGTTTTCAGGTAAACCGCCATACGCTGCGTCGCGCGGTGGATGAGCTGGTCGATCGCGGCTGGCTGCAACGCCGTCAGGGAATTGGCACGCTGGTGCTGATGCGCCCTTACGATTATCCACTGCATTCGCAGGCAAGGTTCAGCCAGAACCTGCTGGATCAGGGCAGCCACCCGACCAGCGAACGGCTGCTGGCAGTGCTGCGCCCTTGTACCGATCACGTGGCGACAGCGCTGTCGCGACAGGAGGGCGAAACGGTTATTCACCTGCGTACGCTGCGCCGCGTCAACGGCGTGCCGGTCTGCGTGATTGACCACTATCTGCCGGATCTCGACTGGTGGCCTGCATTACAAAACTTCCACAGCGGCTCGCTGCACGATTTTATCCGCGAAGAGATTAAGCAGAAACTCAGCCGCCGCACGACCCGCATCAATGCGCGCCGCGCACTGGCCAAAGAGAGCAAATTACTCGAAATCGTTCCGCAGGCACCGCTGCTGTGTGTACGTACTCTGAACATTCGTGAAGGCAGCGACACGGTGGCGGAATACTCTGTCAGCCTGACCCGCGCCGACATGATCGAACTGACCATGGAGCACTGAATGGATCACCTGCAAACCCGCCAGCGCTGGATGTCGGTGCTGGCTCACAGCCGCCCCGACGAACTGCTCGCGCACTGGCAGCCGTTGAATTTATCCCCGCAGTTTGAACGCATACGCGCTGCTGAAACCGGCCTGACGCAGCTTCAGGGCCGCATGGGTGGCACCGGAAAACGCTTCGTGATGGGTGATATGACCGTCACCCGCGCGGTGATCCAGATGGAAGGCGGCGTTTATGGTTACAGCTACGTCACCGGTCGCAATAAGCCTCACGCCGAACTGTGCGCGGTGATCGACGCCCTGCTGCAAATACAAGGCATGGACGAGCTGCTGCACAAACGGATTATCGCCCCGCTGGCGGCCATACAGCAGGAGCGCCGCGAGCTGCGCGCCCGTGAAGTGGCGACCAGTCGCGTCGATTTCTTTACCCTGGTTCGCGGAGAATAATTCATGTCACTTGTTGCCAGTTTTCAAAACCCGGTTGCCGATGCGCAATACAGTTTCCGCCGGATACTCAAAGCGTTGAGCGAACCGGGCGTCTGCATTCAGTTGCCCGCCATGCAGGGATTTGGCGCGCTCGGTTCCGCCAGCGCCTGCATATTGCTGACGCTTATCGATCAGGATACGCCGCTGTGGCTCAGCGCCTCGCTCAACGATGAGATTCTGCGCAAAAATCTGCGTTTTCACACCGGCGCGGTGCTGACCGACAATCCTGCCGCCGTCAGTTTCGCTCTCGCCGATCCGGCGCTCGACAGCGCCACCCTGCTGGCTTTCCCCTGCGGGGATGAAATGTCACCGGAGCTGGCGACCAGCGTGATCGTTCAGCTTGCTGGCCTGACCGGCGGCACCTCCTTGCGTCTTTCCGGCCCCGGCATCGAAAGCAGCCGGACGATTTCGCCACAGTTACCGGACGCCGTGCGCGATTATCTGACCCGCCGCCCTCACCGTTTCCCGCTGGGACTGGACTTTATGTTCACCTGCGGCGAAGAACTGATTGCCATACCGCGCACCACGCGCGTGGAGGTGTGCTGATGTACGTCGCTGTGAAAGGGGGCGAAAAGGCGATAGCCGCCGCCCATCAGCTGCTGGCGTGCGAACGCCGGGGCAATCCGCAAGTGAATGAACTGGGCTGTGACCAGGTAGAACAACAGCTGGGTCTGGCAGTCGATCGCGTGATGAGCGAAGGCGGGATTTACGACCGCGAGCTGGCGGCGCTGGCGATCAAACAGTCCGGCGGCGATCTGGTCGAAGCAATTTTCCTACTGCGCGCTTATCGCACCACCCTGCCGCGTCTGGCGACCAGCGAGCCGCTCGACACCGCTGCGATGCGCCTTGAGCGCCGTATTTCAGCAGTCTACAAAGATTTGCCGGGCGGCCAGTTGCTCGGGCCAACCTACGATTACACCCATCGGCTGCTGGATTTTGCGTTGCTGGCCGAAGGCGAAGCGCCGTTTACCCCGGTTGCCGACGAACCGCAGCCGGAAAACTGCGGCCATGTGTTTGATTTGCTGACGCAGCAACAGCTGGCAATTGCTGAACAGGACGATGGATCCGAACCGGAAGACATTACCCGGACACCGCCGGTGTTTCCGGCCACCCGCGCGGCGCGTCTGCAACAACTGGTGCGCGGAGACGAAGGATTCTTGCTGGCGCTGAGTTATTCCACCCAGCGCGGCTATGGCCGCACGCATCCGTTCGCCGGGGAAATCCGTACCGGTTGGCTGACAGTGGAAATCGTGCCGGAGGAACTGGGCTTTGCGATTGATATCGGCGAGATCCTGTTGACCGAATGCGAGATGGTGAACGGTTTTGTCGCACCGGAAGATAAGCCGCCACACTTCACGCGCGGCTACGGCCTGGTGTTTGGCCGCGCCGAACGCAAGGCGATGTCGATGTCACTGATCGACCGCGCTTTGCAAACCCGCGAGCACAACGAGCTGATCACAAGCCCCGCGCAGGACGAAGAATTTGTGCTCTCACACGCCGATAACGTAGAGGCTGCCGGTTTCGTTTCGCACCTCAAGCTGCCGCACTACGTCGATTTTCAGGCGGAGTTGGAACTACTGAAACGCCTGCGCGCCTCGAGAAAAAAGGACTCCGCCAATGAACAATAATTCAGCGCCAGCGCTCACCGGCTATAACCACGGTTATCTCGATGAACAGACCAAACGCATGATCCGCCGTGGCATCCTCAAAGCCGTGGCGATCCCCGGTTATCAGGTGCCGTTCGCCGGACGCGAAATGCCAATGCCTTACGGCTGGGGCACCGGCGGGATCCAGCTGACCGCCAGCGTGATCGGTGAAAACGATGTGCTGAAAGTGATCGACCAGGGCGCCGACGACACCACCAATGCCGTGTCGATCCGCAAATTCTTCCAGAGCGTAGCGGGCGTGAAAACGACTGAAAAAACCGCCGACGCCAGCCTGATCCAGACCCGTCACCGCATTCCGGAGACGCCGTTACAGGAAGATCAGATCCTGATTTTTCAGGTACCGATCCCCGAGCCGCTGCGCTTTATCGAACCGCGCGAAACCGAGACCCGCAAAATGCACGCGCTCGAGGAGTACGGCGTGATGCAGGTGAAGTTATATGAAGACATTGCGCGCTTCGGGCATATCGCCACCACCTATGCCTATCCGGTGAAGGTCAACGATCGCTATGTGATGGATCCCTCGCCGATCCCCAAATTTGATAACCCGAAAATGCACATGATGCCTGCCTTACAACTTTTCGGTGCCGGACGTGAAAAGCGTATCTACGCCCTGCCACCGTTCACTAAAGTCGAAAGTCTGGATTTCGACGATCATCCGTTCGCCGTCCAGCAATGGGACGAACCTTGCGCCATCTGCGGTTCGCGCCACAGCTATCTCGACGAAGTGGTACTCGACGATCAGGGCAACCGCATGTTCGTCTGCTCAGACACTGATTTCTGCGCTCAGCAAGTTGAGCAACAGGCTTCCAACGAGGTTAACCGCCGATGACTACGCCATTACATCTCACCGCTGAGCCGCTGCTGTCGGTGAATAATCTGACTCATCTGTATGCGCCGGGAAAAGGCTTTTGCGATGTGTCATTCAATTTGTATCCGGGCGAAGTGCTGGGCATTGTCGGCGAATCCGGCTCCGGCAAAACCACGCTGTTGCAGTCGATTTCCGCGAGGCTTACGCCGCAGCAGGGAAATGTCATTTACAACAACGGCCAGACACCGGCGCAGTCGCTGTATGACATGGCGGAAAGCGACCGCCGCCGTTTGCTGCGTACCGACTGGGGCGTGGTGCATCAGCATCCGATGGACGGCCTGCGCCGTCAGGTATCGGCGGGCGGCAATATCGGCGAACGCCTGATGGCCGTCGGTGAGCGGCATTACGGCGATATCCGCCAGAAAGCCAGCCAGTGGCTGGAGGACGTCGAGATCCCGGTGTCACGCATCGATGACCTGCCGACCACATTTTCCGGCGGCATGCAGCAGCGTCTGCAAATCGCCCGCAATCTGGTCACGCATCCGCGTCTGGTATTTATGGATGAGCCGACCGGCGGGCTGGATGTGTCCGTTCAGGCACGGTTGCTGGACTTGCTGCGCACGCTGGTGGTGGAAATGCAGCTGGCGGTGGTGATTGTTACCCACGATTTAGGCGTCGCGCGCCTGCTGGCGCACCGTTTGCTGGTCATGAAACAGGGTCAGGTGGTGGAAAGTGGATTAACCGACCGCGTGCTCGACGATCCGCATCATCCGTATACACAGCTGCTCGTTTCTTCCGTGCTTTCCTAACCTCCTTTCAGAGAAAGAGTGACCAAAATGACGACGAAGCTCAGGGTCGAAAATCTCAGTAAAACGTTTGTGCTGCATAACCAGAACAGCGCCAGATTACCGGTTTTCAATAATGCCAGCCTGTCGGTGAATGCCGGGGAGTGCGTAGTTCTGCACGGCCATTCCGGCAGCGGGAAATCCACATTATTGCGCTCGTTATACGGCAATTACCTGCCGGACAGCGGCCAGATTTGGGTCGAACATCAGGGTCAGCAAATCGACATGGTGAGCGCCGAAGCGCGGGAAATCCTGGCGGTACGTCGCCATACCGTTGGCTGGGTGAGTCAGTTTCTGCGGGTGATCCCGCGCATCAGCGCGCTGAATCTGGTGATGCAACCGCTGCTGGAGCTCGGCGTCGAGAAAGCCCAAAGCGAAGCCCGTGCCAGCGCTTTGCTGACACATCTCAACGTGCCGGAGCGCCTGTGGCATCTTGCGCCCTCGACGTTTTCCGGCGGCGAGCAGCAACGCGTAAATATCGCCCGCGGGTTTGTGGTCGATTATCCGGTGCTGTTGCTCGATGAACCGACTGCCTCGCTTGATGCGATCAACCGCGCCGCTGTCGTCACGCTTATCGAACAGGCGAAACAACGCGGTGCGGCGGTGGTCGGCATTTTCCATGATGCAGATGTACGCGAGCGCGTCGCCGATCGCCTGTACGAAATGAACCCCGAAACCGCCCCGGAGATGTCCGTATGATCATCAATAACGTCAAACTGGTGCTCGACGATCAAATCGTCGCAGGATCGCTGGAGATGCAAAATGGCGTGATCAGCGCCTTCGCCGACACCCGCAGTCAGCTGCCACAGGCGCTGGACGCACAGGGCGGCTGGCTGATGCCGGGCCTGATCGAGCTGCACACCGACAATCTCGATAAATTTTTCACGCCGCGCCCGAAAGTGGACTGGCCAGCGCATTCGGCCATGAGCAGTCACGATGCGCTGATGATTGCCAGCGGCATCACTACGGTACTCGACGCCGTGGCAGTCGGGGATGTACGTGACGGCGGGCACCGTCTGGATAATCTGCAAAAGATGATCAACGCCATCGTCAACAGCCAGAACGCCGGGCTGAACCGCGCTGAGCACCGTTTGCATCTGCGCTGCGAACTGCCACACAACACCACGCTGCCGCTATTCGAGGAGTTAATGGATACGCCGGTACTGTCGCTGGTATCCCTGATGGACCATTCGCCGGGCCAGCGCCAGTTCTCTACGCCGCAGAAATACCGTGAGTATTATCAGGGCAAATACCACATGAATGACGCACAAATGGATGAATTCCAGGAGGAGCAGATCGCGCTGTCGCGCCGCTGGGCGCAGCCTAACCGCGAAGCGATCGCCGCCCATTGCCGCGCGCGTAATATTTCACTGGCCAGCCATGATGATGCGACCACCGCGCACGTTGAGGAATCGCTGGCGCTCGGGAGTGTGATTGCCGAGTTCCCGACCACCGAAGAAGCAGCGCGTGCCTCGCACGCCAACGGTTTGCAGGTGCTGATGGGTGCACCGAATATCGTGCGCGGCGGTTCGCATTCCGGCAACGTCGCGGCGCATCAGCTGGCGTCACTCGGGCTGCTGGATATATTGTCTTCCGACTATTACCCCGCCAGCCTCCTCGACGCGGTATTCCGCATCGCCGGTGATGAAAGCAACGCATTCACCCTGCCGCAGGCGGTGAAGCTGGTGACACGCAATCCGGCTAACGCACTGGGGTTACAAGATCGCGGTGAAATTGCCGAAGGCAAACGCGCGGATCTGGTGCTGGCGCGGGCGCATGGCGAACATCACTATGTGCAAAACGTCTGGCGGCAGGGCATTCAGGTGTTTTAAACGGAGGCGGGATGAGTCGTTTACTTTATCTGATGGGCGCATCGGGTTCCGGGAAAGACAGCCTGCTGGAGGCGCTGCGTCGGGAGTTACCGGCGGGCGTAGCCGTAGCGCATCGTTACATCACCCGCCCGGCGGACGCTGGTTGCGAGAATCATATCGCGCTGAGTGAAGCCGAATTTATCCAACGTCAGCAGCAAGGTTTGTTCGCGCTGCAATGGCAGGCGCATGAGTGTTGGTACGGCGTCGGGATTGAAATCGACAGCTGGATGCAGCTCGGTTGTCAGGTGGTGGTGAACGGTTCGCGGGCGCATCTGGAAAGCGCCCGTCAGCGTTATGGCACGCTTTTGCTGCCGGTCTGTTTGCAGGTGTCCGAGACGGTGCTGGCGGAACGACTGACCCGGCGCGGACGCGAAGATGCCACGCAGATTGCCTGTCGTCTGCGTCGTGCGAGAGAGTATGACAATGCATTGCCCTCAGGGTGTCAGCGGCTGAACAACGACGGAGAATTACAGGAAACGCTAAGGGCTTTACGGGAATTACTGAGCAGACAGAAGAGAACGCACGGGGAAATGCAGGAGAGCTGATTGGGAGGGGGCAAATTTTGCTTTTTTGCTCCTACCCTATCACAGAGATCCCCGCTGCGGATCTACGACATTGCCCCGGTGCACAGGAAAGTGCTGTCTGGGCAACGTCTTTACTCGCAATTAAAGATCTTCAATACTGGCGGCTATCTGATCGGACTCCAGCACAGTAATCCCGCCCAGTCCGGCATTAAACGCCTGCTCCTGCAACGCTTTCGCCACGACATCGGCATCAATCGCTTTCAGTTTACCGGGCAACAGTTTGAACAGCGGCGCGCTAAGTTGCTCGAGCAGACGCGGCGGATGGCGTTTTCCCACCAGCAATGACGGCCTGACCAGCGTCAGCAGCGGCCAGCCCTGCTGCATCAGCGCCTGTTCCATTTCTCCCTTGGTGCGGTTGTAGAGAAAACGCGAAGTTGCATCAGCTCCGTGAGCACTGACCGCCAGGCAATGGCGGGCACCGAGTTCCCGGGCCGCTTTGGCACTGTCGACGACCAGATCATAATCCACAGCCCGAAACGCCGCCGCGCTTCCCGCCTGCTTTCGCGTGGTGCCGAGACAGCAAAACAGCAAATCGATCGGTTCATCCAGCGCGACAACCAAAGAGGTCAAGTTCGCTCCCAGCGGATTGACCACTTTGCTGCCCGGTGGCAACGGACGGCGGCTTGGCGCGACAATGCGGCTGACACGCGGATCCAGTTGTAGCAGGCGCAACAGTTCGCGCCCCACCAGACCACTTCCACCAAGAAGAAGAACTTTTGCCATATCACTTCCTTTTAAAAAACGGCGTTTCACAGAGAGATAATTGAGTGTTACCTGATTGTTATAGCGGCGCTATAAGACATATCTTGTTACGGATGTTTGTCAGACACCACCCGATCCCACATCAGCTTTTTCCCAAAGCCGAGTGCGTTATCCGTCATCTTGATGTAGTTGAGTTTTAGCCGCCAGACCGGCGCTTTCATCGCGATGGCGACGGGAAAATGCGTGCAGTAAAGCTGGCGCGCGCGGTGCTCTTCTTCGCCGGTCAGCACCGTGGCATCTCCGCGATACTGAATGCCTTTGATTAGCGCGATGGTTTTGGGATGCGGGGCGATGGTGCCGACCACCTGCGGGGATTTTGCCATCAGTGTGCCGTGCAGGGTTTTCATTTCGGTCATGAAATACAGCGACAGGCTTTCTGAATCGGTCACGTAAAAGCAGTTGGCGCTCCACATCTCGCCGTCGGCAACGGCGCACAACGCCAGTACGTGATTTTTATTGAGAAACTTCAGGATGTGTCTCAGATCGTCAGGATTATTCATCAGCGGTGCCCTTTCCATTCTTTGCCCACAGTGTAACGCGCCGCTTTGCGTTTTTACGTCACTCCTTTATGCGCTTCAGGTAAACTTACGCAAATTTTGCTAAATGCACCGAGCCTATGTCTGCCGCATCGAACTGGTATTTATACATGTTGAGAACCCCGACCGGTGTGCTTTACACCGGGATCACCACCGACGTTGCACGGCGTCTGGGTGAGCATCAATCCGGTAAAGGGGCGAAAGCGCTACGTGGAAAAGGCGAATTGCAGCTGGCGTTTCACTGCGCGGCGGGCGATCGCTCGCTGGCGTCAAAGCTGGAGCTGAAAGTGAAAAAACTCACTAAAGCACAGAAGGAATTGCTGGTGAAAGCCGCCCCGGAATCACTGGAACGTTATCTGGGATGGTCAGAAAGCGACAGTCAGGAAGAAAGCCAACGGGCCTGAACACAGACCCGTGGGTAAATCAGAACCGGTTGAACGCAGGCGGGAAGACCACTTCTCCGCTGGCGTTAGTGAGCGCATCGTCAGTGAGCGTGAACAGCTGGAAAGTTTGTTCCGCGCCCGGCCAGCGGCAATGCAAGTCATGCGACGCCGCCGGTTTAAAACCGAAGCGACCATAATAAGCCGGGTCACCCAGCACAACCACCGCGGCGTAACCGAATTCGTTCAGGGAATCTAACCCTTCGTAAATTAACTTTTCGCCGAGCCCCTGACGGCGCAGAGATTCTTCCACCGCCAGCGGTGCCAGTCCGACCCAGTTGCGGTCTTCACCCTGAATATCGACCGGGCAAAATGCGACATACCCCACTACGCCGCCTTCGTCATCGGTTGCCACCACGCCCAGCGTCAGTAAACCGTCTTCGCGCAGTTCCTGCACCAGATCGGCTTCTGCGCCCGTCGGGAAAGCGGAACGCAACAGACGGTCAATGCCCGCTGCATCAACAGGAATTTCAGTTCGGATTAACATGGTTCAGTTACCGGAGCTTGCGGCTCACGGTCCTCCTGCATACCCGCTTCGACAAAATCGGCCAGATGCAACAGACCGTTTTTCAACAGCACAGGCATGGTATCAAGATCGATAGAATCCATCAGATTCTTCACATACAGACCGAGTTCGGTATCACCCTCAATGCGCAGACGGCGCTGGAAGAACAGCGTGTCCGGATCTTCTTTGCGGGCGGCGATCAGGATCAGATCATTGGCGCAACCGCTGAAACTGACATCGGCGACGCCTTCTTCGCGGATCACCAGTTTTCCAGCTTCCACTGACATCTGCCAGCTCAGACTGAGATCGGTGACATCAATTTTTAACCAACGGCTGTCCAAAAAATCCAGTTCACCGTCGGCCAGCGCCTGACGTAGCTGCCAGCTCAACACCTGCTGCAAAACCTGACGCCGTAGCGCGAAAGGGGTGAATTTTAAAGGCACACTTAACAGGGATGGCCCCTGACGAACCATACGTGCACGTAGTTTTTGCAACACTGGCACTACTCCTTTCGGTAACTTTTTGGGCAACTCTCGGCACTATTTTGCCACATCACCAGACTCATTCAGCGGCCTGCATCAATAAATACTGCAACAGAAAAACCTCACGTACAACCTCCCCGGCCCTAACCCCCCTCTCAATACCCCATAAACTGCCTCAAATCAAAATATTGCACCTATAGCTTCTCTAAAATGGTTAGCCAATCAAAGCCTTCGCTGATGAATGAATTACGTCGGCAAATGGCTTCTCATCACTATCAACCCTTCAGCTACGCTGTCCGGTTGCAGCAAGGAATGATTATGGAGCTACTTTGCCCGGCAGGGAATTTACCTGCGCTGAAAGCGGCAGTCGATAATGGTGCCGATGCGGTTTATATCGGCCTGAAAGACGATACCAATGCGCGTCATTTTGCCGGCCTGAATTTCACCGAGAAAAAGCTCCAGGAGGCGGCCAACTATGTTCACCGTCATCGCCGCAAACTGCATATTGCCATCAATACATTTGCGCACCCTGACGGTTATCAGCGCTGGGAACGCGCCGTGGACATGGCCGCGCAGCTCGGTGCCGATGCCTTAATCCTCGCGGATATCGCGATGCTTGATTACGCCGCCAATAAATATCCTCATGTCGAACGCCACGTCTCGGTGCAGGCATCCGCTACCAACGACGAAGCGATCCGTTTCTATAAACGTAATTTCGACGTCGCCCGCGTGGTGTTGCCGCGTGTGCTTTCCATGCATCAGGTGCGCCAGCTCTCACGCACGACGGTTGTGCCGCTGGAAGTGTTCGCGTTCGGCAGCCTGTGCATCATGGCCGAAGGCCGCTGCTATCTGTCCTCCTATCTGACCGGTGAATCCCCGAACACCGTTGGCGCGTGTTCGCCGGCGCGCTTCGTCCGCTGGCAGCAAACCGCACAGGGCATGGAATCCCGCCTGAACGACGTGCTGATCGACCGTTATGACGAAGGCGAAAATGCCGGATATCCGACGCTGTGCAAAGGCCGTTATCTGGTGGATGGTGCGAAGTATCACGCGCTGGAAGAGCCGACCAGCCTGAATACGCTGGAGCTTCTGCCGGAACTGTTTGCCGCCAATATTGCGTCAGTGAAGATTGAGGGGCGCCAGCGCAGCCCGGCGTATGTCAGCCAGGTCGCCCGCGTCTGGCGTGCGGCGATCGACCGTTGCATGGCCGATCCACAGAATTTCAAAACCGATGCCGCGTGGATGAGCACGCTGGGTGCAATGTCTGAAGGTACGCAAACCACGCTCGGTGCGTATCACCGCAAATGGCAGTGACTTAAGAGACGATGATGAAATATTCTTTAGGAGCGATCCTTTATTACTGGCCGAAAGCGCAGGTTGAAGCGTTTTATCAGGCCGCCGCAGAAAGCAGCGCCGACGTAATTTATATCGGGGAAAATGTCTGCACCAAACGCCGTGAAATGAAAGTGAACGACTGGATGGAAATCGCGCGCCAGCTGGCAGCGACCGGCAAACAGGTCGTCATCTCCACGCTGGCCTTATTACAGGCGCCTTCCGAACTGAATGAGCTGAAGCGTTACGTCGAAAACGGTGAGTTTCTCCTGGAAGCTAATGATTTCGGCGCCGTAAATATGGCGGCGGAGCGCAACCTGCCGTTTGTGGCTGGCCATGCACTGAACTGCTACAACGCGGTCACACTTAAGATTTTGCAAAAACAGGGGATGGTGCGCTGGTGTATGCCCGTCGAGCTTTCCCGCGACTGGCTGGTGAATCTGCTGAATCAGTGTCAGGATCTGGGTATTCGCGATAAGTTTGAAGTGGAAGTGCTCTCCTACGGACACCTGCCGCTGGCGTACTCGGCACGCTGTTTCACCGCGCGTTCGGAAAATAAAGCCAAGGACGAATGCGAAACCTGCTGCATTGATTATCCGCAGGGTCGCAAAGTGCTGTCGCAGGAAAATCAGCAGGTGTTTGTGCTTAATGGTATCCAGACACAGAGTGGCTATTGCTACAATCTCGGCAATGAATTGATGTCGATGCAGGGGCTGGTGGATATCGTGCGGCTGTCCCCGGAAAGCATGGATTCCCTCACCACGCTGGAAGCCTTCCGTAACAACGAGCGCGGATTAGCACCGCTTCATCTGACCGATAAAGCTGACTGTAACGGTTACTGGCAGCGTGTCGCCGGGCTGGAGCTGCGTCAGTAATACTCTGGCGCTTAAAGCAAAAGGGATATGACGTTGCGGTCATATCCCTTTTTTGATCATGCGCTTTTATGCTTACGTCTGAACATCGTCCGCAGCCGGACGCCATCGCGCAACATCCCCACCGCGATACCGATAAAGGTGTAAAACCCGCAGAGAAGCAGCAGCATCAGAATATCGCCGCCGACGTCTTTGAACGGCAACCCCATCTGATTCACCCCGGCAATCGCTTTGGTCGCCCACGTCGAAGGCAGCATGGAAGAAATCCCCCTCACCCACGCGGGCATCGCCTGAAGCGGCCAGATAGTGCCGGAAATGTAGAAGACAGGCGTGGTCAGAAAAGCTAACGTCAGGTAGATAAGTTCAACGCTGCGCAGGCATTCCGTCACCAGTTTACCCAGCCCTAACACGGCCAGCAGGAACGGAAACGTC
This sequence comes from Enterobacteriaceae bacterium Kacie_13, assembly GCA_013457415.1. Classification (NCBI taxonomy): domain Bacteria; kingdom Pseudomonadati; phylum Pseudomonadota; class Gammaproteobacteria; order Enterobacterales; family Enterobacteriaceae; species Enterobacteriaceae bacterium Kacie_13. Next base: position 4,089,804 of record CP045665.1, read on the forward strand.
AGCAAGAGGATCTCAGGAATACTCGCCGTCTGCCGGTAGCCTAAAATCCATGGCCACAGCACGAACAGAACGATCGACAAAAATAACCACACCGGGATCAGCGCAGAAATCCCGCCGAGAAATGCCGGGATTGCCGGTTTCCCGGAGGGGCCGCTGTTAAGAACGATGCTGACGCGCACGCTGGCGATCAACAGAGAATGCTGTAATAACATCACCAGCAGACCGGGAAAAATGATTGCCGCGAAACTGATGCCGGGGTTAAACAGATCGAGCGTCTGGCCGACCATTGGCGACAACACCACGCTGGCCTGTCGTTCGCTGAATCCGTTACGCAACAGGAGATCGCTATTGTACTGCGTAAGGATCGACTGGTACGCAGCCAGTACATCCTGCTGGATCTGGCCGTTCGCCAGCCGGTTGGTGGCATCGCCGTACACCGGGATCACAATGTTCTGACCGGCGAGAATTTTCTTTTCAAGATCGACCGGCATGATAATCACCGCGAACAGCTGGCGCAGCGCCAGATCGTGTTCCGCATCCGCCAGATTTTCGTACTGCACGGTTTTGACTTTCGATGTAGCGTCAAGCTGACGGGTCAGCATCCGGCTGGCGGAGCTGTGGTCCTGATCAACCACCGCCACCGGCAAATCCCACACCGTACGGTTGGCGTAGACCAGGCTCATTACGCACAGCGAGATCAGCAACATCATCCACATTGGTTTATCGAGCAGGCCGGTAAGCACTTTGCTGAACGTACCCCACCAGGTTTTGAACCATTCACGACGGGTCATTTTCCTGGCTCCTGTTGTTTCATCCGCAGGTATAACCGCCTGCGCACGAGGAAGCCGGTGATCAGCGGGTAAATCAGCAGGATGGCGCAAACCATCAGAATGCCGCGCACTGAGACCTCTCGCAGGAAGACGTCAAACATCGCGGCCAGCGCGTAACTGAGCGGTTCGATGCCGGAGATAATACGTGCAGGCAGCGGCATCGAGAGCACCGGCACCGCCATGCCGGAGAAGGTCAGCGCGATACTGACGAAGATCCCCATCATGGTGTAGGCGGTAATGGTGGTTTTAGTGAAGGTGAACAGCAGCAGCCCGAGGCTCTGGGCGGCAATCACATAGAAAAAGCCGACAAGCAACATATAGAGCGGATTGCCGCTAACCCGCGCATCAAAGAACCCCACCAGCATGGCGATTTCCACCATCAGCAAGGTCGTGAAACACAATGTGTACGGGGCAAGTTTTCCGAGCAACGCCAGGGTAAACGACGGTGCGCTGAGCAACGCCTGACTGCGTGCCATCACGTAGATCATGCAAGTCACGGTGAAAAGTTGCAGCAGGTGAATGGTGGCGGCGAACTGCTGGTAGTAAATGTAACTGCCGCTGGCGTTAAACAGGCTACCGTAGGAGAGATCAACGCTCGCCAGCGACGGCAGCGTTTTGCCGATTTCCTTGGCGATAATCGAACGGTAGCGGGTGTTGAGTTCGGTGATAAGCCCGCTGAAATCCTGCGTGGAGTATAAACCGGCACCATAGAACAAAGCGTTATAGTACAGAACAACGCTCGGCTGTTTTCCGGCCAACACGTCGGCTTCGAAATCCGTGGGAATATACAGCAGCGCGTAATCTTGTGCCGTGCGCAGCCGGTATTCGGCCTCCTGCAATCCACCGTTGAAAACCTGCACATGAGCGTGGGAACCGGCATCGAGTTTACGGACCAGTGTTTTCGAGAGACTGCTGTGATCGTTATCGACTACCGATACCGGTAAGTCCAGCAAAGTGCCTTCCGAAAAATTGCTGCTGATAAGCCCGAACAGCAGCAAGGGGAAAATCCAGCACAGCCAGTGAATCACCGGTTTACGGAAGGCAAAACTGACCTCGCGGTTAAAAGCACGGCTAAAGCAGCGCCATCCGGCCTTTATCCTTTCACTGCGCGGCGCTTTGACCCGCTTCACTTCGCCTTCCACTGCCACAGCGCGCTCATGCCCTGACGCAGACCGGGCACCGGTTTCGCCGGGTACAGACGCACTTCGAAGGTCTTGAGATCGAAGTCGCCCGTCGCACGCGTCGCACGTTTGGTGGCGTAATCGCCTAGCGGCGCGATGTAGCGCACTTCAGCCTCAATCAGCTGATTGTTCAACGCAGGCACGCGCATTTGCACTTTGTCGCCTTTGCGCACGCCAGCCAGAATATCTTCACGCAGGTTAAAAACAAAATAGGCATCCGGCAGGCGGACTAATGTCAGCAACGGACTGTTAGCACTTTCCAGCTCGCCAACTTCTACCGGGATCGGCCCCACTTCTCCATCAACCGGCGCTTTGACCTGTAAGTCGTCGGTTTGCGCTTTCAGCTCAAGTAAATTTTCTTCCGCCTGACGCAGCTGTGCGGCGTAGCTTTCGCGTTGTTCAACGCGGTCGCCGTTAGTGCCTTCATCAAGATTGGCTTTGGCGACCAGCACCTGCTGATAGGCGCTGTCGCGGGCACGGCGGGAATCTTCTAAATCAGAGGCAGAAATAAAGCCTTTCGCCGCGACCCTGGCGTTGCGGTTGTAGAGATCGCGGGCGTTGATATATTCGGCCTGAGACTGCGCCAGCGTGGCTTTCAGGTTACGAATACTTTCTTCACGTGTACCGTTTACGGAGAGGTCGAGCTGAGCTTTCGCCTGATCACGTGCTGCTTCCAGTGCACGCAGCTGCGCCATCATTTCCGGGCTGTCGAGAGTAATCAGCAACTGGCCGGCTTTGACATCATCCCCCCGCTCAACATGGCGCTCAATCACGCGCCCTTTGGCTTTCGAGGCGACAATAACCTCAGGCGCATCCACTTCGCCCTGCAACAATAAATCCTGATTGTGCGCGCGGAATAAGACCGCTAAAGACACCGCTACGGCGACCAGCAGAAGGGTCAATAAAATACGTTTGCTCATGTGTTGCCTGATCCTTTTTTCTCGCCAGTTTTTTCAACGGCATGGAGTTTCCATTCCTTTATCGTCCGTTTTAACCGCGCTCCATTTTCGGAGTAATAAGTTCATCATAGGTGACGTTCAATCATAGCGGCGCAGACAAAGACGTTTTAACACAAAACAACATATTGGTTGAAACGATAAATTGAACATAATCCATAGTCACTACGTATGAATAAGAGGATCAGGAAAGGCACAAATGCAGTATTCAATCTGCGATGAATGGGTAATACTCGTTCTAATTATGAGCATTTTTAGCGGGCGAGCCGCTTTCTTTTCGCCCCTCAACGAGTGAGCCGTGACTATGTCTGATAAACACACCGTTCCCCTTTCCGTTCTCGATCTGGCACCTGTTCCACAAGGTTCTGATCCCGCGCAGGCCTTTAAATCGTCCCTGGAACTGGCGCAACATGCTGAGAAATGGGGCTATCAACGTTACTGGATGGCAGAACACCACAACATGACCGGCATCGCCAGCGCGGCGACATCGGTATTGCTGGGTTACATCGCGGGCGGCACGAAATCTATTCGCGTCGGTTCCGGCGGTGTCATGCTGCCCAACCATTCCCCGCTGGTGATTGCCGAACAGTTCGGCACGCTGGCCACGCTGTATCCGAACCGTGTCGATCTGGGTCTTGGCCGTGCGCCGGGTACCGATCAGCGCACCATGATTGCTCTTCGCCGTCATCTTTCCGGCGAAATCGATAACTTCCCGAAAGATGTGCAGGAATTGCAGATGTATTTCGGTGAAGTTCAGCCGCATCAGGCAGTTCAGGCCGTACCGGGTCAGGGATTGCATGTGCCAATCTGGTTGCTGGGTTCAAGCCTGTACAGCGCTCAGCTGGCTGCCGCGCTCGGGTTACCCTTCGCCTTTGCATCGCATTTCGCGCCGGACATGCTGTATCAGGCATTAGCGATTTACCGCAGCAAGTTCCAGCCCTCCGGGCAGCTTGAAAAGCCGTATGCGATGGTGTGTCTCAACGCTATTGGCGCAGATACCGATGAAGAAGCGCGCCGGATGTTTACCTCCAATCAGCAGCAGTTTATTAATCTGCGCCGCGGTATGCCGGGCAAACTGCCTGCACCGGTGGATAACATAGAAAGCCTGTGGTCTGCATCAGAACGCTTTGGTGTGGATAACGCACTGCGTATGTCGGTGGTCGGTAATAAAGACACACTGCGTCAGGGTTTGCAGTCGATTCTGCGTGAAACGCAAGCCGATGAGCTGATGATCAATGGACAGATTTTTGACCAGCAGGCGCGTTTGCGCTCGTTTGAAATCGTCTCTGAGTTACAGGGCGATTTGGTGAAAGAACAGCGCATCAGCTAAGCACTTCGACAAATGACCGACGAAAAAAAACCAGCCTGTGAAGGCTGGTTTTTTATTATCTGAACTTCAGTAAACCGAAGTGCGATAAATTATGCGTCAGTAGTACGACGTGGTGCGCGGCTTGGCGGACGACGTTCGCCAGCTGCTGAAGAACCTTCACGACGGTCGCCGCTGAAAGAACGTGGAGCGCCGTTACCACGACGTTCGCCACCAGCACCGGCTGGACGATCACCGTTGAAAGAACGCGGAGCACCGTTACCACGACGCTCGCCACCAGCACCGGCCGGACGTTCGCGACGTGCAGGCTGCGGCTGAGCATCACCCAGCAACTGCATGTTCATCGGTTTGTTCAGGATGCGGGTACGGGTGAAATGAGACAGAATCTCGCCCGGCATACCTTTCGGCAGTTCGATAGTAGAGTGCGTACCGAACAGCTTGATGTTACCAATGTAACGGCTGCTGATGTCGCCTTCGTTAGCGATCGCGCCAACGATGTGACGAACTTCAACACCATCATCACGACCCACTTCGATACGGTACAGTTCCATATCGCCAGCTTCACGACGTTCACGACGCGGGCTGTCACCATCACGTGCAGGACGGTCATTGCTGCGAGCCGGACGGTCACGACGATCGCCACGGTCACCGCGGTCGCCACGTTCTTCAAATTCACGACGCGGTGGACGGCTTTTGAAGATTGGGTCAGCGGCAACGATCAGAGGACGTTCGCCCTGTGCCATTTTCAGCAGTGCAGCAGCCAGCGTTTCGATGTCCAACTCTTCTGCAGGTTGCAGTTTAGCCAACAGCGCGCGGTACTGATCCAGATCGCTGCTTTCCAGTTGTTGCTGAACTTTTGCTGCGAACTTAGCAAGACGACGCTCGCCCAGCACATCAGCAGTAGGAATTTCAACTTCTGGAATGGTCAGCTTCATGGTGCGTTCAATGTTACGCAACAGGCGACGTTCACGGTTCTCAACGAACAGTAATGCGCGACCTGCACGGCCAGCACGACCGGTACGGCCGATACGGTGAACGTAAGACTCAGAATCCATCGGGATGTCGTAGTTAACAACCAGGCTGATACGTTCTACGTCGAGACCACGTGCTGCCACGTCGGTTGCGATCAGAATGTCCAGACGGCCATCTTTCAGACGTTCCAGTGTCTGCTCACGCAGGGCCTGGTTCATATCACCGTTCAGTGCAGCGCTGCTGTAGCCGCTACGTTCCAGGGCTTCAGCCACTTCCAGCGTCGCGCTTTTAGTACGCACGAAGATGATGGCTGCATCAAAGTCTTCAGCTTCCAGGAAACGCACCAGAGCTTCATTTTTACGCAGGCCGTGCACAGTCCAGTAACTCTGGCTGATGTCCGGACGGGTAGTGATGCTTGACTGAATGCGTACTTCCTGTGGATCTTTCATGAAGCGACGGGTAATACGACGGATCGCTTCTGGCATGGTTGCAGAGAACAACGCGGTCTGATGCTGAGCCGGGATCTGCGCCATGATAGTTTCGACATCTTCGATGAAGCCCATACGCAGCATTTCATCGGCTTCGTCCAGTACCAGACCGCTCAGGTTAGAGAGGTTCAGGGTGCCACGTTTCAGGTGGTCCAGCAGGCGGCCCGGGGTACCCACAACAACTTGTGGACCTTGACGCAGTGCGCGCAGCTGAACGTCATAGCGCTGGCCGCCGTAAAGGGCAACCACATTCACGCCATGCATATGTTTAGAGAAGTCAGTCATTGCTTCAGCAACCTGAACCGCCAGTTCGCGGGTGGGTGCCAGAACAAGAATTTGTGGTGCTTTCAGTGAAGCATCAATGTTGTGCAGCAAAGGTAAAGAGAATGCAGCAGTTTTACCGGAACCGGTCTGCGCCATACCCAGAACATCGCGGCCGCTCAGCAGGTGAGGAATACACTCAGCCTGGATTGGTGAAGGTTTTTCGTAGCCCAAATCGGTAAGGGCAGAAATGATCGGAGCAGACAGCCCCAGGTCAGCAAAAGAGATTTCAAGCTCAGTAGTCATGTACACGTGCCTCATTAATAATGGCAGCCAGTCTACATAACTCGTCGAGAAAATTTTCAGTCATTTTCATTGAAAAGTGTGAACCGGCTCAAATTAGATTATAAAACGAACAAAGCAACCCTCGCCCGTTAAGGCGCTTAAAAATGGAAAAAACCATGATTAATCAGGCTGATTGGTGTCGTCAGCTATTGCTGGTCCGATTCTGATAGGTCGTCTTGCTCTTGGCCCAAAAGCGCCAATTCCAACAATGCATAGCGGTGCTCAACAAAGTTGTGAACGTTGTTAGCTACCGTCAGTTTGAACAGTGCCGCGGCGCTGTTCTTGTCCCCCAGACTTAGGTAATGCTTACCTAAATAGAAGTCAGTTTCACTGAGATGCTCAGCGAGCGAAGTGTTATCCGTTGCTTCTGCCTTGAGGCGTTCCATCAGCGTAGTTTCGCTGATTTTGCCCAGGTAGAATTCGACGATATTCCATCCCCATTGCCCTCTGTCCGCTTTGTCATAACGCTGTTGAAGCGCTACGTCGGCATCCTTCGGATTGATTTCTCGCTCCGCAAGGTAAAGCCATAACGAACGGAAGGGATCATTTGGATCGTCTCGATAAAACGCCTGCAGATCATCCTGCGCTAACGAGAATCGGCCACCGTAATACAGTGCGATACCTCGGTTCAAACGCGCGTAGTTGTAAGTTGGATCAAGCTCTAGTACAGAATCAAACGCTTCATAGGCAGCATCGAAATTGCCTGCCTGCGTTAGGTAAATCCCCAGGTAGTTAAAAACTTCTGGCATATCAGGACGAATAGACAGCGCTTGTGAAAAATCATTTCGCGCCAGTGCTCTTAGCCCGAGACTATCATACAGCACACCGCGCTCATATAATAGCTGTGCTCTCTCATCATCGGTTAATGACCGGCTGGCAAGAATTTGTTCCATGCGTGCCAGGATGACTTCCTGCTGCAACGTCGGCTGCAACGGAATCGCCAGAACTTCATTTTTACGCCAATCATGGTTGCTGCATCCTGCCAACATAAGTGCTGTCGCAACATAACACCAGCGCAAGAAAGGCTTCATTTCTACTCCCGGAGACAAACATTGGATAGACGTCCTGTCATCCGCTTGCTTAACACAAACGCATCCTACGTTCGTGATACGAACAGCTCCCCTCCAGATGGAAAGGAGCTGTAAAACTTCTGTTACAGATTATTCTGCGGCAGGTTGCTCAGTTGTGTCGTCCTGAGTCGGTGCAGTTGCTTCTTTGATGCTCAAACGCACACGACCCTGGCGGTCAACTTCAAGTACCTTAACCGGTACTTCCTGACCCATCTGCAGGTAATCAGTCACTTTCTCGACACGCTTATCAGCGATCTGAGAAATATGAACCAGACCTTCTTTACCGCCGCCGATGGCAACAAACGCACCAAAGTCTACGATACGGGTCACTTTACCCTGATAGATACGGCCAACTTCGATTTCTGCAGTGATCTCTTCGATACGACGGATAGCGTATTTTGCTTTCTCGCCGTCGGTTGCTGCGATTTTCACAGTACCGTCATCTTCGATTTCGATAGTCGTGCCAGTTTCTTCAGTCAGAGCACGGATCACAGAACCACCTTTACCGATCACGTCCTTGATTTTGTCCGGGCTGATCTTGATGGTGTGGATACGTGGAGCAAACTGAGAGATATCGCCACGCGGGGTGCTGATAGCCTGTTCCATAACGCCGAGAATGTGCAAACGCGCACCCTTAGCCTGGTTCAGGGCCACCTGCATGATTTCGCGGGTGATACCTTCGATTTTGATGTCCATCTGCAGCGCGGTGATACCGTCGCGGCTACCGGCAACTTTAAAGTCCATGTCGCCCAGGTGATCTTCGTCACCCAGAATGTCAGACAGAACCACAAAGCTTTCGCCTTCTTTCACCAGACCCATTGCGATACCCGCAACAGCGGCTTTGATAGGCACGCCCGCATCCATCAGGGCCAGAGATGCACCACAAACGGAAGCCATAGAAGATGAACCGTTAGATTCGGTGATTTCAGAAACCACACGTACGGTGTACGGGAAGTCTTCTGGTTTTGGCATCATCGCCAACACGCCGCGTTTCGCCAAACGACCGTGACCAATTTCACGACGTTTCGGTGAACCGACCATGCCAGTCTCACCAACGGAGTATGGAGGGAAGTTGTAGTGGAACAGGAAGCTGTCAGACTTCTCACCCATCAACTCGTCCAGGTTCTGCGCGTCACGTGCAGTACCCAGGGTCGCTGTTACCAGCGCCTGAGTTTCACCACGGGTGAACAGTGCAGAACCGTGGGTACGTGGCAGAACGCCAGTACGAACGTCCAGACCGCGGATCATGTCTTTTTCACGACCATCGATACGTGGCTCGCCACGCAGAACACGGCTACGCACCACGTTCTTTTCAATGCTGCCCAGCAGGTCAGAGATTTCGCCAGCATCCAGCGCTTCATCTTCAGCTTGCAGTGTTTGCACGACTTCAGATTTGATTACGTTGATCTGGGCGTAACGGTCTTGTTTGTCAGTGATCAGATAAGCATCACCTAAACGAGATTCCGCCAGCGCAGCGACGCGAGCGTGCAGCTCAGCGTTAACCACTTCTGGCTGCCAATCCCATTTGGCTTTACCGACTTCAGCAACCAGAGAGTTGATGTTATCGATAACGATTTGTTGTTGTTCGTGGCCGAACACCACAGCGCCCAGCATCTGGTCTTCGCTCAGAACATCCGCTTCAGACTCAACCATCAGAACCGCGCCTTTAGTACCGGCAACCACCAGATCCAGACTGCTGGTTTTCAGCTCGTCTGCGGTTGGGTTCAGAACGTACTGGTCATTGATGTAACCTACGCGCGCAGAACCGATTGGGCCGCTGAATGGAATACCAGACAGACTCAGGGCAGCAGAGGCACCGATCATCGCAACGATGTCAGGGTTAACTTGCGGGTTCAGAGAAACTACGGTGGCGATAACCTGAACTTCATTCAGAAAGCCTTCCGGGAACAGTGGACGAATTGGACGGTCGATCAGACGGGACGTCAGTGTTTCGCCTTCGCTTGGACGGCCTTCACGACGGAAGAAGCTGCCTGGGATACGACCAGCAGCGTAAGTACGCTCCTGATAGTTAACGGTCAGTGGGAAGAAGCTCTGACCTAGTTTAGCTTTTTTCTGGCCAACAACGGTAACGAATACCGCTGTGTCGTCCATGCTAACCATCACGGCTGCAGTCGCCTGACGCGCCATCATGCCGGTTTCCAGCGTAACGGTGTGCTGGCCGTATTGGAATTTACGAATAGTCGGATTAAGCAATGTAATGTCCTTAATTGTGGCGCGCAGCTGTTATGACAGCAGTTCACACCGATAGATATCCGAGCTTCTCACTACATTCTCGCGACTAATGACAATCCTTATTGGCCTGGCAATGTGGCAATAAAGTCTCTCATTAGCCGCGCGAAAACATCTGTAACGGAAGTTCATGTTCTTAGATTAACAGCAGAAACAACAGCCATACAGTAACCTGATTTGGTGTCGCTTCCTAGAATAAAGGGGCCTATTGGCCCCTTTACACTGAAACTCGCTTGATTAGCGACGCAGACCCAGACGTTCGATCAGGCTGGTGTAACGTGCTACATCTTTACCCTTCAGGTAGTCCAGCAGTTTACGACGCTGAGAAACCATGCGCAGCAGACCACGACGGCTGTGGTGATCTTTTTTGTGCTCTGCAAAGTGACCTTGCAGGTGGTTAATTTGAGCAGTCAGCAGAGCAACCTGAACTTCGGAAGAACCACTGTCGTTTGTGCCACGACCAAAGTCGGAAACGATTTGAGCTTTAGCTTCAACGCTTAGAGACATAATTATACTCCAAAATATTATAGATAGTTTAAACGGGTGCCGATCTCTAATTCAGCTACCCAATGCATAAGCTGCGCTATTCTACCCTTTGCTATATATGATCGCAAGGTGGGCAAAAAGCGCTTATTCGGTATATTCGACGACCAAACGACGCGGCGCAATGCGTCCATCATCATCTATTTCGCCAATGCCGATAAACTTACGTTCTTCACCTTCCGTGATGCGAACCATACCGCTTGTCGGTGCGCCAGATGCCTGAACAGGTTGCCCCTGTTTCACATATCCAGCCACTACTGGCAGCAAGTTCACTTCCGGGAAGTCTTCACAGGCACTGTCCATAGGCAGCAACAAAGGATCCAACAGTAAGCGCGGTTCAATGCCCTGTTCTTCTGCCTGAGCCATCAGCTCATGGAGTTTTTCCATGGTGACCATACGCTCAAGAGGATACGTTGCTACCTGCAAACGGCGCAGATAAGTGACGTGTGCACCACATCCCAATTTTTCACCCAAATCATCCACAATTGTGCGGATGTAGGTGCCTTTCGAGCAGTGAATTTCCAGCTCAACCTCAAAGCCTTCCCAGCGAATAAACTTCAGTTCATACACCGTGATGCTACGGGATTCACGTGGAACTTCGATACCCTGACGCGCATATTCGTACAGCTTTTTCCCTTCGTATTTCAGTGCAGAATACATGGAAGGAATTTGCTGGGTTTCCCCGCGGAAGCTGTCGAGAGCGTCGTCAAGTTGCTGCTGAGTAAAAGTCATTTCACGTTCGGAAATGATTTCACCTTCCGCATCAGAGGTATCGGTGCGTTGCCCCATGCGGGCAATCACGCGATAACGCTTGTCGGAATCAAGCAGAAAACGGGAAAACTTGGTCGCTTCGCCTAAGCATAGCGGCAACATGCCTGTCGCCAGAGGATCAAGCGCACCCGTATGACCTGCACGATTAGCGTTATAAAGGCGTTTGACCTTTTGCAGCGCGTCGTTGGAAGACAAGCCGTAAGATTTGTCCAGTAGCAGAACGCCGTGAATATCACGGCCGCGGCGACGTGGGCGGCTCATTATGCTTCCTCGTCGTCGCCTGCAGCTGAACGACGTTCAGCATCGTTCTTCACGACATTGGTCACCAGGTTAGACATACGCATACCTTCAACCAGTGAGTTGTCGTAAGCAAAAGTCAGTTCAGGAACAACGCGCAGACGCATCGCTTTACCGATCAGGGTACGAATGAAACCTGATGCGTCCTGTAAGGCTTTGATACCGTTTTTTACACGATCGGGATCGTGATTATCGGTGGTCAGAACGTCAAGGAAGGTCACGAACACTTTGGCATATGCCAGATCACGTGAAACTTCGACGCCAGACACGGTGGCCATGCCAACGCGTGGGTCTTTGACTTCACGCTGTAAAATGATCGCGATTTCTTTTTGCATCTCCTGAGAGACACGTTGTGTACGGCTAAATTCTTTTGCCATGATTATTCTTTCTCCACTTGCTCCAGACAAATAAGGGGGCGCAAGGCCCCCCATCTGGATATCAGCTACTTCGCAAACGTTAAGCGATAGTACGTTTGATCTCGATGATTTCGAAGACTTCAATCACATCGCCAGTACGCACATCATTGTAGTTCTTAACGCCGATACCACATTCCATGCCGTTGCGAACTTCAGCAACATCATCTTTGAAGCGGCGCAGGGATTCCAGCTCGCCTTCGTAGATGACCACGTTGTCACGCAGTACACGGATTGGGTTATTACGCTTGATCATACCTTCAGTAACCATACAACCTGCAATTGCGCCAAATTTCGGTGACTTGAACACGTCACGTACTTCAGCCAGGCCGATGATTTGCTGTTTGTATTCTGGCGCCAACATACCGCTCATCGCCTGTTTAACTTCGTCAATCAGGTTATAGATTACGGAATAGTAACGCAGATCCAGGCTTTCACTTTCTACGACGCGGCGAGCAGAAGCATCGGCACGTACGTTGAAGCCCAGGATGATCGCACGGGAAGCGGCTGCAAGCGTAGCATCAGTCTCGGTAATACCACCGACACCCATACCCACGATTTTGACTTTCACTTCGTCGGTAGACAAGCTCTGCAGTGCATCGGAAATCGCTTCGCAAGAACCCTGTACGTCAGATTTCAGAACGATATTCAGTTCAGACACTTCACCTTCGGTCATGTTCGCAAACATGTTTTCCAGTTTAGATTTCTGCTGACGAGCCAGTTTCACTTCGCGGAATTTACCCTGACGGTAAAGCGCAACTTCACGGGCTTTTTTCTCATCACGTACAACGGTAACTTCATCACCCGCAGCCGGAACGCTGGACAGACCCAACACTTCCACTGGGATAGATGGACCCGCAGACATAATGTCGCGCCCCATTTCATCACGCATTGCACGAACGCGGCCGTATTCGAAGCCACACAGAATGATGTCGCCTTTGTTCAGCGTACCTTCCTGAACCAGAACAGTTGCAACCGGGCCACGACCTTTGTCCAGGAAGGACTCGATCACAACGCCGCTTGCCATACCGGTACGGACAGCTTTCAGTTCCAGAACTTCGGCCTGCAGCAAGATAGCTTGCAGCAGATCGTCGATGCCTGTCCCTGCTTTCGCAGAAACGTGGATGAACTGAGACTCACCGCCCCACTCTTCCGGCATAACGCCGTACTGAGAAAGCTCGGTACGAACGCGATCGGGATCAGCGTCTGGTTTATCAATTTTGTTCACTGCAACCACGATTGGCACACCAGCAGCTTTCGCATGCTGTACGGCTTCAATGGTTTGTGGCATCACGCCATCATCGGCTGAAACAACCAGAACCACGATGTCAGTCGCTTTAGCACCACGAGCACGCATTGAAGTAAACGCGGCGTGTCCCGGGGTATCAAGGAACGTGATCATGCCGTTTTCAGTTTCAACGTGATAAGCACCGATGTGCTGGGTAATACCACCGGCTTCGCCTGCAGCAACTTTCGTTGAGCGAATGTAGTCAAGCAGGGAGGTTTTACCGTGGTCAACGTGACCCATGATGGTCACAACCGGAGCACGTGGCTCAGCACCAGCGGACGCGCCCGTGTCACGGTCGCTCATCAGCGCTTCTTCCAGTTCGTTTTCACGACGCAGGATAACTTTGTGGCCCATTTCTTCAGCAACCAGCTGAGCAGTTTCCTGATCAATAACCTGGTTGATGGTGGCCATGGCGCCCAGTTTCATCATGGTTTTGATGACCTGAGAACCTTTAACTGCCATTTTGTTCGCCAGCTCAGCAACCGTAATGGTTTCACCCACTACGACGTCACGGTTCACTGCAGCAACAGGCTTGTTGAAGCTCTGTTGCAGGGTGCTTGGCTTACGCTTGCCTTTACCATTACGGCCAACGGCACGTGCTTCTTCGCGGTCAGCTTTAGATTCAGACAGTTTATTGCCTTTCTTCTGCTTGGTCGCTTTGCCACCGCGGGTACGGCTACGACGTTCGCCTTCAACTTTGGCGTCGTTCTCGTCTTCAGCAGCACGGGCATGGGTAGAAGTCGTGACATGATAGTCAGCAGATTCTGATTCGCTTGGCGCGACAGTTTCAGTCCAGACACCAGAATCAGCCATTTTACGGGCTTCTTCAGCAATGCGCTTGGCGTTTTCTTCAACCTTACGCTGGGCTTCTTCTTCCGTTTTGCGTTTCAGCTCTGCGGCTTCAGCTTCACGGCGTGCTTTATCTGCCTGAGCTGGTTTAGTTACTTCGTCGGTATGTTGATTCGTCACTTTATCTTTTTCCGCTGCATCACGCTTAGCTTTATCAGCGGCCTCACGTTTAGCTTGCTCTTCGGCGGCGCGTTTGGCTTTTTCCTGAGCTTCGCGCTGGGCTTGCTCCGCTGCTGCACGCTGTGCCTGTTCTTCCGCGTCACGCTTCGCTTGCTCTTCCGCTTCGGCCTGGGCAAGTTCTGCTTCGGTCATATCACGTTTAACATAAGTGCGTTTCTTGCGGACTTCGATTTGCACCGATTTACTCGTCCCGCCGGTGCTCGGAATATTCAGTGTACTACGCGTTTTGCGTTGTAACGTCAGTTTGTTTGTCGCACCAGCGTTTCCGCCATTAAGATGCGCCAATAATGTTTCTTTTTCCTGCTGGGTCACAGAGTCAGATTCGGACTTCGAGATCCCTGCATCAGCAAATTGCTGTACCAGGCGATCTACCGGGGTCTGAATCTCTGCCGCCAGCGATTTTACAGTTACATCTGTCATGCTGTTCCTTCCTGCTACAGTTATTACGCGTTGTCGCCAAACCAGCAGATATTGCGCGCGGCCATGATAAGTTCACCAGCCTGCTCGTCAGTAAGACCTTCAATATCAGCCAGATCGTCGACACCCTGCTCGGCAAGATCTTCCAGCGTACAAACGCCTTGTGCAGCCAGTTTAAACGCCATGCTACGTTCCAGACCCGCCAAATTCAGCAGATCGTCAGCAGGCTTATTGTCACCGAGACTTTCTTCCTGAGCTAAAGCCAACGTGGTCAGCGCTTCTTTCGCACGTTCGCGCAGCGCATTCACGGTGTCTTCATCCAGGCCGTCGATTTCTAACAGTTCGTTCACCGGCACGTAAGCCAGTTCTTCGAGGGTAGAGAAACCTTCTTCGACCAGAACCGTGGCGAAATCTTCATCGATTGCCAGATATTTAGTGAAGGTTTCGATCGCAGCGTGAGCCTCAGCCTGATGTTTGGCCTGCAGGTCGTCTGCTGTCATCACGTTCAGTTCCCAACGGTCATCACCACGATGTTGTTTCAACAGCTGGGAAGCCAAACGTACGTTCTGACCATTACGGCCAATCGCCTGTGCCAGATTGCTGGCTTCAACGGCGATATCCATGGTGCATCTATCTTCATCAACCACGATGGAGGCAACATCTGCCGGTGCCATCGCATTGATAACGAATTGCGCAGGATTATCATCCCAAAGAATGATATCAATACGTTCTCCGCCCAGTTCACTGGATACGGCCTGAACGCGTGCACCGCGCATACCGACACACGCACCAACCGGGTCGATGCGTTTATCGTTGGTTTTCACTGCGATTTTAGCGCGGGAGCCAGGATCACGGGCTGCCGCTTTAATCTCAATCAGCTCTTCACCGATTTCTGGCACTTCAATGCGGAACAGTTCGATCAGCATTTCATTACGTGAACGGCTAACAAACAGTTGTGCGCCGCGCGCTTCCGGACGGACATCATACAAAACGCCACGAATGCGGTCGCCAGAGCGGAAGTTTTCACGCGGAAGCATATCTTCACGCAGGATAACAGCTTCAGCATTGCTACCTAAGTCCAGGGCGATGCTGTCACGGTTAACTTTCTTGACGACGCCAGTGACGATTTCGCCTTGTTGTTCACGGAACTGCTCAACCACCATCGCGCGCTCAGCTTCGCGTACTTTCTGTACGATAACTTGTTTTGCGGTTTGGGTGGTAATGCGGTCGAATGTGACTGACTCGATTTGATCTTCAATGTAACCGCCGAGCTCGATAGACGGTTCTTCATACTGTGCTGCTTCGAGGGTGATTTCACGTGTTGGCTGAGTCACTTCGTCGACTGCAACCCAACGACGGAAGGTATCAAAGTCACCGGTTTTACGGTCAATGCTGACGCGGACTTCAATTTCTTGCTCGTATTTTTTCTTGGTCGCTGTTGATAATGCAATTTCCAGCGCTTCAAAAATCTTCTCGCGCGGGAGGGATTTTTCATTAGAAACTGCTTCTACAACAGCCAGAATCTCTTTGTTCATCCTAGTTGCCTCTTCCAAACTCTTTAAAAGTGGGGTACCAGGTTCGCTTTCTGGATGTTGCTCAGTGCGAACACTTCATCTTTCCCTTCCACAGTCACCGTGATCATTTCGCCTTCGACAGCTTTGATGATGCCCTGCCATTTACGACGATTCTGAACCGCCATACGCAGTACCATGCTGACTTCGTCACCGATAAAACGTTGATAATGCTCAGCGGTGAACATAGGACGATCAAGGCCTGGAGAGGAAACTTCCAGGTTATAGGCGACGGTGACCGGATCTTCTACGTCCAGCACAGCGCTCACCTGGTGGCTGACATCAGCACAATCATCAACATTGATCCCGGCGTCACTATCAATATAGATGCGCAACGTCGATTGGCGAGCCCGAACGAACTCGATGCCCACCAGCTCAAAGCCAAGTGCCTCGACTGGTGCTGTAATCAGCTCTGTTAATTTTTGTTCTAATGTGGACAAGCCCACCCCCAAGACATAAAAAAAGGGCTAAATAGCCCAGTGATTCTGTTGCCAAATAACAAAAAACCCCGATAAATCGGGGCTTTATGCAACTGGACCCTATTTGCCGCATAGCGGCTTCGGTACGACTTTCGAAGTGTTATTTTCAAATAGTAACTTTCAAATGGGAACTGCAGAACATCACAGGGAGATACTGAAAGTCTATTTGAAATAAACACTTAGGGAAAGTGGTTGCGGGGGCCGGATTTGAACCGACGACCTTCGGGTTATGAGCCCGACGAGCTACCAGGCTGCTCCACCCCGCGTCCGAAAACGTGGCAAATATTACGCCGATAATCGCTAAAAAGCAAATTATCATAAAGATTGGTACCGAGGACGGGACTTGAACCCGTAAGCCCATTCGGGCACTACCACCTCAAGGTAGCGTGTCTACCAATTCCACCACCTCGGCACTCTTTTTTTTCACAATCGCTTGTACTGTCCAAGTTCAAGCCACTGTTTAAAACTTTCACTTCTTTAGGTAAGAAGATTACTGCTTAGTGAGGAACATCACTGTTAGGTGCTGCTGGAGCGGCCGGTGCAGTTGTCTGCTCAGTTTGTGCTGGCTGACTTAAGTTTTCCCACTCACTACCTTTTTGGCTTTTATTGGTGCTCATGTTCCCAAGAATCAAACTAATGATAAAGAACAAAGCAGCCAAAACGCCGGTCATACGGGTCATGAAGTTACCGGAACCACTCGAACCGAACAATGTGCCAGAAGCACCTGCTCCGAAAGAGGCTCCCATATCAGCGCCTTTACCTTGTTGCAGCATAACCAAAGCCACAAGGCCGATTGCTACGATAAGGAAAATCACCAGAAGAGCGTCGTACATAGTAGTACCTGTATCCTCGCGGGTTCACCGCATGCCAATTGCTTCTCACCAATTTAGCAGGCCATCTAAGGACCCACTGAAGCGGGTGTGAATACTAACCAAAGCCGTATTGGCACGCAAGGGCAATTTGCATTGAAATGTTTGTTTGCGGAAAAAAACGACAAATACAGCTTAAAACACTTTGATATTTTTACTTTGCGCCCTTTTTCCAACAGAAAATGACGGCGCAAAGCCGGTAAATTCACCGTTTTTTTATCAGGTTACGGTTTCACCGCTTTAACTGCATCGGCAATACGATTGGCCAGTTTTTCGACCAACTCCGCATCCTCGCCCTCTACCATGACGCGTAGCAAAGGCTCGGTACCGGATTTACGCAGTAATACGCGGCCACGCCCTGCCAGCTGCTTTTCAACCTCAGCAGTAACCTGCTTAACGTCTTCAGACTCCAGCGGATCGTGCTCACCGGCGAAGCGGACGTTGATCAGAATCTGAGGAAGTAGTTTCATGCCGCTGCACAAATCATGCAGGCTCATATGGTTGCGCACCATTGCGGTAAGCACTTGCAAACCTGCCACAATGCCGTCACCCGTGGTGGTTTTGTCCAGCAGGATGATATGGCCCGAGTTCTCAGCACCGATACGCCAGCCTTTTTCCTGCATTTTTTCCAGTACGTAACGGTCACCCACTTTCGCGCGGGTAAACGGAATACCCAGCTGTTTCAACGCCAGTTCAAGGCCCATGTTGCTCATTAGCGTGCCTACTGCTCCGCCCTTCAGCTGACCTTGACGTAACCCTTCGCGCGCAATGATATACAGAATCTGATCGCCATCGACCTTGTTGCCTTCGTTGTCAACCATGATAAGGCGATCGCCGTCGCCGTCAAAGGCCAGACCGACATCTGCTTTTTCAGCCAAAACGCGCTGTTGCAGCTGACGGACATCCGTCGCGCCGCATTCTTCGTTAATATTCATGCCGTCCGGCTCACAACCGATGGCGATCACTTTCGCACCCAGCTCGCGCAACACGCTTGGCGCGATGTGATAGGTTGCACCGTTGGCGCAATCTACCACGATTTTGAGGCCGTTCAGGCTCAGTTCACTTGGGAAAGTGCCCTTGCAGAATTCGATGTAACGACCCGCAGCATCGACAATACGGCTGGCTTTGCCAAGCTCAGCGGATTCCACACAGGTCAGTGGTTTTTCCAGCTCAGCTTCGATGGCTTCTTCGACGTCATCTGGAAGTTTTGTGCCATCAATGGTGAAAAACTTGATGCCGTTATCGTAATAAGGATTGTGTGACGCAGAGATAACAATGCCGGCTTCAGCGCGGAAAGTGCGCGTCAGATACGCCACAGCAGGCGTGGGCATCGGCCCGGTGAAGGATGCAGATAAGCCTGCCGCGGCCAGCCCGGCTTCCAGAGCTGATTCGAGCATATAACCAGAAATGCGAGTGTCTTTACCGATGATCACTTTACGCGACCCATGACGAGCCAGCACTTTGCCCGCTGCCCAGCCTAGTTTCAGCACGAAATCAGGTGTAATTGGTGTATCGCCTACTTTTCCGCGAATGCCATCAGTACCAAAGTATTTACGGTTGCTCATAATTAATTTTTATCCCTTGCAGAAAGTGTTGCTTCGACGACACGCATCGCTTCGACGGTTTCTTTTACATCATGCACGCGGACGATCTGAGCGCCCTGCATAGCTGCGATAACAGCGCAGGCAACGCTTCCGGTTACACGCTGTTCCGGTGAGACATGGAGCAATTGCCCCACCATAGATTTCCTCGACATACCGACCAGAAGCGGCAGGCCAAAATGATGGAACTCCGCGAGTCTGCCGAGCAGCTCATAGTTATGGGTCAGATTTTTACCGAAACCAAAGCCCGGGTCGAGTATCAATTTACTTTTCGGAATACCGGCATTCACACATCGCGTAATTTGCTCATCGAAATACTGCCCGACTTCCGCTACAACATCAGCATATTGCGGAGAATGTTGCATCGTTTTCGGTTGCCCCTGCATGTGCATCAGGCACACGGGCAATCCGGTTTCTGCCGCCGCCTGCAATGCGCTTGGTTCCTGTAATGAACGAATATCGTTGATCAGATGCATTCCCACACGGGCAGCTTCACGGATGACGATGCCCTTTGAGGTATCGACAGAAATCCAGGCATCAAAACGTCGTGCTATCGCCTCAACGACCGGTACTACACGCGCCAGCTCTTCGTCGTCACTCACCTCAGCGGCGCCTGGGCGTGTGGACTCTCCGCCGATATCAAGAATAGTCGCGCCGGCATTAATCATCGCCTCAGCATGTCTGAGCGCGAGATCCAGCGTGTTATGGCGTCCGCCGTCGGAGAATGAATCCGGCGTAACGTTCAAAATCCCCATAACCTGAGGATAAGTCAGGTCGAGTATCGAGTCTCTGGCTGTAAGGCGCATAGGTCATGTCCCTTTTGGTCGGTCTGTGATCGCGATATCTAAATTCCGAGGCAAAGAATGCACGCATAAAAAACCCCGGGCAAGCCCGGGGTTGTGTGTAAACAACCTTATTTTCCAACCAGCCGTTATTTGCCGCTGAATTGTTCAAACATCGTATTTCCTGGATTAGGCGTACGAGGTTCATCAACCGGCGTTGGCGCTTTTGGCGTGCCGCCGTCGTTAGAATTGCCATTACCGTTTTTACCGCCGACGTCGTCCCAGCCGGCTGGCGGGCGAACTTCGGTACGGTTCATCAGGTCATCAATCTGTGGCGCATCGATGGTTTCATATTTCATCAGGGCATCTTTCATTGAATGAAGGATATCCATATTTTCCATCAGCAACGTGCGTGCACGTGCATAATTGCGCTCTACCAGAGACTTCACTTCCTGATCGATAATTCGCGCGGTTTCATCAGACATATGTTTAGCTTTTGCTACTGAGCGACCGAGGAAGACTTCGCCTTCTTCTTCCGCATACAGCAACGGACCTAATTTATCTGAGAAGCCCCACTGCGTAACCATGTTACGGGCAATGGACGTCGCCACTTTGATATCGTTTGATGCACCAGTAGATACTTTCTCTACACCGTAGATGATCTCTTCAGCAAGACGGCCACCATAAAGCGTGGAAATCTGACTTTCGAGTTTCTGACGGCTTGCACTGATTGCATCGCCGACGGGCAGGAAGAACGTCACACCTAATGCACGGCCACGAGGAATAATCGTTACCTTGTGTACTGGATCGTGTTCAGGAACCAGACGGCCGATAATGGCGTGGCCTGCTTCGTGATATGCAGTGGATTCTTTCTGCGCTTCTGTCATCACCATGGAGCGACGTTCTGCACCCATCATGATTTTATCTTTGGCTTTTTCAAATTCAACCATCGACACCACACGTTTGTTACCACGCGCAGAGAACAGAGCCGCTTCGTTAACCAGGTTTGCGAGATCAGCACCGGAGAAGCCAGGTGTACCACGTGCAATCACAGAGGCATCAACATCTGTCGCCAGCGGAACACGACGCATATGAACTTTAAGGATCTGCTCACGCCCGCGTACATCTGGCAAGCCAACAACAACCTGACGGTCGAAACGGCCTGGACGCAGCAATGCCGGGTCAAGTACATCTGGACGGTTAGTTGCAGCAATAACAATGATACCTTCGTTACCTTCAAAGCCATCCATCTCTACCAGCATCTGGTTCAGTGTCTGCTCACGTTCGTCGTGACCACCACCTAAACCGGCGCCACGCTGACGGCCTACGGCGTCAATCTCATCAATAAAGATGATACATGGAGCGGCTTTCTTCGCTTGTTCAAACATGTCGCGCACGCGGGATGCACCCACACCGACGAACATTTCTACGAAGTCAGAACCGGAAATAGTGAAGAACGGCACCTTGGCTTCCCCTGCGATGGCTTTCGCCAGCAAGGTTTTACCGGTACCCGGAGGACCCACCATCAAGACGCCTTTAGGAATTTTACCGCCCAGTTTCTGGAAACGGCTCGGTTCGCGCAGGTAATCAACCAGTTCGCTCACCTCTTCCTTCGCTTCATCACAACCTGCAACGTCCGCAAACGTTGTTTTAATTTGATCTTCCGTCAACATGCGCGCTTTGCTCTTGCCAAAGGACATCGCCCCTTTGCCGCCGCCGCCCTGCATTTGTCGCATAAAGAAGATCCAGACCCCAATCAACAGCAGCATTGGGAACCAGGAAATAAAGATAGAGGCCAGTAAGCTTGGTTGCTCTGGTGGCTCACCCACTACGGTTACATTTTTGCTCAGCAGCGTATCCAGCAACTTAGGGTCTTCAACTGGAATGTAGGTCGTGTACTTGTTGCTGTCTTTTTTAACAACGTTAATCTCACGTCCATTGATACGCGCTTCGCGAATCTGGTCTTGGGTCAATTCGGACATGAAGGTAGAATAATCTACCCTACGGCCATTAGACTCGCTGGGCCCAAAGCTCTGAAATACAGACATCAATACTACTGCGATGACTAACCAGAGAATCAGGTTCTTCGCCATGTCACTCAAGGGATCAACCTCATATTACAACTGTGTTAACAAACAGCGTTAGGGAACTACACTTTCCGCCCTGTCGCTACGATGTACACTTCTCGCGAACGTGCTCGGGAAGCGTCTGGCTTACGAATCTTCACCTTCGTAAACAGGGAGCGAATTTCCCGCAGGTATTCATCAAAACCATCTCCCTGGAACACCTTCACCAGGAAACTTCCGCCTGGTGCTAATACATCCCGACACATATCCAGTGCTAACTCAACTAAATACATCGATTTTGGAATATCGACTGCCGGTGTACCGCTCATATTCGGGGCCATATCGGACATGACCACCTGAACTTTGTTTTCTCCCACGCGATCGAGCAGCGCTTTGAGAACTAATTCATCACGAAAATCCCCCTGAAGGAAGTCGACTCCAACAATAGGATCCATAGGTAAAAGGTCAAGCGCAATAATGCGCCCTTTGCTACCAATCTGCGTTGCGGCAAACTGCGACCATCCACCGGGCGCTGCACCTAAATCCACCACAGTCATCCCAGGTTTGAACAGCTTATCGCCTTGCTGTATTTCATCAAGCTTAAACCAGGCGCGGGAACGCAGCCCTTTTTTCTGTGCCTGAATCACATATTTATCGCTAAAGTGTTCCTGCAACCAGCGAGTGGAACTTGCAGAACGCTTTTTAATAGACATTATTTAGTAACCATATAGTTTTCCAACTACCCTGTGTTAGAGCTTTTGGAACAAGCTGTTAGCGTCATGACGTCTATGGCTAAGTCAGTATAAATCACCGCCCAAAGCAGTCCGGGTTGGTGATATACATGAGATGGCGGTAGAATGACCCGTTTTCAATCCCAACTTAAGCAAAAAAGACGATGAATCTTAACAATAAACAAAAACAGTACCTGAAAGGCTTGGCACATCCACTGAAACCGGTTGTCATGCTGGGTAACAACGGCCTGACAGAAGGCGTGCTCGCCGAAATCGAACAGGCGCTGGCGCATCACGAACTGATCAAGATTAAAGTCGCGGCAGAAGAACGCGAAACGAAGGCTTTGATCGTAGACGCTATCGTGCGTGAAACCAAGGCGTGTAATGTGCAAGTTATCGGCAATATGCTGGTACTTTATCGCCCTTCTACCGAAGACCGCAAAATTATCTTACCGCGTTAATTCGTCAGAGTTTAACGAAAAACGCTTTAGATTTTCGGAAAGGTGCCACGAAATCACGTTCAGGAAAAGGCTATAACCGGCCTTTTTACGTTAGTTTTCAATTTAATGTGAAGCAATCCACTTCATGAATGGGTGATTTATAGGGCGAAACGTCACGTTTCGCCCTTTTTAATGCGGATTTTTAGAGGTACTCGACCTTCAGCACTTCAAACTCAACATCGCCGCCTGGTGTGTTAATTACCACCACATCATCCTGCTCTTTGCCGATCAATCCACGTGCAATCGGTGAGTTTACAGAAATCAAATTTTGCTTAAAGTCTGCTTCGTCGTCACCCACGATGCGGTAAGTCTGCTCTTCTTCACTATCCAGATTCATCAGTTTGACAGTGGCGCCAAAAATCACACGGCCCGTAGCCGGCATTTTTGTCACATCGATCACCTGGGCGTTTGAGAGCTTGGCTTCGATCTCCTGAATACGTCCTTCGCAAAAACCTTGCTGTTCGCGGGCTGCGTGGTATTCAGCATTTTCTTTCAAATCGCCGTGCTCACGTGCAGTGGCAATATCGGCAATAATTTTGGGACGACGCACGCCCTTCAGATGATCCAGCTCTTCACGTAATCTTTCAGCGCCACGCAACGTCATCGGAATCGGTTTCATATATTCATTACCTCTAACTTGGTCCTTTCGGTAAACACCGTCCTGATTGAATCAGGTAAGAAATTAAGCCAGATCTTTTGACTCACTCGCTCTGGCGAAAAACAAAAAAAACTCACCCGGAGTTGCCACCAGGCCAGGATTCATTTTGCATTATGATACGTATTTTAACGTAGAGTTCACTGAGGATCATTGTTTACTTTCAGCCACGTTGCGCCTTGGTTCGTAGCATCGTAGTATGGCACCACATTATCCTGTTGTTACCCAGAGCCTTACTCAAAATAATGCGTTTTATACGAATTGTCAGTGGATTAGCATGCGCGTTTGTGCTCAATGCAAATGCGGCCCAGATTGAAAATTACACAGAATATCTGCCGGACGGCACGAATCTGGCTGTGCTGGTACAGAAAATTGGCGCGCCTGCACCCGCCATCGATTATCACGGTTCCCAGATGGCACTGCCAGCCAGTACAATGAAGATTCTGACCGCTTTGGCAGCTTTACTTCAATTAGGTCCCGATTTCAGGTTCACCACCACGTTGGAAACCCCGGGCTCTGTTTCCGGCGGTGTCCTTAAAGGGGATCTGGTCGCTCGTTTTTCCGGTGATCCGACACTAAAGCGTCAGAATATTCGCAATATGGTCGCGGTGCTCAAAAAACAGGGCATCAAAGAGATCAGCGGCAATGTGGTGGTGAATACATCCGTGTTCGCCAGCCATGACAAAGCCCCCGGCTGGCCGTGGAATGACATCACTCAATGCTTCAGTGCGCCTCCCGCCGCTGCCATTGTCGATCGTAACTGTTTCTCTGTTTCCCTTTACAGCGCCCCTAAACCCGATGAGAACGCGTTTATCCGCGTGGCCTCCTATTACCCGGTTCATATGTTCAGTGAAGTGCGTACACTGGCTAAAGGCTCTCCAGATGCACAATATTGTGAGCTTGATGTCGTACCGGGTGAATTCAATCGTTATACATTGACGGGCTGTCTGACCCAACGTAGCGAACCTCTGCCCCTGGCATTTGCCATTCAGGATGGTGCCAGCTATGCCGGTGCGATTCTGAAAGATGAGCTTTTACAGGCCGATATTCAGATTGATGGCACATTAAAGCGCCAGACTCAGCAGACCCCTGCTGGAACAGTTCTGGCACAAACGCAATCAGCGCCCTTGCACGATTTGCTGCGAATCATGTTGAAGAAATCCGACAACATGATTGCGGACACTGTTTTCCGCACCATTGGGCATCAGCGTTTCGGTGTACCGGGAACATGGCGTGCAGGTTCTGACGCTGTGCGTCAGATTCTGCGTCAGAAGGCGGGTGTCGATTTAGGCAACTCAATTCAGGTGGATGGCTCAGGTTTATCCCGCCACGATTTGCTGTCACCCGCAACGATGATGCAGGTGCTGCAATATATCGCTCAGAACGATAAAGACTTAGATTTCATCTCAATGCTACCGCTGGCAGGCCATGACGGCACGTTGCAATACCGCGGTGGCCTGCATGAAGCAGGTGTCGATGGTAAAGTGTCAGCGAAAACCGGCTCATTGTCTGGCGTATATAACCTGGCAGGCTTTATCACGACGGCCAGCGGGCAACGCATGGCATTTGTTCAATTCCTCTCAGGATACGCGGTACCACCTGAAGACCAGCGAACACGTCGCGCGCCGCTTGTGCGTTTTGAAAGCCGGCTTTACAAGGATATCTACCAAAATAATTAATCACGGAGAAGTGCCAGACGATGAAACTGCTGATAGTTGAAGATGATGAACTTTTACGGCAGGGATTATCGCTGGCCTTAACCAGCGATAATTACGTTTGTGACTGCGCATCTACTGCCGCTGAGGCGCAAAGCCTTATCCAGACCAGTCAATACAGTCTGGTCATCCTTGATTTGGGGTTACCAGATAAAGATGGCGCAACACTTCTGCGCCAATGGCGACGTCAGAGAATCTCGCTTCCCGTCCTGATCCTTACCGCCCGCGATGCACTTGAGGATCGCGTGGATGGTCTGGATGCCGGGGCTGATGATTACCTGATAAAACCTTTCGCCTTAGCCGAGTTACAAGCCCGCGTCCGCGCGCTCATCCGCCGGTACCAGGGGCAAAGCGATAATGAAATCTCTGTCGGCAATCTGCGAATTAATCTCTCATCGCAGCAAACCTATCTGGGTGACGCGCAGGTTGAGGTCACACCCAAAGAGTTCGCGATTCTGACCCGCCTGATGATGCGCGCCGGACAAACAGTTAACCGCGAATTGCTTCAGCAAGATCTCTACACCTGGCAGGATGATTTGGGCTCCAATACGCTGGAAGTTCACGTCCATAACCTGCGTCGGAAACTGGGTAAAGAGTTGATCCGTACGGTTCGTGGCATTGGTTACCGCCTGGAGATGATGCCATGACCAGTATGCGCCGCCGTCTGATGGTTATGTTGGCTCTGATTCTTTTCGTCACGCAACTCACCAGCGTTTTTTGGCTTTGGCATGAAAGTCAGGAGCAAATTAACCTACTGGTGAATGACACGCTTTCCGCCAAAGTGCGTAATGCGCACGTCGAGAAAGAAATTGCCGAAGCGATCGCCTCGCTGATCGCTCCTTCTTTGCTGATGATGACCATTACGCTGGTACTGTCTTTCTGGGCGATAAGCTGGATTATCCGTCCGCTAAATCAGTTGCAAAAACGTCTGGAAACACGCTCCGCTGATAATCTTTCCCCTTTGCCGCTGAACAGTGAAATTCGTGAAGTAGTGGCCGTCACTAACGCCCTCAATCAGCTGTTCTTACGCCTGTCTAATACGATTCAACAGGAGCGATTATTCACCGCCGATGCTGCGCATGAACTGCGAACTCCGCTTGCGGGGGTACGTTTACATCTTGAGATCATGCACAAAAATGGGGTGTCTGGCAGTGATACGCTGATAGGTCGCATCGATCAGCTGATGCATACTATTGAGCAATTACTGATGCTGTCGCGCGCCGGACAGAACTTTGCCAAAGGCGAGTATCAGCAGGTGGATCTGGTATCGAACGTTATCGAACCGCTACGGGAGGAATTTTGCGAAATGCTGGAAGATCGCCAGCAGAGGCTGGCGTTGAAGCTCCCCGAACGCGCCACACTGCAGGGCGACGCCGTGCTGCTCCGTTTGATGGTCAGAAACTTAGTGGAAAATGCTTACCGCTACGGTCCTTCGGGCAGCGAAATCACCCTTACGGTTCAGCAGCAGAATAACGGCTTCCTGATACAAATAGATGATGAAGGCCCGGGGATCGATGAGACCAAGGCCTGTGAATTGACTCAGGCATTTAAACGCATGGATCAACGCTATGGCGGAAGTGGGCTGGGTTTAAACATCGTCATCCGCATTGCTCAGTTGCACTGCGGAACACTGACGCTGCGCAACCGTTCTTCTGCCAACGGGTTGAGTGCACAATGCTGGCTGCCTGATGTGATTCTGGAAAATGCGCTATCGCTGTCGGCTAGCACCACAAAAAATATGTATTAAAAAAGGCTGCCACTGGCAGCCTTTCAGATTATATCAACGCATACTCACGCCGGATTAACGTTCGTAAATGATTTCAACGCCTTCGTCGTCGTCTTCATCCCAGTCATCATCCCAGTCGTCATCAGCTTCGGCTTCCACTTCAGCGAGTTGTTCACGGTGATAGTCATCCCACATGAATTCGACTTTCTCTGGTGCTGCTTGTTCGATTGCCATGTGTTTAGGATTTTCGTTGATGAACTTCATCACATCCCAGCACAGAGCATTCACGCCTTCACGGTTTGCTGCGGAGATCAGGTAGTAATTACCTTCCCAACCCAGCGCCTCGGCAATGGCTTTCGCACGCGTTTCTGCTTCTTCTTTTTCGATCAAATCAACTTTGTTGAACACCAGCCAGCGAGGCTTTTCAGCCAGTTTGGCGTTGTATTGCTGCAACTCGTTGATGATGACTTTCGCATTTTCGATCGGATCTGATTCATCGATCGGCGCAATATCGATCAGGTGCAATAACACGCGGCAACGTTCAAGGTGTTTCAGGAAGCGAATTCCTAAACCAGCGCCTTCGGACGCGCCTTCAATCAGACCAGGAATATCGGCGATGACGAAGCTCTGCTCGCTGTCCATTCGCACAACGCCGAGGCTTGGCACCAGGGTCGTAAACGGATAGTCAGCGACTTTTGGTTTCGCGGCGGAAACTGCACGGATGAAAGTAGATTTACCCGCATTTGGCAGACCCAGCATACCCACGTCCGCAAGAAGCATCAGCTCAAGGGCGATATCACGCTCTTCGCCTTTGGTACCCATGGTTTTCTGGCGTGGGGAACGGTTAACCGAAGATTTAAAACGGGTATTGCCGAGACCGTGGAATCCGCCTTTCGCGACCATATTGATCTGGCCGTGTTTGGTCATATCAGCCAGCACTTCACCGGTAGCCTGATCCAGCACACGAGTACCGACTGGCACTTTGATAGTGATATCTTTACCACGTTTACCCGTACAGTCGCTGCTCTGACCGTTCGTACCGCGCTCAGCACGGTATGATTTCACAAAGCGGAAATCGATCAGGGTATTCAGGTTTTCATCAGCCAGCAGGAAAACGTCACCGCCGTCGCCACCGTCGCCGCCATCAGGGCCGCCACGTGGAATGTATTTCTCACGGCGGAAGCTTACACAGCCGTTACCACCGTCACCTGCCACGACTAAAATTGTGGCTTCATCAACAAACTTCATTTGTACCGTCTCCGTAAATCATTCGCCGGGCAGCTAGAGTTTAGCTACCAGGTTTTGCTCTGTCCGACGAGGCCACCAACGATGGCCCGCTGCGGAAAACATTGCACCCGCCACCACCACAAATGCCCCAAGATAACCTACAAAATTGAGCACTGGTGCGGCGAAATAGCCTGGCCAGGCAAGTGCTAACAGATCTGAAAATAGCAGGGTAAACAATGGGGTCAGCGTCACTAATGCACTGACCTGCGATGCCTGCCATCTCGCCATCGCTTCCGCTAAGGCACCATATCCTACTAAGGTATTCGCGCCGCAAAACAACAAACAGGCAAACTGCCAGCCGCTGAGCTGTGAGAGCATCGCCGGACTGGCCAGCGGGAGCAATGCGATAGAACATAAAGTGTACAGCAAAAACAGGATTTGCGGTGAGGCCAGTTGCCGCAAGAGAACCTTTTGCGCCACGCCGTAGATCACCCAAACTGTTGCTGCCCCGACGCCAAATAACACACCGAGTGTGTAATCCGTCAGACGAGTAAATATCTCAATCAGGCTGGTATTGAAAAACAAGATCAACCCGCAGATCAACATAGCGGCCCCAATCACCTGCGTGATCCGCATCCTTTCTTTCAGGAGAATCACACTGGCCAGCATCATGCCGACTGGCGAAAGCTGACCGATTACCTGAGAAGCCGTTGGACTTAAGAATTGCAGTGAAGAACTAAAAAGAACAAAGTTCCCCATCAATCCGCAGGTCGCGATCAATACTAAAATCAACCAGCGAGGCCGACTGAAAATCATTCTGGGTGGCAAACGGCGCTTTGCAGCAAGAATACAGCCCAGCACAATTGCTGCCATCGAAAACCGATACCAGACCACTGTGAAGGGATCCATTGCCACTAATACCTGCTTCATGGCAATAGGCAAAGAGCCCCAACTCATGGCAGTGATCAGCGCTAACATAATCCCAACAGGTGCCTGCGATTTACTGTCCATATTCCGCCAGATTGGGCCAACCAGAATGTAAAAAGCCCCGCAACGAGTTGCGGGGCTTACATCTATTTACTAAGACGAGAAAAACTTATTCAGCGTCGATGCTGATGTACTTACGGTTTTTCGGGCCTTTAACTTCGAACTTGACTTTACCGTCAGCCAAAGCAAACAGAGTATGGTCCTTGCCGCAACCCACGTTGATACCAGCGTGGAATTTGGTGCCGCGCTGACGAACGATGATGCTGCCTGCCAGTACTGCTTCGCCGCCAAAGCGTTTTACGCCCAGACGTTTAGCTTCTGAATCGCGACCGTTGCGTGTGGAGCCGCCAGCCTTTTTGTGTGCCATTGTTCCGCTCTCCTAGTCTTAAGCGCTGATGCCGGTGATTTTAACGTCAGTGAACCACTGACGGTGGCCCTGCTGCTTACGATAGTGCTTACGACGACGAAACTTAACGATTTTGACTTTAACGCCACGACCGTGAGCAACGATTTCAGCTTTAACGATACCGCCAGCAACTAATGGCAGGCCGATATTAATTTCTTCACCGTTTGCAATCATCAGAACTTGATCAAACTCGATCGTTTCGCCAGTTGCGATGTCAAGCTTCTCAAGGCGGATAGTCTGCCCTTCGCTGACACGGTGTTGTTTACCACCACTTTGGAAAACCGCGTACATATAAAACTCCGCTTTCCGCGCACTCAACTTTGTATAGTTCAGAGGGCGCTATAAATATTCACAATAGGGCGCGAATTCTACGCAAAAAATCAGAGTAAGACAAGAGCACAATGACCACAAAAGAAGAAAAAAAGCGCAGTTCTTTCGTTATCATTTATCTACACTGTTTTTCAAGTACAATCCCCTTTACAGTTAGCGCCATGTGCCAATGTGAGCCAGATCTCATTGCGGTGAAGAGAACAACAGCCGAAAAAACACAATGAACCTAGAACAGATTATCGATCTTACTCAGGACGACATGGCTGCGGTCAACGCATCCATCCTTGAACAGTTGAACTCCGAAGTTTCACTCATTAATCAACTGGGATATTACATCATCAGCGGTGGCGGTAAACGCATCCGTCCAATGATTGCAGTACTGGCGGCCAGAGCGCTCTCTTACGAAGGCGACAAGCACATCAAAGTCGCTGCACTGATTGAGTTTATCCATACCGCCACGTTATTGCACGATGACGTTGTCGATGAATCGGATATGCGCCGGGGTAAAGCAACAGCCAACGCCGCTTTTGGTAATGCCGCAAGCGTTCTGGTCGGCGATTTTATCTATACCCGTGCATTCCAGATGATGACCGATTTGGAGTCGTTGCCGGTTCTGGCCCTGATGGCTAAAGCGGTGAATGTGATTGCAGAGGGCGAAGTGCAGCAGCTGATTAACTGCAACGACCCTGACATCACTGAAGACAGCTACATGCAGGTTATCTACAGCAAAACAGCGCGTCTGTTTGAAGCTGCCTCTCAGTCTTCTGCCATGCTGGCTGGTGGAACTCAGGAACAGATCCTTGCTTTGCAGGATTACGGCCGTTACCTGGGCACTGCATTCCAGCTGATTGACGATTTGCTCGATTATGATGCTGACGGCGAAACACTGGGTAAAAATACCGGCGATGACCTTGATGAAGGTAAACCGACATTACCGCTTTTGCATGCGATGCAACATGGTGATAAAGAACAATCGGCCATGATTCGTAATGCTATCGAACAAGGTAATGGGCGCCATTTACTGGAACCTGTATTGTCAGCCATGCACCAATGGGGCTCCCTGGAATACACCCGTAAGCGGGCCGAAGAAGAAGCTGACAAGGCCATAAAGGCACTTCAGGTGTTGCCAGAGTCTGTCTATCGCTCGGCACTTGAAGGCCTGGCGCATCTTTCAGTGAAACGCGACTTCTGATGTTTATCTGTCGTACCTGGCACTTATCGTGCAGGTACGACAGTTTTCAACGCTAGTTTTAGTCAGGCTTGCGCAACCTGTTTATCACTTCTGAAACGCCTTCTCTTACAATAAACGCGATCATCGTTTCACGTTCTGGCTCTCTCAATTGCTTGTAGCTTTCAATCCAGATTGCCAGAGGATCCTGATGCGAGGTATAGACATACTCCGCGGTATGCTCGTTCATTGCCAGACTGGCGATCGTATTACCGGGCAGGCTATCTATGTGATATTCCACCGCACGCCCTTGTACACCGCGTCTTCTCCTTTTAATCCAGCATAACCTGCGCGCCATTCCATGCACGCCTTGTGTCGAAGTTGGGAGCCCTTCTTTACCGGTTAATTCCTTTGCTGCGAACCACTCTTTTTTCATAACGATCCTTGTATTTCTTATATAAATCTCTAAGAAAGTTTCTGTTATAAATCCATGAGAATAATGCCGATACTTTCCTGAAACCTCCGGTGTTTATTTTAGAGATGACTTTAACGCCGGCTTTTAAGGAAAACGTCTATTTAACGGAAAGAAGATATTCAATTTTTCGAAATGAGTCTACTGCTGACTTAAAAAGTTTCCATGAATTTTCTTTATCAAAAGCCGTATGAATGGCGTAATACCCTCTTTTTAGAAACAAACGTACTCAAGTCGAAAGAAAAAGGGAGGAAAATAAAATAAAGCATTAAAAAACAATAAGTAGAATTATTTACGCTCAAAATAAAACAGATTTTCTTTATAAAAACATAGAAAATTATTTATTGATAAGCCCTATCCATTGTGGCAATGGATGATAAAGATCAAAAAACACACGATAGAATAACTTATCCAATTTACGTCATTTCAAACTTGCACGTAATACATCATAAAAATAGACGCTAATCACAAAAAGCAACACGAATTTACTTGTTTGTTTTAATCAGAATAAGAAGGTATTTTCTAAATGAAAGCAATGCGGGTTTTTCGGAAACATTCATTTGAATGAGTACATCTGAAAAAAACAACCGCAGAATATATATTTAAATAAAATACATTCGAAAACTACATTTGAACAAATAAGGAAGCCATCATGAACACAAGGAACGAAGACTGGCATCAGGCCGATATCATTGCTGCGCTAAGAAAGAAAGGAACCACGCTGGCGGCGGTATCACGCTCGGCAGGCTTAAGTTCTTCAACCTTATCAAACGCGCTATCACGGCCGTGGCCAAAAGGGGAACTACTCATTGCAAGTGCGCTTGGACTCCATCCTTCAATTATCTGGCCAAGCCGCTATTTTGACGCGAAGACTTTTCAAATCATCGAACGTCGTTGTCGTACACCTAATGCTTCTCGTGACTAAATCACGCCGGGTATAATTTATAACCGCCGGGTTACACCGGCGGTTATAAAGAGGCGGCATCAGTTATTGATAAACTGTTCACCGAGCTCAATATCTTTTCGCAGGATATCCAGCATAGATTCAAGCGATTGCTGCTCAAACGCACTCAGTTTGCCGACATCCAGCAACTGCTCAATTCCATTCTTTCCCAGCAAAACAGGCTGCGCGAAGAACCGGGTATGTTCACCCTTCCCTTCCACATACGCACATTCTACAACGTTACTTTCGCCCTGCATGGCGCGCAGCAATGAAAGTCCGAAACGCGCAGCGGCCTGCCCCATCGACAGCGTTGCAGATCCGCCACCGGCTTTTGCTTCGACAACTTCGGTACCTGCATTCTGAATACGCTTAGTGAGAGAGGTGATTTCTTCGTCGCTGAACGTCACACCAGAAATCTGAGAAAGCAGCGGAAGGATAGTCACACCGGAATGTCCTCCGATCACTGGCACTTCAATCTCATCTGGCTGCTTGCCTTTCAGTTCCGCAACGAAAGTATTAGAACGGATAGCATCCAGCGTGGTGATACCAAAGAGTTTGTTTTTATCGTACACACCGGCATTCTTGAGCACTTCCGCCGCGATGGCGACCGTAGTGTTGACCGGATTGGTAATAATGCCGATGCAGGCTTTCGGGCAGGTTTTCGCAACTTGTTGAATAAGATTACGGACGATACCCGCATTAACGTTGAACAGATCGGAACGATCCATCCCTGGTTTTCGCGCCACACCCGCTGAAATCAGGACAATATCCGCACCTTCCAGCGCTGGCGTGGCATCTTCTCCACAGAAGCCTTTGATTTTTACCGCAGTTGGAATGTGACTGAGATCGACAGCAACGCCCGGCGTCACCGGTGCGATATCATATAATGAGAGTTCGGAACCGGAAGGTAGCTGGGTCTTAAGCAGAAGTGCGAGGGCCTGACCGATACCACCCGCAGCACCGAGAACTGCAACTTTCATCCTATACTCCTTTTTTATCATTAACTTATAAGTGTCGTGGGATTATTTTGGTTGTGACCTTAATCACTTACGCTGTTAAAAACAATCGCTCACCTGCAGAGAATCTGAGATGGGTCGTTTAGAAAGTAAAAAAATACTGTTAAACGGCCTTTATCCGGTCTTTTATGACTTTTTATCGGAAAGCTTCCCTTAAAAGTAGCATCCCAAAACCTGTCAGGTTAATAAATGGTTAAATTTGGTTCATTGTGTGAGCTGAATCGAAGTCCTCAGATTCATTGACACTATCGAATTAACCACCTGCAATGCACATTTTTGTGCATATTCATGAAAAAATCTTGATGCGACATCTGTCAAATTCCTTGCAGAATGGTAAATCAGCGATTTACCTCCGCATGGCATGTTGCATAAAAATGCAATTATCTGCATAATCAGCTTAACGATGATCAAGAGACCAGGGTGCAAAATGCGTAATCCTGCTAAACAGGAAGATTTAATCAAAGCCTTCAAAGCATTGTTGAAGGAAGAGAAATTCAGCTCTCAGGGCGAAATAGTCGTCGCACTCCAGGAGGAAGGATTCGAAAACATCAATCAGTCCAAAGTCTCACGGATGCTGACCAAATTCGGTGCGGTGCGTACGCGCAACGCAAAAATGGAAATGGTGTACTGCCTGCCAGCCGAGATAGGTGTACCCACCACCACCAGCCCGCTAAAGAATCTGGTACTGGATATCGACTACAATGAAGCCGTTGTGGTTATCCGCACCAGCCCCGGTGCTGCACAGCTGATCGCGCGTTTGCTTGATTCGCTGGGTAAATCAGAAGGCATCCTTGGCACTATCGCGGGTGATGACACAATTTTCACCACCCCGGCGCGCGGTTTTAGCGTGAAACAGCTGCACGACGCCATTCTGAGTTTGTTTGAACAGGAGTTATAAGTCGCCGTTATAGTACAAGGCCGCTTGCTCCCATTCTGTGCCGGGGGTCAGAAGAACAGTATTTCTGACCTCATGCCAGTCACTTTACCCCTGTTTCATAATGGTTAAATCCCACCAGCCCTACAGAAACCTCCCTTCTCTGGGAAATCACGACATCCTTCATCAGCACGATTCTGTTAACTCTCGTCACAACACGCCCATTTCCGTCACATAAATATTTCAATGGTGTGATTCACCACAAAAATGAGCACAGATAATCAAATTCACTCAATTTATTGATTTTGCGGGATATTAACACCAAAAGGACATTTTATAGACATTTTTTATTACTTTTAGTTATTAAAAACACCAATAGGGGACACATAACCACCAAAATAACTATTAGCAAACTATTAATATTTATAGTGACTAGATGTATACTCATTTCCGTGGTGTAAGACACCAGTTGTTGGAACACATAATAAATTCGACGAGGTCAAATCATGAACGTTAAAACTACAATCGCAACATTAAGCATTCTCTCTGCTCTGTCATTTGGTGCTTTTGCAGCACAACCTGTTACTCAGGATCAGGCTGCTAATTTGCAGGCAAAAGGGATGATCAGCGTCAGCGGCGTAGCCGGTGCACCTTCTGATATCCGTCAGGCACTGTCTGACAAGGCTGATGCAAAAGGCGCTAAAGCTTTCCGCGTTATTGAAGTGCGTCAGGAAGGTAACTATCACGCAACCGCCGAAATCTACCAATAAGTCACCCGGTAGACCGAGCGAAGGGGCCTGAATGAATCGGGCCCGTGCATAAGACGGATTTATCACTGCCAGCTTTACGTTCCCGAACGCTTACCGCGCCCTGAACCACAGTAAAACAGCCCTGATAGATCTACATATGAACCGACGTTGCAGTCTCAGATTGCATCAACGTCAGTAAAATCAGGAAATTATCATGAAAATCATCACTACTCTCGCCGCGCTTAGTCTGTTGTCTGCTGTTTCTTTCGGTGCGTCTGCCGCACAACTGGTGACTAACCAGCAAGCTGAAAACCTGCAATCTATGGGTGTGATCAGCGTCAGCGGTGTAGACGGTGTACCGACAGATATCCGCCAGCAGCTGTCTGATAAAGCCGATGCAAAAGGCGCAAAATCTTATCGTGTGATTGAAGCCCATAACGAAGGTGCTTATCACGCGACTGCAGAAATCTACCAGTAAGATTTCTGAGTATTACCCTGAAACAAAAGCCACTGTTTGAGTGTCTTGAATTAGCGTAACCGGGTTCAACAGCCACAGATCGTCTAAACGACGCTGTTGAGGCTGGAAGAGAGCTGACACTGCCACTGCCGCGCTCTCTTGCTAACGATACCCTCGTCGTCCTGTCCGACGACACCCTTTGGCTCCCATATCTTTTTGGGAGCTTTTTTTTACCTGTTGGCCTGCCATTCACCTTAAAAAACGAAAAAAAAAGCACAGCCAGTGCTGTGCTCTGATTTCGATGAATCGACTCTTATTGCTGTTCTGCGGCGCTGGCTTTTGCCGACAGTGCTGCCAGCAGTTTTCCATGGATACCACCAAAACCGCCGTTGCTCATCACCAGGATATGATCACCCGGCAGTGATGCCTTAATGACCATATCCACCAGAGAATCCACATCGGCACTCCAGTGCGCAGGCTGAATGCAGTGTTCTGCCACTTCAGCGACCTGCCACGGAATATGCTGCGGCTGTAGCAGAAAAACTTCATCAGCGCGGCCTAGCGACGGTGCAAGTTCATTTTTGCTCATGCCCATCTTCATGGTATTGGAACGCGGTTCAAGAACGGCCAGAATACGCGCCGTTCCGCCCACTTTGCTGCGCAATGCGGAGAGCGTAGCCAGAATCGCGGTCGGATGGTGCGCGAAATCATCATATACACTGACGCCGTTTTCCACGCCACGAAGTTCAAGGCGACGGCGGGCGTTGATAAAATCACCCAGCGCTTTACAGGCATCTTCCGGTTTCACCCCAACATGGCGCGCCGCGGCAATTGCCATCAGCCCGTTATGCATGTTGTGTTCACCGACCAGATTCCAGTTCACTTCCCCGACAACCTCGCCTTTCAGATAGACGTTGAAAGAGCTGGCGTCTGGTGTCAGTTTTTTTGCATCCCATGTACAGGCTTCAGTTTCACCAACAAACTCCTGCTCGCTCCAGCAACCCATCGCCATCACCTGTTTAAGCGGTGTATCGTGTTCCGGCAGGATGATTTTGCCTTTGCCCGGCACCAGACGTACCAAATGATGGAACTGTTTCTGGATGGCTTTCAGATCGTCAAAAATATCGGCGTGGTCGAACTCGAGGTTGTTGAGCACCAACGTACGCGGGCTATAATGAACGAATTTAGAGCGTTTATCAAAGAAGGCGCAATCGTATTCATCCGCCTCCAGCACCATAAACGGGCTGTTGCCCAGACGTGCAGAAACCTCAAAGTTGCCCGGTACACCACCAATAACATAGCCCGGCTCGTAGCCGCAGGCTTCGAGGATCCACGTCACCATGCCAGCAGTGGTCGTTTTGCCATGAGTACCGGCAACGGCAATCACCCAGCGTCCCGGCAGAATGTGGTCGTGCAGCCATTGCGGGCCGGATACGTAAGGGATGCCCTGTTCCAGTACGGCTTCGACACACGGGTTACCGCGTGTCATCGCGTTGCCAATGATCACCAGATCGGGCTGAGGATATAACTGTGCAGGATCGTAACCCTTAATCAGCTCAATACCCTGATTTTCCAGCAGCGTACTCATCGGTGGATAAACGTTGTCGTCCGAACCAGTAACCTGATGCCCCTGAGCACGAGCCAGCATCGCCAGCCCGCCCATAAACGTGCCGCAAATCCCAAGAATATGAATGCGCATATATTTTCCATTAATGCCTTTAAGTCAGCCGCTATTCTACCGCTCAGAATCCTCCAGAAGAAATGGATTTGCCTATGATTCATCCATATATTTGGGCTAAACTGCCCACGCTCTTGTAAAGGTTTTATTAACGAACCGTTATCCATCCTAGATTCAGGGAACGTGTTATGAAAACGTTAGGCGAATTTATTGTTGAAAAACAGCAAGACTTTCCTCATGCAACCGGTGAGCTCACCGCCTTGCTCTCAGCAATAAAACTCGGCGCTAAAATCATTCACCGTGACATCAACAAAGCGGGTCTGGTTGATATTCTTGGTACCAGCGGCGCAGAAAATGTTCAGGGCGAAGTACAGATGAAACTTGATCTGTATGCGAATGAGAAGTTAAAAGCAGCCATGAAAGCGCGCGGCGAAATTGCAGGCATCGCGTCTGAAGAAGAAGATGAAATTGTCATTTTCGAGGGCGAACGCGCTGAAAATGCAAAATACGTCATTTTGATGGATCCACTCGATGGTTCCTCAAATATCGACGTTAATGTCTCCGTCGGTACTATCTTTTCCATTTATCGTCGTACCACGCCACTCGGCCAGTCCGTGACCGAAGCCGATTTCCTGCAACCGGGCAACCGTCAGGTCGCCGCCGGGTATGTGGTTTACGGCTCTTCAACAATGCTGGTTTACACCACCGGCGTTGGCGTTCATGCCTTTACTTATGATCCTTCTCTCGGTGTCTTCTGCCTCTCCCATGAAAAAGTCCGCTACCCGTCCACCGGCAGCATGTACTCGATCAACGAAGGCAACTACATCAAATTCCCGCTCGGCGTAAAAAAATACATCAAATATTGTCAGGAGCAGGACGAAGCCACGCTGCGCCCTTACACCTCGCGTTACATCGGTTCTCTGGTAGCAGATTTCCACCGTAACCTGCTGAAAGGCGGCATTTATATTTACCCAAGCACGGCAACCCATCCGAACGGCAAACTCCGTTTGTTGTACGAATGCAACCCGATGGCGTTTCTGGCTGAACAGGCCGGTGGCAAAGCCAGCGACGGCAAAAACCGCATTCTGGATATCATTCCGCAGAAACTGCATGAACGCGCGCCGTTCTTCGTCGGTAACAGCTCAATGGTGGAAGATGCAGAACGCTTTATCGCACAGTTCCCTGATGAATAATCTTTGCCCTACAAAAAACATCAAAGAATGAACGTGATACCTCTGTAACTTAGCGTTGACCCAACGTAAAAAGGTGGCTTTATGAGCCACCTTTTTTATTGCGTACAGAATCACACTTCCGCGTTTAATCGTGCTCAGCGCGGTTGAGCTTAAACACTGCCATGCTTTCCGCCAGCAGCTGCGCCTGCTCCTCAAGAGAACGCGTTGCCGCCGTCGCCTGCTCGACTAACGCGGCGTTCTGTTGTGCGACCTGATCCATCTGGGTGATCGCGATATTCACCTGCTCAATGCCGTGTGTTTGCTCGGTCGTAGCGATAGAGATTTCACGCATCAGACTGGTCACGCGCGTCACTTCGCTGGAGATTTCGAGCATCGTCGCAGCGGCAGACTTCACCATGTTCGAACCTTCCGACACCCGACTTTCCGAATCCCCAATCAGCTCTTTAATCTCTTTGGCCGATTGCGCGCTGCGCTGCGCCAGACTACGTACTTCGCCTGCGACGACGGCAAAACCTCGCCCTTGTTCACCGGCACGCGCAGCTTCAACCGCTGCGTTCAGCGCCAGAATGTTGGTCTGGAAGGCAATGCCATCGATCACTGTGATAATGTCGCCGATGCGCTTCGAACTGTCGGTAATACCCTGCATCTTGTCCATCACCTGATTGACCACCTGACTGCCCTTGGCGGCGATAGATGAAACGCTTTGCGCCAGCTGATTGGCCTGTTCAGAGTTTGCAGCGTTCATGCGAACCGTGGAAGTCAGCTGTTCCATACTCGCTGCAGTTTCCTCGAGCGAAGCGGCGGACTCTTCCGTGCGCTGCGCAAGATGCACATTTCCGGCCGCCAGCTCACGGGAGCCGACATCAATCTGATTTCCTGCATCGCGGACGCGGCCCACCGACAGCACCAGTGAATCCTGCATTTGTTTCATCGCTTTCAGCAGGCGTCCCATCTCGTTGTTATGAGAATCGTCAATTTCGTGAGTCAGATCGCCTTTGGCAATGTACTCCAACTGAGCGATGGAAAACGTCAGCGGATGCATGATCAGTTTCTGCAACGCAAACCACGCCAGTATCGCAATCGTCAGAGCGACGATGAAAGCCACAGCGATAATGGTCAGCTGAATACGTGCCTGCGCGCGCGCCTGCTCAATACGTTGATTGGTGTTATCCACCGCATAGGCGCGGAAGTCGGTCAGCGCTTTGTCGTAGGCATTGCTGTACGGGGTGATTTTGTTTTCCAGCACGTCGTAATAGCTGTCAGCGCTTTGCGACTGGAGAGCCTGAAGAACAGGCATCAATCCATTGGCTTTGTATGCATCGTAGGTTTTTTTCACCGCGGCTGATAAATCTCTGCCGCGCGGGGTCTCGTCCTCGATGCTCACGAATTTCGCCAACTCGGCATCCGCCTGTTTGATATAACCCGCGATTCGATCGGTTGTCGCTTTTGCATCGTCCATCATGCCGATTTCCAGCTGACGAACGGCTACTCCGCTGGCGACCCGGGTACGTAACGAGTAACTGTAGCTGTCAGCCAGCGAACCTAACTCCTCGCCCTGAAGCTGATTAATCTTTTGCAGTGATGTGGCACTTTGCCTGATGGCATTGGCGCCCAGCACGCTCACCAGCAGTAAAATCAGGGTCATAAACACTAACAGGCCGATCAGACCGGCCTTTACGCTCAGCTTATTCAACATACGGTGTTATCCAGTGATTCAGGTGAAAAGGAGAAATGCATATCGCGGTAGGGGTCAGGTTCAGCCTGACTTTTATTTGAATAGAGTTATCGGCAATTGACTGAAATTCTTGATAAGAAAAGCAAAAACAGGCAGTTACACGGTGAAAGGGCTTAGACGTAAATTTTACTGCCGGCAGGCCAGTTTTTATGACCACGCAACAGCAGGTCGTACCGGAAAATACGAATGCGACATTCAGAGAAAAGGACGGGAATTCACGGGAGACTTGGCTATAATGTGCGGCACTCTATTCCTGGTTCAATTAAGG
Organism: Enterobacteriaceae bacterium Kacie_13; assembly: GCA_013457415.1. Classification (NCBI taxonomy): domain Bacteria; kingdom Pseudomonadati; phylum Pseudomonadota; class Gammaproteobacteria; order Enterobacterales; family Enterobacteriaceae; species Enterobacteriaceae bacterium Kacie_13. The sequence goes on from CP045665.1 coordinate 4,130,440, forward strand.
AAACCAACCATGAGCTTACTGAATGTACCTGCTGGCAAAGACATGCCAGAAGATATCTACGTTGTTATCGAAATCCCGGCAAATGCTGATCCGATCAAATACGAAGTAGATAAAGACACCGGCGCACTGTTCGTAGACCGTTTCATGTCTACAGCAATGTTCTACCCGTGCAACTACGGTTACATCAACCACACTCTGTCTCTGGATGGCGACCCGGTTGACGTTCTGGTGCCAACGCCATATCCACTGCAACCGGGTTCTGTGATCCGTTGCCGCCCGGTTGGTATGTTGAAAATGACCGACGAAGCAGGCGAAGATGCGAAACTGGTTGCCGTTCCGCACACCAAACTGAGCAAAGAATACGATCACATCAAAGATGTGAACGACTTGCCAGAGCTGCTGCGCGGCCAGATCACCCACTTCTTCGAGCAGTACAAAGCGCTGGAAAAAGGCAAATGGGTGAAAGTTGACGGCTGGGCTGATGCTGCTGCCGCGAAAGAAGAGATCGTCGCTTCATTCGAACGTGCTAAAAACAAGTAATTGATCCTGTAAATCATTGCTTGCTCTGTACGAAAAAGAACACCGCCAGATGGCGGTGTTCTTTTATGTATTATACGTTGATACACAACGTTTATTTTTCGACGATCTTGCTCATATCACTCACTACACCGCGTCGTTACGCTTCACCCAGTCCCCACCTTCTATTCTCGGCACACCATCCAGTGAGCGAATATAGAGATAAATCCAGGCGCTGCCGTACGGCGTCGAAATCAGCTCGCGACGATAATCTTTCGTATTACTCTTCAGTTCATCCAGCTCGGCTAAGATAGACGAGGTTATGCGGTAAACTTCGCAGTAGACCTTTCCTTCCCCTGGAATCACAGCAGGATAGTGCCCCAGATTATAGAGCGCATATCCTTCCAGCTCATGGTCACCCAACCATTGAGCGTTCGTCATCCAATGACTGTTGCCTTGCTTGCGTCGCAGACTACCGTAAACAATTATTCGCATGTTTATATTCGTATAGTAAAAGTCACATGAATTAGAACTCAAACTGATAGAGCAAATCCAATGCCTGATCGATGCCCGATACCGCCTGCAGGTAAAGCTTCGGCATCAACCTATAGCGTAAAGTGAGTGTTGCCAGTGAGTCGAAAATCCCGACGCCATATTTCACCTGTAAACCGGGTAAAACATAGCCGCTGACCACCACCTGGGAGCTGTCTCCCACGCCCTGAGTATCCAGTGCCAGATTGCTGACACCAAACGCCTCGCCGATTTTACCCACAAGTTTACCACTTTGTGCAACCCCCAACCCGATAAGTGCTGAGGTCATTGCCCCGCTGTCACCGCCAGAATTGTCTAATCCCTGCCCGCGAAGCAGGTAGGACAAGGCTTCTTGCTGTGACATCGCCGGATCCGAGAATATTTCAAGTTTCGGTGCATCGGCCTCGCCGGTGACCCTTAAACCCGCCACAACGTCATTTTCTGTCGCATCCGGATTACGGATCGCTTCCAGATTCAGCAGTGGCTGGTCCGCCGGGCCGGAGAATAACAGCTGGCCTTTACGTACGATCAGATCCTGTCCGTACGCGTGGAAACGGCCAGAAGGAATGTTGATCTGACCGTTCAGGCCGAGACCGCGGCTGTCCTGTGCGACTTTCAGCGCACCTTCGAGACGGGCTTTCAGGCCGAACGCATCCAGACGCACATCTTTGCCGATATTCACCATCAGATTGCTGTTGATCGGGATCGAGGCCGTGGCCGGTTTGATCGGCTGACGCTGGTCGTTAAGCATCACTTCGTCAGACGACACGCCAACTGCGCTTTCCGGCAACTCCTGCACCGTAATACGCGCCCACGGGATATCGACTGAGCCGTTGAGCGAGAATAACTGCGGTGTGGCATCGAACACCAGATCCGGTGATACGTCCAGACGCACCATCGGCGGCACGGAAACACGTACCCGATCGCCACGCGCCGCAATCCGGGCGCGCCAGGCATTCAGCTCGCTCCAGTCAGCGTTACCGTTAAGCTCCAGCTGGCCGTGCGCGGTTTTGATCACCCCTTCCATCAGCGATGACATACCGTTGAAATTAATGTTGATATTGGCGTCGGTAATATCAAATGGCATGAACTGGCCGTCGAAATCGACGCCGCTCAGCGCCAGTTTGCCGAATACCTGCGGTTTCTGCGCATCGCCGCCTAATCGCAGATTGGCGTTGAGAATACCAGAGACTTTCTCGCCGTCCATCAGTGCCGGTTGCAACAGCGCCATCGAGATGCGGGTGATATTGACGTTACCGCCGAGAGTGCGTTTACCCTGCGGATCGGCAATCTGAATATTGCCATCCAGCTGGCCGTTGTTGGCAATGCGAATCAGCCAGTCGAGCGTTGCGCGGCCATTGTTCAGACCGGCATTCAGGTTCAGCGTATCGAACGCAACCGGCAGCGGACTTCCCTGCACCAGTTGCTGAACCTTCACACCTTTACCGACGAGCGAAACGCTGGCCTGCGGCAATCCGCCATCAGCTTTCCAGCTCACGTCAGCCTTCCCACTGAAAACACCGCTGAGCTGCGTGTCATCGGTCAGGAAGGGTTTGATCATCGCCAGATCGAAGCGATTTAGCACCACGCTCGCCTGCCCGCTGGCACCGGCATCAATGGTTTTCGGTACGCACAGACTGGCATTTGGATTCTGCCAGCAATGTGGGCCGACGGTGATACGTTGCTCTTTGTTGAAATAATCCAGCGCGATAGAACGGTTAAGACGCCATTCGCCGACCGGCGTATCGAACAACGTATTGTTGACGGTGCCTTTCCATTCTTCTGTCGCGCGGTCAAAACTGCCGCTCAGCGCCAGACGGCCCGAAACCGGTTTGCCATCGACCCGGAGCGTCAGCTGATGCTGCTTCTCGTTGCCTTTGGCCTCCAGATTGATATCGGTGATATCCAGCGCATCCTGTTTAAGTTGCTGAATGCGCACCGCCAGATTGCCCTGAATCTGGTCGGTGGAACTGACGTCACCTTTCACATCTACACGGCGGATAGTCAGTGCCTGCCATTTCAGACCGGTCGCCGTCAGATCAGCCAGTAGCTTCGGCGCTTTCAGGTCACCGCGCAGTTGCAACATCCCTTTCGCCACTCCGCCCAGCCCTGGCAGTGCGCCGTCGAGATGCGGTGCATCGACTTTGGCGTCCAGATCCCAGGTATCGCTGAGTTTGCCTTTCACATCCAGATTATTGCGACCCAGTTCGACATGCAGCTGAGGAATATCCCACTGCCCGTAACTGTTGCCGCGCAGATTGCCCTGCGCTTTGACGGCATTTTGCTTAACATTGCCGTTCAGCTCCAGTACCGGTACTTGTACCTGCCAGGTGCCACCGTAGAGGCTGCCGCGCGTGGCGATTTTGCCCTGCAACTTTGCAGGCCAGTCCGGCCATTGTTTGGCAGTGTTAATACCGGTCAGCTTCAGTTCACTGTTCCAGCTAATGGCTTTGCTCCAATCCACCACGCCGGTCAGGTCGGTATTTCCCTCCAGCGCCGCCAGCCGCAACAGCGTCAGCCTGAATTGCTCCACGTTACCCTTACCGTCCAGCGTCAACGTGGCTGGCGGGATCTGATCACCTTTAAAATCGGCGCGCAGTGACAGCGCGTAATCCGTCGCTTTACCGCTGAAGTTCAGCTTAAAGCCTTTGACCTGATACTGCGGCGTACCGACCAGCGGCCACTGCAAGGCGTCACTGGTGAGCCTGAGGTCGACAGGCAAACCAGCCTCAGCCAGCTGAGTTTGCAAGGCAAGTTGTGCACGCACCGGGCCGGAAAGATTAAGACCGACGTTCAGTTTGTCGCGCAGACCGCCCGCGACCTTCAGTTTGATCTTTTCACCTTTTACCGGATCGACGTTCACGGCGGTATTGATGGTCATGTCCACCGGCCAGTTTTGATTCAGCGTCGCCTGCCCTATCCCGTCCAGCGAGCCCTGCGGCGAACGGATCATCAATTTATCGAGCTTAACAATCTGATCCTGAGTACTGGCTTTTAGTTCGAATCGGGTGATAAGTACGTCGGTATCACCGGTCAGCCGCAGATTTTCAGCGGTAATTTGCTGAATATCCAGATCAACCGGCAGACGGTAATCCGGTAACTCAGGCAGCAGCGGTTTGGCGAACAATTCCTGCAACGTTTCACCCAGCGGCTTTTCCGGCACCACGGCAACAGGTTCGGCCGGTTTGCCGGTGGCTTTCTCCACTGCTTTATCCTGCGCGGCCTGCACCACATCCGGTAACGGGTTGACCGGGGTTTTCGGCAGAGCGATCAGTAATCCGCCGATCTGGGTTGGCATCAACTGGATGGCGCGGCCTTCCCAATGGGCGCCGGTGCGGAAAGACGCCAGAGAAATCGCGCGATCGTCCAGCGTGACATTGATGTTTTCCAGCGTCAGGACGCGTAACGTGATTGGGTAAGGCGTGCTGAGATTAGTCAGCGGCTCGCTGTTTTCGGGTTCTGGTTGCGGCTGCGCGGGCGTCATTTCTTTGGTGTTCACCACCACGTTGACGTCTTTGACCCGCAGCGCATTTACGCACAGCGCGCTGTTTTTCAGGCAGGAGAAATCGAGGGAGAGATGAAACTCTCCGGCTTTGACATCTACGCCCGGCATTTCGTAATGCACGCCTTTGAGCGTCAGATCGCGCCATCCGCCTTCGGTGCTGGCAATATTCAGCCCCGGTACAAAGCGGTTAGCGCCGTTGATCATCAGATGCAGGCCAGTTTGCGTTCCGACCAGAAAGGCCACCAGGCCAATTAACAGCATCAGGAAGATCAAAAACCCCAGACAGACTTTCTTAAATAAACTCATAATTCCGGACCCAAACCGATGTAAAACTGCAATCCATGCTCATCTTTATCGCCAACAGGTGCGGCGACATCCAGTTTCACCGGGCCGATCGGTGAAGCCCAGCGCACCCCTACACCCGCGCCGGTTTTGAAATCGTTTTTCGTGATGTCATTCACCGCTTCGCCGGAATCGACGAACACAGCGCCCCACCATTTTCCGGTGACGTTGTACTGATATTCCAGCGAGCCGGTGCCCAGATACGACGCACCGGTGAGTTTGCCTTCATCGTCGCGTGGAGAAATGGATTTGTATTTGTAGCCGCGAATACTGCGGTCACCACCGGCGAAGAAGCGTAAGGACGGCGGCACACGTTCGAAATCGTTGGTTTCGATCCAGCCAATGTTACCGCGCATAACAAACCGGTGTTTGTCTTCAAGCGTGCGGATCCATACGTTCTGCGCCTGAACCACGGCAAAATCAACGTCTGAGCCCCAGGTCGTATCGGAGACATCCAGAGAGTAACGCTGAGAATCCCCCCAGGTCGGCATCAGGCCGCCACGCTGACGTGTACGGTTGAGGCTGACGCCCGGATAAAGCAGCATCGTGGTGTTAGTGACGCTGCCCTGCGTAAAGTGGTCAAGGCTCCAGCGCAAATTCACCGCGTGTTGCCAGCCGCTGGAGAGATCCCAATAGCGCGCCAGATTGACGGTGGTGGAATCTGAATTGGTATCGTTGAGGTCTTCGCGTTTGAAACCGCCCTGCACCAGATAATATTGTTCGAGAGGGGATTTCAGCAGCGGGATTTTATAGCTCAGATCTAAAGACTGTTCCGGCCCCGAAAGCGTGGTCGAGGTTTCAAAGCTGTGGCCACGATCGTTGACCCACGGTTTTTTCCAGTTGGCCGTGACGCGCGGGCCAATATCTGTGGAATATCCGACACCGGTTTCGATTGTGTTTTCGGTGCGCGGCGAAACCAGCGCATTCAGCGGCAACGTTTTACTGACTTTAGCATCGGTAAAATCAGGTGAGACCACTACGGAGTTGAACCAGCCCGTCGCAGACAGGCGACGGTTCAGCTCAGCCAGCTGCGCAGAGGTGTAATAATCACCTTTGTGGAACGGCACCAGATTTTGCAGATAATCATCCCGGATCTGCGAGCCCTGATAATGCACGTCGCCAAAGCGGTAACGCTGTCCGCTATCAAACTGAATATCCCAGAACGCTTTGTGTTCATCTTCGATGACACCCAGCTGGCTTTTCAGCATGTTAGCGTCGAAGTACCCTTTGCGCAGTGCCACACCAGTAAGGGAACTTTTAAAGTGTTCGTAGGTTCCGTGGTTGAGAATGGTGCCCACGGCGGGGACCTGAGTTTCTTTCAGTTTTTCGAATTCGTTATCTTTATCTGCCTGCCCGGTGATCACCACCGTCGTTCCGGCGATTTTGACCGGTGTACCCGGCGTCACTTTTGCAATCAGTACCGGACGTCCCGGTGGGGGCGTCTCACGGTAGTCAAAATCAATTGTCGGGGAATAATAGCCCAGCGGCCGCAGACCTTGCTCAATCGCGGCACTGACGCGCGCACGAAACCGACCATTCGCCCCGACTTCATCGCTTTCGATAGAAGACAAACGCACGCGAACGTTTTTTTCCAAATCGCCATCCAGGCCTTCCAGCTGCAAACGTACTTTCGCTGCCATGGAAAGTGAGGGGGCGAGCAGTACACATAACAAACCCAGTTCACGATATCGTGGCACACGCACTCCTGCTAATTTTGCTGTCCTGTTAAAATTTCAGATGCCCGCCGGAAAAAATCCGCCCATCTTTGGCAGATTCAGCTTTTAATGTCTGATGAAGGCAGTTTAGTGCCAATCCCATGAAAATGTTCAACGACGGCGCAACGTTCCCCGTATTGTGTGCAAAGACGCAATCAGATACAACTAAGAGTGACCCGTTGGTCATTAATCTCTGTTACTAATTTTGTTCACTAATGCAACAAATGGAGTCTCCCGTGGTGCAACTTTCCGACAAAACGCATGTTGTAAATCAAGAAGATGCGTTACCTGGCCGTACAACACCGATGCCAGTGGCAACGACTCACGCCGTAAATGGACATTCGATGACGTATGTTCCTGACAATATGGAAGTCGCGGTTTTTGCGATGGGATGCTTCTGGGGCGTAGAGCGTCTGTTCTGGCAACTGGAAGGGGTTCACAGCACGGCAGCCGGTTACAGCGGCGGTTTCACCCCGAACCCGACTTATCGTGAAGTGTGCAGCGGCCAGACCGGCCATGCGGAAGTGGTGCGCGTGGTCTTTGACCCTTCGGTTATCAGCTACGCGAAGCTGTTGCAGATTTTCTGGGAAAATCATGACCCGGCGCAGGGTATGCGTCAGGGCGGCGATATCGGCACACAGTACCGTTCAGCGTTATATGTGCTGAGCGCAGAGCAACAGGATCAGGCGCTGGCCAGTCTGGCAAGTTTCCAGCAGGCGATGGACGACGCGAACGACAAGCGCACCATCACCACTGAAATCACCGAGGCCCTGCCGTTCTATTATGCGGAGGACGATCATCAGCAATATCTGTTTAAAAATCCGGAAGGTTACTGCGGTTTAGGCGGAATTGGTGTCTGTCTGCCACCGCAATAATGCGGGATTTTTAAGCGCTGGCGGCGGTCTCAGTGCTGCTGCTATACTATCCGGGTCACAAATGTGGCCCATTAAAATTATTTCTGGCAATTATCTTTGTTTTTTTCATCCTTAATGCTTCTTTCTTCTGAACTGACTTTTAATCTGAGATTAAAATGACGTTGAGCTGAGTCATCAATAAGCAGCAAAAATAATGAGTGCCTTTCCCTGCCGGTTTACACCGGTGTTAAACGGATAGATTATGTTAAACAGTATCTTACTGATTCTTTTACTTATCGCGATCAGTGCCTTTTTCTCGCTTTCAGAGATATCGCTGGCCGCTTCCCGCAAGATAAAACTTAAACAGTTGGCAGACGAAGGAAACGTCAATGCCTCTCGCGTAATGAAACTACAGGAAACCCCTGGCCTGTTCTTCACCGTGGTACAGATCGGCCTGAATGCCGTCGCCATCCTCGGTGGTATTGTCGGCGATGCCGCTTTCTCCCCAGCGTTCCAGTCCTTCTTTATTCGTTTCATGTCGCCAGAAATGGCGGATCAAATCAGCTTTATCTGCTCCTTCGTGCTGGTCACCAGTCTGTTTATTCTGTTCGCTGACCTCACTCCGAAGCGCATCGGTATGATTTCACCTGAATCGGTTGCGGTCCGTATAGTCAACCCGATGCGTTTCTGCCTGTTGGTGTGCCGCCCGATGGTGTGGTTCTTCAACGGAATGGCGAACATGATTTTCCGCCTGTTCAAATTGCCGATGGTGCGTAACGACGACATCACCTCTGATGACATTTATGCCGTAGTGGAAGCCGGTGCACTGGCCGGTGTGTTACGAAAACAGGAACATGAGCTGATTGAAAACGTGTTCGAACTTGAATCGCGCACAGTGCCATCGTCAATGACCTCACGCGAGAGCGTGATTTTCTTTGATCTGCGCGAAAGCGAAGAGAGCATTAAAGAGAAGATTTCCACGCATCCGCACTCGAAATTTCTGGTCTGCGACGGTCATATCGATCAGGTCGTGGGTTATGTTGACTCGAAAGACTTACTGAACCGCGTGCTGGGCAATCAGAGTTTAATGCTGAGCAGCGGCGTGCAGATCCGCAACGCATTGATCGTGCCGGATACGTTGACGCTGTCCGAAGCGCTCGAAAGCTTTAAAGCCGCCGGAGAAGACTTCGCGGTGATCCTCAACGAATACGCGCTGGTGGTCGGTATTATCACGCTCAACGACGTCATGACGACGCTGATGGGCGATTTAGTCGGTCAGGGTATGGAAGAGCAGATTGTAGCCCGTGACGAGCATTCGTGGCTGATCGAAGGCGGTACGCCAATCGAAGACGTAATGCGCGTGCTGCATATCGAAGCGTTCCCGCAGAACGGCAATTATGAAACCATCGGCGGTTTCATGATGTTCATGCTGCGTAAAATCCCTAAGCGTACGGACTTCGTGAAATTCTCTGGCTACAAATTTGAAGTGGTTGATATCGACAGCTACAAGATTGACCAGCTGCTGGTGACGCGCATTGTCGATCAGCCCGTCGCCCCTCTGTTGCCAAAAACGCCGCAGGAAATTAAAGACGAGAAGAAAGCGCAGGCACAGTCTTAACGATAAAACCGCGCGGTTTGCCGAATGCCAGAAACACGAACGGCCCCTTTCAGAGGGGCCGTTTTTTTTGCGCCTGCTGCGCCAGATGGGCGTCAGCGACTACGCGCAGGGCGTTTAGCCCATTTCTGTCTGCAAATGCATAACCTGACGGTTAACTTCAGACATCACGCTAAAGTGGCGCTTATCACGAACCTTCGGCAACAGAATTTTGCCTTGGTCAAACTCAAAAGCGCCGACGTCTTTGATATACAAACGTCCACGGAACAGTGTCTTGACGTACTTCGCGACTTTCATCGGATTGTAACGCTGGAAGATTCTCATTTTTCTACTTTTCTCCGTTAAATCACTGCATGCGCCGGCCACGTCGCAAGGCGACAGATACCGGAACAGAAAAAGGAACAATTGCAGTGATGAGACATATAACATAGCAGGGCACTCAGGTATTGCCAGTGTATTTAACTGCTTTTACATTGCTTTTCAGTATTGTCTTAAGCCCTGACACTTGTTGGCAGTATAACCCTGCTTTATGTGTCAATTTTGTAACCAGCAACACAAATTTAACAACTCAACAGGACAGACCACTTAAGCCATCCTATGCTTGGCGGGTCTGCCCTTTTGTGCCCCGGAGAATGTATGCTTCTAAGAAGTCTGTGTGTGATCAGTTTTATGACATTTTCGCTTTTTGCATCGGCCCATAACTTTACCCTCGGCCAGCGTGTCGCCCCCGTCGGCGTCGATGATAAAGGCGAACTGAACGACGTCAACGACACGTTCAGCTACACCAAATGGAACAGTGCCAGACTGCCGGGAAAAGTGCGTATCGTGCAGCATATGGCGGGAAGAAGCAGTGCCAAAGCACTGAACGAACCATTGATTGAAGCCATCAAGTCGGCGAATTTGCCGCATGATCGTTATCAGACGACGACCATCGTCAACATTGACGATGCTATTATCGGCACCAGCCTGTTTGTGCGTAAAAGCATTGAAAGCGGCAAGCGGGAATTCCCATGGTCGCAAATCATTGTCGACAGTAACGGTGTGGTGAAAAAGGCGTGGCAGCTGCAACCGGAAAGCTCAGCAGTGGCGGTGCTGGATAAAAACGGCGTGATTAAATTCGCTAAAGACGGGCAGCTTTCAGCGCAGGAAGTACAGCAGGTGATTACGCTTGTGGATAAGCTGGTCAAAGAATAGTGACATAAAAAATCCCGGCTTCAACGCCGGGATTTGCATTTACCAGGCTGGATTTAGAACAACGAAACCCGAAAGCCTGGATTGAGGAAGGATTCACGCGGCGTATACAGCAGGGTCTGCCCCGTCCAGTCATTGACTTTCGCACCGGCAGCAATCGCCACCGCATGCCCGGCACCGGTGTCCCAGATATTGGTCGGCCCGAAGCGCGGATAAAGCTGAGCGGAACCTTCTGCCACCAGACAGAATTTCAGCGAAGATCCTACTGAAATTGTCTGATGCTCGCCAAGCTGCGCCAAATAATCTTTCAGTTCCTGATCGTTGTCATAATGCGAACGGCTCACCACCACCAGCGGCGGATGCGCTTCGCTGACGTTAATTTGACGACGTTCACCCTGATCTTCTTTCCAGGCTTTGCCTTCCGCCGCACTGTACATCACTTTGGTCACCGGCACATACACCACACCCAGCACCGGCACGCCGTCTTCGATAAGCGCAATATTCACGGTGAATTCGCCGTTACGCTTGAGGAACTCTTTGGTGCCATCCAGCGGATCGACCAGCCAGTAACGCGTCCAGCCCTGACGCTCGATCCAGCTTTGCGGATCTTCTTCCGACAGCATCGGCGTCTGCGGATCCAGTTTTTGCAGACCGGCTTTGATCACGTCATGCGCGGCGATATCTGCCGCAGTCACCGGTGAATCATCTTTTTTCTGACGGGCGTCGAGCGGCTGTTCGCCGTCGTACACCGCCATAATGGCATCGCCTGCCTCGCGCGCCAGCTGACAAATTTGCTCTAACATTTTCACCCTCGATGCATTCACTCTTATTGCTCAAGCCTAGTTTTTTTTACTCGGAATAGCCATCCCGGAATGTTATCAACCTGTCACTTACGCCGCGTCAGGACGTCATAAAGGTGTTACATCTCACATTTATTTATGACAACTGATTACATTCTCAGCGAATTTTGAGATACATATCCGGTTTTTCTATTCCGGGCATAACCCTTTTTCTGGAGGCAAGGCAATGAATAAGCGTCATCTGACGTTATCCCTGTTGGCAACGCTGGTCGCATTACCGGCGTACGCATCACAGGTGGATCTGCGCATCATGGAAACCACGGATCTGCACAGCAACATGATGGACTTCGACTATTACAAAGATAAACCGACCGAAAAATTTGGGCTCGTGCGTACTGCCAGCTTGATCCACGCGGCACGTAACGAAGTCACTAACTCTGTGCTGGTAGACAATGGCGACATCATTCAGGGCAGTCCGCTGGGCGATTACATGGCGGCGAAAGGGCTGAAAAAGGGCGACGTACATCCGGTGTATCTGGCGATGAATACGCTCGATTATGCAGTCGGCAACCTGGGTAACCACGAATTCAACTACGGGTTGGATTATCTGAAAAAAGCGCTGGCGGGGGCGAAATTCCCTTATGTGAATGCCAACGTCATTGACGATAAAACCGGTAAACCATTGTTCACGCCGTTTCTCATCACCGATAACGCCCTAAAAGACCGCGAGGGTAAAACCCATAATCTGCGCATCGGCTATATCGGCTTCGTACCGCCGCAAATCATGGTCTGGGACAAGGCCAATCTGCAAGGCAAAGTGACCGTTGCGGATATCACCGAAACGGCCAAAAAGTGGATCCCGGAAATGCGTAAACAGGGTGCAGACATCATTGTCGCCATTCCTCACTCAGGCCTGTCTGGTGATCCGTATAAAACCATGGCGGAAAACTCGGTCTATTACCTGAGCGAAGTGAAAGGCATCGACGCCATCATGTTCGGCCATGCCCACGCCGTCTTCCCGAGCGAAGAGTTTGCCAGCATCAAAGGTGCCGATATCAAACAGGGTACGCTGAACGGCATTCCAGCCGTGATGCCGGGCATGTGGGGCGATCATCTGGGTGTTGTCGATATGGTGCTGAACAACGATAACGGCAGCTGGAAAGTCGAAACTGCCAAAGCTGAGGCGTGGCCGATTTACGACAAAGAGCAGAAGAAATCGCTGGCACCAGAAGACCAGGATCTGGTGAAAGTGCTCGCGCCGTCCCATGACGCCACGCGCGAGTTCGTCAGCAAACCGATCGGTAAATCGACCGACAACATGTACAGCTATCTTGCGCTGGTGCAGGATGATCCGACGGTGCAGATCGTTAACAACGCGCAAAAAGCCTATACCGAGCACTTCATTCAGGGTGATCCGGATCTCGCGGGTCTGCCGGTGCTGTCGGCCGCTGCGCCATTTAAGGTCGGCGGACGTAAAAACGATCCAGCCAGTTTTGTCGAAGTGGAAAAAGGTGATCTGACGTTCCGTAACGCGGCGGATTTATATCTTTATCCGAACACGCTGGTGGTAATGAAGGTCACCGGCCAGGAAGTGAAAGACTGGCTGGAATGCTCGGCCGGTCAGTTCAATCAGATAGATGTAAACAGTACCAGGCCGCAGTCGCTGATCAACTGGGATGGCTTCCGTACTTATAACTTCGATGTGATCGACGGCGTGAATTACCAAATTGATGTCAGCCAGCCAGCGAAGTACGACGGTGAATGTACGCTCATCAACAAAGATGCCGAACGTATTAAAAACCTGACCTACAACGGTAAGCCGATCGACCTTAAAGCGACCTTCCTGGTCGCGACCAATAACTACCGCGCTTACGGTGGGAAATTCGCTGGCACCGGCGACAAGCACATCGCCTTTGCGTCGCCGGATGAAAACCGTTCCGTGGTCGCGGCGTATATCAGCGCCGAAACTAAAAAGCACGGCGCAGTAACGCCAACCGCTGACAACAACTGGAAGCTTGCGCCGATCAAGGCTTCGCAACCGCTTGATATCCGATTCGAAACCTCTCCGGGTGACAAAGCAGCGGCCTTCATTAAATCTCACGCTCAGTATCCGTTAACCGCTAAAGGAACGGATGCCATCGGCTTTGAAATTTATCAGGTCAATTTGCAGAAATAAGCCCCTTCTCCAACGCCCCGTCCGGGGCGTTTTTTCTCCTGTACTTCCTTTGAGCTATAGCGCCGCCTTAAACATGTATTTATAATGCATGTTATAAGATTTATTCATTTAACGAGGCTTCATCATGGACTATCGCGACCAACCTCTTGGCGCTCTGGCTGTTGCCATTCCCCGCGCCACCCGTTTATTCCGTCAATACGATCTGGATTTCTGCTGCGGTGGCAAACAAACATTGCTGCGAGCCGTTACCAAAAAGGAGCTGGATATCGATATTATCGAGCGGCAACTGGCAGAAATCGCTCAGGAGCCGGATACCTCGGCAGACTGGAAAACGGCGCCGCTGGCTCAAATCATCGATTTCATCATTCCACGCTATCACGACAGGCACCGTCAGGATCTGCCTGAACTGGTACTGATGGCAGAAAAAGTCGAACGCGTTCACGGCGACAAAGCGCCCTGCCCGCACGGTCTGGCGGCCCAGTTACAGATGATCCTCGACGAACTGACCAGCCATATGATGAAGGAGGAGCAGATTTTGTTCCCGATGATCCGTGGCGGAATGGGACGTCAGGCGGCCGGTCCGATATCTGTCATGGAACGTGAGCATGATGATGCGGGTGAGATCCTCGAAGAGATCAAACGTCTGACAGATAACGTGACACCGCCGGAAGGTGCCTGTGTGACCTGGCGTGCGCTGTATGCGGGGATCAACGAATTCATCACCGACCTGATGGAGCACATCCATCTTGAAAATAACCTGCTGTTCCCGCGGGCATTGCGCGGAGAGTAAACCAGCGTTTCCATAAACTCCGGACGTAAAAAAGGGCGCATCTGCGCCCTTTTCATTTCTGAGTTCCGTCGGAAATTACAGAATTTCCAGCAGCTCAACCTCGAAGATCAGTGCGCTGTATGGAGGGATGGAAGCGCCCGCACCACGTTCGCCGTAGGCCAGGTTATAAGGGATATACAGCTCCCACTTGGAACCAACCGGCATCAGAGTCAAGGCTTCGATCCAGCCTGCGATCACACCGTTAACCGGGAATTCTGCCGGTTCGCCGCGCTGCACGGAACTGTCGAACACGGTACCGTCGATGAGTTTACCAGTGTAATGAACGCGTACGCGATCCTGACGGCCGGGGATAGTGCCTTCGCCCTGTGTAATCACAGAGAATTGCAGACCGGATTCGGTGCTGCTCACGCCTTCACGCTGTGCGTTCTGAGCGAGGAATTCCTGTCCCTGAACGGCCAGTGCTTCCTGACGTTCACGACGGACAGAATCAGCACGTTCATGGACTTCGCGCAGTGCACGGTGAACCACGTCTACAGGAACGGCTGGCGTGTTCCCTTCCAGCGCGTCACGTAAGCCTGCCAGCAGTGCGTCAGGCTCTAAGCCCTGCAAACCTGATTCCTGCAACTGTTGACCGACCTGCAGGCCGATGCCGTAACTTGCCTGCGCTTCTACGCTGTCAAATGAAGGGGTAGTCATGAATTTTCCTTAGCTCTTAAAAATGTCGAAGGCGCAGCATAGCAGCGCAGAGCTTTTGGGTAAAATCCTCTCTGAGGCAACATGACGGCGGACGCAGTTCATTCCACTTTTCGATAAATTTTTCGCATTTGTCGCCATTCAAGCCATCGTTTGAATGATATTTATGCTTTGTCCCTTTCCGCATCAAGCAGTTAAACGGCTATACTAGGCAGCAACAGACAGTCGAAAATGCGACAGTTAACAAGAGAGGTCGTCATGGGCAGAATCCCGCCCAGGAGAAGGAAAGCCATCCGTATTTATCAACCCATGTTGAGATCCTGGATTGCCATTATGAAAAGGCCAATGCGAGACACGACAGCGCAGAGTGAAAGCGAAAGCGAAGAAATGAGCGGGCAACCTGAAACGCGTCCTTCTGCTGCCTCCAAAAGCAAAACGCTGTTGAATAAAATCTGGCACCTGAGCGACGGCTTCCACTGGATGTCGCCACTGCCTTATGCCCATCGTCGCGGTATTATCATCAGCGTGCTGGTGATCCTTATTGCCCTGCTGTGGCCGTATACGCCGGAAAACACCTATGCCCCTTCGCAACTGCAACAGCCGGCCAGCATTCCGATGCAGGCTGATTTGCGTAACGATCAGGGCCGCACCACGCAGATGGCGCAGCCTGAACCTGTTCAACCTCAGGCGAACGACAACAGCGCCACATGGCGTAGTTATCAAGTGCAGTCAGGTCAGACGCTGGCGCAGCTGTTCCGCGATAACAACATGGCCGTTAACGATGTGTTTTCGATGGCGCGGGTTGAGGGCGCGGAGAAACCGCTGAGTACGTTGAAAACCGGACAGGAAGTGAAGATTCAGCGCGATGCGCAAGGTGTCGTGAAGGCGTTACAGGTCACGACCGAACAGAACGTTACGGTAACGTTTGTCCGTCAGTCTGATGGCAGCTTCCAGCGCGAAAACTGATACTCCTGTCAGAGCGTTTCTTCGATATAACATTTTCCCTTTCGCAGAAATGCAAAACGCCGGCACAAGGCCGGCGTTTCAGGGTTACCTTCAGCGTTATTACGCTTCTGGAACCACAACGACATTCAGTTTAGCGAATACGTCGCTGTGTACCTGGAACTCAACTTCGTGTTCACCAGTGGTACGCAGAACGCCATTCGGCAAACGAACTTCGCTTTTTGCAACTTCAACGCCAGCTGCAGTCACTGCATCAGCAATATCGCGAGTACCGATAGAGCCGAACAGTTTGCCTTCGTCGCCTGATTTAGACGCGATGGTGACTGAACCCAGTTCGTTGATTTTAGTTGCACGAGCTTCAGCAGCGTTCAGAACGTCAGCCAGTTTGGCTTCCAGTTCTGCACGACGTGCTTCGAAGAACTCAACGTTTTTCTTGGTAGCAGGAACAGCTTTGCCCTGTGGTACCAGGAAGTTACGAGCGTAGCCCGCTTTAACGTTAACTTGATCACCCAGGCTGCCCAGGTTTGCTACTTTATCAAGCAGAATAACTTGCATTACCTTAACCTCTCAAAGTCGTTTATGGACAGTGGCCTATTACTGATGACGATCAGTATATGGCAACAAAGAAAGGTAGCGAGCGCGCTTGATACAACGAGCGAGCTGACGCTGGTATTTTGCACGAGTACCGGTAATACGGCTCGGAACAATTTTACCGCTTTCGGTAACGTAGTTTTTCAGCGTAGCGATATCTTTGTAATCAATCTCTACAACGCCTTCCGCGGTGAAACGGCAGAACTTGCGACGACGGAAATAACGTGCCATTAGGCTAGTCTCCAGAATCTATCAATTCAATCTGCTCGGCATGTAACACCACTTTGTTCAGTCCATTGCGCCCTTGATGGCAACTAATGAAACCAGAAACAGTGAGTTGCGTGCCGACCGTTATACTGTGAGTTAATGCTTGTGACGCTTGTCCACTGACAACCACAGGCATTCTGCACCATGTTTGTCGGTTAAATCCGGCCTCCTGCTGCTGCGAGCGATGCTCTAGCACGAACTGACAGTGAGGAATGCCCGAAGGACTGACTTTACGAATGGGGGTCTTGCACACTGTGCCGGACAACACCAGACGATTCGCCGTCACGGCAATTACTCTTCAGAATCCCCAGCTTCAGCATCATCATTAGCTTCGGCGAAATCTTCACGACGATCACGACGTTCGTCTTTCGCTTTAACCATTGGAGATGCTTCAGTTACCGCGTGTTTAGTACGCATAACCATGCTACGGATAACGGCGTCGTTGAAGCGGAAGTTTGTTTCCAGCTCATCGATCGCTTCCTGCGGGGCTTCAACGTTCAGCAGAACGTAGTGAGCTTTGTGCAGTTTGTTGATCGGGTAAGCCAGTTGACGGCGGCCCCAGTCTTCCAGACGGTGAATCTGACCAGCAGCGTTAGTGATTACTGCACTGTAACGCTCGATCATGCCCGGAACCTGTTCGCTTTGGTCAGGGTGTACCATAAATACGATTTCGTAATGACGCATAGAATTGCTCCTTACGGATTATTCAGCCTCCTGTCAGGGTCAACCGCGGCCCATGGAAGCAAGGAACGTGTTATGTGTGCGGTCGAAAAAATGACGGGGAATTATATGTACAGCCCAAGCGAAACTCAAGGAGAAAGACAGATTAATTTCTCTACAGCTTTTGCGCAAAGAATGCAGTGGCTTCTGAGAGCGCATGCACCGTCACTTTATGCTTCGCTTCGGACTCAGAAATGAACGTCAGATGGCTATCCGCGCCGCTGCCCGCAAGCTCCTGTTGCAACCGTAAACTTTCACCAAACGGCACCACATCATCCTGCTCGCCATGCCAGACAAACAACGGTTTACCGGCGATCAACGCCGCTTTCCCGGTGATATCGAGGCTAAGTAATGGCGCTAATTCGCGTTCAAAAACCTCGCGCTGTGCTCCCTCACCGAGAGTGAAGGCCGGGAAAAGGTGATGCGATAACCGCGAGAAGTAGCCCGAGCCCATCAGGTTCGCCGCGACTTTTATCCAGGGGAATCTCACCAGCGCGGCCATAGTTGTCATGCCGCCCATCGATACTCCACCGACGCCAAGACGCTCTGCATCCGCCAGGCCACGTCCGACAAACACGTCCTTTAGGACCGCCAACTCTTCCACGTTGTTTTGCAGAATGCGCCAGAAGTGCGCCACACATTTTGCCTCGTCGCTCTCGGCGCGAGCACCGTGCATGATCGCATCAGGCAGAATTACGCGAAAACCGGCCTTCGCCAGCGTATAGCCAAAATAGGAGTAGATCTCTTTTGAGGATAAAAAGCCGTGATAGAAAAAAATCGTCGGGAGCTGCTGCTGATATTGTCCGGCAGGCACCGCATGAATAACCTGGATCCCTTCAATATTTTCTTCGTACATCTCAACCATCTGATACCTCTTTCGCACATGCTGGAAAAGAAAACCACCTGAATATGTTTATTCATTTTACTGGCTGGAAATTGGGCGACCAGACCTTTTTCGTATGATTTATAACCTGTTATATAAACATACTGAAACCGGTGGGTTTAGCTTAAAAAAATCATATTTTCATTATTATTTTATTGATTTATAGCGATTTTTGTTGATATCACCAAAGATATACGCCGATATGCGCGCGAAGATCCTGTCAAAACGCATCGGCGAGCAGAAGTGTCATCTTTCGCAGCTGGTTAGCGTGTTTAAGATTTCCGAACGTTAAGACGTGAGTCGCGCGGCAATAAACGCCGCGCAGACTCGCCAGCGTACCGCTGAAAAGGCTACACTCAGTGTATTGCCCTCTTACCGGATATCACGATGAAATCCCTCCGAATCCCCGCTGCGCTGCTGTTACTGGCGGCACTGAGCGGTTGCAGTAATCTGATGCAAACTACCCCGGTTCCACCGCCCGCGCCGACGGCTAAAGCACAGGAAGTCACTCGTGCTCAAACTTCTACGCTGACCAAAATAGGCAGCGTCACTGCGGATGTGATTGGCAGCCCGATGGACGCCGAAGCAGAAATCCAGCGCAAAGCCGATGCGGCGGGTGCACGTTATTATGTGATCATGTTTAACAGCGAAACCATTGTGCCCGGTCGCTGGTACTCACAAGCCACGCTGTATCGTTAAACGCTACTCTGCGCCGATGGCGCGGTTGATGAGCAACTGACACAACCGTTCCGGCAGCAGCGTTTCACCACGCGGGTCGAGCACCATCCGGCACCATGCGTCCGCCATCGGTGGCGAAGCGAATTCCAGCATTTGCGTCGCTGCGAGCAGATTAAACAATTGTCCCGTCAGCCAGCGGCCTTGCGCTTCTTCCGGCGCGCGCAGGCGTTGCAGAAACTGACGGGCGGCGCGATCAAATACCCGGTTCTGGCCGCGCGCCTGATGCAGTACCTGTTGCAGGAGCTCTCCGCTGGCTGGCAGCTTCCTGAGTGTACGCAGTACATCGAGACACATAATGTTGCCCGAGCCCTCCCAGATGCTGTTGACGGGCATTTCACGGTACAAGCGCGGCAGCTCGCTGTCTTCGCAATAACCCATCCCGCCCAGTACTTCCATCGCCTCCGCCACAAACGGCATGCCCTGACGGCAAACTTCGAACTTGGCAGCAGGCGTCAGCAACCGGTACAGCAGTTGCTCCGTGAGACTCTCCTGCGCACCGGACGCCGCCGCCAAACGCATCAGTAGCATCGTCTGCCCTTCCAGCAGCAGCGCCATACGGCTCAGGGTCTGACGCATCAACGGTTGTTCGATCAGCGGCTTGCCGAAGACCTGACGCTGAAACGCGTGATACAGCGCCACAGAGAGCGCCCGGCGCATCATCGCGTGGCTGCCCAGCGCGCAGTCAAAGCGCGTATGACCGCCCATCTTCAGAATATGGCGGATACCCTCACCCTCTTCACCCAGCAGCCAGCCGATGGCGTTCTGGAACTCCACTTCGCTGCTGGCGTTAGAACGGTTGCCCAACTTATCCTTGAGCCGTTCGATGCGGACAGCGTTACGTTCGCCGTCTGGCAATACGCGCGGCAGGAAAAAGCAAGAAAGGCCGCCGTCGGCCTGCGCCAGCACCAGATGCGCATCACTTTGCGGCACCGAGAAAAACCATTTATGCCCGACCAGATGATAGGGTTTGCCGCTGCCGCGCCCTTCCTGCGCGGTCGCCCGCGTGGTGTTGCTCAGCACATCCGAACCGCCCTGCTTCTCCGTCATACCCATGCCAATCAGCACGCCTTTTTTCTGATCGCCGGACTGTAAATGCGAGTCGTAGCGGGCGGACATCAGCGGTTTCAGCCAGCCACTGAACTCTGCGGGCAGATATTTTTGCAGCAACGGGATTGCGCCGAAGGTCATGGTCACCGGACACAACGTCCCGGCTTCTACCTGCGCGTGAAGAATAAACCTTGCGGCGCGCGCAACTGCCGAACCGATACGGGCATCTTCCTGCCACGGTAGATTATGTACGCGGTTGGCGATCAGCCCCTGCATCAGCAAATGCCACGCCGGGTGAAAACGCACGTCGTCGAGGCGTTCTCCGGCAGTGTCATAACGCAGAAGATCGGGCGGATTGGCATTGGCCAGCCGGCCAAGTTCCATCGATTCGGCTGAGCCCAACTGCTGCCCCAGGGAGGCCAGCACGTCAGCATCCCATCCGGCCTGCTGCCGTGATATGGCTTCCCGCAGCGGGGTATCGGAGAGAAATAAATTACTGTTACTCAGAGGTTTGGGTTGATTGAAAACCCGGTGTGTTTCCCAGTTCATCGCCTGCTCCCTTTTAAAAGGACATGGCATCAGTATGGTAAAAATGGGGGAATTAACAGGCGGACAGATCACAAAGACTGGAATGCAAACGGGAGCCCTGAGGCTCCCGTTTTAAGCAAGTGTGAGGAAAACTCAAATCAGCTCTTCTTCAGACCACGCTGGCGTACGGCTTCGAACAGGCAAACGCCGGTCGCGACGGAGACGTTCAGTGACGACACGCTGCCAGCCATCGGAATGCTGATCAGCTCGTCGCAGTGTTCACGGGTCAGACGGCGCATACCTTCGCCTTCCGCGCCCATCACCAGCGCCATCGGTCCGGTCATTTTGCTCTGATAAAGATTGTGATCGGCCTCGCCCGCCGTGCCGACGATCCAGACGTTGTGCTCCTGCAACACACGTAATGTGCGGGCCAGATTGGTCACGTTGATCAACGGCACGTTTTCCGCCGCGCCGCTGGCGACTTTTTTCGCCGTTGCGTTCAGTTTGGCCGAGCGATCACGCGGAACAATCACCGCATGTACACCGGCCGCATCGGCAGTACGCAAACATGCACCTAGGTTATGCGGGTCAGTCACGCCATCCAGCACCAGCAGGAACGGGGACTCAAGGCTTTCCAGCAGCGCAGGCAAATCGTTTTCCTGATACTGGCGGCCTTCGCGCACGCGGGCAATGATCCCCTGATGCACGGCACCTTCGGATTTCTCATCCAGCCACTGGCGATTAGCCACCTGGATCACAATACCGCTGGCTTCCAGCTCGTCGATCAACGGCTTCAGACGTTTGTCGTCACGGCCTTTGAGAATAAAGACTTCCAGAAAGCGCTGCGGATCGTTGTCGAGTAAGGCTTTAACGGAATGAATACCGTAGATTATTTCGCTCATGATGCTCTTTAAAATAGACTTGCGGACAGCATGCTGTCCGCAATATAACGAAGGATTGCGGGCAATTCTATCATAGAAGAATCGCCCGTCAGGCTCAGCTTTCTACTGACTTTTTCTTAGCGCGTTTAGATCGGGTCGCCGCAGCGATTTTCGCCGTTTTATCAGAAGGCTTTTTGGCTTTCTTCGGCTTACCGTCTTTGCCCACTGCGCTCACCGCTTTTTCTTTCTTCGGCTTTGCAGGCTTCGCGTCGTCTTTGCGGAATGCGCTGTCCGGCTCGAAGTTAGCGCCTTTTTTGCCTGTCCGGCGTCGACCTGCGTTAGCAGGTGCGGTGGAGCGCATAGTGCGCTCGCCGCCTTTCTTCTCGCGATCGCGCGCTGTTTTACCTTCACCGCGCGCTTTGCGGGTGCTGGAAACCAGAGCGAAGTCGATTTTACGCTCATCCATGTGAACGGCTTCAACGCGAATTTCCACTGTATCACCCAGGCGGTAAACCGCACCGGATGATTCGCCTACCAGACGCTGACCGATGTTGTCATAACGGTAGTAATCGTTGTCCAGCGAAGACACGTGCACCAGACCATCGATAAACAGATCGTTGAGACGCACGAAGAAACCGAAACCGGTTACGCTGGCGATGGTGCCGGTAAAGACTTCACCGACGTGATCCTGCATAAAGTCGCATTTCAGCCAGTCAGCCACGTTGCGGGTAGCTTCGTCCGCACGGCGTTCGGCCATCGAACAATGCTCGCCCAGTTGCAACATGTCTTCATAATCACTGTGCCAGCCGCCGGTCGGCGTCCAGCGATCTTTCAGAGTACCGTGCTCTTTCGCCAGCAGGTACTTGATCGCACGGTGCAGCGCCAGGTCCGGATAGCGGCGAATCGGCGATGTGAAGTGCCCGTAGGACGGCAGCGCCAGACCGAAGTGACCGCGGTTTTCCGGGTCGTAAATCGCCTGTTTCATCGAACGCAACAACATGGTTTGCAGCATTTCACGGTCAGGACGCCCCGCCAGTTCATCCATAATCTGAGCGTAATCTTTCGGATCAGGTTTCAGACCACCGCCCATCACCAGACCTAACTCACCCAGCACGCTTCGCAGCGCCGAGATATGGTCATCGCTTGGACGGTCATGCACACGGAACAACGCAGGTTCGTTATGTTTTTCAACAAAACGCGCAGCCGCGATGTTCGCGAGGATCATGCACTCTTCGATCAGTTTGTGCGCGTCATTACGAACGGTCGGTTCGACACGTTCGATACGGCGTTCAGCGTTGAAGATGAACTTCGCTTCTTCCGTTTCGAAGGCGATACCGCCACGCTCTGCACGTGCCTGATCAAGCATTTTGTACATGGTGTGCAGTTCTTGCAGATGCTTAACCAGCGGCGAATATTGCTCACGCAGCTCTTCGTCGCCATCAATGATGCGCCAGACTTTGTTGTAGGTCAGTCGTGCGTGGGAACTCATCACCGCTTCGTAGAATTTGGAACTGGTCAGCTTGCCCTGTGCGGAAATAGTCATCTCGCAGACCATACACAGACGGTCAACCTGCGGATTCAGGGAGCACAGGCCGTTGGACAGCACTTCCGGCAGCATCGGAACAACCTGCGACGGGAAGTACACAGAGGTGGCGCGGCTGCGCGCTTCGTCGTCCAGCGCGGTGCCATGACGCACGTAATAGCTCACGTCGGCGATAGCCACCCAAAGGCGCCATCCTCCACCGCGTTTTTTCTCACAGTACACGGCGTCATCGAAGTCACGCGCGTCTTCACCATCAATGGTGACCAGCGGCAAACTGCGTAAATCGACGCGGCCTTTTTTCGCTTCTTCCGGCACCTGTTCGCTCAGGTCTTCGACCTGTTTCAGCACCTGTGGCGGCCAGACGTGCGGGATTTCATGGGTGCGCAGTGCAATATCCACCGCCATGCTGGTGCCCATTTTATCGCCCAGCACTTCGACAATTTTACCGACCGCTTTGGTACGGCGGGTCGGACGCTGAGTCAGCTCGACCACTACCATATAGCCCATGCGCGCACCATTAATGGCATCGGCTGGGATCAGGATATCGAAGCTCAGACGGCTGTCGTCGGGCACCACAAAACCTGCACCGGCGTCAGTAAAGTACCGGCCTACGATCTGGCTCATCTTCGGCACCAGAACACGCACGATACGCGCTTCACGACGGCCTTTACGATCGGTTCCGACCGGCTGTGCTAATACCACGTCGCCGTGGATACACATTTTCATTTGTTCAGCAGAAAGGTAAACGTCATCTTTCTTCACGCCTTCGAGGCGCAGGAAACCGTAACCATCACGATGACCGATGACTGTACCTTTCAGTAGATCCAGACGTTCCGGCAGCGCGTAACACTGGCGGCGTGTGAAAACCAGCTGACCATCACGTTCCATCGCGCGCAGACGGCGACGCAGGGCTTCCAGCGATTCTTCGCCGGACAGGTTCAGTTCGTTACCGATCTCTTCACGGCTGGCAGGTGTTTCACGTTTCGCGAGGTGTTCGAGAATAAATTCACGACTAGGAATAGGTGATTCGTATTTTTCTGCTTCTCGTTCCAGGAATGGATCTTTTGACATAGCGGTTCCTCCGTTGCCATCAGCAGTTTGTTGAAGGTCTTTCATTCAACAAGCAATAATTTGTAGAGCGGAGAGTTATCTTTGACCATATCAGCCAGAGTGTACTGATTCAGCTCATCAAGAAAATGTTCTACAGCAGTGTGCAGGACGTGTTTTAGCCGGCATGCGGGCGTGATATGACAAAAATCACTGTCACAGTTGACCAGTGAAAGCGGCTCTAGTTCGCGAACCACATCGCCAATGCGGATTGTCTGTGCCGGTTTACCCAGCTTTATGCCCCCGTTCTTTCCGCGAACGGCGGTCACCAGACCTGCACGACTCAACTGATTTATGATTTTCACCATGTGGTTACGCGACACACCGTAAACCTCGGTGACCTGCGAAATGTTGGTCATCTGATCGTCAGGCAACGACGCCATATAAATCAACGCTCTCAAACCATAATCAGTGAAACTCGTTAACTGCACACATACCTCTGGGTAGTTTTACCCGTTCTTTCCACATCAATGAAGACAAAGGGAAAAATTGATTTTTTTAAGAAAGCACAATGATGATAAACCAGCCGGCAAGTTTGCGGCTAATCATTTAAATAGTGGATGCTTTATGGGAAGTAAACAAGCGCAGACAGGCAGAAAAAAATAAACCGGGCAAATATGCCCGGTTATGACGTTTTTACACAATCAGCTCAGGCTGTTATGCGTCAAACGGATCACGCAGAATCATGGTTTCACTACGGTCAGGGCCTGTCGAGATGATATCTACCGGTACTTCGGTCAGCTCTTCGATGCGCTTGAGGTAGTTCAGGGCTGCCTGCGGCAGTTTATCGACCTGTTTCACACCAAAGGTGGTTTCGGTCCAGCCCGGCATGATTTCGTAGATTGGCTCGATACCTTCCCAGCCTTCTGCCGCCAGCGGAGTGGTGGTCATTTCGCGGCCATCAGGCATGCGATAACCAATACACAGCTTCACTTCTTTCAGACCGTCCAGCACGTCCAGTTTGGTCAGACAAAAACCAGACAGGGAGTTGATCTGTACGGAACGACGTACAGCCACGATGTCCAGCCAGCCGCAACGACGGCTACGACCGGTAGTCGCGCCAAACTCGTTACCTTGCTTACGCAGGAACTCGCCAGTTTCGTCGAACAGTTCGGTTGGGAACGGACCTGCACCCACGCGGGTGGAATAGGCTTTTACGATACCCAGCACATAATCGACGTAACGTGGACCAATACCAGAACCGGTAGCGACGCCGCCTGCGGTGGTGTTGGAAGAGGTCACGTACGGATAAGTACCATGGTCGATGTCCAGAAGCGTGCCCTGCGCGCCTTCAAACATGATCAGATCGCCACGCTTACGCGCGCCATCCAGCAGCTCAGACACATCAACAACCATTGCAGTCAGGATGTCGGCGATAGCCATGACATCATCTAACGTTTTCTGGAAATCAACGGCTTCTACTTTGTAGTAGTTGACCAGCTGGAAGTTATGATAATCGATGATTTCTTTCAGCTTGATAGCGAAAGTTTCTTTGTTGAAGAGATCGCCAACACGCAGACCGCGACGGGCAACTTTATCTTCATAAGCCGGGCCGATACCGCGACCGGTAGTGCCGATGGCTTTATCGCCACGCGCTTTTTCACGCGCCATGTCTAAGGCGACATGGTAAGGAAGAATCAGCGGGCAGGCTTCAGAGAGTAACAGACGTTCGCGTACAGGGATGCCACGAGCTTCAAGTTCTCCCATCTCTTTCATTAAGGCGTCAGGCGCCAGAACAACACCGTTACCGATGATGCTGGTGACATTTTCACGCAGAATGCCAGAAGGAATTAAATGAAGAACGGTTTTTTCACCGTTGATAACCAGAGTGTGACCGGCGTTGTGACCGCCCTGATAGCGCACAACATATTTAGCCCGTTCAGTAAGCAGGTCTACGACCTTGCCTTTCCCTTCATCACCCCATTGAGTGCCGAGTACGACGACGTTCTTACCCATCTCAAGAATCACCAGGTTGCTTAAAAAAGGATTCTAACATCTCATTCTGTGCTTTCCAGTACTTTTAGCATACGTTTGCGGGAAAAATTTCAATTGCGTGCTACCGGTCTCGGGCAGACGTGACACGAGGTATGTAACAAATACTCAACCACCGAGACGCGTACGCAACATGTAGTAAATTACGAAGCCTGCAACCACAAGTGCCCCGCCAAAACGGCGTAAAACCGCGTCCGGAAGATTTGCTAAAGCCAGGATCATTTTTCTCCATGATTTTGGATAAAGCATCGGCCCCAGGCCTTCAAGAACCAAAACTAATGCCAGCGCCAGCAAAATTGTCGAATTCATGTTCAGAGTGTCTCTGTGCTTCCCTTGAGAAAAAACAGAAGGGTTTTAGAAAAGACAAAAGGCCCCTCAGGGCCTTTTGGAAATTACAGAAGCAATTATTTATTTTTTTCAGGTGACTTCATGAAGCGGAAGAAATCGCTGTCAGGGCTTAATACCATGACGTCGTTACCGCTCTTGAAGCTGGCTTCGTAAGCACGCAGGCTACGAATGAATGCGTAGAAGTCGGGATCCTGGCTGAAAGCATCAGCAAACAGTTTCGCCGCTTCGGCATCGCCTTCACCGCGGGTGATTCGTGCAGTACGTTCTGCTTCAGCCACAGTACGGGTTCTTTCGTAATCCGCTGCAGCCTGAATCTTGGTCGCTTCTTCTTTACCCTGAGAGATGTGACGCAATGCAACTGCATTACGCTCAGCGCGCATACGATCGTAAATCGCGCTGGACACTTCTTCCGGCAAGTTGATTTGTTTCAGACGCACATCGACCACTTCGATACCCAGCGCCGCCATACTGTTCGGGTTCACCGCAGGCTGTTTGCCTTTAGTTTCCTGCTCAACACGTTTGGCTGCAGAGGCAATCGCATCATCCGCTTCGGTGGTGGCTTCTGGCTCATCACCTACGCTACCGGTATTCAGCGCATCACGCACATCCAGCGTCAGACGACCACGTGAATCGGTCACGATGTCTTTGACATCCAGACGACCAATTTCAGAACGCAGACGGTCACTGAATTTACGTTTAAGCAGAATCTCTGCCTGAGAGACGTCACCGCCGCCCGTAGCCAGATAGTAGCGGCTGAAATCGCTGATACGCCATTTCAGGTAAGAATCGACGATTAAGTCTTTCTTCTCGCTGGTGACGAAACGGTCAGCCTGGTTGTCCATGGTCTGAATACGTGCGTCGAGCATTTTAATCGATTCCACGAAAGGAACTTTAAAATGCAGGCCCGGCGCATACACCAGAGGTTTGTTATCGCTGTCGCGCAGAACTTTGCCGAAACGCAGCACGATACCGCGCTGACCTTCCTGAACTACAAACAGTGAGGCATAAAGCGCCACCAGCACCACAACGACGATAAGTAATAATGACTTACGCATTGTTATTCTCTCCCTACGCGAAGTGTATCGTCACGTTGTGCATTCACACGACGCTGATCCATGACACTGCCAGACGAACGGGAACTGCTGCTATCGGCACTGCTTTTGCCATTATTGCCAGTTAAACCCGGAACGGAAGGCAACAAACCTGTTTCATCACTCTTGGTATCGCTGGCTGCAGCATTGTTGCCACGCAGCATTTGATCCAGAGGTAACACCATCAGGTTGTTCCCTTTGTCACTCACCAGAACTTTACGGGTGTGACTGAGAACTTTTTCCATTGTCTCGATATACAGACGCTCGCGGGTAATTTCCGGTGCGGCTTTATATTCCGGCAACAGTTTGGAGAAGCGGGCAACTTCACCCTGCGCTTCCAGCACGGTACGATCTTTGTAAGCTTTGGCGTCTTCAAGCAGGCGTTGTGCTTCACCGTTTGCCAGAGGCTGGATCTGGTTTGCGTACGCTTCTGCTTCACGAATCGACTGTTGTTCCCTTTCACGGGCAGCGATCGCGTTATCGAAGGAGGCTTTTACTTCTTCAGGCGGGCGCGCCGTCTGGAAGTTGACGTCCTGAATAGTGATACCCATTTTGTATGGACGAATCGTTTCTTCCAGTACACGTTGGGTATCGCTACGCACGGTAGTACGGCCTTCAGTCAGGATTTTATCCATCGTGTATTTGCCGATAACACCACGTAATGCGCTGTCAGTCGCCTGACTCAGGCTGTCGTCAGGGTTGGCGACGCTGAACAAATAGGCCTCCGGATCGGTCACGCGGTACTGTACGTTCATCTCAACGCGCACCACGTTCTCATCAGAGGTCAACATCACACCGGATGCGGCCAGTTCACGTACCGATTCTACGTTCACTGCGCGCACCTGATCGATGAAGGTCGGTTTCCAGTTCAGGCCCGGCTCAACCAGATGGCTGAACTTACCAAAACGGGTGACCACGCCACGTTCGGCTTCTTTAATGGTATAGAAACCCGTCGCAGCCCAGATAACCACCACTGCGGCGACCGCGATGCCAGCCATCCGGCTGCCACTCATTCCGTGACCGGAACCTGATGGCGCACCGTTATTGTTATTGTTGCCTGAACCTTTTCCACCGAAACCGCCCAGCTTTTTGCTGAGTTTACGGAAGATATCATCCAGGTCAGGTGGCCCCTGATTGCGGCCGCCTTTGTTGTCATTATTTCCACCAGAATTTCCACCAGAGTTGCCGCTATTATTATTGCTGCTGCCCCAGGGGTCGCGGTCCTGTCCGTTATTACCGGGCTGATTCCACGCCATGTTATAGCTCCATTATTCTATGATTGGTGTTCTTCAGGACAAATCAGACAGACTCTGGTTGCGGACATAGCTGGCCAGTTCCTGCTCTTGTTTGCAGAGGCGGTGCCAGTCAATGATGGGCATTCGCACCATCAGACCAATACTACCATCCTCTTCAATCCATTCTTTTTCTATCGCCTGAAGCTGGTAAAAACGGCTACGAAGGCGGCCTGCTTCCGGCGGCAAACACAATTCATGCTGCGCGATTTCGCCAGAGAGTCGCTCCGTTAATGCCTGAAAGAGCAACGGAATACCTTCACCAGTCACGGCTGAAAGCCAGACCCTGATCGGTAAATTCTCCTCGTTGCGATCGATACGCGGAACAAAATCATCCAGCATATCTATTTTGTTCATCACTAACAGCGCAGGTATTTCATCTGCTTCGATCTCTGCCAGCACCGTATTTACCGCGTCGATATTTTCTTCAACCCGGATGTCCGCTGCATCAATAACATGTAATAACAGAGATGCCTGTTGGGTTTCCTGCAATGTTGCTTTAAAAGCGGCAACTAAATCATGGGGCAGGTGACGAA
Organism: Enterobacteriaceae bacterium Kacie_13; assembly: GCA_013457415.1. Classification (NCBI taxonomy): domain Bacteria; kingdom Pseudomonadati; phylum Pseudomonadota; class Gammaproteobacteria; order Enterobacterales; family Enterobacteriaceae; species Enterobacteriaceae bacterium Kacie_13. The sequence goes on from CP045665.1 coordinate 4,159,695, forward strand.
TAAACCCTACGGTGTCCGCCAAAACCGTCTCCCCGACATCCGCAACCATAATGCGTCGCAGCGTAGGATCCAGCGTAGCAAACAACTGATTGGCCACGTAAACATCGGCCTGAGTGATACGGTTAAAGAGTGTGGATTTTCCGGCGTTGGTATAACCGACCAAAGACACCGTTGGAATATCCGCACGGACGCGCGAACGACGACCTGTTTCACGCTGCTTAGCCACTTTTTCAAGACGGCTGAGGATCAGGGTAATTCTGTCGCGCAGTAAGCGACGGTCAGTTTCGAGCTGGGTTTCACCCGGCCCACGTGCACCGATGCCGCCACCCTGACGCTCAAGGTGTGTCCAGCCGCGAACCAGTCGGGTAGCGATGTGGCGTAACTGCGCCAATTCTACTTGTAGCTTACCTTCGTGTGTTCGTGCCCGCTGGGCAAAGATATCTAAAATTAATCCGGTGCGATCGACAACGCGACATTCGCATAATGCTTCCAGGTTTCGTTCCTGAGCAGGAGAAAGCGAGTGATCAAATAGGATGACAGAAGCGCCCGTTGCTTTGACTGCGTCTGCAATTTCCTGGGCTTTCCCTTCGCCGACAAAGTATTTAGGGTGCGGTGCCTTGCGGCTCCCGGTGACGACTTGCAGCGCCTCTACACCGGCAGAAGAAACCAGCGATTCGAATTCGCTCAGGTCTTCCGTGTCTTTGTCTCTCGAGAAATAAATATGAACCAGAACGGCCTGTTCGCCGCCTTCATAACGGTCAAACAAGCTTGCGACCTCTCATTTGGATAAAATTCGACAGCCGGGGGTACATAAGCAGAGTGGAAATACTTATGAACCCCTTCGTGGTTGACCAACGTTGCGCTTTATTCAGCGTCATCGTTTTCCTGCTGCGGCTGTTGCTGCGCAGACGGAGTACTGCCTTGATGATAGTTGTTGGTGCTGCCCGTACCTGGATTATTGCTATGATGTGACACCGGGCGGGACGGCACTACGGTGGAGATAGCGTGTTTATACACCATCTGGCTAACCGTATTTTTTAACAGAATGACAAACTGGTCAAAAGACTCAATTTGGCCTTGCAGCTTAATACCATTCACCAAGTAAATAGAAACCGGAACACGTTCGCGACGCAATGCGTTCAGGAACGGATCTTGCAAAGATTGCCCCTTAGCCATTCTATCTTTTCCTTATTAGTTTGTTGTTTGTAACTTTGAGCCTATCGGCTCGAAAATAAATCACATAAAAAGTTCGCGCGTTGAGTACTTATCAATTGTACACAATCACCCAACCTATGCACTAACAACCTGAATTACACGGCTTAAGGCGTCGTCCGGCTTCTGTGAATCCAGCCATTCAACCTCCTCCCATCCCCGCAACCAGGTCATCTGGCGTTTGGCCAGCTGTCGTGTCGCGCAAACACCACGATAAACCATTTCATCGTAATCGAATTCACCAGTTAAATATGACCACATCTGGCGGTAGCCGACACAGCGAATGGAAGGCAAATCCGTATGCAAATCGCCCCGAGCTAACAGCGTTCTGACTTCGTCTTCAAAACCATTGGACAACATCTGACTAAAACGTTCCTCAATCCGCTGATGTATTACTTCACGGCGGGTAGGTGCTATCGCAAACTGGTGTACGCGGTAAGGCAACGTTTCACCCGAAATTTTAGTCAGTTCCGTTAAAGTTTTACCTGAAATATAAAAAACTTCCAGTGCTCTGGACAGTCTCTGCGGATCATTCGGATGAATTCGCATCGCGGCGACCGGATCAATCTCGCGCAATTGATCATGTAACGCGTTCCAGCCCTGCTCTGCCGCCTGTTTTTCTATACGCTCACGCACTGTGGCATCAGCCTGAGGCAAAGGTGACAATCCTTCAAGCAACGCCTTGAAATAAAGCATAGTCCCACCCACCAATAACGGGATCTTATTGCGTGAGGTAATTTCTGCCATTTCACGTAATGCGTCAGCACGGAAATCCGCCGCCGAGTAAGCCTGGGTCGGATCAAGGATATCAATCAGACGATGCGGGGCTTGCGCAAGCTCCTGCGCGGTGGGCTTGGCGGTACCGATATCCATCCCGCGATAGATGAGTGCAGAGTCCACACTGATCAGTTCAACGGGGAGATGCTTCATCAGCGATATCGCCAGCGCAGTTTTACCGGATGCGGTCGGTCCCATAATAAAGATAGCCGGGGGAACAGAATGTTTTTCAGAATCAATCATGCTTAAAAGCCGCCAGCGCGGGCTGTAAATCAAGAGGTTGCAGAAGTCCGGACGGAGGCGATTTCACCAACTGAGGGCATAGACGCTCAACATCCGTGAGTAATTGTATAGCCTGGGAAATTGTCCAGACCTCGTGCTCGCAGCCACAATGGCGGGCAAACCACATGGCTACCGCATCAGAAGTCACCTCCTGCTGAACAGCAAGGTAATCTAACAGGTCAGGTATCAACTTTTGTAAATTTTGTTGGCGTAATGGTAAAGGTACTGCGCGTACCGTCACACGCTGTGACTCGCTGAGCATTTCTAAACCAAAATGCTGTAATAACTGCTGATTTTTCGCCAGCACAGCGATCTCATCTTTAGTAATAGTCAGCTTCAGCGGGATGAGTAACGGCTGCGGACGCAGACCTTCTTCTGGCGGCGTCAGCTGAGCCCATTTAAGCCAGCGATCCGCGACCGGTAACGACAGCATCATTAGCTGTTTGCCCCGTTCGAGCAATGCATATTCTGCAGCGCAGACTGTCAGCACGCGTCCGAAACTCTGACTGTGCGACTCAAGCGCCGGTTCAGCGAGTGTACGGGTTGGTGATACGACAGGCTTAGCGGCCTGTGCCACGGCAGGCGCGGGTTCCTGCAGAGAAAATGTTTCGGAAGAAGGCTGCAACAAACGCTGATAGGCTTTACCTTCAGAGCGATTGTAAACGGGTTCATTGCTATGCGTCGCGGATTCACGCGGATGGCTGGCCCTTGACGTTGCCGGGAATACGTTTTCACGCTCAGCCGGTTTATCACGCTGAGAATGTGTTGATTTTTCTGCGGGTTGCGAAAAATGATTGCCGCCCGCTGCCGGACGATTTTCCGGTTGCCAGCGCGGCGTTTCTTCTGCCTGCGGTTCCACCAGAACCGGATTTCCCGCCTGCTGCAACACCGACATTACGGCCTGATAGATAAAATCGTGTACCAGCCGCGACTGATGGAAGCGCACTTCGTGTTTCGCCGGATGCACGTTGACGTCCACCTGATGCGGATCGACATCCAGATACAGCACGTATGCCGGTTGCTGATCGTCTTTGAGCTGATCCTGGTACGCCTGGCGGATCGCATGATTAATCAGGCGATCTTTCATCATTCGGTTGTTCACATAACAATATTGCATGTCGGTCAGGCTGCGTGATCCGGCCGGATCGGCGACCCAGCCACGGATCCCCAAATCGCCGTGTGTCCATTCCACTTCAAGCGCGTGCTCGACAAACGTCGGGCTACAAATACTCGCCAGACGGCGGGAGGACTGGGAGGGATCTTTCACCGCGCGGTACTGACGTATCAGCTTGCCGTTGTGACTCAGATTAACGGAGACGTCGAAACGCGCCAGTGCAATGCGGCGGACAACTTCATCAATGTGGGTAAATTCAGTTTTCTCAGTGCGCATGAATTTGCGACGGGCAGGCGTGTTGTAAAACAGATCCAGCACTTCGACAGTGGAACCCTGCGGATGCGCAGCCGGTTTCACCGTGACGGCCATATCGCGCCCTTCGGCATAAGCCTGCCAGGCTTCACTTTGATCTGCTGTACGCGAAGTCAACATCAGGCGCGATACCGAACTGATACTCGCCAACGCTTCGCCGCGAAACCCGAGGCTCAGAATCGCTTCCAGATCGTCCAGACAGGTGATTTTGCTGGTGGCGTGACGCGCCAGCGCCAGTGCTAAATCGCCTTTACCTATTCCGCAGCCATTATCACGTATGCGGATGAGCTTGGCACCGCCGCGATCGATATCAATATCAATGCGCGTTGCGCCTGCATCGAGGCTGTTTTCCACCAGCTCTTTCACCACGGAGGCCGGCCTTTCGACAACTTCACCCGCGGCAATCTGGTTAGCCAGTTGCGGGGGCAGTACCTTGATCGGCATAGCGGCTCCTGTGGAAAACGGTCGGTCAGACCGCCTTTACGACTGTGGAATAGTCAGGGTTTGGCCGAGCTGCACCTCGCCAGACTTCATGTGATTCGCGGTTTTAATATCCGTCATGCTGACGCCATATTTACTGGCAATCGCCGACAGCGTATCGCCACGCTGAACCTTGTGCTTCGAGGGTTTCTTCGTCGCTTTCGAGACTTTCGCCGTTGAAGCCGACGCCCCTGTAGCAACTGATGTGCGGGTACCTGCCGGGACTTTCAATCTTTGGCCAACCCAAACGCCGTCTTTTTTCAGTTTATTGAGATCGCGCAGCGCGGCATTAGTCGTACCGTAACTGCTGGCAATCCCCGTCAGCGTTTCGCCCCGCGTCACTTTGTGGATCTGCGTGGCACCGGCGGCACCGGCGGTCACTTCAATCGGTCCTGGTTGATTTACGGCAGTATTACCTGCCGGGCTACTGTCTCCCGCCGCTGCTGATGAGGCCAGCAGCGGGCGGTTTTCGACCTTTGGGCCGTTTTGTATCGGATGCGACTGGAAATAATTACGCAGGCCAATGTGAATGGCTCGCGCAATTTTATCCTGGTACGCGCTGCTGCCCAGCAGCCGCTCCTCGGTTCCGTTACTAATAAAGCCGGTTTCCACCAGCAGGGAAGGGATATCTGGCGAGCGTAATACGCCCAGACTGGCGTGCTCGGGTTTAGCTTTGTGCAGTGAGCCTACGCTGCGCAGTTCGCGCAATACTCGGGTCGCCACGTCATAACCCACGCGTTGTGAATGACCGAATTGTAAGTCTAATACTGCCTGACTCAGATAAGGGTCAGAGGCAGTATTGGCCAGCACGTCGCCTGCACCACCGAGTAATTCAGACTGTTTCTCATGCTGCTCCAGCCAGTTACCCATTTCACTGTTTGCACGACGGTTCGAGAGCACCCACACGGAGGCTCCGCGTGCACTGCGGCTTGGTGCGGCATCCGCATGAATCGACACCAGAACATTGGCGTTTTTCTTACGTGCGACATCGGAACGGCCCATCACCGAAATAAAGTAATCGCCATCTCGGGTCAGCACCGGCTGAAACATGGGATCCGCGTTGAGGATCGCCTGCAATTTACGGGCTATCGCGATAGTGACGTTTTTCTCTTTGAGGCCGCCCGCGCCGATAGCGCCAGGATCCTGCCCGCCGTGTCCGGCATCAATGGCAACAATGATTTTGCTGTCGCTGGTGGAAATGGTGGAAGAACGCGAGTTGTCTGGCGCAACGGCCGTCGAGGCAACCGTGGTCTTGTCATTGGTAAACGGATTAGATTTCGTCGACACCGCCGGCGTTCTGTTGGCATTCGGCGATGGCGTATTGGTCACAGTTGAAACCGGCGCTGCGTTGCGCGGTGCGGCCGCTGCATTCATGGTCAGCACCACGGTGTACTGGCTGCCGTCTTTCTGCTTGGTCGCGTTAGTCCTGACCTTCTGATTTAATTCAAACACCAGACGCTGGCTTTGCGCGTTTGGCGGCGTACTCGCCCGCACCCGAGTCACCAGATTCTGTCCGTTGAAGGTCAGAGGCAGGCCTTTCATCACGCCGTCCTGACGGATATCCATCACCACACGCTCAGGGTTATGCAGAGGGAAAAAAGAATAATCCGGGGAACCGTCGAAGGTAATGGTGACAGTCGACTGCGACGCCCCGTTCGATACATTGATATTTTTCATGCCAGCCGCAAAGGCGGAAGCGGGTGCCAGCACAGCACAAAGCATCAGCGTCGATAAGAGCATCGCCGCTGAAGAAAAAAGAGAAGTAATACGTGAATTCATCGCGTAATCATCCTTGCTGTTGAACACGATGCAGCAAATTCATGCCAGATTCAGAAACCGCGACCAGTGTCGCCGTACGCCCCTGAGGCTGGTAATCCAGCGTCAGCTCGATGTCCGGTTCAGGCAAAACGCCCTCGCCTTTTTGTGGCCACTCGACCAGACAAATGGCGTCCTGTGCGAAATAATCGCGGATCCCCATGAACTCGAGCTCTTCAGGGTCAGCCAGACGATATAAATCAAAGTGATACACCGCAATACTTTCCAGCTGATAGGGTTCTACCAGTGTGTACGTCGGGCTTTTCACGTTGCCCTGATGCCCTAATGCCTGAAGAAATCCCCGGCTAAAGGTTGTTTTACCGGCTCCCAGATCGCCATACAAATGGATAACCGTTGAGCCTTCGCAGGCTTTTGCCAGAGAAGCACCTAGTTGCAGCGTTGCCGCTTCGTCGGGTAGTGAGAGAGTAAGTTGATTCATTCAGTGATATCTATTTCTTCAGGTCTGGATTAACTAACGGAGCAATCACCGCTAAAAGATCGGTCGCCAGCATACCGCGCGTTCCCTGCTGCCGGGCGATGTGGTCTGCGGCAGCACCGTGAATCACTGTTCCCGCGCAGGCCGCATCATATACATTCAGTTTTTGAGCAAGCAAGCCGCCAATAATACCAGAAAGCACGTCACCCATGCCGCCTGATGCCATACCGGCATTGCCGACATCAGCCACCGCCAGTTCGCCTTTTTCGCTGGCGACAAGCGTGCCTGCGCCTTTGAGCACCACCACGCCGCCGTATTGCTCAACAAGTTTTCTGACGGAAAGTAAGCGGTCACTCTCAATATCCTTCACTGTACAGCCGAGTAAACGGGCTGCTTCACCGGGATGCGGCGTCAGTACGCGATTTTGCCGTTTCTCCGGTGTGATTGCCAGCAGGTTCAGCGCATCCGCGTCCCATAAAGCCGGTTTATCGCATTTCGCCACGCGTTCCAGTGCCTGTTTGCCCCAGGTTTTCTGACCTAAACCGGGACCAATAACAACAACATCCGCCCATTCCAGCGCCTCTTGAAGGGATTCGTCCGTCAGTTCCTGCACCATCAGCTCAGGTCTGGCAGTGAGTAACGGCCCTGCATGTTCTTTGTGAGTGAGTACTCGCACTAATCCGGCACCCGCGCGCAACGCGGCCTCCGACGCCATACGGATAGCCCCGGCAAAGCCCATATCGCCGCCGATAACCACTAACCGGCCATGCTCGCCTTTGTTGGAACAAGGCCGGCGCGGATGCAGCCATTGGCCTGTCTGCGTGGCGTCCAGACGCTGCAATAACGGTGCATGGCTCTCGAGCCAGCTTTCCAGACCCAGCGCATCGCAATGTAATTCGCCGACATAATCACGCGCCTGCCCGGTAAGCAGGCCCGGTTTAAGTCCAATAAAGCTGATCGTGTGATTAGCGTGAACTGCTCTGCCAGCAGCCTGCCCGGTTTGTGCGTTCAGCCCGGAGGGAATATCCAGAGAAATGACCTGCGCAGAGGCGACGTTAATGGCGTCGATCATTGCGTCGTAGGGCGCTCGCGGGGCGGAAGACAAACCCGTGCCCAGCAATCCGTCGATAATCACATCGGCTTCTTCCGGCCATTTAGCAGCGGAAGTCTCGACGGTGCCACCGCACGCCAGCCAGCCTTGACGCGCCTGTTGCGCTTCATCAGGAAGAACTTTGTCGTTTTCGACAGCCAGCAGCGTCACGTGAAGACCGGCGTTTTTGGCCAGTCGCGCCACTTCATAGCCATCCCCGCCATTATTACCGTGGCCGCACACAATCAGCCAGTGTCGGGCATCAGGATAAATGCGCTGCGTCAGCGAAAAAGCCGCCGCAGCCGCTCGCTGCATCAGGGTGAACAGAGAAACCCCCGTTTCCTGCGCGGCCTGACCTTCAACCTTACGCAGCCATTCAGCAGAAAATACGGAATGTGGTAAACTCGCCTCGTTTCGTTTTTCACGTTGGTTCGTCATGACACTCCCTCTCGATCTCGTTCAACTGGCTCAACATATCAAGCAATGGGGCCAATCGCTAGGCTTCCAGCAGGTTGGCATCTGCGATACAGACTTATCTGCAGAAGAACCTAAACTGCAGGACTGGCTTGATAAACAATATCATGGCGAGATGGAATGGATGGCGCGCCACGGCATGTTGCGTGCGCGTCCTCATGAGTTGCTGCCCGGTACGCTGCGGGTGATCAGCGTCAGAATGAATTATTTGCCCGCCAAAGCCGCCTTTGCCAGGACACTGAATAACCCGCAACTCGGCTACGTTAGCCGTTACGCGCTGGGGCGCGACTATCACAAAGTGCTTCGCCAGCGGCTAAAAAAGCTCGGCGACATGATTCAGGCTTACTGCACCGAACAACAATCTGACCATGCGGTGACGTTCCGCCCGTTTGTCGATTCCGCACCGGTAATGGAACGCCCTCTCGCGGCCAAGGCAGGACTAGGCTGGGTTGGTAAACACTCACTTATTCTCAACCGCGAATCCGGTTCCTGGTTCTTTCTGGGTGAACTGCTGATTGATTTGCCTCTGCCGGTCGATCAGCCGCAGGAAGAAAAGTGCGGAAAGTGCGTCGCCTGCATCACTACCTGCCCGACCGGTGCGATTGTCGCGCCTTACACTGTCGATGCCCGCCGCTGTATTTCCTATCTGACTATTGAACTGGAAGGGCCGATCCCGGAAGAATTCAGGCCGATGATGGGTAACCGAATTTATGGCTGCGATGACTGCCAGCTGATTTGCCCATGGAACCGTTATTCTCAACTGACGGACGAAGATGATTTCAGCCCACGCGCCGCGCTGCACGCCCCGGAGCTGATTGCTTTATTTGGCTGGACGGAAGAGAAGTTTCTGCGCATTACCGAAGGCTCCCCTATCCGCCGCATCGGTCATTTACGCTGGTTGCGGAATATTTCTGTGGCATTGGGCAATGCGCCCTACTCGGAAGAGGTGCTGACTGCGTTGCTGTCACGGAAAGGCGAAAATGCGTTGCTGGATGAACATATCGAATGGGCAATCTGCCAACAGACAGAAAGAAGAAGTGAATATCGTGTGGAAGTACAAACTTCGCAGCAGAAACGGTTGATCCGCGCAGTGGAAAAAGGGTTGCCGCGAGATGCATAACAATTCCTATAGCACTTAATTCGCAATGCCTGATTTTCTGTGCATAAAAATAAAAATGCTTTGCCAATCAAGTGCAAAAAAAGAAGCAAGTGATCCCCATAACGTTTCGCTATAAATATATTATGTTTTAAAACAACTAATTATGAATTGGCAATACGGAGAGCGCAAAAAACAGACAGTTTAAAAAAACAGCTAAACCTGTGGATAAGTCTGTTTAAAACATTACTACAAATCGTGTATAGATCGGATTCATCACGCACAAACTATGCATGAGTTTAGTGATAAGAAATGATTTTGTATTGAAGAAGAAAATTGGAGCGGGAAACGAGACTCGAACTCGCGACCCCGACCTTGGCAAGGTCGTGCTCTACCAACTGAGCTATTCCCGCTTAGAGATGCTTGGTGCATCTGCTGTAAACTTACAGCATTTGAAATTTTTGGAGCGGGAAACGAGACTCGAACTCGCGACCCCGACCTTGGCAAGGTCGTGCTCTACCAACTGAGCTATTCCCGCGTCGCATGGCACTGCTTTTGTTTTACGTATCAAATCATACTGATAAAACGTTGAATCTAAAACCTTTAAAAAATTGGAGCGGGAAACGAGACTCGAACTCGCGACCCCGACCTTGGCAAGGTCGTGCTCTACCAACTGAGCTATTCCCGCTCTGCGCACTCAACGAAATTCTTCATCGGTACGGGGTGCGCATTATACGAGAAATCCTTTTAGCCGCAACCCCCTGAAAGCAAAAAAATGATATTTTCGTTCAAGTGCCGATTAAACCATCAAAGCGGTGATTTAAGCGGCGAAACACGGTGCTTTTGTGTCCCGCAGCGTTTCTAAAAAGATTTCGGGTATTTTAGTGTTTCATCACAACTGGATGAAATGCTCACGGTAATAGGCAAGTTCAGCCACGGATTCGCGGATATCGTCCAGCGCCTGATGAGTATTCTGTTTCTTAAAGCCGCTGAGCACTTCTGGTTTCCAGCGACGCGCCAGCTCTTTCAACGTGCTGACATCCAGATAACGATAGTGGAAATAGGTTTCCAGCTCCGGCATGTACTTAAACAGGAAGCGGCGATCCTGCCCGACGCTGTTACCACAGATTGGCGATTTGCCTTCAGGCACCCACTCGCGCAGGAACTCGATGGTTTTTTGCTGCGCAGCATTGTCGTCAAACGGGCTGGCTTTTACGCGCTCAACCAGACCGCTGCCGGTATGGGTGCGCACGTTCCAGTCATCCATCAGTGCCAACTGTGCGTCGGACTGATGCACGGCCATGACCGGGCCTTCGGCGAGAATATTCAGGTGCGCGTCGGTCACCAGCGTGGCGATTTCAATGATGCGGTCACGTTCAGGATCAAGACCGGTCATTTCCAGGTCAATCCAAATCAAATTCGAGTCATTTGCAGCCATGATGTGTCCTATTACAAAGAAAGAGATATAGCTGGTATCATAGACGTTTTGGTCGCACCGAGCGATTAAAGCCAGTCAAGTGAGGCGCAGTGACTAAGTCAAAACTGTCTAAAGGGCAACAACGTCGCGTTCAGACTAACCATCAGCGTCGTCTGACACAGACCGACAAGCGGAAAGAGCTGGACGATTCTCTGCATGGCGAACCGCAGGACGGCATCGTCATCAGCCGTTTTGGAATGCATGCGGACGTTGAAGCAGCCGACGGCAGCCAGCACCGTTGCAATATCCGCCGTACCATCCGTTCTCTGGTCACCGGTGACCGCGTTGTATGGCGCGCCGGCGAGAACGCCAGCGTAAAAGGTATCGTTGAAGCGGTACACGAGCGCACCTCCGTCCTGACACGCCCTGATTTCTATGACGGCGTAAAACCTATCGCCGCCAACATTGACCAGATCGTCATTGTCTCCGCAATCTTGCCAGAGCTGTCGCTGAACATTATCGACCGCTATCTGGTGGCTTGCGAAACCGTTGAAGTTGAGCCACTAATTGTGCTCAACAAGATTGACCTACTCGACGACGAAGGCCGTAAATTCGTCGATGGTATGATGGCTATCTACCGCCGCATCAATTATCGCGTGCTGGAAGTCTCCAGCCAGACTGGCGAAGGCATGCCGGCATTTGAAACCGCCTTGACGGATCGCATCAGTATTTTCGCCGGACAATCAGGCGTGGGCAAATCCAGCCTGCTGAACGCCCTGCTGCCGCCGGAAGAAAAACAGATCGTGGTCAATGAAGTCTCCGACAACTCCGGTTTGGGTCAGCACACGACTACCGCAGCGCGTCTTTACCACTTCCAGCGCGGCGGCGACGTCATCGACTCACCAGGAGTCCGTGAATTTGGTCTGTGGCATCTCGCGCCAGAGCAAATTACGCAGGGCTTTGTCGAATTCCGTCCTTTCCTCGGGTACTGCAAATTCCGCGACTGCAAACATGGCAGCGATCCGGGTTGTGCTATCCGTGATGCCGTAGACCGTGGCGACATCGCCGAAGAGCGTTTCGACAACTACCATCGTATTCTGGAAAGTATGGAAGACGTAAAAACGCGTAAAAACTTCGACGCACTTTGATGTTAACTTATTGAGTTAACAGGTTAATGATAAACGGGGGAGGTTAACGGACGTTGAACCGTTGATTTCTCACCGTTACAATCAGCGCCAGTAAAAACGCTTCTCGCAATAACACGATGTGTGACCGTCCACATGAGTGGCGGTCTCCTGCAAAAATGGCCGGTCATGCCGGTTATTCATACCATCCAAGAGGTTTTCCCCGTGCTGGACAGTATCAAAATCAAACTTCAATACTTACTTCCTAAACAAGGCCTGACCCGTCTGGCAGGCTGGGGCGCGGAAAAACGTGCTGCCACGCTGACGCATTGGGTGATCAAAGCCTTTGCACGCTTTTACAGCGTCGACATGAAAGAAGCACAAAACCCGGATATCAAGTCTTACGCCACGTTCAATGAATTCTTCGTTCGCCCGCTGCGCGACGGCGCGCGTCCTGTGGTCAGCGGTCTGGACATGCTTTGCCTGCCCGCCGATGGCGCAGTCAGCCAGTTAGGGGCCATTACCGACGGCAAACTTTTCCAGGCAAAAGGCCACTTCTACAGCCTTGAAGCGCTGCTGGCGGGGAATTATCAGCTTGCGGAGCAGTTCAAAGACGGCCAGTTCGCCACCATTTATCTGGCACCGCGCGATTACCACCGCGTGCATATGCCGTGTGACGGCGTACTGCGTGAAATGATTTATGTGCCGGGCGATTTGTTCTCGGTGAACCCGCTGACCGCCGCCAACGTGCCGAACCTGTTCGCCCGTAATGAGCGCGTCATCAGCGTATTTGATACTGAATTCGGCCCTATGGTGCAGATTCTGGTTGGTGCGACGATTGTCGGCAGCATCGAAACCGTGTGGGCTGGCTGCGTTACGCCGCCGCGTGAAGGCATCATTAAACGCTGGACATACCCAGCCGCCGGTGAAGAAGGCGCTATCGCGCTGGAAAAAGGCCAGGAGATGGGTCGCTTTAAACTTGGTTCAACGGTGATTAACCTGTTTGCTGCCGGTCAGGTACGCTTTATGCCACAGCTCAACAACGGTACGGTTACCCGCATGGGCGAACCTTTCGCCGAAGCCCTTCGTGCGCCAGCTGCTGCACCACAAGAACCAAAGACGTCTGATTTCGTCTGAACTGACAGTCATAAAGAACTGAAAAAAGGAAGTGACGAGTGCGCCTGATCCCCGCCTTGCTGATGAGTCTACTGTTGTCTCTGCCGCTCATGGCAGGCGCTGCGCCGACCGAAGATCAGCTCAAACAGGAACTGAAACAGGCGGAAGCCAACAAAGAAATGGCCAATCAGGCGCAGGTCGTTGAGGCATTGCAAAGTGCACTCAACTGGCTGAACGAGGCCAAAGTATCTGCCGGGCGCACTGCGGAATATCAAAAGGTCATCGATGACTTCCCGAAACTGACGCAGTCACTGCGTCAGGAACTGCAAAATCAGCCCGAAAAGCCGCCTGCGGTAAGCACCGATTTATCGAGTGCAGAGCTCGATCAGCAAATTTTGCAAATCAGCAGTCAGCAGTTGGAAGAAACCCGCCAGCTGCGTCAGGAGCAGGATCGCTCACGCGATATCAGCGACTCCCTTAGCCAGATCCCACAGCAACAATCTGAAGCACGCAATGCGCTTGGCGATATCGATCAGCGCATTCAGGCAGCCACGGCAGCTGCTTCGTCCTCTATTCTGGCACAGGCTCAGCTTAGCGCTTTGCAGGCGGAATCTGCGGCGCGTAAAGCAAAAGTCGATGAGCTTGAACTGGCTCAGCTCTCGTCGAATAACCGGCAGGAATTGTCGCGGATGCGCGCCGATCTCTACAAAAAGCGTGCGGATTATCTGGATCAACAGCTACAGGCCTTGCGCAATACGCTCAACAATCAGCGTCAGCGAGAAGCGGAACAGGCGCTGGAAAAAACCGAGTTGCTGGCGGAACAGAGCGGCGAACTGCCCCACTCCATCAGCCAGCAATTGCAATCCAACCGCGAACTTTCACTGGCGCTGAATCAGCAAGCGCAGCGGATGGATCTGATTTCCTCTCAGCAACGTCAGGCGGCCGCGCAAACGCAGCAGGTCCGGCAGGCGATCAATACCATTCGTGAACAGGCGCAATGGCTCGGTGCGTCCAATCTGCTGGGTGAAACGCTGCGGGCGCAGGTTTCACGCCTGCCGGATATGCCGAAACCGCAGCAGCTTGATCGCGATATGGGTCAGTTGCGCGTTCAGCGTCTGCATTATGAAGATTTACTCGATAAGCAGGCAGTTTACCGGCAGGGCCGTCAGGACGATGGCAAACCGCTGACCGCCGCGCAGCAAAAAATTCTCGACGCACAGCTGCGCACGCAGCGTGATTTGCTTAATTCGCTGCTCTCCGGCTGTGACACGCAAATTCTCGAACTGACCAAGCTGAAAGTGGCCAACAGCCAGCTGGTGGAAGCGCTGAATGATGTTCACGAAGCCGCACACCGTTATCTGTTCTGGGTCGCTGACGTCAGCCCTGTCAGCCTTTCTTATCCGATGATGCTGGCGCATGACCTGAAACGTCTGGTGTCGCTGGATTCCCTGAGCCAGCTGGGCGGCGCGGGAATGATGATGATCACCAGTAAAGAAACGCTGTTGCCGCTGTTTGGCGCGCTGATCCTGGTGATTATTAGTATCAGTTCCCGCAAGCACTACTATGCATTTTTAGCGCGCGCCAGCAGTAAGGTCGGCAAAGTTACGCAAGATCATTTCTCGCTGACGATGCGCACCGTGTTCTGGTCGATTCTGGTGGCGATGCCGCTGCCAGTGCTTTGGGCGGCACTAGGCTTCGGGCTGCAAAGCGCATGGCCGTATCCGATTGCCGTTGCGATTGGCGACGGTGTGACTGCTACGCTGCCAATCCTGTGGGCATTTATGGTCAGCGCTGCACTGGCGCATCCGCAAGGGTTGTTTGTCACCCACTTCGGCTGGCCGCAGCGCGCCGTGTCCCGCGCACTGCGCTATTACGCGCTCTCCATCTGGGTAATTGTGCCGCTGATTATGGCGCTGATTACCTTTGATAATCTCAATGATCGCGAATTCTCCAACACCCTTGGACGCCTGTGCTTTGTGATTTTGTGTCTGGTCGTGGCGCTTGTGACGCACAGTCTGAAACGCGCGGGCATTCCGCTGTACCTCGATAAGAAAGGTAACAGCGAGAACATGCTCAACAATGCACTGTGGTGGATGCTGCTCGGCGCACCGATTGTCGCCGCGCTTGCTTCCCTGATGGGCTTCCTCGCCACATCGCAGGCGTTACTGGCACGTCTGGAAACCTCAGTCGCCATCTGGTTTGTACTGTTGGTGATTTATCACATTATCCGTCGCTGGATGCTTATCCAGCGACGCCGCATCGCCTTTGAACGCGCCAAACAGCGCCGCGCGGAAATGCTTAACCAACGGGCACGCGGCGAAGACGAAGGTCATCATGCCAATACCAGCAACGAAGGCACGGTGGAAATTGAAGAACCGGTGGTCGATCTGGATGCAATTTCCGCGCAGTCGCTGCGGCTGGTACGATCGTTGCTGACGCTGATCGCGCTGATCTCGGTGATCTTCCTGTGGTCTGAGATCCATTCAGCGTTTTCGTTCCTGGAAAATATTCATCTCTGGCAAGTATCATCCACCGTTCAGGGCGTCGAAAGCATGCAGCCGATCACGCTGGGATCGGTGCTGATCGCTATTCTGGTGCTGATCATCACCACGCAGCTGGTGCGCAATTTACCCGCTCTGCTTGAACTGGCGCTGCTGCAACATCTTGATCTGACGCCGGGCACCGGTTATGCGGTGCTGACCATCACCAAATACGTACTGTTGCTGATTGGCGGCCTGGTGGGCTTCTCACTGATTGGGATCGAATGGGCGAAGCTGCAATGGTTAGTGGCAGCGCTGGGTGTCGGGCTCGGCTTTGGTTTGCAGGAGATCTTCGCTAATTTTATTTCCGGCCTGATCATTTTGTTCGAAAAACCGATCCGTATCGGCGATACCGTAACGATCCGCAATCTCACCGGCAGCATCACCAAGATCAACACCCGTGCCACCACGATCGCCGACTGGGACCGCAAAGAGATCATCGTGCCGAATAAGGCCTTTATCACCGAGCAATTTATCAACTGGTCGCTTTCCGACTCTGTGACCCGTGTAGTACTGACAGTGCCCGCACCGTCGGAAGCCAACAGCGAAGAAGTGACTGAAATCCTGCTCAATGCCGCGCACCGCTGTTCACTGGTACTGGACACACCAGCACCTGAAGCCTATCTGGTGGATTTACAGCAGGGTATTCAGATTTTCGAACTGCGTATGCACGCCGCTGAAATGGCACACCGCATGCCGCTTCGCCACGAGATCCATCAGCTGATTCTGGCCGGATTCCGCGAACACGGCATCACCCTGCCATTCCCGCCGTTCCAGGTGCGGATGGAAACCTTGCATCGCGCACAAAATGGCAATAACGCGACCTTTACCAGCAGCAGTGGCAGTGGCCGTAGCAGTAACAGTTCGCGTTCTCCGGGCGATTTATAACAGATATTCAGGGGCAGATTTTCTGCCCCTGAACGTTACAGATCGGCAATGAGCGCCGCCGCCGCTTTACGGTGCTGAGAAATCAGCGATTTGATATCCATATCCACGATTTGTCCGTCAATCACCCGCCACTTACCGCCGACCATGACTCTGTCCGCCCTTTCAGCCCCGCACAGCAGCAGCGCGGAGATCGGATCATGGCTGCCGCTAAAACGCAGCTCGTCCAGCCGGAATAACGCCAGATCCGCCTGCTTCCCCACCGCGATTTGCCCGATATCATCACGTCCAATCAGCTTCGCTGAACCGCGAGTTGCCCAGCCTAAAACCCGTTCCGGCGTGACATACTCCGCACCGTAGCGCAGACGTTGCAAATACAGCGCCTGCCGCGCTTCGTACATCAAATTCGACGCATCGTTGGAGGCGGAACCGTCCACGCCTAAGCCGATGGGAACGCCCGCAACTTCCAGATCGCGCGTAGGACACATGCCGGATGCCAGCCGCATATTCGACACCGGACAATGACAAATACCGGTGCCTGCAGAACCCAGGCGCTGAATTTCATCGGCATTGAAGTGGATGCCGTGCGCCAGCCACGTGCGGTCACTCAGCCAGCCGACGCTGTCGAGATAATCCACCGTGCGCAGCCCGAACATTTTCAGGCAGAACGCCTCTTCGTCCAGCGTTTCGGCCAGATGGGTATGCAGCCGGACATCTTCCCGCTGGGCCATCATCGCGCTTTCACGCATTATTTCGGTGGTGACGGAGAACGGCGAACAGGGCGCCAGAGCAATTTGTATCCACGCGCCTTCGCCGCGCTGATGATAACAATCAATCAGCCGCTGACTGTCGCGCAGAATGGTTTCGCCGGACTGCACCGTCTGTTTCGGTGGCAGACCACCCTGCTCTTCGCCAAGGCTCATCGAACCGCGCGTCAGTAAAGCGCGCATGCCCAACTCCCGCACCACGTCGACCTGCACATCGATAGCCTCTTCCATTCCCTGCGGAAACAGGTAGTGGTGATCCGTGGTGGTGGTGCAACCGGACAGCAATAATTCGGCCATCGCCACGCGGCTGGCAAGCCCGAGTGCTTCCGGCTGCAAACGCGCCCAGACCGGATACAACTTTTTTAGCCATGGAAACAACGGCACGTTAACCACCGGCGCCCAGGCCCTGGTCAGCGTCTGATAGAAATGGTGATGGGTGTTGATAAGGCCCGGCATCAGTACACAGTCGGTAGCATCAAATACCTGATCAACTGGCTGTGAAGGGCTTTGGCCGACGGCCAGTACTTCGGCAATCTTCGTGCCTTCGATGACGATGCCACCGCGGGCATCCAGTTCATTTGCGGTGAAAACGGCCAGCGGATTCTGGAGCCACATACGTTGTATAGGCATAACTGACATCCTTTTTAGATAGAAATAATATTCAAAAAGTGAGTCAGCTCAGTTATGCCCTGTCTGCTGATCCAGGGGCGCAAGCGCGAAAAATCAGTGAACCTTAACTTCCTCTGCCACGACGCTGACGCGCTCTGCGGGCATCAGCAAATTCAGCAGAATGGCGACCACACCGCCACTGGTGACCGCATGGCCGAAGATATTCCCGACGATTTGCGGGAACTGGCTGAGCGCTTCTGGCACTGCTTCGATGCCCAACCCGATACCGAAGGAGATGGCGATGATCAGCATTTCGCGGCGACCGACAGGCGACTGCGTCATGATACGAATACCTGCCGCCACCACGCTGCCGAACATCACCAGCGTCGCTCCCCCCAGCACCGGCGCGGGGATTTGCTGTAATACGCCGCCGATAAACGGGAACAGTCCGAGCACAATGAGCACACCACCGATATACATGCCGACAAAGCGGCTGGCGACGCCGGTCATCTGGATCACGCCGTTGTTTTGCGCGAAGGTGGTATTCGGGAAGGAGGAGAACATCGCCGCGACCATACAGCTGATGCCGTCTGCAAGAATTCCGCCCTTCAACCGTTTGCGAAAACTCTCACCTTCAATGGGTTGCTGTGAGAGCATGCAGTTTGCGGTGAGATCGCCCACGGCCTCCAGAATGCTGATGAAAGAAACCAGCGCGATAGGTACGAAGATAATCCAGTCAAATTTGAAGCCGAAGCGGAACAGTTGCGGCAGCGCAAACCAGTCGCCCTGCACCGGTTTCACCGGCAGATGTCCGCTCAGAGCGGCGGCGACGCAGCCGGTAATAATCCCCAATACGATCGAAGCCAGACGAACCCAACGCACATTAATCCGGTTACAGGCGACGATCACCAACAGCGTCAGCGCTCCCAGTCCGAGATTGGCCGGCGCACCAAAATTCGCCGCACCGTGTCCCCCCGCCCAGTCGGTGATACTGACTTTAATCAGGCTGATGCCAATCAGCGCAATCACCGTTCCGCTCACTAACGGCGTGAATACCCGGCGCATCTGGCCGATAAAGCGACTGACCAGCAGCGGGATAAACGCGGCGACAAAGTTCACGCCAAAAATCATCGCCATGATGTCTTCAGGCGAACCGCCACGGCTTTTCACCAGCATCCCGCCGGAGAGGATCACACCCAGAAATGCAAAACTGGTGCCCTGCAGGCAAATCATTCCCGCACCTACCGACATAAACCGGCGCGCCTGAATAAATGTCCCGATGCCAGACGCCAGCAGTGACATGCTGATGAGATACGGCAGATAGGCATTCAGCCCCAGCACCGAACCGATAATCAGCGGCGGCGTGATGATCCCGATCACGCTGGCCAGCACGTGCTGCACAGCGGTGAAAAAAGCCGGTACCGGCGCAATGCGCTCTTCCAGTCCATAAAGCAGTTCTTTTTCGTTGGCTTCTGACATAACAGTTATCCGGGAAAATGAGAGATATTCCTGTTATGCATAAAGCAGGCCAGCGGCGAAATAATTTGCCTTAAACAAAGCGAAACGCCCGATTTAAGCGGATTGCTGAAAACTACGCCCATTGAAACTTTAAAATCAGCGCTGCGCCATTTGGGTACTTTTGTTTCATGGAATGCGCTGTTTTAGTGTTTTTGCACAATAGAAGGGCAGGAAGCGAAAAAAGAAGGGACATTCAAAAACAAACCCCGATCGGTGACCGGGGTTTACGGACGGAGTGATGAATATCAGGCACGCGTAACCGGGAAAGCCAGCACATCGCTCAGGCTGGTGGCGTTCAGCGCAATCATGATCAGACGGTCAACGCCCAGCGCCACACCTGAACATTCCGGCATGCCATGTTCCAGCGCCGCCAGCAGATTGTTATCAATCGGATGCTGCGGCAGACCGCGCGCCGCACGTTTGCGGTTGTCCTGCTCGAAACGTTGACGCTGCTCACGGCTGTCTGTCAGCTCGCGGAAACCGTTCGCCAGCTCAATGCCTTTGTAATACACCTCGAAACGTTCAGCCACGCGATGATCTTCGGTGCTGATTTCCGCCAGAGACGCCTGCGATGCCGGGAAGTGATACACGAACGCCGGTTTATCGCGGCCGATGTGCGGCTCAACGCCCATGGTGAACAACAGCTGCAGCAGCGTGTCGCGGTCTTCTTCGGTGTCGGCAATATTGGACAGATCCAGTTTCGCCGCCGCTTCGCGCAGCTCGGCTTTATCGGCAGAGAGCGGATCGATATTCAGATGACGAGTGAAGGCCTGCTGATAAGAGAGCGTTTCAGCGCTGGCGCAATCAAGTACCTGTTGCAGTAAATCATCCACTTCATTCATCAGGCGGTACATGTCATAACGCGGACGGTACCACTCCAGCATGGTGAACTCGGGATTATGGTGAATTCCGGCTTCTTCATTACGGAAGCTGCGTCCCATCTGATAGATAGGGCCGCTGCCCGCTGCCAGCAGGCGTTTCATGTGGTATTCCGGGCTGGTCATCAGATAGAGCGTCATGCCATCGGCGGCACCCGGTCCGACAAAACGGGTCTCGAAGGGCACCAGATGAATATCGGTCACCGTGGCCTGGCTCATGGCTGGCGTTTCAACTTCCAGCACGCCGCGATCGCCAAAGAAACGCCGGATTTCAGTAAGAATGGCCGCGCGCTTTAGCAGATTGGCAACAGAAGCGCTGGGTTGCCAGCTGGCTGTTTCGCTCATGGTGATTTACTCCGAATTCAGAAAAGTCATGCAGTCTACCTGCATCCCCACGGGCAAACAAATATCTCATTTTGCGAACTCTGACACAGAGAAAGCCGAAATGCGCGTTCACATCAAATTACCACTTCTACCACTTAGGTATAATAATTCCCTTACAAACAATAAGAATATTACCCTCTGAGACAGCGCCTGTATGTCATCAGGGTTCACTAAGCCTTCGATTCCGAAGGTGTTTCGCGGGTGTATCAAACCCGATTTCATGATGATAGTGGAGGAATGCAGTGCAAACCTTTAACGCCGATATAGCAATTATAGGTGCAGGTGGGGCGGGTTTACGCGCAGCAATAGCCGCAGCGGAAGCCAATCCAGACCTGAACATCGCATTGATTTCGAAAGTGTACCCAATGCGCAGCCATACTGTGGCAGCCGAAGGCGGTTCAGCCGCTGTGACACAGGATCACGACAGCTTTGATTTTCACTTTCAGGATACCGTTTCCGGAGGCGACTGGCTGTGTGAACAGGACGTGGTGGATCATTTCGTTCATCAGTGCCCGACTGAAATGGCTCAGCTGGAAATCTGGGGCTGTCCGTGGAGCCGCAAAGAAGACGGCTCGGTCAACGTCCGCCGTTTTGGCGGGATGAAGATCGAACGCACCTGGTTTGCCGCCGATAAAACCGGCTTCCACATGCTGCACACGCTGTTCCAGACCTCCCTGAAATACCCACAAATCAAACGATTCGACGAGCATTTCGTCCTCGATATTCTGGTCGATGACGGTCAGGTACGCGGCGTGGTCGCCATCAACATGATGGAAGGCACCCGCGTACAGATCCGCGCTAACGCTGTGGTGATGGCGACCGGTGGTGCAGGCCGTGTTTATCGCTACAACACCAACGGCGGTATCGTGACCGGCGACGGGATGGGCATGGCGTTCCGTCACGGCGTTCCACTGCGTGATATGGAGTTTGTGCAATATCACCCGACCGGCCTGCCCGGTTCCGGCATCCTGATGACCGAAGGTTGCCGTGGTGAAGGTGGCATTCTGGTGAACAAAGACGGCTACCGTTATCTGCAAGACTACGGCATGGGGCCCGAAACGCCGCTCGGCGAACCGAAAAATAAATACATGGAACTCGGCCCGCGCGACAAGGTTTCGCAGGCGTTCTGGCACGAATGGCGCGCCGGACGCACTGTCGAAACCCCGCGCGGCGACGTGGTCTACCTGGATCTGCGCCATCTCGGCGAGAAAAAATTACGCGAACGTCTGCCGTTTATCTGCGAACTGGCGAAAGCCTATGTCGGCGTGGATCCGATCACCGATCCGATCCCGGTGCGCCCTACCGCGCACTACACGATGGGCGGTATCGAAACAGACGGGCAGTGCGAAACCCGCATTAAAGGGCTGTTTGCCGTCGGTGAATGTTCTTCGGTCGGTTTGCATGGTGCTAACCGTCTGGGCTCCAACTCGCTGGCAGAGCTGGTGGTCTTTGGCCGCATGGCCGGTGAACAGGCTGCATTGCGCGCAGCGCAGGCGACAGACTTCGGCAATACCGCTGCGCTGGACGCTCAGGTGCAGGACATTGAAACCCGCCTGTCGGCGCTAATGCAGCAGGAAGGTGATGAAAGCTGGGCCGCTATCCGCGACGAAATGGGTCTGGCGATGGAAGAAGGCTGCGGGATTTATCGCACCACGGAGCTGATGCAAAAAACTATCGACAAGCTGGCCGAGCTGAAAGAGCGCTTTAAACGTGTGAAAATCAACGATACCTCCAGCGTGTTCAACACCGATCTGCTCTACACCATCGAACTGGGTCACGGTCTGGAAGTCGCCGAATGTATGGCGCATTCCGCATTCAATCGCCGTGAATCACGCGGTGCGCATCAGCGTCTGGACGAAGGCTGCACCGAACGCGATGACGTCAATTTCCTTAAGCATACGCTGGCATTTTATCAGCCTGATTCCGCACCGCGTCTGGAATATGGCGACGTGAAAATCACCACACTGCCGCCGGCTAAACGTGTTTACGGTAGTGCAGGTGAAAATCAGGATAAAAAAGATAAGGAGCAATCCCGTGGCTAAAACGCACAGCCTGAAGGTTGAAATCATGCGCTATAACCCGGAGACGGACAGTGCGCCGCATCCGGTGGTGTATGACGTCCCCTACGATGAGACAACCTCCGTTCTCGATGCCCTCGGTTATATCAAGGATCATCTGGCGCCAGACCTTTCTTACCGCTGGTCGTGTCGTATGGCGATTTGCGGCTCCTGCGGCATGATGATCAACCGCGTACCGAAGCTGGCCTGCAAAACGTTCCTGCGTGAGTATCCGCAAGGCATGCAGATCGAAGCGTTGGGCAATTTCCCGGTGGAACGCGATCTGGTGGTCGATATGACGCACTTTATCGAAAGCCTGGAAGCCATTAAACCCTACATCATTGGTAATTCACGTACCGTCGATCAGGGGCCGGGCAATCAGACACCAGCTCAGATGGAGAAATACCATCAGTTCTCCGGCTGTATCAACTGCGGCCTGTGCTACGCCGCCTGTCCGCAGTTTGGCCTCAATCCGGAATTCATCGGCCCGGCAGCCATTACACTGGCGCATCGTTACAACCTCGACAACCGTGACCACGGCAAAGCGCAACGTATGCCGCAGCTTAACGGTCAAAACGGCGTCTGGAGTTGCACCTTTGTCGGTTATTGCTCCGAGGTCTGTCCGAAGCACGTCGACCCGGCAGCTGCTATCCAGCAGGGCAAAGTCGAAAGCTCAAAAGACTTCATGATAGCGAGGCTGAGACCGCAATGAGGGAGGAAAATATGACCACTCAAAATCAGCGCACAGCCAGTAAACGCAAACCCTACGTGCGTGAAATGAAGGCCAGCTGGTGGCAACGGCTACCTTTCTACCGTTTCTATATGCTGCGCGAAGGGACGTCGGTGCCCGCCGTCTGGTTCAGTCTGTTACTGCTGGCCGGGCTGTTCTCACTGCGTCACGGGCCGGAAAGCTGGGGAGGTTTTGTTCATTTTCTGCAAAACCCCGTCGTCATGCTGATCAACCTGATTGCCCTGCTCGCCGCCTTGTTGCACACCAAAACCTGGTTCGAGCTGGCGCCCAAAGCCTCCATCATCATTGTGAAAGACAGGAAGATGGGGCCTGAGCCGATCATTGCCGGTTTTTGGGGCGTGACCGTGGTTGCGACGTTGGTGATCCTTGCCATCGCACTGTTTCTTTAAGGAGGCGAAATGAAAAATACTCTGCCTAAACGTTCCGATGAACCGGTGTTCTGGGGGCTGTTTGGTGCCGGTGGTATGTGGAGCGCGATTTTCGCACCGGTGATGATTTTGCTGGTGTGCTTCCTGCTGCCGCTGGGGTTCTTTCCCGGTGATGCACTGAGCTACCCGCGCGTACTGGCGTTCGCGCAAAGCTGGATTGGCCGTCTGTTCCTGCTGCTGATGATCGTCCTGCCACTGTGGTGCGGTTTGCACCGGATCCATCACGCCATGCACGACCTGAAAATCCACGTTCCAGCCGGTAAATGGGTCTTCTACGGTCTGGCGACGATCTTAAGCATTGTCACGATTATCGTATTGATCCGCCTCTGATCCCCTGCGATCTTACCTTTCAGCGACCTGCTTTTGGGTCGCTGATATTTGCCCCCGCCCTCTTTTCTTTTTTCTCCATTGTTACCTACACTTAGGTGATTACCTAAGGAAGGAATAACTATGCGTATCTGGTCAAAACTCGGTGTCATCGTCACGGCACTGTTATCCGTCGCTTGCAGCGTTACCCCGCCGAAAGACGTCAAAGTCATCAATAATTTCGAACTCAACCGTTATCTCGGCACCTGGTATGAAGTCGCCAGACTCGATCACAGCTTTGAAAGCGGGCTTGAGCGCGTGACGGCGAATTACAGCCTGCGGGGCGACGGCGGCGTAAAAGTCATTAACCGTGGATTTAATCCGAAGAAAAATAAATGGCAGGAAAGCGAAGGGAAAGGTTACTTCACCGGATCAACGGCGCGAGCGGCGCTCAAAGTATCCTTCTTCGGCCCGTTCTATGGCGGCTATAATGTCATCGAGCTGGATAAAGACTATCGCTATGCGCTGGTGTGTGGCCCGGATAAAAGCTATCTGTGGATCCTTTCACGTACGCCTACGCTGGACAATGATGTGAAACAGAAGTTGCTACAAACCGCGCAGCTGTACGGTTTCGATACCAGCAAACTCGTCTGGGTTAAACAGCCTTAGTATTCTCCCCTCCAGAAATAACACTGCCTGCATTAATGTGCAGGCAGACTTCAGGTTACTTCTTATCATTTATGACGTTCACGCCAGATTATTGGGCGCTTTTCTGAATGGCCTGGCCACCGGCAGAAACGTCTTCACCGACGCCGCGCGTGGTATTGCAGGCAGTTAACGCAGAAGACAAAACAAGAACAGATAAGATGGCGAGGATACTTTTCTTCAGCATATTAATTTCCTTCCTATAGGAGAATGTAAAGTACAACGCATTAAGTGTAGTTAATTTTTCAGGAATGCAGAAAATCAGGAAGGTTTTTAAGAATATTGGAAACTGGAAAACAGGTACAGCAAGGCTGATGGGGTCAGCCCGCGCGTGAAATCGCCCCACCCAGATGCTGGATGTCTTCACCAAAACCGTGAACCGTGTTGCAGCCGGATAAGGAAGCCAGCGCCATTACTGAAACCACGATAAGCATGATCTTTTTCAACATGGTAAACACATTCCCATTCAACAGGTTAACCCCGGAAAGCTGCAACAGGCTTTCACCTGAGGCAGCTTTCATCCGGCAGAATAAGTGAAGAAAACTTATTTAACGCGGGAAACGTATTCGCCAGAGCGGGTATCACAACGGACGATTTCGCCGATCTGTACGAATAATGGAACCTTAACCACAGCACCAGTGCTCAGGGTCGCTGGCTTGCCGCCGGTACCCGCAGTATCACCTTTCAGGCCTGGATCGGTTTCTACTACTTCTGCTTCGATGAAGTTCGGTGGCTGTACAGCGATAGGACGACCGTCCCACAGAGTCACGATACATTCCGCATTGTCTTGCAGCCATTTGGACGCTTCGGACACGGTTTTTGCTTCAACGCCGTGCTGCTCGAAAGTCTCCGGGTGCATGAAATGGTAGAACTCACCGTCGTTGTACAGGTAAGTCATGTTGGTATCTACAACGTCAGCACCTTCGCAGGAGTCAGTAGATTTGAAGGTTTTTTCTACACGCGTGCCAGTCAGCAGACGACGCATTTTCACACGTGCAAAAGCCTGACCTTTGCCCGGTTTTACGAACACACTGTCTTCGATCGCGTAAGGCTCGCTTTCGAACATGATTTTAAGACCCGGACGGAAATCGTTGCTAGAATAAGTCGCCATGATGGCCCTCTAATTTTAAACTGGTATTAGCCAAAAAATGGCAAACATTGTAACCCTAAAAACGCCATTTAGAGAAGATTGGTTGTATCAACTCGGCGATGTTATCACTGACCCCGATGAACTGCTTACTCTTCTGGCACTTAACGACAATGCAGAATTGCAAAGTGGCCATGAGGCCCGTCGTTTGTTCCCGCTTCGCGTGCCCCGCGCCTTTGTGGCACGTATGCAGCCGGGCGATCCGCAGGATCCTTTATTGCTTCAGGTATTAACCGCCCGCGAAGAATTCATCGCAGCGCCGGGTTTTACCACTGACCCGCTTGATGAACAACGCAGCGTCGTTCCGGGTCTGTTGCATAAGTATAATAATCGCGCCCTGCTACTGGTGAAAGGCGGCTGTGCGGTGAACTGCCGCTACTGTTTCCGCCGTCATTTTCCGTATCAGGACAACCAGGGAAATAAGGCCAACTGGGTTCAGGCGCTGGATTATATCCGCACACGTCCCGAACTCGATGAAATTATTTTCTCCGGCGGCGATCCGCTGATGGCTAAAGATCACGAACTCGACTGGCTCATCGGTGAACTGGAAGGTATCGCTCACATTAAGCGTCTGCGCATCCATACCCGTTTACCAGTGGTGATCCCTGCCCGCATCACGGACACCCTATGCCAGCGCCTCGAACAGTCTCGTTTACAGATGCTTATGGTGACCCACATCAATCACGCCAACGAGATTGATGACGCTCTGCGCGACAGTATGGCAAAGCTGAAAAAACGCGGTGTGACGTTGCTCAATCAAAGTGTATTACTGCGCAATGTGAATGACTCCGCCGAAGTACTGGCGAAGCTCAGCAATGCGCTGTTCGACGCCGGAATTCTGCCCTACTACATTCACGTGCTGGATAAAGTCCAGGGCGCAGCACATTTCATGGTGAGCGACGATGAAGCGCGTATCATTATGAAAGGACTGATGAGCAAAGTGTCTGGCTATATGGTGCCCAAACTCACCCGTGAGATTGGCGGTGAACCAAGTAAAACGATTTTGGATTTGCGGCTGAAGCAGTCCTAAAGGTGCAGATTGCAGATGCAAAAAGGGATGCCATTGGCATCCCTTTATTATTTCTACACGGTTATACCGCGAGGGGCCCTGTTATGGGCACTTATAAACCTGGCCGACCATTTTGCTGTCAACCGGTGCAAAGCTGGACAGGAAGTTCTGAGACGGGCTGTTGGCACCATAAATAGTGTTGCCGCCCATCGCTGCCGCTTTGTTACGCAGGTCGTTGGCTGCACCACGCATAGAGCTGCCGTCGCCGCCGGTACCGGAGAACCAGTTGCTTTGGGAACCGGTGACCTGACCAAGCAGCTGACATTCAGCGGCTGGCTTGTCGTCGGTGAATTTCACCTGCTGGCCCGCTGCATCCAGTTGATGAGTGGTACTGCACCCGGCAAGCAGCGCGATAGCTGACAGGCCCAGTAACATTTTAATCCGCATCACTTTCCCCATTTGTTTTTGTAATCACATAAAGCCTATCAGAAAACACCTGGCTCTCTTAGGCATCCGTTGCCACGTATACCCAAGGTTCCGCGCTATCGGTAAAAATCCGAAACCCACGCAGAAATGAGTCTACACGCTAAAGGTGGAAGACATTGAGACTTATCTTACTGAATGCGATAAAAAATGGTCAAATAAAAAAACCCGGCCTTTTCAGACCGGGTTTCTTCAGCACGCTCATCAGTAAACAAAAATGCCTGCTGACTTTACGTACCTGCGGATGAACGCAGGGGGATGATGATTACATCATGCCGCCCATGCCGCCCATTCCACCCATACCGCCAGCGCCGCCCATGTCGCCTTTATCATCTTTTGGCAGGTCAGTGATCATGCACTCAGTGGTGATCATCAGGCCAGCAACAGAAGATGCGTATTGCAGAGCAGAACGGGTTACCTTCGTTGGATCCAGGATACCCATTGCGATCATGTCGCCGTATTCTTCGGTATAAGCGTTGTAGCCGAAGCTGCCTTCGCCCGCTTTTACTTTGTTCGCGATAACGGAGGCTTCTTCACCGGCGTTAACCACGATCTGACGCAGTGGAGATTCCATCGCGCGCAGAGCAACACGGATACCCACGTTCTGGTCTTCGTTGTCGCCTTTCAGGCCAGCCAGAGTATGAGCAACGCGGATCAGCGCAACACCACCACCGGCAACCACGCCTTCTTCAACGGCAGCACGGGTTGCGTGCAGCGCATCTTCAACGCGGGCTTTCTTCTCTTTCATTTCAACTTCAGTCGCTGCGCCAACTTTCAGAACAGCTACGCCGCCTGCCAGTTTAGCCACACGCTCTTGCAGTTTTTCGCGATCATAATCAGAAGTCGCTTCTTCGATCTGCTGACGGATCTGAGAAACACGGCCCTGGATGGTCGCTTCTTCGCCAACACCGTCGATGATGATGGTGGTGTCTTTATTGATAACGACGCGTTTAGCCTGACCCATGTCTTCCAGGGTGGCTTTTTCCAGCTCCAGACCGATCTCTTCAGAGATAACGGTACCGCCAGTCAGGGTTGCGATGTCCTGTAACATCGCTTTACGACGGTCGCCAAAGCCAGGTGCTTTAACCGCAGCGACTTTCACGATGCCACGCATGGTGTTCACGACCAGAGTCGCCAGGGCTTCGCCTTCAACATCTTCAGCAATGATCAGCAGTGGTTTGCCCGCTTTCGCAACGGCTTCCAGTACTGGCAGCATTTCGCGGATGTTAGAAATCTTTTTGTCAGCCAGCAGAATGAACGGGCTTTCCAGTTCGATTGAACCGGTTTCTGGTTTGTTGATGAAGTACGGGGACAGGTAACCGCGGTCGAACTGCATACCTTCTACAACGTCCAGCTCGTCTTGCAGACCGGTGCCTTCTTCAACAGTGATAACGCCTTCTTTGCCAACTTTTTCCATCGCTTCTGCGATCAGTTTACCGACGGTTTCATCGGAGTTAGCAGAGATGGTACCTACCTGTGCAATCGCTTTAGAATCAGAGCAAGGGACAGACAGTTTTTTCAGTTCTTCAACCGCATGGATGACTGCTTTGTCGATCCCGCGTTTCAGATCCATTGGGTTCATGCCAGCGGCAACGGCTTTCAGGCCCTCGGTGATGATCGCTTGTGCCAGAACGGTTGCGGTAGTCGTACCGTCACCCGCAGCATCGTTCGCTTTGGACGCAACTTCTTTCACCATCTGCGCGCCCATGTTTTCGAACTTGTCTTCCAGTTCGATTTCACGTGCAACGGACACACCATCTTTAGTGATGGTTGGAGCGCCGAAAGATTTGTCCAAAACCACGTTGCGGCCTTTAGGGCCCAGGGTCACTTTTACTGCATCAGCAAGGATGTTTACGCCACGCAGCATTTTCACACGGGCGTCGTTACCGAATTTAACTTCTTTAGCTGCCATTGTTAATTTCCCTTCAATTCGTTCAGTTCAGAAAAAAGTGGGTCGGAGGAGGATCAGGCTTCTACGATTGCCAGGATGTCGCTCTCGGACATAATCAACACTTCTTCATTGTCGATTTTCTCAGCTTTCACGCCGTAGCCGTCGTTGAAAATGACGATGTCGCCAACTTTCACGTCCAGCGCTTTCACTTCACCGTTTTCCAGAATGCGACCATGGCCGACAGCCAGGATTTCACCACGGGTAGATTTACCTGCAGCTGAGCCAGTCAAAACGATGCCGCCAGCGGATTTAGATTCTACTTCTTTACGCTTGACGATAACGCGGTCATGCAATGGACGAATTTTCATTGATAACTCTCCTGTGAGCGGATCCATATCTATTTTTAGGGTTGAATGCCTGACAGTACGCTGCCCGGCCTCGTGGTTTGTTTAATGGGGGCGATACATCGCCCTTCAAGGGGAAGCACAGAAAAAATTTTCGCTTTTTCCTTCATATTTTTGCCCTTCACACCGGCGAAATATGGTTTCCCCAACAATTTTTTAACAATCAAGGGCACAGAGATTAGCGATCGCGGTGCTCTGTGTCGTCATCTTTTTTCAGAGAAACCAGACGTTCCTGAGTTTCATCGGTGCGCTTAAACTCGCCATCAAAGGTATTGCCGGTCGGCGCGCTGTTACCCCAGTTGCCGCCGGAGCGGACAATATTGAGGTGAGGCATCAGTTTGAGCGTCAGGCGTTTCTGGACAGGCGGCAGTAAAAGCAGCAACCCGAGGAAATCAGTAAAGAAGCCCGGCACCAGCAGCAGAAAACCGGCTATCACCAGTGATACGCTTTTCACCATTTCCGCCGCCGGACTTTCGCCCAGCGCCAGTTTTTCTTGTAACTGCATAAAGGTCTTCATGCCCTGATTTTTCACCAAAGACACACCCACGCAGGAAGTGAACACGACCAGCAACAATGTTGTCGCTACGCCGACCACTGCCGCCACCTTGATAAATAAGGTGATTTCAATGTAGGCCAGCAAAAATAACAGTAATAACGGTAACCAGCGCACCGCATTCTCCTTGTAATAAGGTTCCGGAAATCCAGTCTGAGGATATTCCGACACCATGAATGAGGGCCCGCTCGGGATCTTTGCCATCAAAGGCATACGGGCTGACTACAATGAGATGGTGCTACATCCCAATGATTTCAAGCACCAGACCTGATTTAATTGAGCAGATAAATGATTTGTGAGAATTCTCACAGATACCAAATTACATGCACAACAATAGGGCAGGATAGTGATCTTAATACGTGCAATTCGTTGGAAGCAGCATATGATCGCCTTCGTTGTTCAAACGATGGTTGATCGTTTTAAATTTACCACGGTAAGTAACATAATTTTAAACATCGCATAACGCGTTTAGTACCGAAGAGAAGGTTCTCATGTCAAACACCATTCGTATCGAGGAAGACCTGCTGGGCACGCGCGAAGTACCAGCAGACGCTTATTACGGCATTCATACCCTGCGGGCGATTGAAAACTTCTATATCAGCAACACCAAGATCAGCGATGTTCCTGAATTTGTCCGTGGCATGGTGATGGTGAAAAAAGCGGCGGCTCTTGCTAACAAAGAGCTTCGCACGATCCCACGCCATATTGCTGACATCATCATTCAGGCATGTGACGAAGTGCTTGATAAAGGTAAGTGCATGGACCAGTTCCCTATCGACGTCTATCAGGGCGGGGCGGGAACCTCGGTAAATATGAACACGAATGAAGTGCTGGCTAACATCGGTCTGGAACTGATGGGACACCAGAAAGGCGATTATCAGTTCCTCAATCCAAACGATCACCTCAACAAATGCCAGTCGACCAACGACGCCTACCCGACGGGTTTTCGTATCGCCGTGTATGCCTCGCTGCTGAAACTGGTCGATGCCATCTCCCAACTGGGCGACGGTTTCGAGCGTAAAGCTAAAGAATTCGAGAACATCATCAAGATGGGGCGTACGCAGTTGCAGGATGCGGTTCCTATGACCCTTGGTCAGGAATTCCATGCCTTCAACGTGTTGCTAAAAGAAGAAACCCGCAACCTCATTCGCACCGGCGAACTGCTGCTGGAAGTGAACCTCGGTGCGACGGCGATCGGCACCCGTCTGAATACGCCGGAAGGTTATCAGCAACTGGCGGTGGAAAAACTGGCGGAAGTCAGTAATCTGCCCTGCATTCCGGCTGAAGACCTGATCGAAGCGACCTCCGACTGTGGGGCTTACGTCATGGTACACAGCTCTCTGAAACGTCTGGCGGTGAAGCTTTCTAAAATCTGTAACGACCTGCGCCTGCTCTCTTCCGGCCCTCGCGCTGGCCTGAACGAAATCAATCTGCCAGAGTTGCAGGCAGGTTCTTCAATCATGCCCGCCAAGGTCAATCCGGTCATCCCGGAAGTGGTCAATCAGGTGTGCTTTAAAGTTATCGGTAACGACGTGTGCGTCACCATGGCGGCAGAAGCCGGTCAGCTCCAACTGAACGTGATGGAACCGGTTATCGGCCAGGCGATGTTTGAGTCAGTTCATATCCTGACGAACGCTTGTTACAATCTGCTGGAAAAATGCATCAACGGCATTACCGCTAATAAAGAAGTGTGCGAATTTTACGTATTCAACTCTATCGGTATCGTCACTTATCTCAACCCGTTTATCGGCCACCACAATGGCGATATCGTCGGTAAGATTTGTGCAGAAACCGGCAAGAGCGTCAGGGAAGTGGTGCTTGAGCGTGGCCTGCTGACAGAAGCAGAGCTCGACGATATTTTCTCTATCGAGAATCTTAAACACCCGGCATATAAAGCAAAACGCTACACGGATGAAAATGAACAGTAACAGACTCCATTACTGACCTTTTAAAGGCTCGTTGTTCTGCGGAACAGCGGGCCTTTTTACTTTGTACGACACAACAATTACATAACAAATAATTATCAATTCCTTAAGGAGTGCTGGGCAATGGGCAGACAAACATGTTAATCATCGAACTTATTATCGTATTGTTAGCGATCTTTCTCGGCGCGCGCTTAGGCGGTATCGGGATTGGCTTCGCAGGCGGGTTGGGCGTACTGGTGCTCGCCATGATCGGCGTGAAACCGGGGTCGATTCCTTTCGACGTCATCTCCATCATTATGGCTGTGATCGCAGCCATCTCGACCATGCAGGTCGCAGGCGGGATGGACTATCTGGTCCAGCAAACCGAAAAATTGCTGCGGCGTAATCCGAAGCACATCACTATCCTCGCCCCCATCGTGACTTACTTCCTGACCATCCTCGCAGGAACGGGCAACATTTCACTGTCGGCATTACCCGTGATTTCTGAAGTCGCCAAAGAGCAAGGCATTAAGCCCTGCCGTCCATTGTCCACCGCCGTGGTCGCAGCGCAAATTGCTATTACCGCCTCGCCGATTTCGGCAGCAGTGGTTTATATGTCATCAGTAATGGAAGATCACGGTGTCAGCTATTTGCACCTGTTGATGGTGATGATCCCTTCCACCCTGGCGGCCGTTATCGTGATGTCTTTGATGGTGACCTGGTGCTTTGACTCCAAACTCTCTAACGATCCCGTCTATCTTAAACGTTACGAGGAAGGTCTGGTGACGCTGCGTGGCGATACCGTTATCGACATCAAACCGCGCGCAAAACTCTCCGTGCTTTTATTCCTGCTCGGTGTGTTATCGGTGGTCGGGTATGCGGTGATCAACAGTCCGAGTCTCGGGCTGGTGGCTACGCCACTGATGACCACCACCAGCGCGATCCTCATTATCATGCTCAGCGTGGCGACTTTAATTACCCTGTTATGCCGCGTTGATACTGATTCGATTCTGACTTCCGGTACGTTCAAAGCGGGTATGAGCGCCTGTATTTGTATCCTCGGCGTGGCGTGGTTAGGCGATACCTTCGTGCAAGCCAATATCGGCTGGATTAAAGAAACGGCGGGCAGCATTATTCAGTCGCACCCCTGGTTGCTGGCGGTAATTTTCTTCTTCAGTTCGGCACTGCTGTATTCCCAGGCGGCGACGACAAAAGCCCTGTTGCCGATGGCGCTGGCACTGAGCGTTTCTCCGCTGACTGCTGTGGGTTCATTTGCTGCCGTCTCCGGCCTGTTCATACTGCCAACCTACCCGACGCTGGTCGCAGCGGTTCAGATGGACGATACCGGTACGACCCGCATCGGGCGCTTCGTGTTCAACCATCCGTTCTTTATTCCCGGCACCGTCGGCGTTTTCCTGTCAGTTCTGTTTGCCTTCGGTTTGGGCAGTTTCATTCTCTGACATTTTTACGGGGGCTGCGGTCCCCGTAATATCAGCCTTCTCTCTTACTGACTTTTGTAAAAGTCCCGCAAGACATTCTGTGCAACGATTACGCAGGGTATACTCACAATTCCTTAACGCGTTACGGCATGAAGCCGTCCGCATCTTCTGTCGAACCACTTAGCGGCTGTCTGCTTTCGCCGCGACAAAGAGATGTAAACTCCGCATGGATCACCGAATTCTCCGTATTTTCTTCGTGCTGTTCGGCTTGTGCCTGTTACCGCTGCAGGCTCAGGCATCGCTCTTTAGCCAACTCGCTGCGCCGCAGTTTGTCCCTGTCGATCAGGCGTTCAGCTTTGATTTCCAGCAGCAGGGACATGACCTCAAACTGAACTGGCAAATCCGCGACGGCTATTATCTTTATCGTAGCAAAATCGAGCTGGAACCTAAGAATGCCGAACTTGCCGCGTTCTTCCTGCCAAAGGGCCGCGAACATCACGATGAGTTTTTCGGCGACAGCGAAGTCTACGAAAATGCCCTGCGTATCACCGTTCCACTGCGTCAGGCTGGCAGCAATGCCACGGTGCGCGTGACCTATCAGGGCTGCGCCGCAGCCGGTTTCTGTTATCCGCCGGAAACCCGCGAAGTGCCTCTCAGCACTGTGACAGACTCACCAGCGGCAGCTCCTGTTCCTGCGCAAATTGCCTCTGTGGACGCCACGCCCGTCCCACAAAGTACACAGCTCCCCTTCTCGCCGCTGTGGGCGCTGCTGATTGGTATCGGCATTGCGTTTACCCCCTGCGTATTGCCGATGTACCCGCTGATTTCCGGCATCATTCTTGGCCGTCAGCGACCGCACAGCATAAAGCGCATTTTCCTGCTGTCGCTGGTGTATGTGCAGGGCATGGCGCTGACCTACACCCTTCTTGGCATAATCGTGGCGGCCGCCGGTTTGCAATTTCAGGCGGCGCTGCAAAGTCCCTGGGTGTTGATCGTTCTGTCGGTGATGTTCATCGCGCTGGCTCTTTCGATGTTTGGCGCCTTCAGCCTGCAGCTTCCCTCTTCGGTTCAGACCCGTCTGGCGCTGTGGAGTAATGAACAAAAAGGTGGATCGCTTCCGGGTGTATTTATTATGGGCGCGCTGGCCGGGCTGATTTGCTCTCCCTGCACCACTGCACCTCTGAGCGCCATTCTGCTGTACATCGCCCAGAGTGGTAATCTGCTGGCCGGTGCCGGTACACTGTATCTGTATGCGTTGGGTATGGGCATCCCGCTGATGATCGTGACGATGTTCGGCAATAAACTGCTGCCGCGTAGCGGGCCATGGATGAGCAACGTCAAAGAAGGGTTCGGCTTTGTCATTCTGGCGTTGCCGGTGTTCCTGCTGGAACGCGTGACGGGCGATGTCTGGGGGCTACGTTTGTGGAGTCTTCTGGGCATCGCGTTCTTCGGCTGGGCTTTACTGCTGAGCCTGAAAAGTCAGCGCGGAGTGGTCAGGATTTTGCAGCTGATTTTCCTCGCAGCGGTGCTGGTGGTAAGCCGTCCATTGCAGGACTGGGCATTTGCACCGGTTGTAAATAACGCTGCACCACAACATGCGCTGAGCTTCCAGAAGATCCACAACATCGATGAATTGAACGCAGCACTGACGGGCGCTCAGAACAAACGCGTAATGCTCGATTTGTACGCCGACTGGTGTGTCGCCTGTAAAGAGTTCGAAAAATACACCTTCTCAACGCCAGAGGTGCAGAATGAACTGGCCAATACTTTGCTGCTTCAGGCAGACGTCACCAAAAATTCGCCAGAGCAAAAGGCGTTATTAAAGCGCCTCGAAGTCCTGGGATTACCGACGATTATCTTCTTTGGCCCTGACGGCAAAGAGTTACCCCAGTCGCGGGTGACCGGATTTATGGATGCAGCAGCATTTACCGCGCATTTGCAGAAAGCCCGTCATTAAACGACACTGGTTTTTGAATAACGCGATTTTTTGAATAACGCGAACTGTGAGGAGGCAAACGTGCTACGCGAACAAGTTCTTGATCAAACCTTAAATATCCTGGAACAACGTGGCCTTGCAACCATGTCACTGGAAAACGTCGCCGAACAAGTTGATGTTCCGCTAAATGAGTTGCGCCGCTTCTGGCCGGATGCAGAAGCACTGCTTTACGACAGTCTGCGTTATCACGGGGAACAAATCGATGTCTGGCGTCGGCAGCTGATGCTGGATGACTCCCTGAGCGCACCGCAGAAATTACTGGCACGCTACAAAGTGCTCGATGAGCAGGTTCGTCAGAAACGCTATCCGGGATGCCTGTTTATCGCGGCTTGCACATTTTTTCCAGACAGCGATATGCCAATCCATCAGTTGGCACAGCAGCAGAAACTGGCGTCTTATGAGTACACGCTGGCACTCCTGCAAGAAATGGGTTCCGATGACGCCGAAATGGTGGCTCAGCAAATGGAGCTGATCCTTGAGGGTTGCCTGAGCAAGCTGCTGGTCAAGCGCCAGCTAAACGACGTGGAAGTTGCACGCCGGTTGGCTGAAGACGTTTTGAATGTTGCACGCTGTCGCGAACACGGCGCGCTTTCCTGATTTTCTGAAGGGACAGACCGCTAATTTCATCGTTTTTGAATGAAAAGCCAGCAAACAAACGTGTTTTATGTGTTTTAGGTGACAAAGCCGTTGACGGCTCAGGCCCAATACGGTTTAATGCGCCCCGTTGCCCGGATAGCTCAGTCGGTAGAGCAAGGGATTGAAAATCCCTGTGTCCTTGGTTCGATTCCGAGTCCGGGCACCATATTTAGAAGAACCCGCCTATGGCGGGTTTTTTGCTTTCTGAGATAGGGACTCTCCATCGAACTTCGTTCGATGACTCGCCTTAACAGGCTCGCCCTGCGGGCCAACGGCAAAGCCGTTGTTCAAACGCCTGCGGCGTTAGTCCGGCCCGGACGCCCTATTTAAAGAAACCAGCCTAACAGCTGGTTTTTTGCTTTCTGGCATTTACAGAAATTTTGCCCCTCTTGCTCCCCTCTCGACGACCGCATTAATCGCTCAGACTTATCCTATAAAGCCATATTAAACCTACATTTGAACTGATACATTGCAGTTTGCACATTTCACATTGCACAAATTTATAGGATGTAAAATGCCCTCGATGCACGCCTGCGGTTATCTGGAAGAAAATCTTTTCTGGCGGAAAAAGCGTATGTGTTGAAAGCGTGTTCAAAGTTGGGAGATGTTGACAATGACTGCAACAACAGAAGCCACACCTCCACATCAGTTCGATGAAATTAATGTGCCAGTACCTGTCCCAAATCCTGATAATTCACTTACTACTAAAATTCCGTACATAATTTATATCGTTTTTCATCGCAAAAAATTGATAGAAATACATCAAAAAGTGAATACTTTGGTAAGGTCACGTGTAAACTATTCTTACAAACTCAATTTTATAAATAAACGATTTATACTGACTATTAATATTTTAGTATATAAAGGTAAAATTATTGCCAACGCAATTGAACGTATTTACCTGATGCAGTGAAAACTCAGGATGTTCGAGACAGGGAGATAGGGATGCAAATGATTTATCTGATTGAAAATCAAATAATCTTTAATCCGGAGGATAACTCACTTTCATTACCAGGCGACACTGAAAGTAAGATCACGGTATCTAATCCTGCGCGGAGAATATTATCACTACTTATTGAGCAGCATGGCACCGTTGTGCAACGTGAAACATTCTTTAAAAAAGTATGGGACGATTATGGGTTGACAGCCAGTAATAATAACCTCAATCATTGCATCAGTAAATTGCGTAAAGTGGTTTCTACACTGGGATATACCGGCGAATTCATCATCACTGTGCCTAAAGTCGGTTTTATCATTAAGAAAGAAACGGATGTTACGGCACCGTTCGAGCTGAACGTTGCTCGGGAGAAAACTGCACCGCTTGCGGTAGAAACTAACGCGTCCCCGGAAATCACGCCGTCTGAACTCCCGCGCACCGAACCTCAGGCAACGCCGGCAGATCTGCGTGAACTTGTAGAGCAGAGCGAGACATTTACTACTGCCACCGAAAAAATTAACTATAAGTATCCTTTTATTTTCACTACATTTTTTATGTTGTCATTTGCTGCCTGGGGACTTTATACGCTGCACGGCGTGATGACCGATCCTAAAGCCAGACTGCAGGTCAGTAAAATCGGCGGCTGCGACCTGTATTCTACTGCACCGGTGTCGATATCCAGAAAACAGGAGTTTATACAGCTGGCTCAGAATTTTATCCTGAAAAATAAAATGACGTGCACACCGGGGAATATATTCTTATTTCAAAGCGAGAAATTTACCACGCCAATTAACACGGGTTCTGTCCGTGATTTTATGGCGCAATGCAGCACCAATGACTCTCACAAAATTAACATTTGCATCAGTTATTATGCGAATGACAGGACAACGCATGATAAGTTTTAGAACATGGCCATCACCCGGCGTGAAAAGCACCTCATTGATACTATTAATGGCAGTGGCTTTACTGGCAGCAAATTTATACGGGGCATCAGTAAAAAATAATAAGATTGCCTTCCCCGTCAATACATCATGCAGAGGAAATATGATTGTGGAATCGACTTACGATAATGAGAGAGCCAGGCTGACTAGTTCGTTTTATTTCAGTTTCCTTGATAATAATAAAATCCTGTTCTCTCTTAGCGGAACAGGGTATTTATATGACAACTCAGGCAAGGTCATCGAACGAAAAACCCTACTGCGAAACATCTATTTTGATTATGTACATGAGGGAAAATCTACCGATACCTACTCTCTCACCAGCACGCAAATAAATATCGACAGCGTAGATAATATGGACTGGAGAATGTCATCCCTTTTATTGATGAACAGTTTTTTTCTGACCGGCCATACGGACACGCTGGTCCTCAAAAAATACGATGAAAACACGATGTTAATTGAGAGTAATCAGTCCCCGATTATGATGTGCGTGTTCAAAAGTGAGATCTGAAATCGCATCCTTGCGTACTGGTTATTTGTAATACAGATAGAGACCAAAACCGCAGGCCTGCGCATAGCGGGCCAGCGTATTAAAACTGGCCTGAGCCGGGCGCTTCTCAAGGCGAGTGATCGCCGGAGGCGTCACTCCGAGGCGTCTGGCAAGTTCGGTTTTACTCAGTCCGGCATCCTCCCGGATAGTCTGCAACATGGCATGGATTTGCGTTTCGGCGATAAGCTCCGGCGCCTGTGCGGAGTAAATCGGTTCTTCCAGCGCCTGAGCGCGTAATTTAGCCGTTCTTAGCATGTCGTTCTCCCTGTTCTGAAATGAGGTCAGTAATAATTAATCTTGACGATTACTGACGCATCAAACTGTCCAAGTGAAAGTGTTTTCCCCGGTATTGCGCTGAGTTTGGCAGTGAAATTTTTGGTGACTTCATTGACGTTATTTAGCTCAGCAAAGTTTTCATATTTATTGAAGGTAATCGCTTGTTCTTTATCGTTGTAAAGCATCAGCTTCGCGCCGTTCGACAGATCGATAGCGGTGTTATCCAGCAACGGGCTGGTCGTCGAAAATTCGGCCTGCAACGAGAAGTTGTCCAGACACCCCTGTTTAACCGCCTTGATAGCAAAAGGCAGGGAAATGCCCGAAGAACGTGAAAGTGTGGTGCTTTGAATTGCGCCAAAATCGACAATCTGCGATTCCGGATACACCTTTAAATCCGAGCCGCAGGCCAGAAAGCGAATGCCCTGTAGTCCCGACAGGTTGTATTTGAGATTTTTCGCCCCCGGTGATTTGTTTATCCCTCTGCTGCCGTCGAGCTGGAATACGGTGAACTGATCCGCCCCCTGGTAGTGTCCGCTGGAAGGAGCGTTGCCGCTGACCTTGATATACAGACGGAAGGTCACATTGACCGTCACATTCTGCCCTTTTCGGATCGGTGTACTGTTCGTGCTAAGACGCTGTTCGTTCTGCTCGAGATCTTGCCCGTTGTAGCTGACACCCAGCAGCAATCCCTCGCCAATCGACTGGGACTTCGGGTTGAAGTAGAAATGAACAACGTCTACGATCGAACCGAGGACGTTATCGCAGTAAGCCGTAACGTTGATATCGTTCGATTCCCAGACTTTGGTACCGACGGGCACATTTGCCGGGATCGCCAACTGCCCCACCGGAATAGCCGGTTTATCCACGATGCCAGTGCCTTTCTCCACGCAGTCCAGCGCCAGTGCGCCACGGGAAAAGAGGAAAAGAAGGATGAACATCATCATCCGCCAACACGTTGCTTTAAAAACTTCAGGCATAACTATCCCCTACCTTTCAGGTAAACCGGTTAATATAGAGAGTTCGCGCTGACGTTATTTAATGGCATCCTTGCTGATGCGCTGACATTGTACGGCTGAACATGTGTACTGATTGATCTGTAAGCCACCGTAGTCGTCCATGTAACCCAGGCTGTAGAGCGTGCTGATGTATTGGCTACCCGTAAGCGATTGTGTGGCAAAAGGTGCGAGCATTACGCTATCGAAACCGGGCACATTGCCTTTATTGTCTTTTCCCAGATAACCCACTGTGATGTAAAACGGCGTCGGATTGGTCAGTTTTAGCCCGTCACTCAGACGGCTTACCTGAAGTTGCTCCTGCCAGTTCCCCTTTACCAGCTTGCGTAATTCCACAGGACGAAAGAATAGCTTCACCCGGCTTTGAATCGCCACCTGCATGACGTTCGCCATATCGCTCTTTGGTGGCACTTCACGCACATTGAAATAAAACAGAGACTCACGGTCTTTGGGCAACGCGGCAGTTTCCGGTAGCTGAAGGATGCGGATCTGGCTCTTCTGACCGGCATCGATACGCTGCATCGGTGGCAGTGCGACCAGCGGAGAACTGATTTTTT